>NZ_CP012382.1:7475000-8075000 GCF_001267885.1 Streptomyces ambofaciens ATCC 23877 | reverse complement strand
ACTCGTGCAGCACAACGGCACGCATAACCGTTCCTTTGGGTAGGCCTGCAGAAGGCACCCACTCTGCGACCTCTACTCCACTCGAGGTCAAGCACATCGCCAGGACACCGTGCGGAGCGGGCGGCGGAGCAGCTGGCTGAGGTCGACAATGGCTGTGCGCCCGCGAAGGCACTGACAGGCGCAGAAAAGGATCTTGCTGACTTCTTGGACCTGGCCACCGGCTGGGCCACGGGACACCTGCCGGATCACTCGGAGCGCGTCGGCGATGCGCTTGCCCGCGCCCTGACTGCCTGTTCTCTATCCGCTCGTGCGGTCGGGCAGGTTCGAACGGGGTCCTGGTTCGGGTGAGTTGTCCGGGGCGGGTGCATGAAGGAAGGGCCTCTTGGTAGCTCGCGGATGTCGAGTCCAGCGAGAAGCAAGAGGCCCTGTTGTCGAAGTGTCGCGTGGTCGTGGTCGCCGAGTCCAGTTCGTCCACTCGTGGGTGTGACTGCCTCGCCCACAGGTTCGGGAACGCAGTCGACCGGCCGCAGCGCCGGCCCCGATACGGCTCGGACATGAGCGATGCCGAGTGGGCCGTGGTGAGGGACCTTCTTCCGGTGCCGGGCTGGCTTTCGGGCCGCGGCGGGCGTCCGGAGGGCTACTGCCACCGGCAGATGATCGACGCAGTGCGCTACCTCGTCGACAACGGCATCAAGTGGCGGGCAATGCCCGCGGACTTCCCGCCCTGGCCGCGCGTCTACGCCTTCTTTGCCCGCTGGCGGGACACGGGACTGGTCACCGAGCTGCACGACCGGTTGCGGGAAGCCGTCCGCGCCGGCGAAGGCCGCAGCGCCGAGCCGAGCGCGGGGATCGTGGACTCGCAGTCGGTGAAAGCGGACGCCACCGTCACCTTCGGCTCACGGGGCTTCGACGCGGGCAAGAAAATCAACGGTCGCAAGCGGCACCTGCTCACCGACACGCTCGGACTTCTCCTGACTGTGCTGGTCACACCGGCGTCCGTGACCGATCGGGACGGCGCCCGGTCCCTTCTGCCAGCGGCGGCCGGCCGCTTCCGGCGGCTGGCCCGGGTCTGGGCCGATGGCGGCTACACCGGCCACCTCACCGACTGGACCAGCCAGCACTTCGGCCTCGTCCTCGACATCGTCCGCCGCAGTGAAGATGTTCGAGGCTTCCAGGCCCTTCCCCGCCGCTGGGTCGTCGAACGGTCCTTTGCGTGGTTTCTGCGCAGCCGCCGCCTGGTCAGGGACTACGAACGCCGCCCCGACACGAGCGAAGCCGTCATCCGCTGGTCGATGATCGCCCTGATGAGCCGCCGCCTGGCCGCACGATCTCGTCGGCCTGCAGTGCTGACGGCAGGGTGAACCTCCCGGGCTTCGTCTCCACCAGCCAGCCCCGTTCCACCAGCCTCTTCAGCCGTGCTCTCGCACCCTCGACACGTGAGGCCGAGGCACTGTCCCAGCCAAGCACCACGGCCGCCCGCCGGGCACCCAGCCCGTCGTTCCCGGCCTCGGCCGCGGCTGCCATCACCGCCTGGTAGTCCACCGACAGGTCTTCGACCCCGGCCGCGTCCTGTCGATGTGGCACCGCACGGCGCGGGCCCACCGGCGTCCTCGGCGACGGGCCAACGACTGTCTCGGCCGGCTGTTCCTCCTCGGCGAGCGCTTCCAGATACTGCTCGAGGCCGATCGTCCGAAGCTTGAGAACCTCCTCGGCATCCGCCAAGTCTGCCCGCACCCGCTTCAGTTCGGCTTCGAGCTCATCCACCCGCACGGCAGCGGCCTTCCGCCGCGTTTCCAGGACCGCCCGCATCGACGGCATCCGCCACCCCCACCGACTCGATCAGCAACGAGTCGAGACTCCCGCCACAGCCGCAATCTCATGCCTGACCAGCGGAATCCGCACACGGCATTCGGAAAGAGAACGGCCTCTGACACTGCCACCGCGAAACTGAGTGCGCACTTGGCCAGCCGGGCCAACTACGCCACCCAGTCACACTTGAGCGGGCTGGTTGGCCCCCTGTGAGCGGTGGATGGCCCGCTGCGGTAGAGCACTGGTGCTGCCCCGTGAGCTTCCGAGAGGGAGCGTTGTCGGTGGGTGCTGGCAGGGTGCTGGTATGACGGACAACGAGAGTGCCCGCATGAGGCGGATTCTGAGCGGGTTGCCGGCAGTGACTCAAGCACTGCTGTGGGAGACGGACTGGGCTTCTCACCGGCACGCCTACGGCTCCGGCGAGGACATACCCGTCTCCCTGTGCTCCCTTCTGGACGAGGATGCCGAGGTGCGGTCCGGGGCGTTGGCCACGTTGGACATGGGCGTGCTGCATCAGGGCTCTCTGTACACGGTCACCGCGCCCGCGGCGCTGTTCGTCGCCGCGATCCTCGACCACCCCATGGGCCTCGCCGAGCACGAGGGACACTTCCCGTGGGACGACGGGCCGCCACGCACCCTGCGGGCCGCCCTGCTCGGCTGGCTGGGGCAAGTGGCCGAGTCGGCCGCCTATGGGGAGGACCCGGCGCGGGACCGAGCCAACTGGGAGTGGCAGCCCTGGCACGAGGTCACCCGAGGCCAGCGGGACCCCGACGAGCTCGCCGCACTGCAAGCGTGCCGGAACATCCGGCCCGCCCTGTACGACGCCGTCGAGCCGTTCCTTTCCTCCTCCGACCCCCACATCTGTGAGACCGCGCTCAGCGCCGCGGTGCCACTCCTCTGCGCCCCGGCCCTGGCCGACCGGATACCGCGCGCCGCCGCGCTGCTGCGGGCCCGGCTGGGCGCCATGACGGGCCGGCGTGAGCGAGCCGCCGTGGCGCGGGCGCTGAGTCTGTGGGGGATGGACACCTCCGACCTGCTCGCCGACCCCGACCCGGCCGTGCGGGTCTGTGCCGCGCTCGGTCCCGTCCGAGTCGATCGGCGCCGCGCTCTCGCCGTGCTCCTCGACGCGCTGCGGGACCCCCGCACGACGGACGGGTGGTTCCCCGAGCCGCTGTACGGGGTCGTCGGGTGGTTCCGGTTCACGGTACTGCGTTCCGCGCTCGACCTGGCCGCATCGTTCGAGGAGGTGGCACCGGTGGCCATCGCCATGGTGGCCGCGGGCCACAGGTCCATCGTCGACCACGAACGCGGGCCTATCCTGTTCAGAGCCTTCTCCGGTGGCTACGACCCGACCCGCTCGCTCACCCCCGCCCAACGCGCACTGCTGCGGGCGTTCATAGAAACCGACGAGGCGACGGGCAGCATCCGCGGGAACTGGCTGTGGTTCCGCGCGGCTGGACTGCCAGAGAACCCGGAGGGCATCGCTGCGTTGCTGTGACGCGGCTCGCCCCCGCACCCAGGACCACTGACGTTCCCCGCCTGAAGGTGAGCATCGAGGTTGTCCACCCAGGCCGTCTACGGTGCTCGGTCACAGCCGCAGCGCGCAAGTCCGCAGTGACGTCCTCCAGCGTCGACGAGAGACGGTGGCGTCGGCGGACCGCCATGCCGTGATCTCAGGCCGTCGCGGTGATGGCCTGGAGCAGCTCATTCAGCACCGCCTCGTGCATCCGCCGCCGACGCCGGGCCAGTCCCACCCGGCTCGGTGAGACCCCGCGGACCGCACGGAACACCACGTCCGGGTGAGAGTAGAAACGGGCCACCGACGCCGGGGCCAGCGCCACGCAGCCGCCGGCCACCGCTCCGAGCCACTCGTCGGGACGGCTGGTGACGGCGCCGACCCGGATGGGGTGCTCGTCGCGCTCCTTCGCCGCCAGCCAGTGTTCCCTCCAGGCTCCGGTCTCGGCTCCGGCCGCGACGAACGGCTCGTCCCACAGCTCGCGGAACTCCACCGTCTCGCTGTTCGCCAGCGGATGCCGAGCTTGCAGCAGTACTCCACGTTCCTCAGCGAACAACTCCCGCACTGCGAAGCCTTCCTGACCCGGAAACGGCAAACGCACCACTGCGGCATCCACCTCCCCACGGGCCAGACCGGCGCTCGGGTCCGACCAGTCGAACTGCCGCAGTTCCACCCGCCACTCCGGCTGTGCGCGGCGGAACTCGGCGATCCCCTCGTGGACGGTCCCCACCGCGCCCGCGTCCAGGAAGCCCAGGCGCAGCACACGCGCCGCCCGGCCGGTCGCCTGCACCGCCTCCTCCCATCCGTCCAGCAGTGCGGGCACCCGCGAGGCGAGTTCATGGCCGGCCTCGGTCACCGCCATCCCCGACCGCGAACGCACGAAGAGCCGCACCCCGAGATCGTCCTCCAGGCGCCGGATCTGCTTGGTCAGCGCCGGTTGCGAGACGAACAGCCTCTTCGCGGCTCCCGTCAGGCTGCCCTCCTCCACCACTGCGGCGAAGTACCGAAGCAAGCGCGTGTCCACATCCATGCGGCGAGGTTATAGAAGCAGGTATTGGACGGTGCCAAGATGCCTGCGAATCCTGGACGCATGACCGGTACCCACCTCGCGCTCCTCGTCGTCACCCTGCTCACCGCCGCCGTCAACGTCGGTATCGCCGCCGCCGACCTCACCGGGGCGCGCTTCGTGCTCGCCAACTCGGCGCAGGTGGGTGTCCCCCGGTCCTGGCTCCCCCGGCTGGCCACCCTCAAGCTGGCTGGTGCGGCGGGCCTCCTCCTCAGCCTCTTCAACGCCGCACTGCGTCCCCTGGGCGTCGCCGCGGCCTGCGGTCTCGTCCTGCTCTACCTGGGTGCGCTCACCTTCCACCTGCGCGCTCGCGTGCTCTACAACCTCGCGTTTCCCGGCTTCTACCTCGCCACCGCGGTCGCCTCGCTGGCCCTGGCCGTGGCCTCCTGATGGCGACACCACTCAATATCCGACGAGAACATGCAACCTGCGCCGCGACAGGACGGTCCACCCCTGGATTGCTGCGTGACCAGCACTATGCCGTGCCGACCGCCTGCCGACTGGTGCTGTACGTGACCGATGGTGAGGTCGTCTACGGTGCCGTATGCGAGACACCGGAAGCCGTCGCGTCTAAGGACGGCTATCCGCGGTTTGACGCGGCCGTCGCGGGAGAATCTCATGAGCGCAGCAGCCGCAGATGAACGCAGGGACGAATGACCGGTCCTCTCCGGCCCGAGGGGGAATCCCGAACAGCAAGCGGCGCCTTCGCGAGCGGATCCGCCGGCTGAACGAACTACGGGCCACCGACGCGGAGGAGCTCGCCCAGCTCAAAGCAGACGTCGAGGCACTGGTCGGCGCTCGACTTCAAGCTCATGCCCAGGCTGAAGAACATCGGCTCCGCGAAGCTGTATCGGCCGGCGGCCGGTGAGAACGGGAACTGGCCGAACCTCGCGCCGGTGCTGTCCACCAAGACGATCAACTGGGATCTGATCCGCCAGCAGTACGACCAGATCGTGAAGCACACCACCACCCTGCGCCTGGGCACCGCGGAGGCCGAGCAGGTCCTGCGCCGCTTCACCCTCGGCGGGCCGAAGCACCCCACCTATCAGGTGATCGAGGCACTCGGGCGGGCGGTGCGCACCTCGTTCGTCTGCGACTACCTCGCCCACGTCCAGCTGCGGCAGGAGATCCATGAGGGCTTGCAGGTCGTGGAGAACTGGAACAGTGCGAACAAAGACCTCTTCTACGGCAAGGACGGCGACCTGGCCTGGCAGGACAAGGAGTCCCAGGCCGTGTCCATGCTCGCCCTCCATCGGCTCCAGTCCGCCCTCGTCAACGTCAACACGCTGCTGATGCAGCAGGTCCTCGCCGACCCGAAGTGGGCCGACATGCTCACCGATGCGGACCGGCGGGCGCTGTCGCCGCTGTTCTGGACGCGTGTGAACCCGTATGGCAGGTTCGAGCTGGACATGAACAGCCGCCTCGACCTGGGCCTGGGTTGACCCCAGCAGCGACGGTGCCCCGCCCTCGTGCTTCCGAGGGCCAGGGCGCCACGGCATCCACCTGACCAGAGCCGGGCTCACGGTGGAGGCATGACCGGGCGGGTGCGCCGCTGCGCGTACATCTTCCGAATCCACTCCGCCTCCCCGCCCTTTGCGGTGATCTTCCCCGTGCCTGTAACTGCAGGTGCAGCTCCTCGGATAAGGACGGCGCCAACCGGGGGAAGGGAAGCGGCCGTGCTCAGAGCGCAGGGCCCTCGGCGGCGGTCAGGATGTTCTCGATGAGGTCAGCAGCGCGCGGGGTGCCGCCCTCGGCCCGGGCGGCGGCCTGCAACTGCTTGGACCGGTCAGCGCGTTCCGGATCCGTGACCAGGTCGTTCAGCGCCGCGCGAAGAATCTCGGCGGTGGCGTCAGCAGTGTCCACACGGCGGGCGACGCCGAGTTCGACGAGCCGGTCGGCGTTCATGAACTGCTCGGCTCCCTGCGGCACGGCGATCATGGGAACGCCGGCGAGGAGCCCTTCGCCGCAGCCGCCCATGCCGGCGTGAGTGACGAAGGCGTCCGTCTGTTCCAAGACCGCCCGCTGTGGGACCCAGGAGTGCACTTCGACGTTGGGCGGGATGGTGCCGAGTTCTCCGGGGTCGGTGTACTTGCCGATCTGGAGTACCACGTGCCAGCCGGGCAGGTCGCCGAAGGCCGCGATGCACTGGCGGTAGAACGCGGGCTGGCGCGTGTACGCCGAGCCGAGCGAGATCAGCAGCACGTTGTCCGCGGTCGCCGGGCGGGTCCAGCCGTCCGTGTCCGCTCGGGTGTCGAAGCAGGGGCCGACGAAGGTCACCGTGTCGGTGTCGACTCGATCGGCGTGCGGCTGCATCGCTCTCGGGATCAAGGCGAGGGCCCGGGCGGGTGGGCCTGAGAACGTGTCCACCTCCGTGGTGGTCGCACCGCAGTCGGCGAGCCACCGTGCGAACCTGTCCCGGTACGCGTCGGCGCCGGGCAGCTTCCGCAGATGTGCCGCGACTTCCTCCTGGTAGCCGTCCCAGCCGACGAATGTCGGGGACACCTGCACGAGGGGACGGCCCTGGGCTTCGGCTAGGGCACGCGCGGCATAGGCGCCGATGTCGTAGAGGTACAGGTCGGCCGGATCGTCGTCGTAGGCGGCGCGCAGTTGCGGGAGCGCTTGGACGGCGTCGTCGAGGAAGAGGCTCGCCGCGGCGATGGGATCGGCAGGCCAGGCGTTGTCCGCGACGGGCAACGTGGAGGTGCAGGGCACCAGCTCCGCGCCGGCCGCTTCGATCCGGTCGGCCACGAACGGATCGTTGGCGTAGGTGACCCGGTGCCCGCGGGCCACCAGCTCACGGATGAGCGCCAGGCTGGGCAGGACATGGCTGACGATGGGGACGCCGACCATCGCGATATGGGCGCGGAGACGGGACATGGGCGATCACTCGTTTCTGGCGCGGGACGGGAGCGGGCGGTGTGGTGAGGACGCGATGTCAGGGCTGGTCGATCTGCGCGGCGGCCTCCTCCAGGTCGGCGACGGTCCCGGACATGATCGTCCGCACGTGCCTGGTGATGTGCCGCACGGACCAGTCCCACCACGCCACGGCGAGGAGGCGTGCGGTGTCCGCGGCGTCGTAGCGGGTGCGGATGAGCCGGGCGGGGTTGCCGCCGACGATGCCGTAGTCGGGGACGTCGGCGGTCACCACGGCGCCGGCGGCGACGATCGCGCCGTGTCCGATGCGCACCCCGGGCATGACCGTGGCGCCGTGGCCGAACCACACGTCGTTGCCGACGACCGTGTCGCCCCGGCCGGGCAGGCCGGTGATCAGGTCGAAGTGCTCCGCCCAGGAGCCCCCCATGGTGGGGAACGGGAAGGTCGACGGGCCGTCCATGCGGTGGTTGGCGCCGTTCATGATGAACCGGGTGCCCGTCCCCAGCGCGCAGTACTTGCCGATGACGAGCCGCTCGGGACCGTAGTGGTAGAGCACGTTGCGCGTCTCGAACGCGGTCGGGTCGTCCGGATCGTCGTAGTAGGAGAAGTCACCGACCTCGATCAGCGGCGACTTCACCAGCGGCTTGAGCAGAACCACGCGCGGGTGCTCGGGCATCGGATGGAGCACGGTGGGGTCGGCGAGAACGGGCGGCATCGTGGATGCGGTTCCTCTCTAGTGAACCTAAGGCGACAACTGTCGCGTTAAGATGTTGGCACAGCCCTGCCACCTTGATCAACCGGATACTGATTGCCAATGACAGACCCACTGGACACGACGTCGGACCGCCGTCCGGGCGGTCGCACCGCCCGCGTCCGCGCCCAGGTCCTCGACGCGGTGCGCGCCGAACTCGCCGAAGGCGGTCACGAAGGACTCACCATGGAGGGGGTCGCGGCGCGGGCCGGAGTGCACCGCGCCACGGTCTACCGGCGGTGGCGCGATGTCGGCGGCCTGCTCGTCGACGTCATCGACGCCGCGGGCGAGATCGACTGGCGGCCGCCGGACACCGGTTCCCTGCGCGGCGATCTGACGGCCCTCAACCGGGAGATCCAGGAGTCCCTGGTCGCACAGCCGTCGTTCGCGCTCGCCTTGATGGCCGCCTCGTTCCACTCCGAACAGGCCGCACGGGCCCAGACGCGGCTGTGGGCGGACCGGTACGCCCAGTGCGAGATCCTCGTCGAGCGCGCGGCCGAGCGCGGCGAACTGCCCGCACGGCACACGGACGCGCGGAGCCTGCTGATCGCCGCCACCGCGCCCCTCTACCACCAGCTGGTACTCCTGCGCGCCGATCCCGACCCCCAACTCCCGGAACGGGCCGCCGAGGCGGCAGTCATAGCGGCTGGCGCGGGTGCCTTCTCCGTCCGCCGGGATGAAGGCGCGTGACCGAGGAGAAGGGAGCAAACAGCCGCGAGGTCAACTTTTGAGGGCTCACCTACAACGGCGGGCGGCCATGTCGCGCTCGGCGACGTACCGGGCGACCGCGTCAACACCGGGGCGGGCGTACCGCTCCAGGGAGCGGACAGAAGCGTGGCGGGAGCGGGCCAGCAGCATCGGGGTGGAGGTGCCGCCTTCCGCGCCGTGCGTGAGCCCGGAGTGCCGCAGCCGGTGCAGGGTCCAGCCGCCCAGGTCCATGATGTCCTCGGGTGAGGCGAGCGGGTCGGCCAGTAGTCGGGTGCTCTCCTCGCAGATCTCCTCGGCCCGGCGGTAGGAGAGCCGGGCCCGGCCGGTCTCCGGGCACACGTCGAGCGTCGGCGTACCGGCCGGGGCCTTGCGGTCGGTGAGGAACAGCGGGCCGCGGGTGCGGCGGGCGATACGCGAGCGGCGGCAGGTCCGCCCCCGGCCAGTCCTGGACCGGGCCGGGGGCGTCACCGCCTACTCTGCTTCCTCGGCAGGCACCAAGTAGGTACCATGCGGGTATGCCGTCACTGAATGTGTCCTTCACCGAAGAAGAGATGGAAGGCGTGCGTGCTGCTGCCGCCGCTGAGGGCAAGAGCCTCAAGCAGTACCTGCACGACCTGGGCGTGCGGGAGATGCACCGTAGGCGGTTCGTCGCAGGCGCTGCGTCTTGGGCGGACAGGCTGCGTGAGGAGTTCGACGCGGCGTTCCCGGAGGAGATTCCTCCCTCCGAGCGCGGCCGAGGAGCCACTGCCGCCTGATGAGCGAGAGCCTGTACGTAGATGTCTCCTGGCTCCTGGACGTTCAGGACATCGCCCTCGGCCACGACGACGTGTCCGTCACCGACTACTCCGCCCTTGTCGCGGCCGTCGCCCGCCACAAAACCCGCACACCGACGCTTGCCGAGTCCAACCCCGACGCGGCGTGGCGTGCTGCCGCGCTCCTGCACACCATCGTGCGGCTCGAACCGCTCCCCCACCGCAACAGCCTCTTCGCCGCCTTCGTCACCACCCAGTACCTCGACCAGTCCGGTGAAGGCATCGACCCACCGTACGGAGCGCTGTCCGACCTGATCAGAAAAGCCCGCGAGACCCGGCTCAAGATCT
Organism: Streptomyces ambofaciens ATCC 23877; assembly: GCF_001267885.1. Classification (NCBI taxonomy): domain Bacteria; kingdom Bacillati; phylum Actinomycetota; class Actinomycetes; order Kitasatosporales; family Streptomycetaceae; genus Streptomyces; species Streptomyces ambofaciens. The sequence continues at coordinate 8,065,176 of NZ_CP012382.1, read as the reverse complement.
ACGACATCGCGGACACCCTCCGCTCTTGGCGTATCTGAGGCCGCAGGCGAGCAAGCGGCGGCCCGCACCGCCTCGCCCGGCTCCTGCCCTACCGGAAGGCTGAAGGGGGCCGTCGGCCCGCTGGCGGTGTGCGTCGTACTCAACTGGGGCGCGGACGCCAGGGGAAGGACCCGGGCGATGTCCTTGGGGTCTGATACTGCCCAACGCTGGAAGCGGGCGAAGACATCCGGCAGATCCAGCCCGCCCTGCTCCAGCAGCGACTCCCAGGACGGCCATCTGCGTGTCGTCTGTCGCCTCACCGGAATCGCAGTCACCGCCTCCACACATCTCACCGCCGCCACCAGGCGCTGGAAACCGGGCCGAGGAGGCTTCCTGCGGATCGAACTCGAAGGGGCCACCCAGGGCGTCACCCACCACCTAGCCGACAACCGCGCCGGCAGCCCGCTGCATCCCCTTCATTCACGCAGGCCAACTGTGCCGTGCCGACGGACGCGCGGCCCAATTTCCTTACTTGGCTCCCCGAGCCATGGTCGACGAGCATGTCTCGTCTGCGGCGGTGCGCCGCCTGAGACACCTTGGGACTTGAGACACCCATGCAGGTCACACAATGCCGGCGGGTGTTCTGCGGGGTGGAGGTCTGGCCGAAGATCCGCTACTCAGCGGTGCCCGTGCCGCGGTCAGCGGTCTTGGCTGTGTGCACGTCGTACTTGCGCCGGCCTCATTCTGGTCCGCGGAGGCGTGTCCGTTGGTGTCCAGGTAGCTGCCGTCCTTGAACAGGTTGCGCAGGGTGACAGATCACCGCCCTCCACGGGCGTGACGGCGGCCCTGCCCTCGGCAGAGCCGACCTCCCACGTTCGGGTGCTCGGGCCTACGGTGGGGCTGTCGGCGGTCGAAACGTTCTGATCGAAGCGCAGGCGGACGACGGCAGATGCGGCAGAGGGCGGGGCACGACAGGGCGGGGCCGAAGCCGCAGGCCCGGTCGGCGGCGAGGTGGCCGGCTTTGCCGCCGAGGAGGCGTTGCGTGGTCTCGGGTGAGACGGCGGCGAGCAGGCCCACGATGTGAATGCCGTGGTCATGCAGTGCGCCGACCTGACGGGGCCGATACCGTTGAGGGCTTCGACCGGCGGCGAGGCGAGCCCTTCGTCACACGGCCAGGGGCAACGGTCAGGACCCCGCCCGGCGGGGCGACCTGAGCGGAGGCGGTGGCCGCGACGGTGATCGACGGACCAATACCAACCCGCACGTCGACCCCGAGGCGGGACAGGATGCGCACCCGCAGGATCTCGCCCAGCCGGTGCGTATCAGGCCCGAGGATGCGCAGCGCACCCTTCAGCTCCATCAGGGCCGCGGTCGGCGGCAGCGCCTGCACTACTGGGGAGAGGTCGGTTAGTAGCTCCAGAACCTACCGGTGGACCTCCTCCCGGACACGATCGGGGCAGCGCACATGCGTCGCCGTCGACACCCGGTTTGCCCGCGTGTCGGTGTCCGTCACTACCCTCACCTCCCCACCACATTATCGAACAGAACATCGAATACCCGCTTCCTGTACACCGGACTGTTGCCGCGTGCCATCCGTTGTGACTGAGCGTCGTAGTTGGCCACTGAGCGTTGTACTTGGCCTGGCTGAGCATGACGGTCGGCGTGGGCCGTCCGCGGGTGGCGCCCTGCCGATCGGTTCGGCTGCCACGGGTTTCTTGTTACTTCACAGCGTGGCCGATGAGTTTGTGGCTTCCGACCAGTCCAAGCTCGTGACACCCCAGGAAAGGACACCGCCATGTCGGAGCTTCTCGTCGACTTCATCACCTCCCTCGACGGCTACGCATCGGGACAGGGATGGCCAGGGTTCTGGGGCCTCGAAGGCCCGGAGTACCTCTCATGGCTCAGCGAGCAACCCGAAGCCACCTACCTGATGGGAGCGAACACCTACCGCCTCATGTCGGGCTTCGCTGCAGGCCAGGTCCCCGACGGCCAAGACGAGTTCAGGCCCGAAGAAGAGGCGTCCGTCGACGAGCTCACGCAAGCGTCCAAGGTGGTGTTCTCCTCTTCACTCGAGGAGCCACTGAGGTGGGCCAACTCCACGCTCGTCCGTGACGACGCCGTCGAGGCGGTCCGCGCCATGAAGTCGAGTGGCTCGGGGCTCCTCAGCACGATCGGCAGCCTCAGCCTGTGCCGGTCCCTGCTACGAGCCGGACTCGTCGACCGCTTCCGGGTCGTGATGTTCCCCGTGATCACCGGGGCCACGGGTGAAGAACGCATCTACGACGGCTATCCGGACGTTGCCCTCGAGATGAACGAGCACCGCACCTTCGACGGCCGCATCCAGCTGGTCGAGTACAAGCCCCGCGTGCTCGAGCACCCGCCGCTCGGTGCCCCCGCGTGACGCCGCCCGTCCGCCGGTCTGGACGGCCACCAGGCAAGCGGATGGCGGGTGATGACGGTCAGGACCCAAGCCTGCGGAGGGCTGCGGCTCCTGGTCCAGGCCGGACTGCGGCCGACGATACGTGACCACGGCGAACACGCGAGCTCCCCCTGTACGGCGGCCGGGGCACTGAGGAAGGAGCACTCGGCTCACGCGGTAGGGAAGGGCTGCCCGGTCATCAGCGGACCGTGCCAGTTCTGAAGCAGCTCGGTGCCGCAACAGGAACAGGGCCGGGCGTGCTGTTCGGTTTTCGTGCTTCTCAGTGTGAAGCTGGGCGAGTTCTCGGTCACTGAGTCGTCGTGGTTGACATTGAGGCGCCAGGTGGCTGGAGGGCCGTCCGAACAGCTGAGCCTGTCCTGCTGCGCATCGAAGCAGGCCGGTCACATGCACTGGACGACGGCCGCCGCGTAGGCTGATGCCTCCTCAGCCGTGCTCCACCGCATAGGGACGGAGATCAGCGGACCGCTGACTTCACTGATCAAGGGGCCGGTCGGCCAGGGCGAGGTGCTCTCCTCGTTCTCGGGGGCATCGCACCACCGTTCAAGCAGCGCGGCCACGTACACCGCGATGCGTTGTGAGGGAAGCTCTCCCCCTCACCGCCCATGTAGCGGTCGTGCAGGTCGCTGCAGAACCGGCCGGCGATCTTGTCGCCTGCCGGTCTGTCGCCTTCCCAGACTGCAAGGCCGTAGCTCAGGAACCGGAGCCTCCCACACCGCACTGCCTTTCACAGCTCCTGGCAGGCGGACCGGACCTCTCGCAGAAGTGTCCGGTAATCCTCGCCGTAAGCGGCCACGGCCGCATACACCGCATCCAGGGCCGCCTGGAGCGGGTCGGGTTCGGCCGCGCCGAGCAGCGCGGGCAAAGCCATGTGGGGCTGGGACATCCGCAGGGACGGGTCCGGCTCGCCGAGCGTGACCCTCACCGTGAACGGCATCGCTCCCCCGGGCTCCGGTGTCGGTGGTACGGCAGGGTCCGGCGGCTCCACCAAGGTGGCTGCGGGACCTGTGATCCGCGGGAGGGCCATGGGCTTGGGCATCGGAGTGTGTGCGTCGCTGCGGGCAGGTGGCTGGAAGGGGGGCCGCTTGGGCGGGACGGCCCGACCGACGGTCCCGCCGGGGACTTGGGGGTCCGCTCCCAGAGTCCGCCACGCCTGGGCCGGGTCATCGAGGGGCGGTGGCAGCGGGCGGCCTTCGGCCAAGGCAGTGAGCCCTGCGGCGATCCAGCCGAGGTCGGTGAGCCCGGCCACCTCACAGGCCCGGCGTGCGGCCAGCAGCGCTGTCGCCCGCTGGGTCTCGGGCGTGGCGGCATCGATGGCGTGGACGAGGTCAGGGTCGAAGGCGAGCAGGCCGCGGACGTTACCCCCGACCTCGCGCAGGGTGCGGCTCGGTGATCGTCCGCCCCACTGCCACCGTTCGTGGGCGAGCCGGCGTTCTTCCTCGGCCTGTTCCCGCGCGAGGCGGGCTTGGCGTTCGGCCTCGGCGCGTTCGGCCGGTGTGGGTGGAGCGGGCTGGCGGCGGGCGTAGTCGTGCCAGTACGCGGCAGTCGCCGAGGTCTGTTTCAGGATGCGGTCCGGTGCGGGTGGAGCGGGCCAGAACTGCAGCAAATAGCGGTCCAAGTGCGGCTCGTCGTCCAGCCGGGTTCCCTGGCGATGCGCCTCGTCCAGGCCCTGGGCGCAGTAGCGCACCCGGTAGTCCGTCTCTTCCAAGTCGAGATCCCAGGAAGCTTCCCCTGCCCACTGCGTGAGAGCGCTGCCGGCCGAGACGGGCCGGAAGGATGCCTCCACGACGTCCTCCCACACCGGATCCAGCGGCGGGGCCTGGTCGTGCACCTCGACGGTGAAGCCGACGTTGCCCATGTGCAGCCCGGTCGACAACCACAGCGCGCCGGGTACCGCGGCCCCGCACAGCCCGGCGCTCTGCCCGGCAAGAGACTCCTGGAGGTCCGGGCCGAAGCCGTCCGGACCACTCACGACATAGATCTGGCCGTATTCAACGTGGACTTCGCCCTCAACTGGCCTGCGCACCCTCATCCCCTCGTCGCCGGGAACGCGTGATACCTGGCAACCTACTGGTTCGCGAACCGCTGCGGGTTGCGTTGGTTGCCGCCCGGCAAGGCCATGGCCTCGATCGACGATCGACCTGCGGCGGCCGTCAAGCAGCAGTCCCCCGCAGATGGCACTCATTCTTTGCCCGCCGGTCCTTGCACGCCACGAGAGGTGCACATGCAGCCGCGTATAGCGCCAACTTCACCGGAACATGCCTCACTTTCACTGCGTGCGTCCAACCAACCTGCCCAGGAACCGCCGGACTGGAAAACCTGAGGGTTGTCCTATGAGGGCGGATCAGCCTGGGCCCTGCGGGCGAGTTCAGAGCCCTCGCGGACGGATGAACATGGCCCTCTCGCCACGGTCATGATCCCGGATCGTAAGCTGCGGGCATGGGGTGGGGGAAGACGGAGCAACCCGGCAGGCTCCGGCGGCTCACCTGGTCGAATGACGAATGGAACCATGCGGCCGCGCTGTGCACGGGGTGACTCCCGCTGGTGTGGCTGGCGTGGTGGTTCGCCATGGAGGCGGGCCGGGACGACTACGACCAGGACGGCGGCGCCTACCTTCGCCGGAAGCCTGACGGGCCGACAGCACCAGAATCAGCACACGGGTCCAGCCGCGCAGCGCCTTGATGACGTCGACGCCGTCCATGTCCGGCAGGCCGAGGTCGAGGAGCACCACGTCCGGCCGGCCCGCGACCGCCAGGCGCAGGGCCGTGGCACCGTCCGGTGCCGCCTCGACACCGTAGTGGCGGGCCCGCATGTTGAGGACGAGCGCGCGTACGAGCTGGGGGTCGTCTTCCACGACCAGCACCCGGGTCATCGGTGTGTGCCTTTCCTCTCGTGCACGGCGGCCAGGCGGACCACTGGTGGTTCGGTGCGGTGGGAGCCGGCGGTTCCGGGAAGGATTCCGGGCGGCCGGCTCCCACGCCCCCGGCGTAAACCCGTCACCTCTCGGCCGCGAGTTCCTTGAGCGCGATGTTCAGTTCGAGCACGTTGACCCGGGGGTCGCCGATGAAGCCGAGGGTGCGGTTCTCGGTGTGCTCGTCGACCAGCTTCTGGACCTGCTCGGCGGGCAGGCCGTTCTTCTCGGCGACCCGGTGGACCTGGAGGTCCGCGTACTCGGGGGAGATGTCCGGGTCGAGGCCGGAGCCGGAGGAGGTGACCGCGTCGGCGGGTACGTCCGACGGCTTCACGAGGTGGCCGGGTACGGAGTTGTCCTTGACGACGGCGGCCTTGGCGTCCTTCACCCACTGGGCGAGTTCCGGGTTGTCGGCGGAGCGGTTGGTCGCTCCGGACAGGATCAGGTCGTACTGGGTGTTGATGGTGTTGGTGCCGAGGCCGTTCGCCGGGCGGCCCTGGAACCACTTCAGGTCCGGCTCGGGGGTCTCCTGGCCCTCCTTCAGCGGCAGGTGGTACGACTGACCGATCAGGGACGAGCCGACGACCTTGCCATCGACCGTGATCTCGGAGCCGTTGGCCTTGCCGGGAAAGAGCCCCTGAGCGATGCCGGTGATGACGAGTGGGTAGATGATGCCGGTGACCACGGTGAGGACGAGCAGGGCGCGCAGGCCCGCCCCGAGCAGCCGGGCCGTGTTGGTGACGGAGGTATTCATGTCCTTCAGCCGATTCCGGGGATGAGCGAGACGATGAGGTCGATGATCTTGATGCCGATGAACGGGGCGATCAGGCCGCCCAGGCCGTAGACGGTGAGGTTGCGGCGCAGCATCCGGTCGGCGCTCATCGGCCGGTACCGCACCCCGCGCAGGGCCAGCGGCACCAGTACCACGATGATCACGGCGTTGAAGATCACCGCGGACAGGATCGCGGAGTCCGGCGAGGACAGGCCCATGATGTTGAGCTTGTCCAGGCCCGGATAGACCGCCGCGAAGAGCGCCGGAATGATCGCGAAGTACTTGGCGACGTCGTTGGCGATGGAGAACGTCGTCAGCGCGCCCCGGGTGATCAGGAGCTGCTTGCCGATCTCGACGATCTCGATGAGCTTGGTCGGGTTGGAGTCGAGGTCGACCATGTTGCCGGCCTCCTTGGCGGCCGACGTGCCCGTGTTCATCGCCACGCCGACGTCGGCCTGCGCGAGCGCGGGCGCGTCGTTGGTGCCGTCGCCGGTCATCGCGACCAGCTTGCCGCCGGCCTGCTCCCGCTTGATGAGCGCCATCTTGTCCTCGGGCGTGGCCTCCGCGAGGAAGTCGTCGACGCCCGCCTCGTCCGCGATCGCCTTCGCGGTCAGGGGGTTGTCGCCCGTGATCATGACCGTCTTGATGCCCATGCGGCGCAGTTCCTCGAACCGCTCCCGCATCCCCTCCTTGACGACGTCCTTGAGGTGGACGACGCCCAGGACCCGGGCACCGCGCTCGTCCTCGACGGCGACGAGCAGCGGCGTGCCGCCCGCTTCGGAGATGCGGTCGGCGGTCGCGGCGGCGTCCTCGGCGACCGTGCCGCCCCGCTCCCGGACCCAGCCGGTGACCGAACCCGCCGCGCCCTTGCGCACCCTGCGACCGTCCACGTCCACACCGGACATGCGGGTCTGGGCCGTGAACTCGATCCACTCTGCGCCGGCCAGCTCGCCCTGCTGCCGCTCGCGCAGCCCGTACTTCTCCTTGGCGAGGACGACGACGGAGCGGCCCTCGGGGGTCTCGTCGGCCAACGAGGAGAGCTGGGCGGCGTCCGCCAGCTGCGTCTCGGTGGTGCCGCGCACCGGCACGAACTCGGCCGCCTGCCGGTTGCCGAGCGTGATGGTGCCGGTCTTGTCCAGCAGCAGCGTGGAGACGTCGCCGGCGGCCTCGACGGCGCGGCCGGACATGGCCAGCACGTTGCGCTGGACCAGGCGGTCCATGCCGGCGATGCCGATCGCGGAGAGCAGGGCGCCGATCGTGGTCGGGATGAGGCAGACCAGCAGGGCCACCAGGACGACCATCGTCAGGTGAGTGCCGGCGTAGTCGGCGAAGGGCGGGAGGGTGGCGCAGGCCAGCAGGAAGACGACGGTCAGCGAGGCCAGCAGGATGTTCAGCGCGATCTCGTTTGGCGTCTTCTGCCGGGCCGCCCCTTCGACGAGGTTGATCATCCGGTCGATGAAGGTCTCGCCCGGCTTGGTGGTGATCCGGACGACGATGCGGTCGGAGAGCACCTTCGTCCCGCCGGTGACGGCGCTGCGGTCGCCGCCGGACTCCCGGATGACGGGCGCCGACTCGCCGGTGATCGCCGACTCGTCGACGGAGGCGACACCCTCGACGACATCGCCGTCGCCGGGGATGACGTCGCCGGCCTCGCAGACCACCAGGTCGCCGATCCTCAGTTCGGTGCCGGGAACCTCGGTGCCGTCGACGCGGCGGGCGACGGTGTCGGTCTTGGCCTTGCGCAGGGTGTCGGCCTGCGCCTTGCCGCGCCCCTCGGCAACGGCCTCCGCCAGGTTGGCGAAGAGCACGGTCAGCCAGAGCCAGGCGCTGATCGCCCAGCCGAACCAGTCGCCCGGGTCCTTGAAGGAGAAGACGGTGGTCAGGACGGAGCCGACGAGAACGACGAACATGACGGGCGACTTGACCATCACCCGCGGGTCGAGCTTGCGGAAGGCGTCGGGCAGCGACCTGGCGAGTTGCCTCGGGTCGAAGAGGCCCGCGCCGACGCGACCCTCCTCCGGCTGGTGCCCGGTGGGTGCGTCGCTGTGCGGCGCCCGGGTCGGGGTGGCTGTGGACATCGCGTCCTCGTGCTTCCCGGGGTCGGTGAGTTTCTGGGTGCCGGTGGGCTTCGGGACACCGGTGCCCGCGCGGGGGGTCATGCCGCCAGTCCTTCGGCGAGCGGGCCCAGCGCGAGTGCCGGGAAGTACGTCAGACCGGTGATGATGAGGATGGCGCCCGCCAGCAGGCCGGTGAACAGCGGCTTCTCGGTGCGCAGGGTGCCCGCGGTGGCGGGGACCGGTTTCTGCTCGGCCAGCGAGCCGGCGAGCGCCAGGACGAACACCATCGGCAGGAAGCGGCCGAGGAGCATGGCGAGGCCGAGGGTGCTGTTGAACCACTGCGTGTCGGCGTTCAGGCCGGCGAAGGCGGAGCCGTTGTTGTTCGAGGCCGACGTGTAGGCGTAGAGGATCTCGGAGAATCCGTGCGCCCCGCTGTTGGTCATCGAGTTGCCCGGGGTCGGCAGGGCCATGGCGGCGGCGGTGAGGACCAGGACCAGGGCGGGCGTGATGAGGATGTAGAGGGCCGCGAACTTGATCTCGCGGGTGCCGATCTTCTTGCCCAGGTACTCGGGGGTGCGGCCGACCATCAGACCGGCGATGAACACCGCGATGACCGCCATGACCAGCATGCCGTAGAGACCGGAGCCCACACCGCCCGGCGCGATCTCGCCCAGCATCATGCCGAGCATGGTGATGCCGCCCCCCAGGCCGGTGTAGGAGGAGTGGAAGGAGTCCACGGCGCCGGTGGAAGTCAGGGTGGTCGACACCGCGAAGATCGACGAGCCGCCGATGCCGAAGCGCAGCTCCTTGCCCTCCATCGCGCCCCCGGCCGCCTGCAGCGCCGGGCCGTGATGGGCGAACTCGGTCCACATCATCAGGGCGACGAAGCCGACCCAGATGGTGCCCATGGTCGCGAGGATCGCGTGACCCTGGCGGACCGAGCCGACCATGACACCGAAGGTCCGGGTCAGGGCGACCGGGATGACCAGGATCAGAAAGATCTCGAAGAGGTTGGTGAACGGGGTGGGGTTCTCGAAGGGGTGGGCGGAGTTGGCGTTGAAGTAGCCGCCCCCGTTGGTGCCCAGCTCCTTGATGACCTCCTGGGAGGCCACAGCGCCGCCGTTCCACTGCTGCGTGCCGCCCATGAACTGTCCGACCTCGTGGATGCCGGAGAAGTTCTGGATGACCCCGCAGGCCACCAGGATCAACGCGCCGACCACGGCGATGGGCACCAGGACGCGGACGACACCGCGGACCAGGTCCGCCCAGAAGTTGCCGAGTTCACCGGTGCGGGACCGAGCGAAGCCGCGGACGAGGGCGACGGCCACGGCGATGCCGACGGCGGCCGAGACGAAGTTCTGCACGGCAAGCCCGGCGGTCTGCACGACGTGGCCCATGGCCTGCTCGCCGTAGTACGACTGCCAGTTGGTGTTGGCCACGAAGGACGCGGCGGTGTTGAACGCCTGGTCCGGGTCGATGGAGGCGAACCCCAGCGAGCCGGGCAGCACGCCCTGGAGCCGCTGGAGCAGGTAGAGGAAGAGGACTCCGGCGAGGGAGAAGGCGAGGACGCCGCGCAGGTACGCGGGCCAGCGCATCTCTGTGTCCGGGTCGGCACCGATGCCCTTGTAGATCCACTTCTCCACGCGCCAGTGCGTGTCGGAGGAGTAGGCCCTGGCCATGTAGTTGCCGAGGGGGACGTAGGCGAGCGCCAGCGCCGCTATGAGCGCGAGCAGCTGGAGCACGCCGGCGAGGACGGGGCTCATCTGGTGCTCAGAACCTCTCCGGGTAGATCAGGGCGAGGGCGAGGTAACCGAGCAGGGAGACGGCCACGATCAGGCCGACGATGTTCTCGACGGTCACAGCTTCGTCACCCCCTTGGCGACGAGAGCCACGAGCGCGAACACCGCGATCATGGTGACGACGAAGGCCACATCGGCCATCGCGAGCTCCTAGTGAGGTGCGAACGAGATACTGACGAGAAGAGGAAAGCCCCTCCGGGGCCGGATTCGGCCACCGTTGACGACCTCCTTACGGCGGCCCGGCCACCCTTGACACTTCCCTTACGACCGCGTTTGCCATGGCCGCCGGGCGGGCACGGTCGCTCTCAGGCCGGACGGAACCGCAGCCGGCAGATCACGGCGCCGGTCTCGCGCCGCACGGCGTGGGCGACGACGACGCCCCGCTGGTTCTGCAGCAGCCGCTGCCACCACCGCTCCGGCTCGACCTCGGGGATGATCGCCTCGGGGCCGTACGCCACCGACGCCATCGCGTCCAACGACAGGGCCGCCAGCCCTGTGACGGTTGTCAGCCGGTGCCGATCACCGGTATCCGGTGGTTCCTCGACGGCGGGCTTCGTACCCTGCTCGGCGGTCGGGACGGGCATGGGCTGGTCCTCCTTCACGGATCGACGCCCGCGCGAGCGGGGAAGCGATGCGCGGGAGCGCCCAGGATCAGTCCGATACAGACCGCTGCGGCCCCTCCCTTGCGCGTTCTTCGCGCCGGGCCGGCCGGCTTTGACGCCGCCCTGACACGCCTGTGCCGCGCACCACCGTGCTGCCCCCGACGGCGAGTCCGGGACCTGGACGGCGTCGACCTCGACGTCCAGGCCGGCACGTCGCCCCGGACGTCCCGCCCGGCGTCAGGAAGGAGCAGGGAGTACGTCAGGGAGGCGTCATGGAAGCGCCGGAGCCCCACTGCCGTGCCTGGCATCAGCCGCATGGGACGCCGCAGGAATCCGCGCAGCGTGGTCGACACCGACCCGCGGCCGCCGACCGAAATGGGACCAGCCGCATGACGGAGGGCATCGACCGTGAGAGCGCTCAGGCCGTGTTCAAGGTGTCGGACCTGGGGTGACGCCCGACTGCCGGGTGCCCCTCACCGGCCGGCGTCGGGATGCCGCCGGTGCTCTCCGCGCACCGCCCTCGAACGGCGCAGTCCGTCACCACCACAGCCCCAGCTCGCCGCTGCCGGACCGCAGCCGTCCGACATGCTCGTCTTAACGCAAACCTGACGCCTCCAGCCGCCCTGAGCACGGGCCCATGGGTCACTCTCTGCTTACGCTGTTCGAGCCGTCCGCGTGATGGCCGGAGCACCACACCCAGCCGCACGTAGGAGAGCACGTCCATGGGCACCACCGAGCACCCGCCGCCCCACCGCCTGCGGGCTTGGATGCTGGAGGGCATGTCCGACATGGGCAAGGGCGGCGGCCTCCAGGGCCCGCACGCCCAGCCGGAGCCGCCGCACAAGGGTCAGCCCTGGTACCGGGTGATGTGCCTCACCGGCGTCGACTACTTCTCCACCCTCGGCTACCAGCCCGGCATCGCCGCCCTCGCAGCGGGCCTGCTCTCCCCCGTGGCCACCATCGTCCTGGTGATCGTCACCCTGGCCGGCGCCCTGCCCGTCTACCGGCGGGTTGCCGAGGAGAGCCCTCACGGACAGGGCTCCATCGCGATGCTGGAACGGCTTCTGACGTTCTGGAAGGGCAAGCTGTTCGTCCTCACCCTGCTGGGCTTCGCGGCCACCGACTTCCTCATCACCATCACCCTGTCAGCGGCGGACGCCTCCACCCACCTGGTGGAGAACCCCCATGTGGCCGACGCCCTGCACGACAAGCAACTGGTCATCACCCTGATCCTGATCGCCCTTCTGGGCGCGGTCTTCCTCAAGGGCTTCCTGGAGGCGATCGGGGTCGCGGTGGTTCTGGTGGGGATCTACCTCGCGCTCAACGTGGTCGTGGTCGCAACGGGCCTGTGGCACGTCGCCACCGAGGGGCACGTCGTCACCGACTGGTCCGGCGCCCTGACCGCCGAACACGGCAACGTCTTCGTCATGATCGGCGTGGCCCTGATCGTCTTCCCGAAGCTCGCGCTCGGCCTGTCGGGCTTCGAAACCGGCGTGGCTGTGATGCCGCACGTCCGGGGCGGCCCCTCGGACACGGAGGAGAAGCCCGCAGGCCGGATCCGGGACACGAAGAAGCTGCTCACCACCGCCGCTCTGATCATGAGCGCCTTCCTGATCACCACCAGCTTCATCACGACACTTCTGATCCCCGAGCGGGCGTTCGAGCCGGGTGGCGAGGCCAACGGCCGTGCGCTGGCCTACCTGGCACACGCATATCTGGGGAACGTCTTCGGCACGGTCTACGACGTCTCGACCATCGCCATCCTGTGGTTCGCCGGCGCCTCGGCCATGGCGGGGCTGCTCAACCTCATGCCCCGCTACCTGCCCCGTTACGGCATGGCACCGCACTGGGCCCGCGCCGTCCGGCCCATGGTCATCGTCTTCACGCTCGTCGGCTTCCTCGTCACCTGGATCTTCGACGCCGACGTGGACGCCCAGGGCGGCGCCTACGCGACCGGCGTCCTGGTCCTCATCAGCTCGGCCGCCATCGCGGTGACCATCGCCGCCCGCAGGGCGGGCCAGCGAGGCTGGACCATCGCCTTCGCGGTCATCTCCGCGGTCTTCCTCTACACCACCGTCCTCAACATCATCGAGCGTCCGGACGGCGTCAAGATCGGCGCCTGCTTCATCGCCGGCATCGTTCTGATCTCCTTCTTCTCCCGCCTCGCCCGCTCCTTCGAGCTCCGCGTCACCGATGTGGAGTTCGACGCCACCGCGGAACGATTCGTCCGGGACATCGCAAGCCGCAAGATCCGCTTCATCGCCAACGAGCCCGACAACCGGGACGTGACGGAGTACCGCGACAAGATCGAACAGATCCGTGCCGACCACGAGGTCCCGTCCCAGGAGGACTTCGTCTTCGTCGAGGTGACCGTCACCGATCCCTCGGAGTTCGAATCGGGTCTGACCGTCCGGGGTGAGGTGATGCACGGCCGCTACCGCGTGCTGACGCTGGAGAGCTCGTCCGTCTCCAACGCCCTGGCCGCCTTCCTCCTCCACGCCCGCGACCTCACCGGCCAGATCCCGCACATCTACTTCGAGTGGACCGAGGGCAACCCCTTCACCAACTTCCTCCGCTTCTTCCTCTTCGGCCAGGGCGAGGTCGCCCCGGTCACCCGCGAGGTACTGCGCGAGGCGGAACCCGACCGCTCCCGACGCCCCCGGGTCCACGTCGGCTGACGCGACGTCCCGAGATCCATGGGAGTCAGGCGGGGAAAGCCGTCGCCGTGCGGTGGTCGGCAATCAGCTGTGCGTAGCGGTGACCGCTGGCCTTGATCATGCGTTGTTGCGTCTTGAAGTCGACGTGGATGAGCCCGAAGCGCTTCGGGGCGTCGGGTACAGGGACCACCCGATACGAGGGCGCGGGAAGGTCGGGGGCGTCCTGGATGATCTGCCGGAAGTAGTAGTTGAGGCCGAGGTGGTCGAGCGGGGCGGCGATGGTCTCGGTGTCACCGGGGCGCTCCGGTAGGGCGACGCCGTACACCTCCTGCATGTCGGCCGGAAATCCACGGCCGTGAACGGGGTCGAGCCACCAGCGGTTGTTGTGTCCGTCGGCGCGTCACTGCACAGAGCCTCCTGCGCGCGTGGCTCACTGAACGCTTCCCCGGACGGGACGAGGAGCTCATCAACATGGCGGCGGACATCACCGTCCGCATGACGATCAGCCACCTCCTCCTCCCCGGCGCGGAGCCCCGGCCCACCGCGCAGCGGCTCACTGCGGCCGTGCTCAAGACCTTGCGGTAATCACCCCTGCCTATCTGCGACTTGTCGACCGGCACGCGGCCTCGGCTGTGCCCCGCAGGCGGACGCCGGGCGCAGGGAGAAGACGTCGAGGTCACCCTCGTCCATGCCGTGAAGCAAGCCGACCGGGCTCCAACCGACGTTCACCAGCAGGCGCCGCATCGCGTGGTTGGGCGTTGCCCCAGACATGGGCGGCTGGGCAGACGGGCAGGGCGTCCAGAATCTCGTGTGGGGTTCTGCGAGCGGGGCGAGTCACCGAAAGCGGAACGAACCAGTTCGCCTCGAGTTCCGTCATGGTCATGAAGTGATCGTGAGCCGCCCCCGGGGCCCGAACTCCCCATAGAACATGCGGCACCTGGTAAGACGGAGCGAGCACGCTCCAGAAGGAGCCCACTGATGCGAATCAGCACGTCAAGCCGACCCAACGCCGCCATGTCGACGCCGTCGCGGCGGCTGCCGTGGTACGCGGCCGTGGTCGTCACCGCGCTGACGACCGCCTGCACGGCACAGGGCGGTGGCGGGGAAGCCGAAGAGTCATGCGCGATCGCTGCTCTGTACGGGGGCCGCACCTATACGCAGGTGGCCAACGTCGACTTCGCCGTTGGCGAAGCACTCGGCCCCGCCGAGTTCCCGCCCTGCGATGACACGCCGGGCCACGACGACGATGACGCGGGGCCCGAACCGGTCACGGCCTATGCCGTCGACGGCTTGGATCCACGTATCGCCATTGCGATGCGGTACACCCCGGACGAGATCATGCTTCTTGCCGCCCAACCCGGTGGCAGCCTGCCCCCAGAGGTCGAGGCCCTGCTACGAGGTTGAGGTTGGATCAGCGTGCGGACCAGAGAAGACGCCTGCTTCCCGAACCGACCGGTCGCGGCTTTCGACCACCAGTAGCGAACATCACGCGACTCACTTTTCCAGCCCGGATGAAGGCTGCACTGCTGGGACGTGGCTGGTCTACTTGTCGACCAGGTTCATGTGCATCTCGTTGTAGCGGTCGCCGCGAACGCCGATGCGGGCTGCCAACGCGTCCAGGTCCATCCGCTCGTCGGCGGACAGCGCGAGCTGGGTGGCGGCGGCGTTCTCCTCCACCCGTGCGATACGCCGGGTGCCGGGGATCGGCGCAATCGACGGGTGCTGAGCCAGCAGCCAGGCCAGGGCCACCTGCCCGGGGGTGGCGTTCTTCGCTTGGGCCAGGCCGGCGACGTGGTCGATCAGTGCCTGGTTGGCGGCGAGGTTGGCCTGGTCGAACCGCGGGATGGTCGTGCGGATGTCACCGTCGGTGAACGCGGTCGTGGTGTCGACGGTGCCGGTGAGGAAGCCCTTGCCGAGCGGGCTGAAGGGGACGAACCCGATGCCGAGTTCGGCGAGCGTGGGCAGGACTTCGGGCTCGGGGTCGCGGGTCCACAGGGAGTACTCGCTCTGCACCGCGGTCACAGGGTGGACGGCGTGCGCCCTCCGGATCGTCGCGGCACCCGCCTCGGACAGGCCGAAGTGCCGTACCTTGCCTGCCTGCACCAGCTCGCCGACCGTGCCCGCGACGTCATCGATCGGCACGTCGGGGTCGACCCGGTGCTGGTAGAAGAGGTCGATCGTGTCCGTGCGCAGGCGGCGCAGTGAGGCGTCGGCGACCCGCCTGATCTGCTCCGGTCGGCTGTCGAGCCCGACGGACTTGCCGTCTTCGATGCGCCAGCCGAACTTGGTGGCGATGACGACCTGGTCACGCGCCGGGGCGAGCGCCTCGCCCACCAGTTCTTCGTTGACGTAGGGGCCGTAGACCTCGGCGGTGTCGAAGAACGTGATACCGCGGTCGACGGCGCCGCGCAGCACGGCGATCATGTCCTGCCGGTTGCCGGGGTTGGGGCCGTAGCTCTGGGACATGCCCATGCAGCCCAGGCCGATCGCCGAGACCTCGAGGCCCTGACCGAGGGTACGCGTGTGCATGATGGTGCCTCCTGTGCTGTCGGTGGTCGGGATCCGGCGGCCGGAACCACGGTGCAGTGGCTGCTGGTGCGGTCCGGGTCTGCGGTGGCCCCGTCGTCTTCCGTAGCGGCTCAGGCGGCCAGCAGCTACAGGGCGTCGTGGACGGGGTGTGGGGCGGCGCCGTACGCGGTCAGGCAGGCCGGGCCGTGCGGGCACTTCCATGGCATCGAAGTCCAGACTGACCTCACCGACAGCAGGACGACGTCTGGGAGCGGCCGGGCTCTGCCCGCGGGATCGCGGTCCGGTCACCGTCTCATGCTTCCCGGGCCACGTCGGCCACCTGGTCGAGCAGCCCCCGCAGCTGGGCTGACTCCTTCAGGCCGAGACCCTCGATGATCCGCAGCTCGATGTCGGCGATCGCTTTGTCGGCCGCGCGCAACGTCTCTCGCCCGGCCTCGGTGAGGTGCAGCTCCTGCACGTGCCGGTGGCGCGGGTGCTCGCGTCGTTCCACCTGCCCACGGCTCTCCAGCCGCGCCACGAGTGAGGCCACGGCTTGAGGGGTGACGTTGAGTCGGCGGGCCAGCTCGGCGCCGGTAAGTCCCGGCTCGGAGTGCACCGAGATCAGGAGCGTGTAGTGCGAGGCCGCCAGCCCCAGCGGGCGCAACCGCCGCTCCTTGAGTGTCTGCACAGCCAGTTCCGCGCGGCGCAACGCCCAGGTGACCCGGTCAAGAGCACCGGCCCCGACGGGGTCCTCATCGTTTCCTGTCACAAGCTGAGGATATGACACTTCACTACTATCAAGCGTTTGACAGCTGCCTAATGGTTGAGTGAAATGGTTCCATGACTCGCACCCTTGCTCTGATCACTGGCGCCTCCTCCGGCATCGGCGCTGCTTACGCCCGGCTACTCGCGGACGACCACGACCTCGTCCTGGTGGCGCGGCGCGCCGACCGGCTCGCCGACCTCGCCGAGGAACTCCGCGCCGGTGGGGCAGCCGTCGAGGTGCTGCCCGCCGACCTCATGACCCACGACGGCATCAACCACGTCACCGGCCGCCTGGCTGCCGGTGACGTAGGCATGCTGATCAACAACGCCGGTGCCGGCGGCTATGCGCCGCTGACCGATGTCGAGCCGGCCGACATCAACCGTCTGCTCACCCTCAACGCCGTGGCCCCCATTCAGCTGGTCCGCGCTGCGCTTCCCGGAATGCTCGCGGCAGGCACGGGCTCGATCATCACCGTCGCCTCGCTGCTCGCCTTCAGCGCGGGCGTCACGGACCCGCGAGCGCCTCGGCGCACCCTGTACGTCGCCGCGAAGGCCGCCACCCTGAGCTTCACCCGCACGCTCGCGGCCGAGATCGCCGACACCCCGCTCCGGGTCCAGGTCGTGTGCCCCGGCGTCGTAGCGACGGAATGGAACGGCGGCGCCGGCCACGACATCCCTTGGGCGATGTCGCCCGAGGACGTCGCGTCAGCCAGCCTGACCGGCCTACGCCTCGGCGAAACCATCTGCGCACCCGGTCTGGAGGACCAGGACTCGGCCCTGGATATCCTGCTCGCCGCAGAGGCCGCGTTCGTCACAGGCGGCAACCAGCCCTCACTTGCGGCCCGCTACGCGCAAGCGAGCGCTTAGGGGGGTCGCGGCTGGTGGGCAGGGGGACAGGCCGCGCGCCAGCAGCGTGAGTCTCGAATTCGATATCCCCCACTCATCGTGCGTGGCGAGATGGCCAGTTGGTGTCGATCGAGCCACCGGCCGCAAGTCCGCCCAGCTCATCGCAGACGCCGAGTTCAACCGCGCTGAATGACAGGCTCCCCCCGAGACAGATGATGCTGGCGAGCAGGACGACTTCAGCAAGGGTGGTGCGGTGTACGTGCCGCTCGCCATCACACCATTGGTTCGTCTTCCGCCAATCCAGATGCGCCCGCCGGAAAAGGTCCTCTCGACAATCACTCAGCGTCCGCGGAGCAACGGCTTCGTCCTTCAGCAACACTGCGTACTCTGGGAGGACTCGGTGAGGACGGGTGCCACTTCCAGGCCCGCATAGGTGGCCGCGAAAGGGGACCTTGCCGAGTCCTTCAGCAGCGAGGTCGCGCAGCTGGTGCGCCCGCGTCCTGGGCCATCCGACCGGCCACGGGCGGCAACACGGAGCGCCGTCCCGCGCCCGCCGCCGGGCCCTCACGGGGCGAGCTTGCGGATCAGGTCCTGGGTGAGCCGTACCGTCGCGAGCAGCTCCTCGCGGGGGGCGCCGAGCCGGGCGCGGAGCGACAGTCCATGCCAGATGGACTGGACGAGTCCGGTGAGGGACGCCGCGTCGGTGTCCGCGGCCAGGTCGCCGTCCCGGATCGCTCGGTCGATGCGCTCCCGCAGGGTCCGTTCGTTCGCGTTCTGGAGTTCGGCGAAGTAGGCGCTCGCGTCGAGCGTGTTCGTGCTGTCCGTCATCACGGCGCTGCTGAGAAGGCAGCCCGGGTGGGTGTTGCTCGGCCGACTGAACTCGTCGACCGACTCGACGAGGACGCGCTCGACGACGGCGTGGACGTCCCCTTCCGCAACGGCCCGCGCGTAGATCTCCCGGTAACGCTCTGCGTAGGTCCGCACGGCCTCCTCGAACAGCCCGGCCTTGCTGCCGAACGCGGCGTAGAGGCTCGATGTCGACAGCCCCAGGGCAGCGGTCAGGTCGCGCGTCGAGGTGCCTGAATAGCCGCTGCGCCAGAACAGGCGGGCGGACTCGAGGATCACGTGATCCCGGTTGAAGGCCCTGGGGCGTCCTCGCTGTCGTTGTTCCACCCTTGCATTGTAGAGCGTTTGCTCCATAATCAGTTTATGGAGCAAACGATTCAGAAAAGAGTGTCGGTCGGTGGCGGCAGCTGGGTCACGGTCGACGTGCACGGCGATCCCGGCGCCCCGGGCCTCGTCCTCCTCCCGGGCGTGATGAGCGACGCACGCGCGTGGCGCCACGTCGCCTCGGCCATCAGCACGTGGCCGTCCGTCATGGTCGTCAACCGCCGGGGACGCACCCCCTCAGGGCCCCTGACCGACACCTACTCTCTGCGCACCGAGGTCGAGGACCTGGACGCCCTCCTCGACGCCTTCCCCGGAACATCGGCGGTCTTCGGCTGGAGCTACGGAGGGCTGATCGCGCTGCTCGCCGCCAACGAGCGCCCCCTGGGCAGACTGATCGCCTACGAGCCCGTGATGCGTCCCTTCGGCCGTCACGCCCTGCCCGATCTCAAGGCCGCGCGGGAGAACGAAGACTGGGACGCGACCGTCGACATCGTCAACCGGAAGATCACCGGCCTGGACCCGGCGCGGGTGAAGGCCCTACGGGCGGACCGCCAGGTGTGGGAGGCCCTTTGTCGCCTGAGCGAGCCACTGTACGACGAGACGCTGGCCGTGAACGAACCGCTGCCCGACGCCCTGGCCCGCAAGGCGGACCACGTCGATCTGATCGTCGGCGGCGCGAACCGGAGCACCGCTCCGTACGGGACGGCCTTCGACGACGTCTGTCACCGTGTCCCCGCTGCCACCGTCCACGAACTTTCGGCCCAGGGCCACCTCGTCCACCTGGAAGCCCCCGAAGAACTCGCCCGCCTGATCGACAGGCTGAGCACGTAGGCGCAGCAACCCATGGGGAAGGCCGTGTCCACCGCGGGGTTCAGCTTGCCCTCGGCCCCATGGCGGGCGAGGTCGTCGAAGCCGGCCCCTGTGGGGTTGCCGCTGAAGAAGCGCACCCGCCCCTGTCCGTGGACCGTGCCGGCCACGAGGTAGCCCAGCTAGGGCGTTTCTTTCGGATCATGAAAGTGAGCTGTTGGTCGATAAGATCGATGGTCCGTGGAGCAAGCGAGGGGGTGTGATGACGCTCGTCATCGAGCTGCGGCGCGGGGTCTCAACCGCTCGGACCGGACGGAAGTCAGGACCGCGTCCTGCAGCGGGGGCACTTGAGCGGATAGTCGTCGATGACGAGCTGTGGGCGGCCCTGGAAACGTTGGGCCGACACCGGCTGCCCACCCTGGCTGACGTCGATCCTTATGGGGACACCGTGCTGCGCGGTGAGGCAGTGGACCGCTTGGTGCGGGAGCTGGAAGGTTCGGATCTTGCTCGGCTGAGAGGCGCCGAGAGCCAAGCCGTCTCGACGCTACTGGCCTGGGGTCTGCGCTGCCGCGCGGACAGAGACCTGCGCATTGCCTTCTCGGGCGATTAGTCCGCCACTCTCCGATCATCTGATCGTTGGTCCGGGTGTGCCGTTGACTGACGCGCAGTGGGCGCGGATCGAACCCTTGCTCCCGGACCGGACACCGCGGCGTGGTGGCCGGTGGCGGGATCACCGCCAGGTGATCGACGCGATCGCCTGGAAGTTCCAGACGGGATCGCAGTGGATCCACCTCCCCGAGAAGTACGGCAACTGGCGAGGCGTCTACAACCGGCTGCGGATGTGGGCCATCGACGGCACCTGGGAACGGGTGTTCACCGCGCTGGTCGCACAGGCCGATGCCGATGACGACCTCAACTGGGCTGTCTCGGTGGACTCCACCATCGTGCGCGCACACCAACACGCGGCCGGGGCCCGCAAAAAGGGGCCCCAGCAGGCGAACCAGCAAACCACGCCATCGGCCGGTCCCGCGGCGGACTGACCACAAAGATTCACCTGGCCTCCGATGCCCAATGCCGGCCACTGGCCTTCGTGCTCACCGCCGGACAGGCCGGTGACGCACCCGCCTTCGCTCACGTCATGACTCGCCTTCGCGTTCCTCGACGGCGCGGACGGCCCCGCACCAGGCCGGACGTGGTCCTGGCCGATAAGGCGTACTCCTCCCGCGCGATCCGTGAACACCTGCGCAAGCGCGGTATCCGGGCGGTCATCCCCGTGCCGGCCGATCAGCGCGGCCACCGGCTGCGGCGCGGCAGCCGGGGCGGCAGGCCACCCGCCTTCGACCGCGAGGCGTACAAGCAGCGCAACACCGTCGAACGCTGCATCAACCGCTTGAAACAGTGGCGAGGCATCGCCACCCGCTACGAGAAGACCGCGACCATCTACCTGGCCGGACTTCACATCGCAGGCATCTTTCTGTGGTCTGCCCGCTGATCCAAACGAATGGCCCTACGTCACGGGCCGATTCGGGCCGAAGGCGACGGTGACCATGCGCCCACCGGAATTCAGTAGGCCCCTGAAGAGCCCATCTCATCGCTGTTCAACTGAACGTGCGCCGGTAGGTCTGCGGGCTGACGCCGGTGGTGCGTTTGAAGCGGTCACGGAAGGTGGTGGGTGAGCCGAATCCGACCTGGCTGCCGATGCGCTCCACGGAGTGCTCCGTGGTTTCCAGCAAGTGCTGTGCCTGGCGGATACGGGCCCGGTGGAGCCACTGGAGCGGCGTGGTGCCGGTCTGGTCGCGGAAGCGGCGGATCAGGGTGCGGGTGCTGGTTCCGGCCCGCTCGGCGATGTCGGCGAGGGTGAAGTCGCGGGCCAGGTTTTCCTGTAGCCAGGTGAGCAGCGTCTCAAGCTCGGAGCCCCGCGGTGTGGGTGCGTGGTCGTGGACGATGAACTGCGCCTGTCCGCCCTCTCGTTCGAGAGGCATCACGGACAGGCGGGCGGCGTCGGCGGCGACGGCCGAGCCGTAGTCACGGCGGATCAGGTGCAGACACAGGTCCATGCCCGCCGCGGCGCCGGCCGAGGTGAGCAACTGGCCGTTGTCGACGTAGAGGACGCCCGGGTCGACGTCGAGGTCCGGGTGGGCGGCAGCCAGCAGACCGGCCGCGCGCCAGTGGGTCGTGACGCGCAGTCCGTCGAGGAGCCCGGTGTCAGCCAGGGGGAAGGCGCCCACGCAGATGGAGGCGATCCGGGTGCCGTCGGCAGCGGCCGACCGCAGCGCATCGTGCACGGCGGGAGGGAGTGAGGCACCAAGATCGGCGACGCCCGGCACGATGATCGTGTCCGCACCCTGAAGGCCCTCAAGACCCCAGGGGGCCCGCAGGGTGAAGGCTCCGGCGTCGACCTCGTCGCGCTCGGCGCACACCCGTACCTGGTAGCCGGACCGCCCGTCGGGCAGGCGGGTCCGGGAGAAGACCTCGATCGGAGTGGACAGGTCGAACGGGATCACCTGATCCAACGCGAGCACGGCAACCGTATGCATGGCCAGAACTTACCTCCCCACCAGCTCGACGGACCTGGGCCGCCCTTCCCGCAGGCCCACGTCATCGCAGTTCACACGCTCTCAGCAAGCGTTGGCACTATCCCGTTGAAACCTGTCACCAGTGCCACTGGGCGAGTACCCAGGAAGCCGGTTGACTTCGGAGCGTCCGATGGAAATCGACGCCGAGACCGAAGGAACCCCACACCCATGCACACCCAGGTCGTCCTGTTCGATGGCTTCGACCCGCTCGATGCCATCGCCCCCTTCGAGGTCCTGCACGCCGGCGGCTCGGCGACGGACGGCGCGGTGACCGTCGAGCTGGTCACCGCGGAGGGCCCTCGTGAGGTCGTCAGCGGCATCGGAGGACTGACGCTGCGCGCCGTCGGCGCCCTCGACCTGGAGCGCGCCGACATGCTTGTGGTACCCGGCGCCTCCGGCCGCCTGGGCGAACCCGGCGAGGCCCGGGAAGAAGAGGTGGGCGCCGGCGAGCGGAAGCAGGACGAGTTCATCCCGGTGCTGCTGGGCCGCACGCTGACCACCGAGCTCCCTGCGCTCCTCGGGCAGGCAATGGACGACCCGGACATCACCGTCGCCACCGTCTGCGGCGGCTCGCTCGTCCTGGCCATGGCCGGCCTGCTGCGGGGACGTCACGTCACCACCCACCACATGGGCCTCGACATGCTGGAGACCACCGGCGCCCACGCGATCCGCGCCCGCATCGTGGACGACGGCGACCTGATCACCGGCGCCGGCGTGACCTCCGGTCTCGATCTGGGTCTGTACCTACTGGAGCGCGAGGTGGGCCCCCGCGTCGCGCACGCCGTCGAAGAACTCATCTCCCACGAGCGGCGCGGCACCGTCTGGCGCGCACAGGGTCCGACGCCCACCCCCCTCTGAGCGCCCGGCCCTCCGCAGAGCAGTCGCTCATCGGCGTACTGACACTCCTGATCCTGCCCACCCGGGACCGCGCTCTGGCCGAGACGTCGGTGCTCGCGCTGCGACAGCTCGCCCGCGGCGATTCGGCCCGCCCCAGGAAGAAGAAGTCATCCCCTCATGAACCTTGTGTCACCAGTGATCGTCGGCATCATCTACTGCCTGCTGATGTCCCTGATCAAAGAACCGCACCGACGCCGCTTCAACGCGATCATGGTGGGCGGAGCCGGCGCCGCCTATCTGAGCGGGGGCGGTTTCGGACCGTGGGAGCTCCCATTCGTCGCACTCACGGCCTACGTCGCCTACCGCGGCCTGGACTCCTGGGCCTTCATCGGCGTCGGCTGGCTGCTCCACACGGCCTGGGACATGGCCCATCACCTCAAGGGCAATCCGATCCTGCCGTTCCACCACGACGCATCTCTGGCCTGTGCCATCTGTGATCCGGTCATCGCCCTGTGGTGCTTCCGCGGAGGCCCTTCCCTGGTCGCGCTCGTCCGCCGCCGGTTCCGGCCCGGCCGGACAGCGGACCACGCGTACGATCACGTCTCCGCCCCCTCCTGACCGGACGGTTCGTCTGACCCGGTCCACGGTCGTCGCGGCCGGCCTCGGAGTCGCGCTCATCCCCCGCCTCGGAGTGATCGACCGCCGCGGCGGCGTCGTCCTGCGAGGGGTACGGCGCCCGGAGCCGGTCAAGACCATTTACGCGGCTGTACGGGAGAGCGACTCGGCGCAGTCCGCCTGGAGCACGCTGCTTCAGGCGCTGGGGGAAGCGTCACGGCAGCCCGCCTCGGCCGGCCCGAGGCGGGTTGCGACGGCATGTCGATTGACGACGCGACCGGCCCGGCTCGCGCAGGTCATTGCTCCGAGCAGCACGGCGGCGTTTTCGACGGTTGCGGGGCGGCGGGCGGAGCGTCATCGGCGAGGCCGAGTCCGGTGCCGGACGGAGGGGGTGGCGGAAGTCCCGGAATCGCGGTGCTCCGGGCTGCTCACGGGTCTGTCGCCGACCGAGGTGATGCCCGGCTCTGCGGCACGGATCTCAACGCCCTTGCGCGACCGCGTAGCGGGGCGGTGCCGTGCGTGTACCCCGGGGGCCGCCCCCCTGGAGGACGCCTGTTCGCGGGTCAGGAGATCTCCAGGACGGCCTTGCCGTGAAGACGGCGGTTCAGCAGGGCGTCGACGGCGTCTGCCGCTCTGTCCCAGCCGCCGCGCCAGGAGATGTTCGGGTCGAGTCGGCCCAGGGCCACCTCGTCCGCGAGCCACCCCAGGTCCGGCGCCAGTCCCGTACAGGCCGGCAGCGAGAAGGTGACGAGGGAACGGTCGTGCCGCCCGCCGTCGCCGAACAGGGCACCGTAGGGAAACGACTCCCCCTCGTGCGCGGCGTGCCCCACCGCGACCAGGGTGCCACCCTGCGTCAACAAGGCGAAGTACTCGACGAGTTGCGGTCCTCCCACCATGTCCACGATGCCGTGCACCGGATCGGCGATGTCACCCGGCCCGGCGACCACCTCATGCGCCCCCTGAGCCAACAGAACCTCCCCGTGCTTGCGAGGGTTACCGGTGGAAGCGATGACATACGCACCGGCGCGCCGGGCGAGCTGAACGGCGTAGCGTCCGGTGCCGCCCGTGGCACCCGTGATCAGGACACGTCTGCCCAGGACCGGGCCGAGGCGGTGCAGGGCTCGGAGGGCGCTGGTCCCCGCTACGGGGACCGTGCTGACGGCTCCTGGATCTGATCCGGCTCGGGCGGTGCCGATCCAAGCGGTGTCGACGGCGCGCAATTCCGCCCAGGCACCGTCGACACCGAGAGTGACCACGGGCGTTCCGGCCGCCGGGCCGGATCCGTCGGCGGCGGCCTCGAGCACCACTCCCGCCGCATCCCATCCGAGCACGGCGCCCTCGGGAGCGTCCCGCAAGGCGAACCTGACCTCGCCGTAGTTGAGGGAAGTAGCCGTGACCCGTATCAGTGCCTGATGGGGAGCGGGGCGGGGATCGGGAGCCGGACCGAGTCGCAGCCCGGCCGGTGCGGAACGGTCGACGAGAAGCGCACGCATGACAAAAGACCTTTCACAGAAGCGTGGTGGGGCAGTGAATCCTTGACAGCAGTAGCGAGCGGCTCCCCTTCAGTGAGCGGAAGAAGCTCCGCACGCGCCAGGCCCTGATCGACACCTCGCTGGGCCTGTCGCGCCCCCTTCCTCGGCACACTCGAAGCCTGCGAGCGGGCCTGCGCGGCACTCCCGAACAGCCTCACTCCGGCCATCGAACTGAAGGTGTCGCAGACATGAGCGGCACAGCGGTTTCCCCCACTGCCCGGCTCGTGCCGCTGTGGCATCAACTCGGTCCGACCGGAGCCGATGTGTCGACGGCCAGGGAGACGGCGAGGGCGCCGAGCACCGTGCCCATCAAGTAGCGCTGCACCCTCAGCCAGGAGGGGCGGCGGGACAGGAAGGCGGCGATCGTGGCGGCGGCGAGCACGATGGTCAGGTTCACCGCCACACTCACCATGATCTGGATGGAGCCGAGGACGAGGCCCTGGAGGAGGACGTGGCCGTTGTCGAGATCGACGAACTGGGGCATGAGCGACAGGTACATGATGGCGATCTTCGGGTTGAGCAGGTTCGTCATCAGCCCCATGGTGAACAGCTTGCGCGGCGAGTCGTGCGGCACGTCCTGCGGGTCGAAGACGGAAAGGCCGCCCGGCTTCAGCGCGTTCCAGGCCAGATATGCGAGGTAGGCGGCGCCGGCCAGCTTCACCGCGATGTACAGCTCGGGCACGGCGGTGAAGATGACCGTCAGGCCCACGCTCGTGGCGACCAGATACACCACGAAACCCAGAGCCACACCGCCGAGAGAGATCATCCCGGCCCGCCTGCCCTGGGTGATACTGCGGGAGACGAGATAGATCATGTTCGGGCCGGGGGTGAGCACCATACCGAGCGCCACCACCGTCACACCGAGCATTGCGCTCGGATCAACCACGCGAATCCCCCACTCCCCGGCGCACGGCCTCGGCGAGGTCGTGAGTGATGTCGTGCAGAAGGTGGCGCGTGAGGAAGTCGACGGTGAGCAGTGGATCGGCCAGCCGCGGATCGTCGCGGGCCCAGTCATCAGCGGTGAGCCCGGCCAGGCGGTGGGCCAGGGCCTCAGCGGCTCGCCCCAGTTCCTCCGCCACGAGCGACGGCTCCTCATCCCGGTAGTACGGAACGGCCTCCGGCGGGTGAACCACTGGGGCCCTGGCTTCCGCACCGACCGCCCGGCCCGGTGCAATAGTTGCTTCTCCCAGGATTGCATCGAGCCGGAAGTGGAACAGCAGGCACATGTCGCGGACGTGACAGCCGCGCTCCAGAGGAGACCAGGCGGGTACTCCCATACGTCGCGTGCCGAGTCGCGGGTCCCGTAAGAGCCGCTGCCAGCAAGACGCCACCTCTCGCAGCGCTTCGGCCATCGCGTCCGGTCTGATGCGGCGGAGGCCGAAGCCGCAGTGACGGCATGCGAACGGCGGTCCGGCAGTGCGACCGATTGATAAGGGCTTCGATCTCGTCACGTTCACTGGAACCCAGGACCCCTCGTTCCATCGGACATTCCCACGACCATATTGCAGGGAGACGGATCAATGCAATCTTTCATATTGCACTCGGTGCAATTCTCTGGTTGGATGTAGGCGCATCCATGGACGAGGGGGACGTATGCCATGAAGGACTATCAGAGCGTCGCGGACGTGGTGGCCGGGGCGATCCAGTCCGGTTCCCTCCGACCCGGTGACCGCCTCCCCCCGCAGCGCGAGTTCGCACGGCGGCACGGCATCGCCAACTCCACCGCCACGCGCGTATACCAGGAACTGGCCCGCCGTGGCCTGACAGTGGGCGAGGTAGGACGCGGGACCTTCGTACGCGCGACGCACGCGGGCTCCGGTGTCTCCGCTCCCGCCCTCACGGAGCCGGCGGTCGGCCGGATCGACCTGGAGCTCAACTACCCGACCACCCCCGAGCAGAGCACCCTGCTTTCAGCAGGACTACGCGGCCTGCTGAGCCCCGACGCCCTCGGGCACGCCTTGAGGCCAGTAGGCGCTTCCGGTGTGCCCGCCGCCCAGGAATCCGCCGCCGGCATCCTCGTCCGTGGCGACTGGCACCCCGACCCCGCGCGAATCCTTTTCGCGGGCAACGGACGGCAGGCCATCTCGGCCGTCATCACCGCCCTCGTACCGCCAGGCGGGCGTCTCGGCGTGGAAGAGCTCACCTACCCGTTCGTCAAGGCGGTAGCCGCCAGACTCGGCATCACTCTCGTCCCTCTGCCCATGGACGACCATGGACTCGTCCCAGAGGCGGTGGCGGAGGCCCACGCCATGTCCCCCCTGCACGCCGTCTACGTCCAGCCGAGACTGCACAACCCCCTCTCGCTGACGATGCCCCAGCAACGCGTCGAGCAGCTGACCGAAGTCCTGCTGAGGCTCGACCTCTTCGCGATCGAGGACGCCATCTGGGCGTTCCTGCGCGACGAACTGCCGCCGCTGGCTGCCTACGCCCCCGAGCGGACCGTCCTCATCGACAGCCTGTCCAAACGCCTCGCCCCCGGCCTGACCCTCGGCTTCGCCGTGGCACCCGCCACCGTGACCAGTGCGATCACTGCCGCCCTGCGGTCGGGCGGCTGGACCCCCATGCGTTTCGCCCTCGAGGCCGCCCACCGCTGGCAGCAGGACGGAACCGTGAGGAAACTGGTGGCCGCCAAGCAGCGGGAAGCGGCGGCACGGCAGGAGATCGCGGCCCGCCAGCTCGCCGGTTTCACCGTACGAAGCCATCCGTGCTCCTACCACTGCTGGTGGCAACTGCCCCGTCAATGGCGCGCGGACACCTTCGTCGCGGCCGCCGCACGGCACGGCATCGGGGTAGTACCCGCCGCCGCCTTCACCGTCGGCGACAGTCACGCCCCCAACGCCGTGCGCGTGGGCCTAGCCACTCCACGGCCTGACATCCTGTCTCAGGCGCTCGGCACGCTCGCCGAACTCGGCCGGTCCGCCCCGGAAGACCTCGTCACCGACTGACTCCTGTCTCGATCTCGCCAGCCGCGACCTGCCGTCCTGCGCCCCCGCCCTGAACGGCTCCAACGGGCCGACCGGCCAGGCTCCTAAGGGCACTCCGCCGCTGGTTCCACGGCGACCGGGTTCCCCTCCCGGGCGAGGAGGACGACCACGGCGACCAGCGGGACGGCAGAGCATCGGCCGGCTCGAGCGGAGACAGCCTGAGCACGTGACGATCCGGTGGCTCAGCGCCTGGCTCGGCGGCGCAGCAGCGCGTAGCCCGCACCGGCAAGTCCCGCGGCGGCCATCGCCTTGCCCACGCGATGACGGCTCGCCCACACCTGCGGGTCGAAGGTGTGGGCCTGGTCGTCGAACACGCCGTGGGCTCCGTAGTCCGTATTCTCGTCCGCCGGTGCAAAGAGGTTGCCGTGCCCCTGAGGCTGCGGGCGGGCGTCGGTCTGCTGGGAGTCGAAACCAGTGCGCGCCAGATAGTGGTCGAGCAATCCGGGCACGACAGCGTTGGCCAGCAGCGTCAGTGCTGTGGACGTCCCGACCCAGTACTCACGTCGCCGGGGGTGGTCCGCGGCGCGCAGCACGGCGCGTGCGGCCAGCTCCGGCTGGTAGATCGGCGGCACCGGCTGGGCGTGGCGCGGCAGGTGCGTGCGCAGCCACGTGAACTGCGGGGTGTTGACGGCCGGCATCTGCACCATGGTGACGCGAACCGCCGACTTGTCATGCAGCAGTTCGCAGCGCACCGACTCGGTGAAGCCCTGGATGGCGTGCTTGGCTCCGCAGTACGCGCTCTGCAACGGAATGCCGCGGTAGGCGAGCGCGGAGCCGACCTGCACGACGGTGCCCCGGTCCCTGGGCACCATGCGGTCCAGCGCCGCCCGGGTGCCGTGCACGTAGCCGAGATACGTCGACCTGGTCGCTTGCAGGAAATCGTCGGGGGACACGTCGGTGAATCTGCCGAAGGCCGCCGTGAAGGCGTTGTTCACCCAGACATCGACCGGACCGAACTCTTCCTCGACGTGACGGGCGGCCCGGTCGACCTGCTCCCATTCGGCCATGTCGGTGGCGATGGGCAGCGCCTGCCCGCCGGCCGCCCGTACGTCGGCCGCCACCGCGTCGAGTCCCGCCCGGCCCCGGGCGAGCAGCGCCACTCGGGCGCCGCTGCTGATCGAGGAAGGCCGGACACCACAGGGCGCTGACCCCGTTCGGACGCTCTTGCGTGCACATGCCGGAGCTGGTTCCGGCTGGGATTAACCTGGCCGGCCAACTCGACAGGCGCCCAAGGCGGAAGCCTTACGGTGCGCTCGTCGTACCCCGCCTGCAGATGGTCGTCGTCTACCTGCAGGCGGCCGTCGCCAAGCCCTCGCACGAGGAATGGCAGAACGGCATGTCATGTGATATTCGGGAACAACCTCGCGTTCGGCCCCGCACCCTGGCTCGACACTCTGGTCGCCCCCGTCATCTCCGCCTCGCTCGGTGTGGCGAC
This sequence comes from Streptomyces ambofaciens ATCC 23877, assembly GCF_001267885.1. Classification (NCBI taxonomy): domain Bacteria; kingdom Bacillati; phylum Actinomycetota; class Actinomycetes; order Kitasatosporales; family Streptomycetaceae; genus Streptomyces; species Streptomyces ambofaciens. Next base: position 8,035,887 of record NZ_CP012382.1, on the reverse strand, counting down.
CTGGCCATCGCTTTGATGACGGGCCTGTGCAGTTTCGCCATGGCCATATCCGCAGGCATCGTCGTGCTGCGCCGGCCACTCGGCTCAACGATCCGCGCCTCGGCCCCGGGACAAGGCAGAACCAGACGCTGCCCAGGAGCGAGAACAGGGACAGGAGCCCACACCCCAGGCTCAGCCGCAATAGCTATTGTCGGGTGCGGGGGCAATCGGCTGTCCGCCCCCGCACCCATAGGTGTGGGGGAAGTCCTTGGTGGTGTCAACGTCGTACTTGCAGACCACCGGGCCGAAGCCGTCCTCCGCGCCGCCGAGGATCATCACCTTGATGGGCGTTCCTCACGGAGGCATCGGCTCTCTTCGCACCTCCCCACGCGAGGGGTAGATTCCGGGCTGGGTCAGAGAGTCATGAAGGGCGAGTGCTCGGTAAGCAGCAGCCTGCGCAGCGACAGACGGATGCGCAACAGAACGCGGCGACGCGGCGACGCGGGTACAGACACGGATCCCCCAGCAACGGTAAGGTACGCATGGCTGCGTACCTCGCTTAAGGTACGCAGCCATGCGTACCTTGTCGAGGGGTGAAGTGATGACGGACAGCGAGTTGACGCACCCTCGCGCTGAGGAGTTGGAGGTGGGGCCCATCCTTTTGGCGCTGGCCGACGCGAACCGGCGTCGAGTCGTTGCGCAACTAGCTGAACAGCCAAATGAAGAGCGGCTGTGCGCTTCCTTCGACCTGCCAGTAGGCAAGTCCAGCCGAACACGTCACTGGCGAGTGCTCCGCGAGGCAGGGCTGGTGTATCAGCGTGACGCCGGGAACGGTCTGTACCTGCGCCTCCGAAAGGAGGACCTGGATCGCCGATTCCCCGGCCTGATTCAGGCCGTGATCGCTGCAAGCTAGGTGAGCGTTCGATTCTCGGTTGCCTGTTTCATTTGCTGCGGATATCTCTCCAGTTGAGGTGGTCTCCTAGTCGCAGGCCAGGCGGCTGTCCAGAAGCCAGCATCGCCAGGTCTTGGTGCCGGCTGCGATTGTCCGCCGTGCCGGGGTGCCCGGCACGGCGGACACCCGCCTTGCCTCTACTGCCGGTCGTCGGCCCTCAGGTCCAGCCGCTGGTGGACCAGACGGGCGAAATGGGCCAGGGTGCGTCCGGTGGCCAGGTCGGCCGGTCCGAGGCGGATGTCGAACAAGTCCCGGGCTTGCATCAGGAACTGCATGCCCAGCAGCGAATCCAGTCCGAAGTCGGTGACGTTGACCGTGGGCTCGAGACCGGCCGGGTCGGCCTGCAGGACACCGGCGAGGAGCTGGGTGATCACGTCGGTGATCTTGCGTACCCCCTCGTCCGCCGGGAGGTCCGCCAGCGCGCTCAGGAGCTCGTTACGGGCGTCCGGGGATGCCGCGGAGGAAGCCGGGGCGAGCGGGGCGAACCGAGGGGTGGCCAGAGCAGGCAGCAGATGGCGTGCGGTCTGCCAGCGGTAACGGCCGGCTCCGGCGACATCGGTGCCGGCGGCCAGAAGGTGGTCGGCTGTGGTCAGAACCTCTGCGGGCGTGAGCAGTTCGAGGCCGCGTCCGGCCATGGCGGCCTCCAGGCCGCTGCGGGCGACGTAGCCGGTTCCGCCGATCGGCCCCCAGGCCAGCGCCGTTCCCGCCCGGCCGGCGCCGCGCCGGGCCCGGGTGAGGGCCTCCAGGTAGGCGTTGGCCGCCGCGTAGGCGGACTGTCCTGGGTTTCCGATGCTGGCGGACACGGACGAGTACGTGAGGAACAGGTCCAGGTCGCGGTCGGCGGTGAGGTGGTCCAGCAGGGTGGCGCCCGCGGCCTTGGGCGCCAGTACGGCGGCGAACCGGTCGTCGGTGAGGTCCGACAGCACCGCGTCGTCCATGTGCATCGCCGCGTGCACGATGCCCCGCAGGGCGTGCCCGGTGACGTCCACGGCGTCGAGGACCCGGCGCAGCGCCGCTTCCTCGGTGACGTCGGCGGCGTGTGCGGTGGCCTGCACATCGCGATCGGCGAGTTCCCGGAGCAGGCTCTGCGCTCCGGCGGTGTCGGATCCGCTGCGGGAGAGCAGGGCCAGATGCCGGGCCCCGCGGTCGGCCAGCAGGTGGGCGGTGGCTGCGCCGAGCCCGCTCAGTCCGCCGGTGATCAGGTAGGTGCCCTCGCCGTCGAGGTGGAGGGAGCCGGGGGCGGGTTCGACGGGGACGGGTTCGTCCAGAGGGTCGAAGGTGACGACGACCTTGCCGGTGTGCCGGGAGTGCTGCAAGAGGTGGAAGGCCTCGTCGACGCGGGCGGCGGGATAGGCCGAGTGGGGCAGGGGCCGGTAGGTGCGGGAGCCGATCGCCGCGCTGAAGTCCTCGACGAGCTGGGTTCGCAGGGAGGGTTCGCCCACGACGGCGTCAAGGTTGAAGCCGATAAAGGTGAGGCTGCTGTGGAAGGGGCGGAGCGTGATCGGATTGTTGAGGAAGATGTCCCTCTTGCCGAGCTCGATGAAGCGGCCGTTGGGGCGCAACAGGTCCAGGCCCTGGGTGATGGCCTCGCCGCTGAGGGAGTTCACCACGACGTCCACACCCTGGCCACCGGTCAGCTCCCGCACTTGGGGGACGAACTCCAGGCTGCGGGAGTCGAGTACGTGCTCGACGCCGAGCGTGCGCAGCAGGTCCCGTTTGGTCTCCGTGCCGGCGGTGGCGATGACGCGGGCGCCCTGCGCGCGGGCGCACTGCAGGACTGCCAATCCCACCGCCCCGGCTCCGCCGTGGACGAGCACGGTCTCCTCGGCACCGAGTCGGGCCTGGTGGACGAGGGTCTGGTGGACGGTCAGGAAGGCGACGGGGAAGGTCGCCGCCTCTGTGAAGCTCATCTCGTCGGGGATGCGTACGACGGAGAAGGCGGGAGTTCTGGCGTGCGAGGCGAGTGCGGCGGGCACGATGCCGCAGACCCGGTCGCCGGGCTTCAGGTCCCCCACCCCCGCTCCCACAGCATGCACGATGCCAGCGCCGTCGGTGCCCAATCCACGGCTGATCGGACTGTTCTCCACCGCCTCGGGCGGGAGCAGGCCGTTGGCTCGCATGGGGTCGCGGTAGTTCAGGGCCACGGCCCGCATCTCCAGTACCACCTCGCCCGGTCCCGGCTCGAGGGCGTCTGCCTGCCGCCAGACGAGCCGCCGGTGCAGGCCCGGGTCACGGGCTTCCAGGATGAACGGCGTACCGGCCGGGACCCCCGCGGGCTCGTCCACCGGGTGCTGTACCTGGCGAGGCACGAACCGGCCCCGTGCGGTCAGAATGATCTCGTCCTCCTGAACGCTCCGGTCGTCGCCGCCGGGTGTGAGTAGTTCGTCGGCCAGGCGGAGGGCGTCGGTGTCGGCTTCACCGGTGCGGTGGCAGGACAGGCGGCGCAGGCACAGGTCCGGGCGTTCGTTGGCGAAGGTGCGGCAGGCCGCCCAGATGGCCGCGTCCACCGGGTGCGCCGGCTGCTCCGGGGCGGGGAAGAGGCCGGTGGGGCGTGTGACGAGCCAGACCTGGGGGCTGGTTTTGCCCACCAGGCCGTCGCAGGCGGTGGCCAGGGAGCGCAGGAGGGCCGCGCGGCGGGTGGTCCGCGCGACGGTCTCGTGCGGGCCGGGTGCGGCGAGCAGCATGACGACGCGCGGATCGGAGTCCGTCGGCAGGGCCGCCTTCCAGGCGGCGGCCTCGTCGGGCGCGGTGATCACGGTGGCCTTGCCGAGGCGGGCGGCCAAAGCTCGCGCGGTCGCCGTCTCGGTGCCGTCCTCGACGGCGATCACCCAGGTGGCGCCTGGGACCGGCCGCGCTGCCTCGGTGGTGGTCACCGCCTGGCTGTGGTCCGCCGCGGCGAGGAGGACGGAGCGGTCCTCGGGTCCGGTCTGCACCGCTCCGGAGAAGCCGCACCGGTTCAGCAGTGGTGCCCACCGGTCCCGGGCGAGGATGCGGGACACGGGACGCAGGGTGTGGTCCCCGCGCTCCCAGAAGTCGTTCAGTGCGCCGTACAGCAGGGCTTGGAGCGGGGCGTGGTGCGGTTCGGTGGCCAGCAGGTGTCCGCCGGGTGCCAGCAGGTTGTGCAGCCGGCGCAGGGTTGCGGCCAGGTCGTGGGTGGTGTGCAGGGCGTCGCCCGCGAGAACGAGGTCGAAGGCGCCCCGGGACAGGCCCTGGTCGGCAGGGTCGGCGTTCGGGTTGAGTGTGCGGTAGTCGACGAAGTCGTGAGCTGAGAAGCGGTGTTCGGCGCGGGTGAGGGTGCTGCGGGTGGGTGCGGTGCAGGTGTAGCGGGTCCGGTCGGCCGGCAGTACGGGCAGGGCCGCGGCCGTCAGGGCGGTGGTGGTGGCGCCGAACTCCAGGACGCGTAGCGGACGGTCGGCGGGCCAGCGGGCGACGATGTCGCCGAGCAGGGCCTGGATGGCACGGTGGGCGAAGCGGTGGGCGGGGCCGGACTCGTGGAGTTGCTCGTAGGCGCTGTCCCCGGCCGGCAGGAGTTCGCGTGCGTCGGCGTGTCCTCGCACCACGTCGGGCAGCCGGCGCAGTTGCCGGTTGAGGAGCAGCGTCTCGGCGCCGTAGGCGGGGTGGTCCTCGACCAGGCCGCGCAGCAGGGCCTCGGCGTGTGGCTGCGCGCCGGTCAGCTGCCAGGTCTGCCCGGCCGGCCGGGCGAGACCGTGCTCGGCCAGCAGGGGCAGCATCAGTCGGGCGAGCCGCCGGTGCCGGGGCTGGAGGCCTCCGGCCACCAGGTCGTCCATCGAGAACGGGGCGGCCGGGTCGGCGAGAAGACCGCGCAGCGTCCCTGCCCAGCAATGGGCGCCGGCCTGTTCGGCGGCTGCTGTGAACCGGTGGTGGCCGCCGTCGTCCAGGGCGGTGTGTGCGGCGGTGATGCGCGGTTCGGCCGCGGCTGCCACCTCGGTGGGCGTGGTGAGCGGCCAGGGCGGGGCGGCGGCGCCCGGGTGAGGGGCGGCTCTCAGGACGGTGCGCTGGACGGTCAGCGGGGTGTGTTCCGCCAGGTGTGCCCGGCGGGTGCGGCAGCCGTCGATCTCGGCGGTGACCGTGCCGTCGGGGTCGGCGTAGGTGATGTCCCAGCACATCTCGTTGGCGCTGCGGTTGCGGCGGCGCAGATGTACGACGCCGGTGGGTGCGGGGGTGCGCCACACGCGTACGGCTGCGAACACGGTCGGGAGGAAGGCGGCGGACTCCCCCCGGGTCTTGGCGAGGGCCACGGTGGCCTGCAACGGCGCGTCGATCAGGACCGGGTGGGCGGTGTAGGCGTCGGCGGGGTGCTCCAGCCGGTAGCTGATCAGCGCCTCCCCGTCGCCGATGTCGATGTGGTCGACGAGCTGGAAGTCCGGTCCGCAGTGCAGACCGATGCCCTGGCTCATGCGGTAGAAGACCGGGCCGTCGACGCTCCGGTCGCAGCGTGCCCGGATGGCGCCGACGTCGAGCGGGGCCGGTGCCGTGCCGAGGAGGGTACGGACCTGTGCGCGTACCACGGGCAGGCACTCACCGCCGTGTTCCTCACGGACGCTGATGGTCACGGCGCCGTCGCCGGAGGTGACCGCGGTCTGCAGGGCGACCGGTGTCGGGTCTGGCCACCGCAGGGACAGCGGGCGGCCGATCTCCAGGTGCCGTACCTCGACCGGGCGGTCCATGGCCCGGCGACCGGCACTCAGGGCCATCTCCACGTAGGCGGCGGCCGGCATGAGGACGTCGTCGCCGATCCTGTGGTCGCCCAGCCAAGGCACCAGTTGTGGCTCGATGGTGCCGTGCCACATGGGGTGCGGGGCGGGCATCCGCTCGCCCACCAGCGGATGGTCCAGCAGGCCGCTGCCGCTGGTGCGGGCGACCAGGTCCTGCGCGTTCCCGTGCCAGTGCCGTTCGTGCTGCCACGCGTAGGCGGGCAGGTCGACCACCCGGCCGGGTCGGGGGAAGTGGTGCCTCCAGTCGGTCGCGGTGTCGGCGGCGAGCGCCGCGGCGACGGCCGCCGCGGTCTCGCGGAGGCCGTCCCCGTCGCGGTGCAGGGTGGGGACGCACAGCGCGCCGGTGTGGCGCAGGTAGGGACGCAGCACCGGGTGCGGTCCGATCTCGACCAGGACGCCGGCGTGCTCGGTGGCGAGGCGGGCGGCGGCCTCGGCGAACCGTACGGGCTCACGGACGTTGCGCCACCAGTACGCGGCCCCGAGTTCGGGCCCGTCCAGCGGGGTGCCGGTGACGGTGGAGACGAACGGGATGTGGGCCGGGGCGGGCCGTAGTCCGTCGAGGGCGTCGAGCAGCGGCTTCCTGATGGGGTCCATGGCCCGGCTGTGGAAGGCGTAGTCGAGGTCGAGTTCGCGGAAGAAGACGCCGCGGACGGTCAGTTCGGCTCCCCAGGCCGCGAGCGCGTCGGCGTCCCCGGCGACGGTCACGTCCCGGTCGCTGTTGAGCCCCGCGATCTCCAGTGCGCCGTCGTGGCGGAGCAGTTCCTCGCGTGCCTGTGCCTCGGGGAGGCCGACGGCGGCCATCCGGCCCCGGCCGGCCGTGGCACCCTGGGTACGGCTGCGTTCGGCGATCACCAGCGCGGCCTGTTCCAGGGTGAGGACCCCGGCGGTGAGGGCGGCGGCGACCTCGCCGACGCTGTGTCCGGTCACCGCCCGCGGGTGCACTCCGTGCGAGGCCAGCAGCGCGGTGAGGCCCACCTGCACGGCGAAGAGGGCGGGCTGGGCGACCTCGGTGCGCTGCCATTTCCGGGGGGAGGGGTGGGCCAGTTCCTTGGCCACCGACCAGCCCAGGTGGGGTGCCAGGGCCGCGTCGGCCTCCTGGACGGCCTCGTGGAAGACCGGTTCGTCCCGCAGCAGGTCGGCGGCCATGCCCGGCCACTGGGAGGCATTGCCGGAGAACACGAACGCGGTCCCGTCCCGCTCGCCGGCGCGCACCATGGCCCCGCTCGCGGGCTCCGCGGCCGTCAGCCGGTCCAGCTGCCGGGCGGCCTCTTGTGGGGCGGCGGCCAGTACGGCGGCACGGTGCGGGTGCGCGGTGCGCCGTACGGTGCTGGTGTGGGCCAGGTCGTAGAAGTCCGCCGGCTCGGTCTTGCGCAGTCGCTCCGCCATACGGGCGGTCATCTGCTTCAGCGCCTTGGCGGACCGGGCCGAGACGACGAGTGGCAGCGGGCGCCCGTGCGGCACCGGGTCCGGCTCGGGCCGGCGGGCGGCGGGCGGCTGGACGACGACGGCGTGGGCGTTGGCTCCGCCGAAGCCGAAGGCGCTCACTCCGACGGCCGCCCTCTGCCCCGGCTCCAGCGGGACGGGGACGGGGGCGATGGCGGGGGCCAGTCCCAGGCCGTCGAAGTCGATGCGGGGGTTGAGGGGAAGGGCGTGCAGGGATGCCGGTACCAGCCGGTGGCGCAGGACCAGGATCGCCTTGAGCAGGCCGGCCATTCCGGCTGCGGGTTCCAGGTGGCCGATGTTCGTCTTCACCGAGCCAATCGGCAGCGGTCCGCGGCTGCGGCGCCGGCCCAGGGCCCGGCCGATGGCCTCGGCCTCCGCCGGGTCACCGGCCTGGGTGCCGGTGCCGTGGGCCTCGACGTACACCAGGTCGTCCGCGTCGATGCCGGCCTCCGCGTAGACCGTGTGCAGCAGCGCCTCCTGCGTCTCGGCGCTGGGCACGATCATTCCGGTGCTGCGGCCGTCGGTGTTGTTGCCGGTGGCGGCCAGTACGGCGTGGACGCGGTCGCCGTCCGCCACCGCGTCCGTGAGGAGCTTGAGAACGAGCACCGCGCCGCCTTCCGCGCGGACGAACCCGTCGGCGTCGGCGGAGAACGCCGCGCAGCGTCCGCGGCGCGACAACATGCCCGCGTAGGAGAATCCGGCGAAGGAGTAGGGGTTGGACAGCACGTTGACGCCGCCGGCCAGGGCGACGCGACCCGGTCCCTCGCGCAGGGTGCGGCAGGCCCGGTCCAGGGCGACCAGGGCGGAGGAGCAGGCTGTGTCCACGGCCATGCTCGGCCCGCGCAGGTCGAAGGCGTACGACATCCGGTTCGCGGTGATGGACAGGGCGGTGCCGGGCATGGTGTGCGGGCTGGTGTGGTTCTGCATCATGGACAGGTTCACGCCGTATGCGGGGTCGGAGACGCCCACGTATACGCAGGTGTCCGTCCCGGCCAGCGACTCGGCGGGAATGGCGGCGTCGTCCAGCGCCTCGGCGGCCATCTCCAGCAGCAGCCGCTGTTGCGGGTCGGTGTGCCGGGCCTCCGCGGGTGACATGCCGAAGTAGGCGGCGTCGAACGAGGCGACGTCCTGGAGGAAGCCGCCGGCAGCGGTGTAGCTGTGGCCCGGCCGCACGCTTCCCGGGTCGACGGTCCGGTCGCGGGGCAGCCGGTCGGCGGGCATTTCGCCGACCACGTCGCGCCCGTCGCGCAGTACGGCCCACAGGCCGTCCAGGTCGGTGATGCCTCCGGGGAGCCGGCACCCTACGCCCACCACCGCCACGGCCCGTTCAAGCTGCTGCATCGCCAAGTCTCCGCCTCTCCACGCCGATCACTGACCCTCGTGCGGATTGAAGAGGACGAAGCGGGCAACGAGAGGAGGAATCCTGGACACAACACTCGTTGTAGTGAATGTCAATACACATACGCCATGCCGGTTTCGCAGCAGCTACGGTGACCCGGTGTCCGAAGCCATCCGTGCCCGTATCGCCGCCGTCTGCGCTCATCTTCCGTCCCGTTACCGGACCTTGGACGAAACCCGTGCCAAGATCACCGAGACGGGTGGCTACGCCCCGCCGCCCGGTCTGCTGGAGGATCTCACCGGTGTGCGCGGGGTCCATGTCCACGAGGACGGCGAGAACTCCTCCGACCTCGCCGTGGCGGCCGCTCGCAGCGCGCTCGAGCAAGCCGGTCTGAAGATCCGCGACGTGGACCTGCTGCTTTTCGCCTCGACCTCGCAGGACCTGATCGAGCCCGCGACCGCTCACCTCGTGGCCACCAAACTGGGCGCCTCCTGCCCGGTGTTCGACGTCAAGAACGCCTGCAACAGCTTCCTCAACGGCATGGAGGTGGCCGCATCGTTCATCGAGACCGGCCGCTACCGCACGGTCCTCATCGCCTGCGGTGAACCAGCCACCCTGGCCACCCGCTGGCACCTCCCCACCCGAGAGGACCTGCTCAGGGCACTGCCCGGCTACACAGCCTCGGACGCCGGCGCCGCGATGGTACTCACCGCCGGCCCCGCGGGTGACGGCGATCCCGGCATCCTGTCCCTCCGGTTCGTCAGCAACTCCCCCGCCTGGGAGGCCTGCACAGTGGCCGGCGGCGGAAGCATGCACCACCTCTCCGTCCATGACGACCACACCACCCTGCGCCTGAACGGGGACCTGTGGCAGAGCGCGCTCGACGTGCTCCCCCGGATCATGGACACCGCCGGGGAAGAGTTCCGGGCGGCGCAGGCCGGCGCCGTCTCCTTCATCGCCTTCCACCAGATCGCCATGCCGCAGTACCGCGAGGTGATCGACCTCTTCTCGCTCCCCGAGGACCGGTGCATGCCCGCGGTGGCCGAGCACGGGAACTGCGCGGCGGCCTCCCTGCCCCTGCAACTGGCTAAGGCGCGGGAGGCCGACCGCATCGAAGGCGGGGATCTGGTGGCGATGATCGGCCTGGCCAGTGGGTTCAGCTTCGGTCTGGCGCTCGTCCGGTGGTGACCGCACGAGCCGGGCACGCCCCGGCACCGGACCGTGCCGCACTGGAACGGCTGATGCCGGGCTACCCCGCGCCCCGGCACTGGCGGCGGGTACCGGTCACCGGCCAGCACTACCTCGACCTCGGCTCCGGCCGGCCGGTGCTGTTCCTGCACGGCAACCCGTCATGGAGCTACGTCTGGCGCAAGCTGCTGCACCGGCTCGCCCCGCACGCCCGCTGTCTGGCCCCCGACCTGCCGGGCTTCGGGCTGTCTCGGCGCCTACGGCCGGCGGACGGAGTACCCGACCCCTACGAAGCGCAGCTGGAAGGCCTGGACAGCCTCCACCGTCACCTGGTGCGGAACGAGGGCCTGCCCGAGCGGGGCTGGACGTTCGTCCTGCACGACTGGGGCGGCCCGCTCGGAACCGCCTGGGCGCTGCGCAACCCGGGCGTCGTGGCCCGGCTGGTCGTCTGCAACACCGTGGCCTTCCCCTTCCCCGAAGGTTTCCGGCTGCCGTTCTACCTGCGCTGGATCCGGGACCACCGGCCAGTCGCCACGTTCGTCCACGCCACCAACGCCTTCGCCCGCGTCGCCGTACGGGCCGGAGTCCACCACCCGATGCTCCCCGCCGAGCGGCGGGCCTACCTGCGGCCCTACGCCCGCCGCGCGGAACGCCGGGCGGTCACCGACGCCGTACGCGCGATCCCCCGCGGCCCCGCGGACCCCGTGTGGCACCTGCTCGAACCACCCGGCGCCGTGGCCGGCTTGGCGGACCTGCCCCTACTCGTTGGGTGGGGCATGCGCGATCCCGTGTTCACTCCGGACCTGCTTCAGGAGTGGGCGCGCCTGTACCCGCAGGCCGTCATCCACCGCTTCCCCGACGCCGGGCACTTCGTCATGGAGGACGCCGCGGCCGAACTGAGCGACCACATCCGTGACTTCCTCCAGGGAGCCCCATGACCACGACCGCCGCGGACTTCGCCGGGCGCCTGGCCGAGCGGCCCGACGCCGTCGCCCTCGTGGAGAGCCGCAAGGGAATCTCGCGGACGACCCGTCGCGGCGAGCTGGTGCGCCACTGCCGCCGCATTGCCCAGGACCTGCGCGAAGCGGGGGTCCGGCCCGGCCACAAGGCCGTCGTGATGACCCGCGACGCCCACGATCTGACCGCCGTCTCGTACGCACTGGTCATGCTCGGCGCCGTACCCGTGCTGATCGAACCACGCGCCGAGGTGGGCCGCTGCCTCCAGGACATCGCCCCGGACGTCTTCATCGGGGAGCCGCTGGCCCACCTGGGGCGCCGGGTGCTGGGATGGGGCCGCCCCCACGTCCGGACTGCCCTGGTCACCGGGTCCGCACCGCTGTCCCCGGGACGGCGGCTGGTCACCCGAACGCCGGCCGACGATGCCTCGCCCCCGCAGGTGCGTGAGCCCGACGGCGACGAGCCGGCCCTCATCGCCTTCACGTCCGGTTCCACGGGACGGCCGAAGGGTGCCGAGTACCGCCACTCCACCCTGGCAGGGCAGCTCGACGCTCTGGCGACATTGATGGACCCCCGGTCCGAGGACGTGCTCCTCGCCGGATTCCTGCCGGTCGCGCTGCTCGGTCCGCTGCTGGGCCTGGCCACCGTCGCCCCGGCGGTGAACCACCTGGCCCCGGCCCGCACCTCGCCGCAGGAGGTCGTCGGGCCCCTCCGGGAACACCGGGCGAGCATCGTCCTGGCCTCCCCCGCCGTCCTCGCCCTGATCGCCCGTCACTGCGCCCGCCACGACCTGACCCTGCCCTCGGTCCGGCAGATCCTGTCCTTCGGGGCCCCGCTGCGCGTAGGTCTCGCCGACGCCCTGCGCAAGGCCGTGCCGGACGACGCCGAGATCCTCAGCGTGTACGGCGCCACGGAGTGCCTACCCGTGTCCGCGATCGGCGACCACGACCTGCGGGCCTCGCGCACCGCGCCGCCCGCCGGGCACGCGGGCACCTGCCTGGGCCGGCCACTGCCCGGCATCCGCGCGCGGATCCTGGAGGCCGACGCCACGGGGCTCGGTGAGATCGCCGTCACCGGCCCCACCGTCAGCCCCACTTACCACGCGCGTCCCGTCGCCGACACCTTCACCAAGAGCGACACCGACCACGGTGTGCTGCACCGCACCGGCGACCTGGGCCGCCTCGACGACGAGGACCGACTCTGGTTCCTGGGCCGCAAGGCCCACCTGATCACCGGCACCGGCTTCACCTTGACCACCGAGGACGTCGAAGCCGCCGCGGACACCGCCCCCGGCATCCGGCGCACCGCCCTCGTCGGCGTGGGTACGGCCGTGTGCCAACTGCCCGTTCTCTGCGTGGAGCCCATGCCCTCCACCCCCCGCGCCCGCGCCCTGGAGGCTGTCCGCGCCGTTCTGAAGGACCACCCGGACGGGTACCGCGTCGGCGCCGTGCTGATCCATACCGCCTTCCCCACCGACCCCCGGCACAACTCCAAGATCGACCGCATGCGACTGGCCGGCTGGGCCGCCAAGCGTCTGCGCGGGAGGGTTCGATGAAGGTACTGGTCACCGGTGGAAGCGGCTTCCTGGGCTTGGAGATCTGCCGTCGGCTGAGCGCACGCGGCGACGTCGCCTCCTCTCTCCACCGCCGCCCCAGCGGCGCACTGCAACAGCTGGGCGTCCACCAGCACCTGGGCGACCTCACCGACGCCGACGCGGTCTCCCGTGCCGTCGCCGGGTGCGATGCCGTCATCCACAACGCCGCCCTGGCCGGCGTCAGCGGCCCTCCGCGGCCCTACTGGGCCACCAACGTCCTCGGCACCCGCCATGTGATCGAGCAGTGCCGCGCCCACGGCGTGCGCACGCTCCTCTACACCTCGACCGCCAGCGTCGTCTTCCGGCCCGGCGGTCTGGAGGGGGCCACCGAGAGCCTTCCCACCGCTCCCCGTCACCTGGCCGCCTATCCCGCCACCAAGGCCCGCGCCGAGGCCCTGGTGCTGGCGGCCCACGGCCCGGAGCTGGCCACCGTCTCACTGCGCCCGCACATCATCTGGGGCCCCGGCGACCCCCATTTCGCCCCCGTTCTCGCGCGCGCCGTGCGGGCCGGCCGCCTGCTGATGCCCGGTGACGGCGCCAACCTCATCGACACGACCCATGTCCGTACTGCCGCCCACGCCCATCTGCTCGCCCTGGACAGCCTACGGCGATCACCGCAGACGGCGGGCGGCCGCGCCTACTTCATCGGTCAGGGCGACCCCCGTCCGCTACGCGAGATCACCCGCCACTTCCTGCGGGCCGCCGGCATCGACGCCCGCTGGTGCGCCGTACCGCCCCGGCTCGCCACCATAGGGGCCGCGGTCGGCGACACTATCCTGCGCGCGGCACGCAGTACCCGCACCCACGCCCTGAGCCGCTTCCTGGTCGCGGAGCTCCTGCATCCGCACTACTTCGACCTCACCGCGGCCCGCCGTGACCTCGACTTCGCACCGCCGGTCGGATTCGACGCCGGTATCGCGGAGCTCTCCCTCTCCATCCCGAACGACAGCGAGGAGACACCGTGCCGGACACCTACGACACCATCCGCTCCATCCTGAACAGCGCCTTCCGTGTCCCTGATGACGAGATCCGGCCCGACCTCACGCTGGGGCAACTGGATCTGGATTCCCTGGCCCTGGCGGAGCTGGTGCTCATCGTGCACGAGCGCTTCGGGGTGAAGATCGACAGCGCGTACGCCTCCCGGAGCACGACCGTCGCGCAGGTCGTCGACCACCTCGACACATTGCGCGCGGGTGGCACCGGGGCGGTGACGTCCTCGTGACCGAGCCCGTCGCCGTCACCGGTCTCGGCCTGATCACTCCCGCCGGGGAGAACACCGGCGCCACCTGGGACACGGTCTGCCGCGGCGCGGGCACCGCGGCCGCACAGGATCCAGCGCTGGCCGGCCTTCCCGTGGGATTCTCCTGCCGCGTCCCGCTGTCCCGCGACGACCTGGACCGGCGCGTGGGCCGCACCGCCTGGCGTATGTCGCACAACGCCGTGCTGGCGGTGCTCGCCGCCCGCGAGGCGGTGCACGACGCCGGCCTCGACGCCCCGACGTGGGACGGCGACCGGGTCGCCGTCGTCATCGGCTGCGGGCTGGGAGCGGACGCGGTGCGCGAGGAACAGGCCAGGCGGCTGACGGAACGGGGCGCCGACATGGTCTCCGCTCTCACTATTCCCCAGATCATCCCCAACATGGCGGCCGGAGAGGTCTCCATCGACCTCGGGGCCCGCGGCCCCAGCCTCGCCCCGGCCACCGCCTGCGCTTCTGGCGCCACTGCCGTCGCCGTCGCCCGCGACCTCCTCACCGCCGGCCGGTGCGACGTCGCGGTGACCGGAGCCACCGAAGCCGCCGTCACCCCGCTGTTCACCACGGGCTTCTGGCGAGCCGGCGCGCTCTCCCGGCGCGCCGACGCGGTCACCGGCGCGTCCCGGCCCTTCGCCGCCGACCGTGACGGCTTCGTCATGGCGGAAGGCGCCGGCGTCCTCGTACTGGAGCGGGCCGCGGACGCGGCCACCCGCGGTGCCCGTGTCCGCGCGCTGCTGGTGGGCTGCGGCAGCACCTCGGACGCCCACCACCCCACCGCGCCCGCCCCGGACGGCCGGGGTGCGGAGGCGGCCCTGCGCACCGCTCTGGCGGACGGGGGTCTGGCTCCGCACGACGTCGACCACGTCAACGCCCACGGCACCTCCACACCGGCCAACGACGCCGCCGAGTCGGCCCTGATCGCCCGGGTGCTGCCGCACCGCCCCAGTGTCACCGCTCCCAAGGGCGTGCTCGGCCACAGCCTGGGCGCGGCGGGCGCCGTGGAAGCGGCGCTGACCGTGCTCACCCTTCAGCACGGCACGGTGCCCCCGATCGCGAACCTGGACGCCCCGGCTCCGGGGTTCGACATCGACTGCGTCACCAAGGAGCCCCGCCGGCAGGACGTCCGTGTCGCCGTCAGCCACTCCTTCGGCTTCGGTGGACACAACGTCGTCCTTGCTCTGACCAGGGTCTCCTGACTGGTTCGGCGGCCGGCCGGGAGAGGCTGGGCGGCGCGGGGAACGGCGGGCCCGCGTCGGTTCGGCCGGGGCCCGGGCCGTCGGAGGGCCTGAGGGGCCAGGCCCTCATCCCACTGGTCCGCGGCATCCCGCCCCTCCGCTCCCGTCGCGGCCCACGCCGCAGGCGGCCCGGCAAACTGCAGGTGACAGGGGCGACGACATCCCGCGCAGACCCGGGCCCTGGACCGATACCTGCGCTGGCGCAACGCCAATGCCCGACCCCCGACGTCCTCGCAGCCCAGCGTAGAGAACGCGCCCGCATCCGCAGCGGAAAGGGCATCCGCTGGGGTGGACGGCCCCTCGCACCCGCAGCTGATGGGGCTCCGTGAGGACCCCTAACTCCTACTCGGGGCGCCATCAGACCTGCTCGACGGATCGCCCCACCCATTCCAGGCCTGTCCTGGGGACGGGACACCCATGGCGAGGGGCCGCCCGGTAGCCCGTCAGGGTCCGGGTGGTGTGTAGTTGCACATGCCGTAGCGGCATGTGGTGTCGTCGAGGGCACCACAGCACGAAAGGCTCTGTCTGCGATGTACCCCTCCGTCATGCCTCCCTGCGAGGTCAAGATCGGAGATGCCGCCGCCTTCGCCGGAACCACCCCGCGCGCCATTCGTCACTACCACCAGATCGGTCTGCTGCCGGAGCCCGAGCGAGGCGGCGACGGACGCCGCTGCTACGGCTACGCCGACGTGATCCGCCTGCTGTGGATCCGCAAGGTGTCAGAGGCCGGCATCAGCCTGGACGACATGCAGGCCGCCTTCGACGAAGCCCGGGACGTTGAGGACGTCCTGGGTCGGCTGGAGGAGACCCTGGCCGCCCAGGAGGCCGACATCAAGCGTCAGCGCGCAGCAGTCCAGCGCCTGCGGGTCGTGGGCAGCCCACTGGGCTTGCTCTCCCCGTTGGTCACGGACCGGCTCACCCACCTGCCTTCTGGCGCACTGCGCCCCTCCGACCTGGACGCCCTGCTGGTGACGGAACGGATCTTCGGGCCGCTGGGAGCCGCAATTCAGGCCAGTGTGTTCATCGCCCTGGCGACCCATCCCGGCCTACGGGTCGAGGCAGACCGCCTCGACGCGGCCGACGCCGCCCTCGATGACATCGTCGACCCCCACGACCCACAGGTCGAGGAACTCGCCGCACAGCACTGCGCCCACCACAAGGCCCTGCTCCAGGCCATTGAAGCGGCCGGACTGGATGTGGCCGAGGAGAAGCTCTTCGAGATCTACGACGCCGAGGCGAGCGGCGAGGAGGACGCCCGGATGAGTGCTACCGAAGCGGTGACCAAGA
Organism: Streptomyces ambofaciens ATCC 23877; assembly: GCF_001267885.1. Lineage (NCBI taxonomy): Bacteria > Bacillati > Actinomycetota > Actinomycetes > Kitasatosporales > Streptomycetaceae > Streptomyces > Streptomyces ambofaciens. The sequence continues at coordinate 8,019,925 of NZ_CP012382.1, read as the reverse complement.
TGCCCTATGGCTTCTCCGCGGCCCGGACCCGGCGCATGGAACTCACGGCACGGCTCCTTTACGGGGACCTGTTCACAGGCAGCTGATCGCTGGTGTGGCCGTGCACGAGGATCCTGGATTGGCCACCGACACGAAGCCAGCGTCTCGACGTCTCGACACGGTCGGCACACTCCACGAGCGGAAGCCCAAGCCGACGACCCGGGCCACGCTCCTCGAAACTCCCCACTTCGTTGAACACCACAGTGAGTGTGCAAGGAGCATCCATGGCCGTTTTCAAGAACCCCCATCACAGCCTGACACCGCCTGGCGGCCAGTGACTCAGAAGCCTCGAAAAACGCCGTCGCCGTCGACGGAGTCGGCGAACTCCGCGAAGTCCGTGTTCGCCCCCGAGAGGTTGTTCTCGACACCCCACAGCTTGGCTGCCACAACGCGGACACACCGCCCACGCTCACCCCGCAGGTCCACCACGAGGAGCGGCAGTTCAGTCGAGGCGACAGCTACTGAGTCCGCCAGGACAAGAAGTGGATGCTGGTATTCCGCAGGGATCAGGTCGAGAGCCTGGTCGGGCGTCAAGCCCTCGTACCTCGACGAGTGCGACGTCCCGGACGTCGTGCGTCATGGGGGCCTGTCGGGTGTGGCCGGCGGCATGCCCGTGGACAGCCGGGCTGAGGGTTTCGCATCGATGCACACATGTTCGAGCCTGCCGCCTTGCGGGCCGACCTCGAAGCACGCGTCGGCACCGGATGCCGATTGCGGGCGACGGCCAGATCAACTGAGCACTGAGCCCTTCCGGCTCGGCTGAGCGTAAACCGACTGGGGGTACGATCACCTCAAAGTCAGAGAGGCGAGGCCTGTTTATTGGTCAGCCTTGATCCCTCACTTGCGCCTGCCTCGCCGGGCGAGCATGGTGAAGATGAAGACCGCCACGACTCCTGCCGTGATCAGCCATGCCCATCTGAACCAGGGCGGCCCGTCCCACCGCTCGGCCAAGGTCATTGCCTGGAACACCATATGATTCGCTCCCTCCGTATGGCTCACGCTGCCTCAGTCCGGACTCAACCGGCCCCACCGATGGCGTAGAGAAGCCCGAACAGCGCTAGGAAGAGCCCGACCACCACGAAGACGATCCGGTTCCATACCCCCATCCACCTGCCGCCGGACGTTCCGGAAATCGCCTTCGAGCTGTTAGCACCTGCCCTTGAGAAGCGCGACGCAAAGACGGCAAATAGCAACCCGAAGGCAGCCACAAAAGCTCCAACGGCAACGTCCACTGGTACTCCTCGCCCTGCTAGCAACAATACTGACCGCGCATAACGCACTCGCCAGTGCTCACTCCAGGCTCTAGCCGAAGTCCGCACCGTTCTTGTCGCCGGGAATCCGCCTTTCAGTCCTGATGATCTTCAATGGTGCCGCCGCCCGCTGCTCGGGCTGATGATCCTCGGCCAGACCGCATCATCCTGGCGGATCGCCTGAATCGTCCCAGCGGTAGCCGTCACATTCGACAGGCTCACACCCGGCCGCGAGCGCCCGCTCAGTCAGTCGTTCCAGTGCTCGGGCGCGACGCCGGCCGCAGTCGTTGGCGCATCGCATGGGCCGAGTCAACGCCTTACAACACGGCGCTGAAACGCGAACAGCAGCTTCAGGGACTCGCGGGGTCAGTCGCCGGACAGAAACCTGTCCTTGACCTCCCAGGCAGTACAGATTGCCTCCTCGGATCGCGGGCCACCCCGAACCCGGGTGCTGATCCGTTCGCTGGAGAGATCAGCCCTCGGAATGCCATGCTCGCTGAGCACATGTAGTTGCGAGTCGAGTTCCTCGTCCGAGGGTCGAGCATCTCACGTACCCGATACGGATGTACGCGCCCGGCAGGTCCGGGTCGATCTACGTCGGCGGCGGGAGCCCCGGCCACCACAGCCGGCCCAGGCCGCGCACAGCCGGAGTGGGCACCCGCCGCGCCTTCTTCAGCCTGGACACCAGGGTGAAGCGGCGCGTGGCAGGCGAAGGCGATCGCGCCGCTACGCGGAGCGGCAGGGCGAGCGACGCGTCACGCTTCGGACAGGTGAGCCGTCCGATGCCACCCGTGTCCGACCGGTCGACCGTAGGCTACTGAGGGCCCCGTCACGGGCGGAGCTTTCACACAATGCAAGTCTCAGCAGCAGGGTGCGTTCCACTCTCGAGTGAGGACAGGTTCTGAGAACGGAACCGGGATCGGCGGCGGGGCCGGCGCCCCATGACCCGTAAACGGGTGGTTCATGAGACCCGAGGGGGCCCTGCGGAACCTGCGGGCCGGTTCACGGCGACGGCTTTGAAGAACGTGTAGTGGAAGGTACCGTCGTGGGCGGTCCGGTGCAGGTCTGCGATTCCCTGGTCCCAATCAGCCGGAGTGATCAGGGCGGACGCCAGCGCGTTGTCCCGAACGGATTCAACCATCGCGATGAAGGTGTTGCGGATGAAGCCGTTGACCCACTCGGGCCGAGTCTGATCGGCATAGACCGTGTGTGGACGGACTTCAACGCACGCGTATCCGACGCTGGCCAGCAACGGCTGTAGTTGCCGGCCGAGCAGCGCATTGCCTCCGACTGCCGCCTGGAGGCGGATCTGGCATTCGATCGCCGCCTGGGCATACGCACTGTCAGGGTGAAAGACCACCGATCCGTGGTCCCCCTCGATCACAGTGATGGTGCCCCCGGGCCGCAGCACGCGCCGCAGTCCGGCCAGCGCCCGTCGGGGATCTGGCAGGTGTTCCAGGACGAAGCATACGAACACATGGTCGAACTCCGCGTCAGCGAAGGGAAGTTCGAGCACGTCTGCGTGGTGCCACTCCACTCGCGCCTCAGGCGCGATGCCGGCGACGTGGGTGCGAGCCTGCGCGAGCGACTCCTCGGACTGGTCGACCGCGACGATGTGCGCCCCGGGGCTGGAACGGAGCAGATGGACTGTCTGAGCGCCAACCCCGCAGCCGAGCTCCAGTACCCGACTGCCTGCGGGGTAGGTGGTTCCGGCGTGCAGCAGCTGCGCCAGTGTGTCCGCCTGGTCGCCCAGCCGACGGCCTTCACGCTGCGAGTATCCGTGTACGTAATTGGCCGCCGGGACAGGGGTGGAAGATGCTGTAACTGTTTCCATGGACCCACTCTGCTGCCACTATGGCCCGGTGAACAGATCCAATGAGGGCACCCCCGACCGGTCCATAGTGTCGGGGTCCGACTTCCTTCATATGGCCATCGACGAGGCGCCGAGCGGCGGGAAGTCCGAGTGGCTGGCCCAGCAGATCCGGCTCGCACTGGCGGACAGGCGCCTGCCGGTGGGAAGCAGGCTGCCGGCCACGCGGGTCTTGGCCGGCGAACTGGGCGTATCGCGTGGCGTGGTCACCGAGGCCTACCAACGCCTGGTCGAAGACGGATACGTCGCCGGACGAGGGCGCAACGGAACGATCGTCGTCAGCGCACCCGCGACGACGACAGCAGCCAAGCCTCCAACGCCCGCCAGTCCGTCGTCACGTCGCTCAGTGTTCACCACCGAGCCCGGAGCAGACGTTTTCGACGCGATACGCACGACCCGGGCCCGGATCGACTTCTCTCCAGGACTTCCCGATCTCGCCGCGTTCCCGCGAGCGGCGTGGTTGCGCGCAGAACGCCTTGTCCTGGATCGCCTTGCGACATCCGACCTCGGGTACGGAGACCCACGCGGTACGCCGGCACTCCGCATGGCCATCGCAAACTGGATCGCTCGTAACCGCGGCATCCGGGCGGTCCCCGACGAAATCCTTATCGTCGCCGGTACCGCCCAGACACTCACCCTCGTAGGGCAGGTGCTGCGCGGGGACGGCATCTCCACGGTAGCCATCGAGGACCCTGGCTCGCTCGGAGCCCGCCAGCATTTACACAACTGCCAGTTGGACACCCCGCCCGTCGCGGTTGACTCAGAGGGGATACGTGTCGATGAACTGCGGGCCACGGGCGCAGCGGCCGTCTTCCTGACACCCGCACACCAGTTCCCCACCGGTGTCGTCCTTCGCGGCAGCCGCCGCAGCGAACTGACGCATTGGGCAAGTAAAAGCGGTGGTCTGATCATCGAGGATGACTACGACGCCGAGCACCGCTACGACCGGCCGCCCGTGCCGGCCCTACGGTCCATGCTCGCAGATAGCGTCTTCTACGCCGGGAGCGTCTCGAAGCTCCTCGCCCCGGCCCTGCGCATCGGATGGATTCTCGCCCCGCCGAAGTACCGCGATGGGCTCGTGGACGCCAAACGGTTCGCCGACCTCGGTAACGCCACCCTGCCACAACTCGTCCTTGCCCACTTCATGGAATCCGGCGCGCTGGAACGTCAACTGCGCCACTTGCGTCGGCAGCACCGTCGCCGCCGGGACACCATGGTCAAAGCTGTCGCTGCTCACCTACCCGGTGCGATCGTGCACGGTGCCGCAGCGGGCCTGCACCTGACAATCACGTTCGAGGCCGGGTTCGCCGACACAGACGTCGCAGCCGCGGCACTCGCGCGCGATGTGAAAGTGCACCCTTTGTCCTGGCACTGCCAGCTCCCCCGCAAACCGGGACTAGTCCTGGGCTACGCCGCGACCCCGACGACCGACATCAGCGAAGGAGTGGCGACACTCGGCGAAGTACTGAGACGGATGTCCTGACGGACTGATCAAAGGTCGCACGCTCCTGAATTCTGGTCGGGGACCGTGACGGCTGTCGCGTCGAAGCCCGGCCGAGCTGGCCTCCACCGGTGGGCGGGACGGCGTCTCGGCGCCGGCGCGGATGACGGTGTCATCGAGGTCCCTGGGAGTCGGCCTCATTCACCGGTACCAGGCGCGATGTTGCAGTTGAGGCGGAAGGTGTTCGGTGAGTCGTACGCCGCCTCCAAGGCGGTCAGTCGCTTGTGGCCGTCCAGCGTGTAGGCAGTACGAGGCCGTTCCCGGTCGGCGGCGGCACCGTGGCCCATGAAGTTGAGGAACCGGCGGCGGTCCACGGCTCCAGCTCCCCGAAGATGCCGGAGGAACGCGAACGCGTCTACCCCGGCTGCCGAGTCATCCGTCAATGCCACGAGGACCGCCAGTGAAGGGCGCGTCACGCCGGCCGGCGGCGTTCGGATGCGCGGGCCGACGGGAGAGCGCGCCGTCCAGGTGGCGCACTTCCACAATCGCGGGCAGCGCTGCCTTGCCGCTGATGTGCTTGAGAAGCGTGCGGACCGTGCCCCCGGTCGGGTTCAGCCAGGAAGACGTTGTCGGCCGCCCACGGCATCGGGACCGGAGGGTCGTCGGGATGTCGGCGCTCTGCGCATAGCTTGATCTTTAACCTGCATCAGCCTTCGGGGCCGGGCCGCATACTGGTTCGATGGGTTCGATCTCCATGCGCCATCGGTTCTGGGACCCTCGCAGCACGAAATTCGACTTCCTCTCTTCGGTTCTCGTGTGCTGTCCCAGCTGCGAGAAGGTCGCGCACGTCGGCACAGCACCAAACGCGTCCGGTGTGCACGACCGGGGCCTCTTCGCGTCAAGGCGTCTTGTTTGTCGGAGCTGCGGGATGGCGAAGGAATGGAGTCGTGGCGGTGTGGCCTTCCACCGGGACCGGCACGCGCCGGTCACAGACCCGTACTTCGATGCCCGTCTTTGGTTGCAGACTGAGACCCGGCACGGGTGGGTATGGGCCTACAACCTGGAACATCTGGACCTGATCAAACGATGCGTGCAGGCAGCGCTGCGTGCAGGTATTCCTTGGCACGACCACGGCCGGAGGATGACCTTGGTGGCCCGCCTGCCCGCATGGATGCAGCAGGCCAAGAACCGTGACGAGGTGCTGCGGGCCATCGCCCGCATCCATGCCTCACTGCTTCGTGCCTAACTTGCCCCCTCTTGCCTGTGCGGCGGGGCCGTGGGTTGGTCGATTGGTCGGCTTCTTGTTCCGGGGCGTGGTGCTGCCCGTTTTGCGGGGCGTGTGGACGTCGGGTCGCGGGGTAGGCCGGGTGTTCATTCGTCCGGGAGGTCGTCCGGGCCGGGGCGGGTGGGTTTCGGTGCCGCGGCCGGGCAGGCGGCTGCCGGGCGGACGTGCCGAAAATCGCGGCGGACACCAGCGGGCGTCGGTCTGTCCGCGGGAACGGGCCTTTCCCATGGACGGCGCCGGTCGGCTGCCAGTGGTCAGGCCAGTCGCAGTTGCGTGTAGGGGCGAGGATCAGCCAGGTCCAGCAGTCGGCCGCTTCGGGGTGCGGACCTTCGGGCAGGTCCAGCCGAGAGTCTGCTTGAACAGGCGGAAGGTGTGCTCGATGTCGAAGCGCCGCAGGTATGCCTGCCAGAGACGGTCGGTGTCCGCTGCGTCTGCGTCGGTCTCTGACCACCACAGCCAGACCGGCCTCGGGGTGGCTTCGCTGGGCAGACATTCGATGTCCAGGCGGATCACGGTCCCTTCGACGATGGGGGGGGTGCCGTCGGCTGTGGCCCAGGACGAGCGGTGGGTGAGCTTGGGGTGGAGGCGGTCCCAGGAGCGGGCAAGGGCGGTGCCGTTGAGGCGTGTGTCGGTGACGGTTTCGGTGTCTGGGGTGCCCCACGTGTCGGAGTGTCGGAAGACGAACTCGCCGCCGTGCCGGGGCGGCCGGCCTCTGGTGTGAGGCTCCCGCGGCGGCGCCGGCCGACGCAGGACGCGGTCCGAGCGCATCCGGGCCAGCACCTGCACCGGCGGATTCCGCAGGAGAAGGGCGAGGCGGGGTGCGTCGTATCCGGCGTCCGCGATGATGAGGATGTCCGGGTGCCCGGTCTGCCCCTGACCTGTGGTGATGAGCCGCTCAACCAGGTCGCGCAGTTGTCGGGCGATGACGGTGGCGGTTTCGACCCCGGGCGCCAGACGCAGCGCGTCCAGGGGTGCGGTCCACGAACTGCGGCCGGGTTCCAGTGCGCAGACGATCCAGTAGGGCCAGCCGGGAACCGGGATGTGCTGGTCCTTGCCCGGCCATAGGTGTGGCGCAGGATCCGCTCCGGCGAGGTGTGGGCATCGGGCCGCAGCCAGCAGGTGACGTCGGCGGCCAGGACCAGCCGGCCGTCCGCCGATCGTGCCAGAGGCGCCGAAGCCAAGGCCGTCGCATCCGGTCCGCGTCGACCTGACCTCGAGCGAGGGCGGCGTAGAGCGCGCTGTGCCCGCGGCGGTATTCACCCACCAGTGTCAGCTCAGCCAGCGTCCTCACCGGCCCGTCCCCGCACAGAACCGCATCCACCAGCTCGAACAGAACATCCGAACGGGCGGTGAGACAGGAGTGGAACTCGCGCCGGACGCACGACAGTTAACCCAGGGCTCTCGCCGGTCAGCGTGATGCTGCAGACTCATCCTCACGGCCTTCGTGCTGGACGTGCGTGCTCCTCGGTCGGAGCACATGTTCAGACGAAGGCCGTTTCTGGGACTGGCAGTTACCGAACCGCGTGATCAAGTACGACGCACCGTTCGACGCCGCACGTTCACCGAGTCCGGCATCGATCGGGCCTGCCGCGGCGCCCCGACCCTCGCCGACGACGGCTACCAAGGCACCGGCCTCCTCATCCCGCACCGCAGACGACGAGGCCAGAGCCACCTCTGCCCATCGCAGGAGACAGAGAACACCCTCCATCGCCGGGCACGAGCGCGCGTGGAACACACCCCGTCGCGATTGAAAAACTGGAAGATCCTGCGGGACTGCCAACTCAAGGGCGACGGAGCGCACCAGGCCATGCTCAACATCGCCCGGCTGCACAACCTGGCCCTCACTGGATAACTCACCCCCAATACGGGACAACCTCTGCAAGCTGGGGGACGTTGCATTTCTTGGCTGTGGCCAGCGCGGGCAGTGTCGACAATACGGTGGGACAGCACAGGTCTACTACGCTTGCGAGGTTCCCTCATGGACAGAAGCCTGGACAGCTCTTTGGAGCTGGCTCTGACGTGCTCGACCGCATTGCGGCTGGGAGGGGCCCTCTACATCCTCGTCGAGCGTGCCGGGCTCGCTGACCCGTACTACCTCGCCGATGCGGGACTTCGCGCCGGTCTGCGGGCAGCAGCCGGCCGGACGCTGAATCAGAAGCTCCTGCAACATGCGTGGTCCGGTTTGGATGCCGTTCAGAAAAGCTATCCGGCGAAGCCTGCCGCCGCGTTCACGCAGGCAGGTTTCGCGGTGATAGCACGAGCGCTCCAGGTCGTGGGGCAATCCAATCAGCAGCACGGCCTGCCAGAGATTCACTCCCTGGCCGTAGATGCTGCGGTTCTTTGGCCCGGGCCAGTCGATTCCAGTATGGATCCCGGCCGCAGGCTCGTGGCCTATGAAGAGGCGTGCCAGACCGATGCTCATCGAGCGTTGGTCGATGGCGGCCTCACCAAGCTTCGGCAGGTCATGGGAGCGCAGGAGCTCGCCTACCGACGTCTAGCAGAGGCACTGTCGCGGAAGCCGAACGCCCCCGGATCTCCACCCGGTGCCGCCTGATCACCCGCCCGCCCAGTCGTACGCGGTCCACCCCTCGGCGGGCACCTTCACCTGCTGCGCGACGTACGCCGCAGCCTCACCCGCCGTTCCTGAAGCCCATGTCCTCTCCTGCGAGCCTGCGTCACTGGGTGACGCATTCTTGGCGGATTTGATTCAGCGGCCGATGTCCTGATGCCAGAAGCCAGCTCGCTCACAGCGTCCAGCACGCCCCGCCCGAGCGCGGTCGGTGCGTCGAGGATGTCGAGGACCAGGACAGTCAGCAAGATCAACTTCTCGACGTTGCGAAGTGCCTCGGTCCGCCGACGCAGCCGCACGAAGATGACCGCGAGCAGCCAGCGGAGAACCCTCGCCGCAAGGATGGAGGAACTGCTGGAGGTCCACCCTCTTTCCAAGACACCTCATGGTGCTACTGAGGTTGAACTCGTGGTGTCGTAGGTGCTGACGGCTCGTGGTCGGCTGCGGTATCACCGGGGCATGCGGTATCCACAAGGGGGCGGGCTGACCCCCGAACGACAGCATTCTCGCGAGGAGTTACGGCTCCAGGCGGCCGAGGGGTTCGCCCGGGGTAAGGCGAGTTCGGTGATCGCCAAGGACCTGCGGGTCAGTGTCCGGTCGGTGCAGCGATGGCGGCGGACGTGGGACGAGGGCGGTCCGCGGGCTCTGAGGTCGCAGGGACCCGCGTCGTTGCCGAGGCTGAGTGAGAAGCAGTTCGCGCAGTTGGAAGCGGAGCTGGCCAGGGGGCCGGCCGCGCACGGCTGGGAGGACCAGCGCTGGACCCTGAGCCGTGTGAAGACCGTGATCGGCCGGCGCTTCCACCTGACCTACACGATCCAGGGCGTGCGCAAGCTCCTGATCCGCAACGGCTGGTCCTGCCAGGTCCCGGCCCGACGCGCCATGGAGCGCAACGACGACGCGGTTGCCGGGTGGGTCAAGGAGGTGTGGCCCTGCGCGGAAGACTCGCGGCGGCCCGTGGAGCCTGGCTCGTGTTCGAGGACGAAGCCGGATTCTCCATGACGCCGCCGCAGGCGAAGACCTGGTCACAGCGCGGACGGACCCCTGTGGTGCGGGTCCGCGGCCGCTCCCGCAGGCGGATATCCATCGCCGCGCTGACCTGCTACAAACCCGGCCACCGCTCGAGGCTGATCTACCGGCCGCGCCGGGACGAGGGGCAGCGCGACGGACGCAAGAGCTTCTCCTGGCGCGACTACCGGGACCTGCTGACCGCCGCCCACCAGCAACTCGGCGGCCCGATCGTCCTCGTCTGGGACAACCTCAACGTCCACAAAGCCGCCGACCTGCGGGAATGGGCGGAAGCCCGGGACTGGTTGACCATCTACTACCTGCCGCCCTACGCACCCGACCTCAACCCCGTTGAAGGGATCTGGTCCCTCCTGCGACGCGGCTGGCTCTCCAACGTCGCCTTCTCCACTCCCGAACACCTTGTCCAGCGCATCCGACACGGACTGCGGCACATCCAGTACCGCAGCCACCTCATAGACGGCTGCCTCGCCGAGACCGGCCTGACCATCAGACCCGCCTGACCCGGCGCGACATCACGAGTTCAACCTCAGTAACTCGTCAAGGCGCCAGCTGCAGTATTCGAACAGCGATCGCTCGTAGAGCGTCTCGATGGATAAGGTTCCGGCCGCGACTCACTCCAGGTAGAGAGCGGCCAGACGCGGCAGGCGGCGAGCCATCTCGTCTGAGTCGTCGAAGTCGAAGGCCCAGGCAGGATCCATCTGCGGGTAGCGGATGCTGGGTGGGCCGGCGGGAAGCTGATCACCGGTCGCCGTGATGTGTGCGTTCCAGGTGATGCCCAGCATGTCCTCAGCCTCCAGGTCGACGCCGTCGGCCGCGCAGGCTTGAACGATGGGCAGTTCCGCGAGGGCATCGGGATCAGCGACTGCGCGCTCGAAGACCTCACGCCCCTGAGCGATCAGCCAGCCGCGGAAGTAGTCGAAGCCGTCGTCAGAGCATCCACCGTTGGCGATGTAGGCAGCGGCCCACAGAGGGTTGGTGTAGGACTCAACCATCAAGTCCCACAGCACCTGCGTAGCGGCGACGACGTCCTCGACCGGCCGGTCGGCCAGCAGCGAGGCCGCCTCGCGAGCGACCGCTTCGCTTTCGTCTGGGGCGATTACCTGGTCACGGGCCGCCGCGATGAGCTCCCAGAACTGCTTCTTGTCCATGGTGGCAGAGCATGCCACCTGGTACTGACAGAGCAGCTCTCTACGGTGGGAGATCACGCTGCGGCCTTCTCTGCCTCCAGCGCTGGGGCCGGAAAGGCGACCAGTTCATCGAAGAGTGTGTGCTCTTGAAGGCAGCGATAGAGCTGGCCGAGCATCCGGTCGAAGAGGTTACGCAAGGCGGCTGCGTGCCAGTCTCCGTGAACGTCGCATCGGCGCCGGTAGTGGGCTTTGGCCCCGGGTGATCCGTTGGGGGCCGCGAAGGCCCACAGATAGCCAGCGTGGTTGAGCCGGTCGTTCTTCACCCTCCGCCGGATGATGCTCGACTTCTTGCCGGAGGCCCTGGTGATGGGTGAAGAGCCGGCGTAAGCCTTCAGGCCGCGGGCGTCGGCAAAGCGGCTTCGATCGTCGCCGCGACGGCACCTTCTACGACCCCGAACCCGCCCCGTCAGGTTGACCAAACCCATAGGGGCACCCCCCGGGCGGAGGGCGCCGGGCACCCGCAGGGCATCGTTCCCGGCGGTCCTGCCGCAGGCAGCGCAGGATCACAGTACGGGTGGCACCCTCGCACTGCCACGCGAGAAGAGCCACCGCCCGATGGACGACAAACCTGGGTGAGCTGGCAGAGCGGTACCGGCCGGTGAGCAATGCTCAAGACCTGTGGATCGGCCTCGGGAGAGGTGCCTCGCGGAATGTCGAACGCCCCAAGCTACCTGCCGCAGCGTGATACTCGTCAACCGACCTGCAACCCTGCCAGGTACTTATGGAACCAGCGCCGGTAGCACTATGTTGCTGTGTCGTGCAGGAGACGCGTCTCGACACTGCTCGGATCCGGGCGGCTCGCCGGGTGATCGCCCCGGTCTTTCTTAATACTCCGCTATACCGCTGCGAGGCGCTGGAGCCCGGCCTCGGATGCGCGGTGAGCATCAAGCTCGAAACGGCGAACCCGGTCCGGAGCTTCAAGGCCCGCGGCACCGAGGTGATCGCGAGCCAGCTCGCCGACGTTGGCTCGCGAGCCGTGGTGTGCGCGAGCGCGGGCAACCTGGGCCAAGCCCTCGCGTGGTCTGGTCGCGGCCGGGAACTCGACGTGACCGTCGTGGCATCCCGCTTTGCGACTCGGGCCAAGCTCGATCGCATCCGCGCGTTGGGCGCCGGGTTGGAGCTGGTGGACGGCGATCACGAGTTGGCTCGTGAGCGAGCGGCGGCCATCGCGCGGGACGACGGTATCCGGCTGGTCGAGGACAGCCTGGACATCGAAACCTGCGAGGGCGCGGCGACCATCGGCCTGGAGCTGGTGGACACCGCGCCATCGTTCGACACCGTCCTGATTGCTCTCGGCGGTGGGGCGCTGGCCACCGGAGTGGGTCATGTGGTGAAGGCATTGGCACCCGAAGTCGAGGTGATCTGTGTCCAGCCGCTGGGCGCACCGGCGCTGACACACTCGTGGCGCCAGCGGCGTGTCGTCACCACCGACTCGACCGACACCATCGCTGACGGCGTCGCCGGCCGACGTCCCATCCCGGCTGTCCTGGACGATCTCCTCATGGTCGCTGACGACGCCGTCCTGGTCCATGAGGAGTCGATCATCGCCGGTATGCGGATGCTCCTTGACCACGCCAGCCTCGTCGTCGAACCTTCGGCCGCGCTCGGCATCGCGGCGATCCTCGAAGACCGCGACCGCTTCGCCGGCCGACACGTTGTCACCATCGTGTGCGGCAGCAACGTCGACGTAAACGCCTACCACCACTGGGTCGGCACAACCACCATCCACAAGTCTTGACAATAGCTCCCGGGCGGTGCGGGCAGTCGGCCATCGCCGAGGCGGACCGTGAGAGCTGCGTGGACCGGTCTTAAGTGCTGCAACGGTGCTTGCTCTGAGTGCTGGGCAGTTTTTCAGGGGCTGTGTCCGCGTCATTTTGTAGTGACTGCGCCGAGCTTGATACTGCCGTCTGCGGCGCCATGTCGACCAGTGCCAGATGTGGTCGACCGGTGTGCGACGGCGTGTGGTGAGTCGGGTGATCAGGCGTCTGATTTCGGCGAGGTGAGGTGGATGAGCGGGGAGGACCGTTTCTGCTTGACCGCGTCCAGCTGAGATTCGGCCCGAAACATATCGCAAGGCGAAGCGAGGCCGGCCGACAGGTCTTGCACGACCACGTGATCGTGTCACCAGTTGGCGAGGCGCGACCCGGATCGGCCGGCGAGACACGACCCGGGTCGCCTTCGGCACCTAGCCTCACCTGTCGCGCGGTGCCGTGATCAGGTCCATGCCCGGGTAGCGGCCGTCTACGAAGCCCGCTGCTTCGTAGACAGGCCTTCCCGCCTGGCTGGTGTGCAGTTGGATGTAGTGGATACCTGCCCCGTTTAGCCAGTCGACCAGCTCATCCACGATGCGGCGTGCGTAACCGCGGCCGCGGGCCGGGGCGTCGGTCACGATGCCGTCGAGGTAGCCGCGGCGACCGTCGGGCCAGTGTGGACCGGGCAGGTGGTAGGTGACCCAGGCCATGCCGCAGGCGAGGAGGGGCTCACCGGGACGGTCGCCGACGACGAGGCAGAGGAAGTCGTCGCGGCGATTGATGCGCTCGTCGAACCAGTTTCGGGCATTCCGTCGCCATGGAGTGTCGGCCGGTCCGGGTTCCGTGCCCAGGCTCCCCAGCGCGACGGCTCGCAGCCGGATAAGTTCCGGTATGTCGGCTGTCGAGGCAGTGCGAGGCTGCATATCGTGACCACGTCTTTCTCTCTGTCTGTCAGCGGGCCATGGCGAGCAGGACACGGCCGAAGGGCCGCTCCTCGATCAGATAACGCTGTGCCTCGGGCGCCTGGTCCAGTGGGATGACACGGCCGACGACGGGCTTGATGCGGCCCGCGTCGAGCCAGTTCAGCAAGGTCACACGAACCGCGCGGGCGACGTCCGGTGGGGTCATCGTGAAGGTGAAGCCGTGAGCGGTGGCGTTCTTCCACACCAGGTCAGTGATGTTCACCGTGCCCTCGGCACCGCCGGAATATCCGACACCGACTTACACGCCGCCGTGCGCGAGCGCGACGATGCAGGGGCCGAGGAGCGGACCTGCGACAGCGTCAACCACGACGTCTACGCCCCGGCCGTCGGTGATGCGCGTTACGCCTTGGGTCAGGGGTCCGCGGGATAGGTCGATGACGTGCTCGTGGCCGACGGCACGGGCGGTTTCGGCTTTGTCAGTGCGACTTGCGGTGGAGACGGTCATGGACGCGCCGAGTTCGCGCCGACGGAGCCACCGATACCCGGAGTCAGCACGGTGCCGCCGGCCTTTAGAGGCCGTTCTCTTTCCGAATGCCGTGTGCGGATTCCGCTGGTCAGGCATGAGATTGCGGCTGTGGCGGGAGTCTCGACTCGTTGCTGATCGAGTCGGTGGGGGTGGCGGATGCCGTCGATGCGGGCGGTCCTGGAAACGCGGCGGAAGGCCGCTGCCGTGCGGGTGGATGAGCTCGAAGCCGAACTGAAGCGGGTGCGGGCAGACTTGGCGGATGCCGAGGAGGTTCTCAAGCTTCGGACGATCGGCCTCGAGCAGTATCTGGAAGCGCTCGCCGAGGAGGAACAGCCGGCCGAGACAGTCGTTGGCCCGTCGCCGAGGACGCCGGTGGGCCCGCGCCGTGCGGTGCCACATCGACAGAACGCGGCCGGGGTCGAAGACCTGTCGGTGGACTACCAGGCGGTGATGGCAGCCGCGGCCGAGGCCGGGAACGACGGGCTGGGTGCCCGGCGGGCGGCCGTGGTGCTTGGCTGGGACAGTGCCTCGGCCTCACGTGTCGAGGGTGCGAGAGCACGGCTGAAGAGGCTGGTGGAACGGGGCTGGCTGGTGGAGACGAAGCCCGGGAGGTTCACCCTGCCGTCAGCACTGCAGGCCGACGAGATCGTGCGGCCAGGCGGCGGCTCATCAGGGCGATCATCGACCAGCGGATGACGGCTTCGCTCGTGTCGGGGCGGCGTTCGTAGTCCCTGACCAGGCGGCGGCTGCGCAGAAACCACGCAAAGGACCGTTCGACGACCCAGCGGCGGGGAAGGGCCTGGAAGCCTCGAACATCTTCACTGCGGCGGACGATGTCGAGGACGAGGCCGAAGTGCTGGCTGGTCCAGTCGGTGAGGTGGCCGGTGTAGCCGCCATCGGCCCAGACCCGGGCCAGCCGCCGGAAGCGGCCGGCCGCCGCTGGCAGAAGGGACCGGGCGCCGTCCCGATCGGTCACGGACGCCGGTGTGACCAGCACAGTCAGGAGAAGTCCGAGCGTGTCGGTGAGCAGGTGCCGCTTGCGACCGTTGATTTTCTTGCCCGCGTCGAAGCCCCGTGAGCCGAAGGTGACGGTGGCGTCCGCTTTCACCGACTGCGAGTCCACGATCCCCGCGCTCGGCTCGGCGCTGCGGCCTTCGCCGGCGCGGACGGCTTCCCGCAACCGGTCGTGCAGCTCGGTGACCAGTCCCGTGTCCCGCCAGCGGGCAAAGAAGGCGTAGACGCGCGGCCAGGGCGGGAAGTCCGCGGGCATTGCCCGCCACTTGATGCCGTTGTCGACGAGGTAGCGCACTGCGTCGATCATCTGCCGGTGGCAGTAGCCCTCCGGACGCCCGCCGCGGCCCGAAAGCCAGCCCGGCACCGGAAGAAGGTCCCTCACCACGGCCCACTCGGCATCGCTCATGTCCGAGCCGTATCGGGGCCGGCGCTGCGGCC
The DNA here is from genome assembly GCF_001267885.1 of Streptomyces ambofaciens ATCC 23877. Taxonomy (NCBI): domain Bacteria; kingdom Bacillati; phylum Actinomycetota; class Actinomycetes; order Kitasatosporales; family Streptomycetaceae; genus Streptomyces; species Streptomyces ambofaciens. The sequence continues at coordinate 8,004,606 of NZ_CP012382.1, read as the reverse complement.
GGTCGACTGCGTTCCCGAACCTGTGGGCGAGGCAGTCACACCCACGAGTGGACGAACTGGACTCGGCGACCACGACCACGCGACACTTCGACAACAGGGCCTCTTGCTTCTCGCTGGACTCGACATCCGCGAGCTACCAAGAGGCCCTTCCTTCATGCACCCGCCCCGGACAACTCACCCGAACCAGGACCCCGTTCGAACCTGCCCGACCGCACGAGCGGATAGAGAACAGGCAGTTACTGAGGTTGAACTCGTGGTGTCGTAGGTGCTGACGGCTCGTGGTCGGCTGCGGTATCACCGGGGCATGCGGTATCCACAAGGGGGCGGGCTGACCCCCGAACGACAGCATTCTCGCGAGGAGTTACGGCTCCAGGCGGCCGAGGGGTTCGCCCGGGGTAAGGCGAGTTCGGTGATCGCCAAGGACCTGCGGGTCAGTGTCCGGTCGGTGCAGCGATGGCGGCGGACGTGGGACGAGGGCGGTCCGCGGGCTCTGAGGTCGCAGGGACCCGCGTCGTTGCCGAGGCTGAGTGAGAAGCAGTTCGCGCAGTTGGAAGCGGAGCTGGCCAGGGGGCCGGCCGCGCACGGCTGGGAGGACCAGCGCTGGACCCTGAGCCGTGTGAAGACCGTGATCGGCCGGCGCTTCCACCTGACCTACACGATCCAGGGCGTGCGCAAGCTCCTGATCCGCAACGGCTGGTCCTGCCAGGTCCCGGCCCGACGCGCCATGGAGCGCAACGACGACGCGGTTGCCGGGTGGGTCAAGGAGGTGTGGCCCTGCGCGGAAGACTCGCGGCGGCCCGTGGAGCCTGGCTCGTGTTCGAGGACGAAGCCGGATTCTCCATGACGCCGCCGCAGGCGAAGACCTGGTCACAGCGCGGACGGACCCCTGTGGTGCGGGTCCGCGGCCGCTCCCGCAGGCGGATATCCATCGCCGCGCTGACCTGCTACAAACCCGGCCACCGCTCGAGGCTGATCTACCGGCCGCGCCGGGACGAGGGGCAGCGCGACGGACGCAAGAGCTTCTCCTGGCGCGACTACCGGGACCTGCTGACCGCCGCCCACCAGCAACTCGGCGGCCCGATCGTCCTCGTCTGGGACAACCTCAACGTCCACAAAGCCGCCGACCTGCGGGAATGGGCGGAAGCCCGGGACTGGTTGACCATCTACTACCTGCCGCCCTACGCACCCGACCTCAACCCCGTTGAAGGGATCTGGTCCCTCCTGCGACGCGGCTGGCTCTCCAACGTCGCCTTCTCCACTCCCGAACACCTTGTCCAGCGCATCCGACACGGACTGCGGCACATCCAGTACCGCAGCCACCTCATAGACGGCTGCCTCGCCGAGACCGGCCTGACCATCAGACCCGCCTGACCCGGCGCGACATCACGAGTTCAACCTCAGTAGACAGGCAAGTCGGGTCGGAACGAGGTAGGCGGAGGTGCTGTCGATGCTCCAACCGAGCCCGCCGCCACCGACCGCGACGCGCACCCCCTCCGCCAGACCGGTCGTCCCAGGGTTGATGATCCGCCCCACCGCGCCGCCGCCAGGTATGTGGGGCGGTGTCTGGTGCAGGGCGGGGTCCATTCGACCTGCCCTGATGGTGTTGTCGGCAGGGCTCACCTCGGCGTAGGAGAGCCGGACCGACGCCCGGCCGCCGGTGGCTGGTTGTGCCGGCCGGTCCACAAGTCGCAGTGTCTCGTAGCCGCCGTGGCGCCGGTACTCGATCGCCCGCATGGGGTTCCCCTCCGTAGTCGAATCACGGGCCGTACAGCGACCCTTGGCGATGCAATTTGATGAGACGGATGTTGTTGCAGCTGCGGCCAAGGGCCAGCCCCGGCCGACCCGTTGACGGTTCAACCGGAGCCGGGGGCCAGGGTGTCCCGCAGGACGTCCGCGATCGATACACCGGCGAGTTCCCGCCGGAAGGCTTCCTCCGCGTCGGTATAGACGTGCCGCAGCGCGGGCTGGATGCCACGGCCGACGGGGCACACCTGGTTTGGTTCGCTGCGATGCAGGGCGAACAGCGGCTCGTCGTGCACCGCCTGGAAGACGTCGAGCAGCGCGATCGACTCCGGGGCGCGCGCCAGCGTGTAACCGGCTCCCGCCCCCTGCCGTACCGTCACCAGCCCCGCCTTGCGCAGATCAGCGAGACTGCGCCGGATCACAACCGGGTTGGTGGCAACGCTCGTGGCGATCTGGTCCGAGGTGACCACGTCGCGCCCACGGCCATGCACCAGGGCTATCCACGTCAGCACATGGACCGCGATCGTCATCCTGCTGTTGGCGCTCATGCTTGTCCCCCCTCTTTGGCTGAAACAGTAACAGTTACAGTGAAACTCAACCAGAAGACGCCTCCACCGAGTGAGATGGTGAGACAGCGCTGCCAACGTCCCACCTCCACGGGCTGGTCATCACACACGGCGTGACCGTCACAGCCGCAGCCTGCCCAGATCTGCCTGTTCGGTGGCCGTAGGCACTCAACGGCAGAGCGGCCGCAGAACGCGAGGCCCATCTATCAGCCTTCGCCCGCGCGTCGCCGGCCTGACCCGCCCAGGTCGGCCCCTTCCCTCGCCCCAAAGACGTGAGCGCACCTGCCGGAAGCCAGGCATGCGCCGCCGACGCCGTAACCGGTTCCGCCGAAGATCAGCTCCGGGTGCCGACTGCCCGTGGAGCTGGTGCGCCAGGCGCTGCTAGCGCCCCCGCAGCGGCATCGAAATGACCCCTCCCCGCCACCGTCATGACGCGGGTCGTAAGCTGCGGGCATGGGGTGGGGGAAGACGGGGCAACCCGGCATACGCCGGCGGCTCACCTGGTCGAACGATGAGTGGAACCGTGCGGCCGCGCTGTGCGCGGGACAGCTGCCGCTGGTGTGGCTGGCGTGGTGGTTCGCCATGGAGGCGGGCCGGGACGACTACGACCAGGGCGGCGGCGCCTACCTGGGCATCTTCTGTGTGCTACTGGTCCTGCCGTTGCTTGGCCTCCTCCACGCGACCGTGCAGATCATGCCCGCCGCGACTCTGGCCCAGCTGCGGCCCCGCACCGCCCGAGGACCGGAATGGTCCTGGCATCTGGCCGGATCCGCGCTGATCGGCACGGTGTGGGCGGCGCTGGGTCATGCGGTGTGGGGATGGCCGGTCACCGACACCCTCCCGTGGTTCGCCGGCGTCGGCGCCCTGCCAGTGCTGGCCCTCGCCCTCCTACGCGGACGCCCGTGGGGATCGTGGGGTGTCTGGCTCCGTTCCGCGGGCGCGAGTTTCGTCCTCCTCGTCGTCTGCGGTGTGACAGCAGGCTCGCTGGCCGGCCACTACGAACCACCTGAGCTGGCCGCTGGGCAGCTCCTCGGCAACTGGCACGGCGCGGACGGGGGCGTGCTGCTGCTTGCCCCGGACGGCCGGGCGGAACTGACCCACGTGCCGGCCCACAACGACGCCGACGAGGACGGCGACTTCACCTTGTGCGACGGCACCGGCAGATGGACGCGCGAAGAGGAGAGCGACGTGCGGGACACCGACCGCGACGGCGTCCTCGTACGCCTCGACAGCGCATGCGGTCAGGAGACGTACTGGACCATCGGCGGCACCGAGCGAAACCCCGAGCTGTTCGTCCGGTTCGGCGACCCGGACGACGGGGAGCTGCGCATCCTGACCCGGCGTTGAACACGTCCCGGGCGCCTCAGCCCGCCAGCCGGGACCCTCGCCCCCCTCCCGCGCGCTCCGGACGTCACCGCCAACGGCCAGCACCCGGGTGGCCAGCTGTTCTACGGGACAGGAGCACGTCCCACGCTTGGGCAGATACGTTGGATCTCGCTCTGCAGCCGAGCGATGGCAAGGGCATCGACGGTGGACTGCGCTGAAGCGGGACCAGCTTGGGAGGCAGGAAGGAAGGCGGCAGCAGGCCCAGGCTTCCTCGGGGGCGCGGCTGGTGCTGACTGGTGCCCATGTTGAGGACCGTAGACCTCAGCGTTGAGAGCCAGGTGACGGTCAGTCTGCCCGACACCGGCAAGTGGCCTGGGGCGGTGCGCTGGTATCACACGGACAATCCTGTGAACGCTGCTCCCAGCGAGATCACCGACGGTCACGGTTGGCGGGCGCGCCAGTCCCTCAACGACCTGTTCGCTCGGCCGCCTCAGCGCTACAACCTCATTCACCGGAACCCGCCCCCATCCGGTCACCACGAGTGGCTTCCCCCGCCTACGGAAAGACACCACGGACGGCCGACGACTGCTTGAGCAGGTCGTCGACCCCTGATCCGGCCTGGCAACACCTGCCGTTGTCTGGCGCCCGGCAGGCTGGCAGCGTCTCGCCTGACTGCGGTACTCATCTTCGCCGCGTAGCTCGCCGACCTCATCTTCCACCGGTGCGCCGACGAACGTCGGCCGCGGCCTTGTTCGCGTGCCACGCCCTGTAGGAGTTTGCCACCGCCTGTCTCCACCCCGGCCGACGCTGACCATACGACGCGCCGCCGGGGGAATCCGGCGGGGCGTGTGACCAGACCACCCAGGCGCCACAGATCCGGCGGCTCCGGCCAGTGCGGACGCGGCTTGGCCCTGCTGTGGGCCGAACGTGCCGCCTTCTGACCACCGTCGTGACCGTACTGGTACGGCAAGCACCCGCTGGCAGAGACACAGCTCGACAACGCTTTGGCAGCCCGCCAGGACCTCCTTGTCAACCACGCCTGCACTTGAGGGCTGGCATACCCGCTGCGGCTGCGAGAGGCTGACCCACCACGGGTTGATCTTCAGCAATCGGAGGCTACGAGCTCATGGCAGTATCAGGGAACCAGCTCTCACCAGCGGCAGGTGCATACGAGATCGACCAGGCGGCATCAACGGTCCGCTTCAACACGCGTGCCATGTTCGGGCTGCTCCCAGTCCGAGGTACCTTCGCCATCGGTCATGGCCGCATTACTGTGGCGGACCCGGCAGAAGAGTCATTGGTGCACGTCGCGATAGAGGCAGGAAGCTTCGAGTCGGGCAATCAGCAACGTGACGACCACGTCAGGTCCTCTGACTACCTCAACGTGGCTCAGTATCCCGAGATCGGCTTTCGGAGCCAACGTCTGGAACGAACTGGCACTGATGCCACTCTGTACGGCGAGTTGACAGTATGCGGGGTGACTCAGCCAATCGCTGTCACACTCGAAAAGGTTACCCACGACGGCAAGCGCATGACGGCGAGCGGCACGGCCATGATCGACCGGTATACCTTCGGCATCACCAAGGCCAAGGGCATGACGGGGCGGCATCTCAAGATCACTTTGGGAGTCGTCGCGCACCGCTGAACTGACGGCCGCCGCCAGGCCCTACCCATCATCCTCGGCACAGCAACCGGTCTCTTCATTCACGACACCCTCGCCGCGGTCGGCCTGTCGGCCCTGGTCATGCACTCCAGTCAAGCCTTCGCCGGCGTCTAGCTCGTCGGCGCCGACTACCTGGTCAGCCCGGGCATCTCGACATATCGATCCACCACATGAAATACGACGCATACCCGCTCCCGGCCTCCGCCAGCAGCCGAAATGGGCGGACTCCGCCTATGCCCGAGCACTGCTGGCCAACGTCGTCAACCCGAAAGCGGTATCGATCTACCTGATTTGGCGGCTCTTCGCAGTTGAGGGTGTAGGCCGAGAATGTAGAGCTGTTGGACGGTTGGATGTGAGAAGTCAGGGGGTGCGAGCGTCGTAGTTCTCGCGGTTTGCGAGGACCTCCGCCATGTGTGTCTGCGCCCAGTTTCTGAGCCCGCGGGTCATGTGGTGGAGCGAGAGGCCGAGGTCGGTCAGCTCGTAGGAGACGGTGACAGGGACGGTGGGCGTCACGGTACGGGTGAGCAGACCATCGTGCTCCAGCGACCGTAGCGTCTGGGTCAGCATCTTCTGGCTGACCCCGGCCAGAAGACGAGAGATCTCGGAGTAACGCATCGCCTTCGGAGCGTCTGCGTGTGCCGCGCCGGGCTGGCCAGGGCTGTTGTCGCCGCCCAGCGCACACAGGATCAGGACGACCCACTTGTCCGAGATTCGGTCGAGCAGTTGCCGGCTGGGGCACCCTGCCAGGAACGCGTTGTACTCCACCTTGGCCTGAGCCCTCTTCTGGGCCGCCTTCATCGTCGTCACTGATCGCACCTCTCACCCCTGGGTGGGTTACGCACTTCCAAGTGCCTACTTCCCGACAGGAAGTTCCTCTCCCATGCTGATGCAGGGAGGCAGCAGGCGCCACCCCCCAAGTGCACGACGAAAGGCAACAAGATGAGCACACCCTCCCTGTCCCTTCCCGGCGGCACCTGGATTCTGGGTGACCTGACCGTCACCCGGTTCGGCTACGGCGCCATGCAACTGGCCGGCCCGTGGGTCATGGGGCCGCCCGCCGATCGCGAGGGTGCCCTGGCCGTGCTGCGTGAAGCGGTCGCCCTCGGTATCACACACATCGACACCAGCGACGCCTACGGGCCGCGCGTCACCAACGAGTTGATCCGCGAGGCACTGCACCCCTATCCCGAGTCGCTGCACATCCTGACCAAGGTGGGCGCGACCCGCGACGAACAGGGCGGCTGGCCTACAGCCCGCCGACCCGAAGATCTGCGCCGCCAGGTCCACGACAACCTCAAGTCCCTCCGCCTCGACGTCCTCGACCTGGTCAACCTCCGACTCGGCAACGCCGAAGGTCCCCCAGCCCGGCTCGCTCGCCGAGGCGTTCGAGACGCTCGTCGAACTCCAGCAGCAGGGCCTGATCCGCCACCTCGGGATCAGCAACGCCACCGAGGAGCAGGTCACCGAGGCACAGAGCACCGCGCCGATCGCGTGCGTGCAGAACATGTACAACCTCGCCCACCGCCACGACGACAAGCTCATCGACCGGCTCGCCGACGACGGCGTCGCGTACGTGCCCTTCTTCCCCCTCGGGGGCTTCACCCCGCTTCAGTCCTCGGCGCTCTCGGCGGTCGCCGCTCGACTGGAGGCGACACAGATGTCCGTCGCACTGGCCTGGCTGCTGCAGCGAGCACCGAACATCCTGCTCATCCCCGGCACGTCATCGACGGCACACCTGCGCCAGAACGTCGCCGGCGCGGGACTCTTCCTCTCTCATCAGGACTTGACCGAGCTGGACGACATCAGCCGCTGAATCCCCCAGACCTGACCGCCTCACAAGCCACGACCAAGGCCACCGTTCAAGTTCCCGCCCCGGTCACCTTCGCGCGGCCGGGGCCGAAGCAGGACGATTCGCCCTCATCTGAATGGCTTCAGATCGTCAACCGCTTCCCGCGGACCGAGGGTTCCTACAGCAAGCCCATCCGGAAGACCTGGACGTTGCACGACGCCACCCCTGAGTCCGGCTTCGCCCGCACTGACATGAATACCTTCTGCCGCCTTGACGAGCTCGGGCTCGAAGTCACCGGTCAGCGACTCGCCCCGGACCATGCGGTTCTCGCGTGCCGGGTCGTCGAGTCCGATCAGTGGTGCCGTCGTTGCGGTTGCCAAGGCACACCGCGCGACACCGTCACCCCGGCGACTGGCGCACAAGCCACTGGGCTGGCGGCCCACGATCCTTCACGTCACGATCCGACGCTACCGCTGCATCGACTGCCGGCACGTGTGGCGGCAAGACACAACCAAGGCGGCTGAGCCGCGGGCGAAGCTCTCGCGCCGCGGGCTGCGGTGGGCGCTTGAAGCCATCGTCTGCCAACACCTCGCCGTCGCCCGTGTCGCCGAAGGGCTCGGGGTCGCCTGGAACACCGCCAACGACGCTGTCCTGGCCGAGGGCCAGCGTGTCCCCATCGACGACATCGGTCGGTTCGACGACGTCACCGCGATCGGCGTCGACGAGCACGTCTGGCGCCACACCAGACGTGGCGAAAAGTACGTCACCGTGATCATTGACCTGCCCGGCAACGGCGACGGTACCGGCCCTGCCCGGCTGCTCGGCATGGTCGAAGGCCGCTCCAAGCAGGCTTTCAAGGCTTGGCTCGCCGAACGCGGAGATTCCTGGCGCAACCGCGTCGAGGTCGTCGCGATAGACGGTTTCACCGGGTTCAATTCCGCCGCCAGCGAGGAATTACCCGACGCAGCCGCGGTCATGGACCCATTCCACGTCGTGCGTCTCCCCGGCAACGCACTCGACCGATGTCGCCGACGTGTCCAACTGGCCATCCACGGGCACCGTAGACGCAGGAGCGACCCTCTCTATACCGCACGGCGAACCCTCCACACCGGCGCTGACCTGCTCGCCGACAGGCAGAAGGACCGCCCGCTATCCACCATGATCCAGCTCGTCGACCAGCTTCATGGCCCGCCGCCGCACCGGCAAGGTCACCCAACTGGCGGGGCAGCTAGGCAAGATGAAACAGGCATCGATGAACCAGACGCTACTTAATGCCTGCGGGAGGCGTAGAAGCCCAGCTAAAGTGACGGTGTGGCCGTCGTAGCGATCTCTCGCCGATTTACCGGCCCCCTGGTCCCCGAAGGGTGCCGCAGGGGTCGGACTTCGCCGCGACTTCGGAGCTGAGTCGGCCGACCCCACTGTGCGGTCAGGCCCAGGGGCTGGGGGGAGTTCGAAACCCCATCACTGCTCTTTGGAGGCCGCCGACATGTCCGCTCACCTTTCCGCCGAACAGCTCGCCCACGACCTGTCAATCCGAGACCTCACCGATCCTTCCGCCGGACCGCACGCCCTGCAGCTCGTCTTGGGCCACGCCGTCGACGCTCTGGTGGACCGCTGGGGCTGCCAGGTCCGCTGGTGCCGCGGCGAACGCGCCGTCACCGTCGGAGACAACTACGACAACCTCGGTTACCGCCCCGAGGATGTGACCCGAGACACCCGCTACACCCGCTACGTCGACGGTCGGCGCATGCTGCGCAGCCACTCCAGCGCGCTGGTACCGGCCGCGCTGCGTGCCCTGGCCGCGGAACCGGCCGACGACGTGCTCCTGGTATGCCCCGGCCTGGTCTACCGCCGCGACAGCATCGACCGCATGCACACCGGAACCCCCCATCAGCTCGACCTGTGGCGCGTCACCCGCCGCCCGGACCCCATGACCACGGCCGATCTGGACGAGATGGTCAAGACTCTCATCGAAGCGCTCCTCCCCGGGGCCAAACACCGCCACGAGGACCGCGTCCACCCCTACACCCTCTCCGGCCGTCAGGTGGACGTGGATCGTGAGGGTGAGTGGATCGAGGTGGCGGAATGCGGCCTGGCGCATCCCACGGTGCTCGAGCGGGCCGGTCTCGACGCCTCATGGAGCGGCCTCGCCCTCGGTATGGGGCTGGACCGGATGCTCATGCTGCTCAAGGGCATCCCGGACATCCGCATCCTGCGTTCGGCTGAACCGTCCGTGGCTGGCCAGATGGCCGACCTGACCCCTTACCGGCCTGTGTCCGCCATGCCCGCTATTCGCCGGGACCTGTCCGTAGCGGTTGACTGCGACGACCTGGCCGAAGACCTGGGAGACCGCGTCCGCGACGCTCTCGGCCCCGACTCCGACTGCGTGGAGTCGGTCGAGATCCTCACCGAGACGCCGTGCCGGCAACTACCGCCGCAGGCCCTGGAACGGCTCGGAGCCAGCCCGGACCAGAAGAACGTCCTCCTCAAGGTGGTCCTGCGGCACCTGGAGCGCACCCTCACCGACCTCGACGCCAACCTACTGCGCGACCGTATCTACGCCGCGGTCCACCAAGGCAGCGCCCACCAGTGGGCGAGCACCAGCTGACGAGGGCCTGCCAGCGGCGTGGCGTCGGCCGTTTCGGCGAGTCGTCGGTGAGGTCGCGTACACAACGATATGTAGCAGTACTGCGTTGAGCGGCGTACGGGGCGAGATCAGATGCGGCAGAGAGGTCTCCTCGACTGGCGGTCGCCACGCGGATCGCCACGACACCTCAGCAAGTCCGCAGTTCACTGTGAGCCGGGACCGCGCGGGGCCGGGGCCCTGCCTGCTCCCCGGCTGGCACCAACTCTGACTGCTTGCGATCACCGGCGAAAGGTCATGCAGTTGGCGAGTGGCAGCGGACGAGTGGGGCCAACGTGCGCGGGCTGCCGGCAGCGGCCCTTCCTCGTCCCGAGCGCAAGCGACCGAAGAGCGACGTAGGCCTTCGGGGCGCCCACGGCGCCGCGAAGGCCGGCTCTGTACGTCCTGTCAGATGAGGGAGACAGCAATCAGCGCGACGCTAGAGCCACCGAAGATCACGGTGTTCCGCAGATAGGTCTGTGCTCGCACCCAGCGAGGGAAGGCGTCCTCGGCGGCCTGGAGGAAAGGCTTGACCTCGACGCGGGCCAGCTCCAGGTCTCCCTTGCGACGGAAGGCGGCCTCCACGGACCGCACCGCGGTGAGGTTGCTGTAGACGATCACCGCGTTCATGAGCATCACGAGCGAGGAGAACAGCCAGGTCAGCAGTTGCGCCAGGTCGGCGCCCGCGAAGTTCACGGCGGCGAGGGCGGTCATCACCGCGGCCACGGCCACCGGGGCCGCGGTCTCGTGACCGCCGGCGTCGAACCGGAGCTTGTTCTCCTCCAGCACCTCAGGACGCACGTTCTGGCGGCGGAGCTCGGCCACTGCGGCCGTCTTCGCGGCGGGACCGTAGCGGTGGCGGATCAGCGGGATACTGAGGAAGACAGCAGCGACGAGCAGTTGCATGACGGCGGCGAGGGCATTCATAGGACGCTCCAAGGACTTGCACTTAGTTCAAGTCGGTACCAGGTAGACGGTAGGCCCCTTTTGAGCGAGACACAAGGGCCGTCTTGAACTTTGTGCAAGTCCTGCCTATCGTGAGTCCATGGCACGCGACACCCTCACCCTGGACCAGATCGTCCGCACCGCCATCGAGCTCCTGGACGCCGAGGGCCTCGAGGGGCTCAACATGCGCGCCTTGGGCAATCGGCTCAACTCTGCTGCAACGGCCGTGTACTGGCACGTCAAGAACAAGGACAACCTCGTTCTGCTCGCCACCGACCGGGTGTGGAGCGAGCTCACACTGGCCGACCTCAAGGCGGTCACGTGGCGCGCCGCGGCCACTGCCATTGCCACCGACCTGTATGCGATGTTCGTCCGGCACCCGTGGCTGGTGCAGGTCTTCGCTGCCCATGTCGTCTATGGCGAGGGCAAGGCCCGACACGACGACCACAGCCTCGCCGTCTACGAATCCGCCGGCTTCACCGGCACCCAGGCCGACCAGGCCGCGGCCGCCGTTTTCACCTACGTCCTCGGTAATGCCGCTGGTGCCGCCGCGACTGCCTCACTCACACGGAAACTCAACGATGGCCACAGCACCGCCGAGGAGCGATTCCAGAACGCCTTGACCAAGGCGCAGGAAATCGCCATGCGCTATCCACGCCTGCGCGCCCGGCTGGAAACCCAGGCCGCAACCGACTATGCCGCCGCTCCCGACAGGACCTTCGAGTTCGGCCTCCGAGCCCTCCTCGACGGCTTGGAGCAGGAACTGGCCGCATAGACCTTCTGAGTCCCCATCGGCAAGGGGGCGTCTCAATTGCGTTGCCTGCGGTAGCAGGTGAGGATGATCGGCCGCAGTCGTGTCCGTGAGTCCACGAGCGCGGCAAAGTTGTAGTAACTCTCGCCTGGCCAGGACAACTTGCGCTCTTAGGTCGTCTTCAAGCCCAGGTGTTACAGGGCATGAGATCGTTGACGTCGCAGCGGGTGCTGGAAGATGGCGGTGCGGCCGGTCGTTGGAGGCAGGTATGAGGATCAGTGAAGCTTCCAGAGCCAGCGGCGTGAGTGCGCGATCGTTGCGGCACTACGAGGATGAGGGCCTGATCGTTCCCGGCCGTTTCAGCAACGGGTTCCGTGACTACTGCCAGTCCACCATCGACCGGGTGCTCGTCATCCGCTCGCTGCTGGAGTCCGGGCTGCCCGTGAGGTTGATCAGGGAAGTCCTGCCCGGCCTCACTGACGGATTAGATGCCGGCACCGAAGTGGTGTGCTCGGAGTTCCTGCATGAGGTGCAGGGGTATCGCGATCGGCTTGCCGCGCGCATCGCCGTGCTCAGCGGTCAGCAGGCGGCACTCGACGCCTACCTGCGAGAGGCCCGCCGTACTGATCTCTGACTGCCGCTTGACCTTGACGTAAGTGTGAGGTTCCTACGGTCGGTGCATGGAGATCAACAAGCAACAGAACACCACTGAGCAGACCATTCGAGCCTTGGTCCAGCAGTCGAGCCAGGGGCCGAAGGACTTGGCTCTCTCGGCGGATCACCGCCGCCCCACCCCGGGGTCCGGCGAGTACCTGATCCGCACCGGTGCGGCCGGGGTCAATTTCGCCGACGTCATGCAGACCCACGGCACCTACGGCGGAGGCCCACAGGCACCCTACGTGGCGGGCTTCGAGGCCGCCGGCGAGATCGTGGAGGTCGGTCCGGACGTCGAGAATCCGCTGCCGCTCGGCACCCATGTCGTCGGAGCCGGACCGGGCGCCTTCGCGCAGTACATGACGATGCCGGCCGCGGGTGTGCTTCCTGTGCCGTCCGGCTGGAGCGACGCCCAGGCTCTCGGTCTGGTGTTGAACTGGGCCACCGCGTTGGCGGCACTGAAGCCGTTGGGCGAGATCAAGACGGGTGAGGTGGTGCTCGTTCATGCCGCGGCCGGCGGCGTGGGGCAGGCCGCGGTCCGCCTCGCCCGCCACTACGGTGCGCGGGTGATCGCGACGGCCTCGCCCGGGAAGCACGACACCGTCAAAGCCCTCGGCGCCGACGCGGTGCTGGACAGCCGACGCCCCGATCTGGCTGAGGAGATCACCCGCCTCACCGGCGGGGTCGACCTGGTCCTGGAGTCGGTGGGCCAGGCCACGTTCGAGGCCAGCCTGTCGGTCACCAAGCCCTTCACCGGACGCATCGTCGTGTTCGGCGCCGCCTCCGGTGACGCCACTCTGACCACACACGACCTGATCTTCACCCACCAAGTCCAGATCAAGGGCCTGCACATCGGCGCGCTGGCGGTCGCGGCGCCGTCCCTCTACCGGTCGTTGCTCGTCGAGATCGAGGCTCTCATCGCCCACGGCGTCTACCCGCCCGGCACCCCACACGTCCACCCCCTGGCCGACGGACCGGCGGTGCTCCAGCGACTCGAAGCGGGCGAGACCACGGGCAAGCTGGCCCTCGATCCCTGGCGCTAGGAACGCCCGTACTTCGTCGCAATGCTCCGCTGTGGCCCGAGGGCGCCCCGGCCAGGGCACGTCTTCCGGCAGGTCGCGCCAGGAGACTCCCGCTCCTCATCGGTGAGTTCACGGCGGCGTTCCACGCCGCCGTGAACTCACCGTCTAGCGGCCTGTGTTGACGGACACTAGAGGGCGGCCCCGGCTTCGAGCTCGAAGGGGACATCTGTGAGCTGCTCGCTCGCCGCCCACAGCCGCCTGCCCTCCGCGGGGTCGTCGGCGCCGGTGGGGAGCTTGGCGGGCTTGGGGGTGCCGGAGGTCTGGTCCCGTCCGGCGGGGCCGATGAACCTGCCCGACCGGACGTCCGGGCTGGTCGCCGCGTACAGGGAGGGCCAGGCCGCGCCCCCGGCCGAGCCCATGAGCAGGCGTGCGGCGATCGGGGTGACCATACGGCTCAGAGCGCCGTTGCCGTGCCGCTGCAGACCGGTCATCGCCGACCCCGGGTGGACGACGATCGCCTCGACGGGGCTGCTTGCGGTGCGGCGCGCGAGTTCGAGGGTGTAGACGATGTTGGCGCGCTTGGACTTGGCGTAGGCGCCCATGGCTCGGTAGCTCTTTTCGCTCATCAGGTCGTCCAGTCTGCCCATCGGCCACCGCGCCGCGATGGCGCTGACGGTGATCACGCGCGGTGCGGACGAGCGGCGCACGGCGGGCCAGACCTGGGCGTCGAAGGCGAAGTGGCCGAGGTGATTGGTGCCGACCGTCATTTCGAGGCCGTCACGGGTGGTCCGCCGCTCGGGCAGGTTCATCACGCCGGCGTTGTTGAAGAGCAGGTCAACCGTCTCGGTCTCGGCGATGCGGGTGGCCGCGTCGCGGACGGAGGAGAGGTCGGAGAGGTCGAGCACGAGGGTGTCCGTCCGGGCCTCGGGGGTCGCGGCGCGCACAGCCTCCGCGGCCTGGTCCAGCTTGGTCTGGCTGCGGCCGGCCAGGATGACGCGGGCCCCGTGCCGGGCGAGCGCGCGGGCGGTCTCGAACCCGATCCCGCTGTTCCCGCCGGTGATCAGCGCCGTGCGGCCGGTCTGATCGGGGATGTCGTCGGGAGTCCAGTGGTTCACCGTTGTCACGCTCCTCGGATTCGTTGAGGTTGTGCTCGGTCGTGCGGCGCTCGGCAGGGCCGTGATGTCGAGCTGGAAGAGCATGCCGAGGATGTCCTCGGCGAAGGTGGCTTCGGCGACGACCTGGACGCGGTCCAGGCGCAGGCCCCTGGAGGCACCGGCGGCACTGGGCCGCCATGAACGTCCTGTAGGCGTCGTTGCCGCGGTGTTCTCCCAGGCTGCCGCCGCGCCAGATGGTGTCGTCCGTCCAGCTGGCCGACGACGTCGAGACAGCCCCGTTGACGACTGCATCGACGAAGGGCGTCGGTCCTGGTGCGCGGTCCAAGATCCGCCCCCTTTTCAGACCGGTGGTCTGTTCGGCTGGACCCAACGTAGAAGACCGTCGGTCTGATGTCAAAAGACCGGCAGTCTGTAACCTGGGGACATGACGAACTTCCAGCGCGCACGCAGTGAGGAGCAGCGTGAGCTACGACGCCAGGCCATCCTCGACACCACCGCCGCCATGCTCGAGGAGATGTCCATCGGCGAGATCAGCCTGAACGAGCTGAGCCGCCGCGTCGGGCTGGCGAAGTCCAATGTGCTGCGCTACTTCGAATCGCGTGAGGCGATCCTGCTGGAGCTGCTCGACCGTGCCTGGCGGCAGTGGGTGGCCGACTTGCCCGCTCTTGCGCACGCCGGCATCGACCAGGACGCTCCGGTGAACCGGCGCGCAGAGCAGTTCGCCGCCGTCATCGCGGGCTCCGTCGCCCAACGCCGGATCCTGTGCGACCTGCTGAGCGCGCAGGCGGGCGTACTGGAACACAACGTTTCCCCCCAGGTGGCCGCCCGCTACAAGCGCGCGGCCGTGGCCAACGTCGCCGACATCGCGGCGTTGACCCACCGGCACCTTCCCGAGCTGGGCAACAGCGCACCGCAGTTGACCGCGGCCATGATCATGGCCGTCGGTGCCGTGTGGACCCATGCACGGCCTTCCCCGGCGATGCTCGCCGCCTACGAAGCCGACCCCTCACTCACCGCGTTCAAGCTGGACTTCATGACTGCTCTGCAGGAGATGCTGGCCACGCTCACCGCGGGCACCATCGCCCGCGCCTCCGCCTGAGCCCGTGCGGGCAGTGGCCGTGGGCCGGGCCGCGGTGCCCGGCGCGCGGTGGCGCGTCACGACGAGGTACGACAAGACCGCCGGCCCTACGAAGCAACCGCCTCTCTCGCCTCGTTCCCGCTCCGGGCGAGACCTGCTCGCAGACGCGCCCCAGGTGGCACGACGTGCCGGACTTCCGGACACCGAAGCCGCAGAGACGCGCAAAGCCCATGGCGGTGACCTTCCCTGACGGTCGTGCCGTTGGGACAGATCAGCGGGTGAACGCGACAGATTCAGCGAGCTCCTTCTGAGCCTCGAGCGCGGTGAGACGTTCGGTGAGTGCCGCGTGGATTGCGCCGTAGGTGTCGGCGCCGAGAGTCAGGCGCAGGGGCGGGCTCGGGTGGCGGGTGGTGTCGTAGATGGCGGCGGCGAGCTTGGCCGGGTCGCCGGTGAAGACGTTCTCGTCTGCGGTTTCCAGGTAGCGCCGGGTCCGGCCGACGGCACTGTCGCGGTAGACAGTCGTTTCGGTGGTGTATTGCAGGGCCGAGGCGAAGCCGGTGCGGGTGGCGCCGGGTTCGACCAGAGTGAGGTGAATGTTGAAGTCGGAGACCTCGCGGCTGACGCTCTCGGTGAAGCCCTCCAGCCCCCACTTGCCCGCGTGATAGGAGCTGTGAGTAGGGGTACCGATCTGGCCGCCCATGCTGGAGATCTGGATGATCCGGCCACCGCCCTGCTCGCGCATGGACTGCAGGAAGGCTCGGGTGATCATCATCGGCGCGAGCAGGAGGACCTCGATCTGGTCGCGCATCTGCTCGGCGGTCATTTCCTCGGCGGCGCCCACAACCGCGTATCCGGCGTTGTTGACCACGACGTCCACGGGCCCGGACCGGAGAGTCCTGGCGACCACCTTGTCCACATCGGCCGGCCGCGTGAGGTCGAGTGTCTCGACGGTCAACCGGTCGCCGTACGCCTCCCGCAGGTCTTCCAGGGCCGCGGGGCGGCGGACCGTCGCCGTGACGCGGTCGCCGTTCCGCAGGGCATGCTCGGTGAGACGGCGCCCCAGTCCACCGGAGGCTCCGGTGACGAACCAGTGACGTGCGGCCTTGTCGGAGGGGGCAGGCATGAGGGTCTCCTGGAGTAGAGTGATACCGGAATCTGTTCCGTTTAGGAGTTAAGCGGAACAGATTCCGGAAAGCAACCGGCGACCGACACACCGAAGGAACTCGCATGCCCGCCACGCCCCGCCGCACCAGGAGTGACGCGCTGCAGAACCGGGAGCGCCTGCTCGAGGTCGCCGCGCAGGCCTTCGCCGAACAGGGGCTGGACACCGCGCCTGCCGCCATCGCCAAGCAGGCGGGCGTCGGTGTCGGCACGCTCTACCGGCACTTCCCGACCCGGGAAGTCCTCATCGACGCCGCCTACCGGCGCCAACTCACCCAGGTGTGCGAGAAGGTGGACGACCTCCTCACCCGGCACTCGGCCGCCGAGGCCACCCGGCTGTGGATGGAACACTTCATCCACTACGCCACGGCGAAGAGCGGAATGTCCGAAGCCCTCAATGCGGTCATCGCCTCCGGCGTCGACCCCTACTCCGACAGCCGTGCACTCCTCACCGACGCCGTCGCCACCCTCCTCACGGCCGGCGCCCGGGACGGAAGCCTACGAACGGACGTCGCCCCGGACGATGTCCTGCTCCTCATGGGTGGCATCGCCTATTCCGTGCAGCACGGCACCAAGGAGCAAGCCCGCCCGCTCGTCGACCTCTTCATGGACGCGCTGACCAAGGACTCGACCGCTCGCTGAACCCCAGCGCGCGTCAACTCGAGCACCCTTGGGCCGGCGGACCCCTCTTCCGCCCAGGGTGTTGATCATGTTCAAGTCAGAGGTGGGGTTCCTCGCGTTGTTCGGGATCGGCTGGTGGCTGTCGGCCACGAGCGCATCGACGGCTTCACGCGCCCGGCCGACGTAGCAGCCCCGGCTGCGCGTGCCGGCGGCCCTGTCGACCGCGGCCGGAGCGTCAGGCATCACCGTGTGGCTCACGAACGGCCCGGACAAGTACGTGCGCCTTGTGGTGGGCCTCGTCTCCGCGCTCTGCCAGTGGGGCATGGCCATCTGGACGGTCGCGGGGGCAGCATCCGCCGCTCAGCGTGGCGTAGCGGCTGTGGATCGTGGACGGCACCCTCATCCCGGCCGATGACCGCATGGTCGAAGCCTCGTCCCGAGGTGAGGGTGACGAACTCCGGGAGGCCGCCCGTTCGCCGCGCGGCATCGGGGCACGTGTGCCGCCTCTCCTTGACAGCCAGCGCGGACCCCCGGGCGAGCGGCGTCAGGCCACGGTCACCGGGTGCCGCACGACCGCGTCGAACAGGTAGCCCTGTGCGTTGAAGGCGGCGGAGTCCGGCTGGGTACGGCCCGCTGTGTCCGTGGCGCGGGCGAGCAGCTGTGTCGCCCCGGGCGTGACGGGTGTCCAGGGCAGGGACCAGCGGGTCCAGGTGCCGGGGCGCGGCCGGTCGTGCAGCCGGGCGCGCCGCCAGCTCGCTCCGCCGTCGGTGCTGACGTCGACCCGGGCGACGCCGCCCGCGCCCGACCAGGACCGGCCGCGCAGCACCTGGTTCTCGCCCACCGGGATCGTCGCGCCGTTCGCCAGCTCGAAGGCGCTCTTGATCGTCTGCCGGGTGAGCGGCGCGCTCCCCTCCTCCGGATGGGCGGGGCCGAACAGCCGGTAAAGGGTGGTGTTCCACGGCGAGTACAGGGGCTGCGCCGAGACCTGAAGGTCGCCGACCCACTTGATCGACGCGATACCGATCCACGAGGGCACCAGCACCCGCACCGGGTACCCGTGGTCGTACGGCAGCGGCTCGCCGTTCATCTCGTACGCGAGCAGCACGTCGTCCAGCGCCTTGCTCAGCGGCAGCGGACGACGCACCCGACCGAGGCTCTCGCCACCGCTGACGTACTCGGCATCCAGGCCGCGGGGCTGCACGTCCACGGCGCGAGGGGACAGCCCGGCCCTGCGGAGTACGTCGGCCAGGCGCACGCCGCGCCAGCGTGCCACGCCGATCGCGCCCAGCGTCCAGGCGGTGCCGGTGACCGACTCGCCCTGCTGCGTCGTGTAGTGGCTGCGGCCGTTTCCCGCGCATTCGACATAGGCGGTACGGGTCACGGCCGGTAGGGCTCGCAGATCGTCGTACCCGAACTCCACCGGCTTGTCCTCGGCCGGCCTGCCGCGCAGTCCGTCGCCCCACAGTTTCAGTCGCCAGTCGGCGGCGTCCAGGACGGGTGTCGCCGTGTGGTTACGGACGAAGAACAGCTCGTTGGGAGTGTGGTGGCCGGTACCGTGCAGCGCCTCCCAGCGGGTTTCTGCGTTGGTGCCGCGCTGGATGAACCAGTCGGGCGGCAACGGCTTGACGATCGGCGAGTCGGCGGCGCGGGCCGGGGCGGTCGCGGGGAGCGCGGTGGCGGCGGTGGTCGCGGCGAGCAAGGTGAGCAGTCGGCGGCGCGTGACCCCGTCCGCTCTGGCCTCTCCGGCGAGCCACTGACGCAGCCTGCGGTTGTCGTAAGCGGTCTCGTGGGCGGCGTTGCCGGCAGCGGGCATGGCAGTCCTCGTCGAGCGTAGGTGGGTAGGAGGGCACGGCCGAAGCGGCCCGGCCGACGTGTGAGCCATGTCGCCGGGCAGGCCTGTGAGTGGCGTCGGCACCGTCGCGTGACACGGCCGTCGGAGAAGTGAACCTGAGAAGATCGGTCAGCCGGGGAACCGACACAGCGCGGCGGCCACGCGGACGAGGTCCACGGCGCGCCGACGGGTCAGGGGCTCCGTGCGAGGCATGACGGGATACAACCACCCGACACGGAGCATGTCAACGACGCTTCTCCTGCTGGTAGTTGAGGCTGCCAGTCCGCGGAGGACGGAGGCCGGGGAGCCGAACCAGCCCCGACGTACCGCACGCAGCGGTTCCGTGTCTGCGGTCATCCCGTACTGCCGAGGAGTTCCCAGGTACGGCGCCGGTCGGCCTCGCCCGTGATGTCTGTCGTGGTGAACACCACCTCGGTCGCCCCGGCGTCCCGGTAACGCCGGACTTCGGCCGCGACGGCCGACTCGTCGCCGATCGCCGCGATGTCGACCGCCCGCCGCCCACCGGAGAGTTCGATGACCCGGGCGTAGGACGGGAACTGCTCGTAGAAGGCGAGCTGTTCACCGGCCTTCTCGCGTGCCGCGGCCACGTCGTCGGTGACGACGCCGGGCACGATCGCGACGATACGGGGGGCCGGGCGGCCCGCGGACTCGGCCGCCGCCGTGACGGCCGGGACGATGTGCTCGGCGAGGGCGCGGGGACCGGCCAGGTACGGGAGGATACCGTCCGCGAGTTCGCCGCTCGCCCTCAGTGCTTGCGGACCCATCGCGGCGACCAGGAGCGGGACCCTGGTCTCCGCTCCCGGCACCCGTGCGGGCACCGGGGTGGTGGCGGTGAGCAGCTCGCCGTGGAACTCGGCCGTGCCGGTGTCGGTCACCTGCCGTACGACGGTGAGGAACTCACGCAGTCGGCGGATGGGCCGCTCGTAGGGGATGCCGAAGCCGCGCTCGGTGAGCAGCGCGGTGCCGAGCGCGAGTCCGAGGTGGTACCGGCCGTGCGTGGCCGCCTGCGCCGTGAGGGCCTGGCCGGCGACGGTGAGCGGGTGACGTCCGAAGACGGGGATGGCGGACGTGCCCACGTGCAGGTCCGGCACCTCACGTCCGACGAGCGCGGCGAGCTGGGGTGAGTCCGCGCCGAAGGTCTGGCCGAACCAGACCGACCTCAACCCGGCTTCCGCCGCCTCCCCGGCGAGTCGCACACTGGCGTCGATCTGATTGACGGCGTTCGCCGCGTCGATAGCCACTCCTACAGTCATGACTGGGCCAACCCGGCCCCAGGGGCGCCGATTCCCCGTGCCCCATGACAGCTTCGTTGCGGGATTGTGAAGGCGATCTTCGGCGTCCCGGCGGCGGCTGCGGGCACAGCGCGCCGCCCTCGCCGCGGCATCCGTCGTGGCGCTGCTCGTACCTGTCGCACTCGCCGCTCCCCTGCTCACCGCGATCGAGGGGCAGAGCCCCCACCACACTGCCCCGACCAGCTGCGGGACGAACTGGGGCTCGCGCTGGTGTGCATCGCCCACGGTCTGACCGTCGCACGCCACCGCGACGCGACACCCGCGCCCGGGACGGTACTCCGGCGTCGGGCAACGGTGCGCCTCGGAGGCGGGGCGGCCTCCGAGGCACCGTGCTCACGACGGGCGGTTCGTGGGCGAGGAGAGCGGCGAGGGGGTCACGGTACGAGCCTCAGGAGCCGGTTGGGCGATCCCGAGCCGGGGTTGGTGACCTTGCCGGGGGTGGCCCCGTTCACGAGGGCCGTGGCGACCTGTGCCGGGGTGGCGGAGGCGTGGTTGGCCAGGTAGACGGCGGCGGCTCCGGCGACGTGCGGGGTCGCCATGGAGGTGCCGGAGATCGTGTTGGTCGCGGTGTCGCCGGTGTGCCAGCCGGCCGTGATGGAGGACCCCGGGGCGAAGAGGTCGAGCACGGAGCCGTAGTTGGAGTAGCTCGCCCGGCCGTCGGTGTTGGCCGTGGCGCCGACCGTGAGGGCCTCGGTGACCCTGGCCGGGGAGTAGGAGGAGGCGTTGGCGTTGCTGTTGCCGGCGGCCACCGTGTACGTCACGCCGCTCGCGATGGAGGTCCGCACGGCCGCGTCCAGCGTGGCGGAGGCGCCGCCGCCGAGCGAAAGGTTGGCGACGGAGGGGCCGGAGTGGTTCCGGGTCACCCAGTCGATGCCGGCGATGACTCCGGCGGTCGTCCCGGATCCGTTGTTGTCCAGCACCCGCACGGCGACGATCTTCGCCTTCTTGGCAACGCCGTAGGTGCTTCCGGCGATGGTGGTGGCCACATGGGTTCCGTGGCCGTTGCCGTCCGCGGCGGTGGTGTCGCCGTCGACGGCGTCGTACCCGTAGGCGGCACGACCGCTGATCTGCTGGTGCGTGACGCGTACACCGGTGTCGATGACGTAGGCGGTGACACCGCTGCCGGCGCTGTCCGGGTAGGTGTAGGTGCGGGACAGGGGCAGTGCGCTCTGGTCGATGCGGTCGAGGCCCCACGGCGCGTTGGACTGCGTGGTGTCGGTGACGCTGACCCGTTGGTTCTGCTCGACGACCGCCACGGCCGGGTCTGCGGCCAGGCGCTTGGCCTCCGTCTCGGAGAGGGTGGCCGTGTAGCCGTTCAGCGCGCTGCCGAACGCCTTGTTCACGTTGCCGCCGTACTCCTTGACCAGGTTCTTGCCTGTGGTCGAGGAGGCCTTGAATCCGGCGTCCTTCCGGAGCGTCACGATGTAGCTGTCCCGGACCGCCGTGGGCGAGCCGGCACCGAGCACCCTGCCCTCGGCGGGAGCGGCCTGTGCGGGGACGGCGGTGAGGCCGCCGGCCAAGGTGCTCGCCGCGACAGCGGCGATCGCGGCGAACCGTATTCTCTTGCTACGCGGTTGTGCCATTACGAGGGATCCTCCTCTTGGCGGCGCGCGCCTGGGCGGGGCGCGCGTCTGTGGGGGCGGGTGCGCGTGATCGCGCACCCCTGCCGGGGCCATGGCGTTCCGCTCCGGACTGAGATCAACGGTTGCCTACAACAGATCTTCAGAGCAAGGCAGTTGACCAACCATCAACACACTTGCCATGCGCACGACACAACCGTGAGCGGCCTAGCGGGCCACCGCGTTCATGGCGGTTTTGTTGCGGACGTATGGCGGCGCCCTCAACGACGCGCGCTCTACTGGTCCTTCGGTGTCGGCGTGTGCTTACCTGGCCGCATGACCGTGCTCGTGACCCGCCGCCACGTCGACCACGCGCGTGTCACCACCACGGGTTGTACCGCCTGAAAGCCACGGGCCGTTAGGCCAGTCGCGCCCTTCGCCTCCCGTCCGCGCCACACCGACGGCCGCCCTCGTCCCGGCACGTGCCTCGGTGCCGCGGTTCATCGCCCACGCCACCGGCACGCCGCGTGATCCGCACGCCGTGCCGCTCGTTCGCGGCGCCCACGCCGCGTCACGCGCGCCGTCATTCGCCCCACGTCCGCACCAAGGAGCACCACCATGAGCCAGCCGATCGACTCCGTCACCGCAGGTCACACGCCCGAGGGAGCGCCGGCCGAGCCCGACGCCCCAGGCTGGTCCTTCGAGACCAGGCAGCTTCACGCGGGTGCCGCGCCCGACACGGCGACCGGAGCCAGGGCGACACCCATCTACCAGACCACGTCGTTCGTCTTCCAGGACACGCAGCACGCCGCCGACCTGTTCTCGCTCGCCGAGCCGGGCAACATCTACACCCGTATCCACAACCCCACGCAGGACGTCTTCGAGCAGCGCGTCGCCTCGCTGGAGGGCGGCGTCGCGGCGGTGGCTCTGGCATCCGGACAGGCGGCGGAGACCCTGGCCGTCCTGACCCTGGCAGGCGCCGGTGACCACATCGTGTCCAGCGCCTCCCTGTACGGCGGCACGTACAACCTGTTCCGTCACACGTTGCCGAGGTTCGGCATCGAGGTGTCGTTCGTCGACGACCCGGACGACATCGAGGCCTGGCGGGCGGCGATCCGGCCCGGGACCAAGGCCCTGTTCGCCGAGACGCTGGGCAACCCGCGCGGCAACGTGCTCGACGTCCGAGCCGTGGCGGACGTCGCCCACGAAGCAGGCGTCCCGCTGATCGTCGACAACACGGTGCCCACCCCGTACCTCCTGCGGCCCATCGAGCACGGCGCCGACATCGTGGTCCACTCGGCCACCAAGTTCCTCGGCGGCCACGGGACGACGATCGGGGGCGTCGTCGTCGACGGCGGGACCTTCGACTTCGGCGCCCACGCCGAACGCTTCCCCGGCTTCACCGAGCCCGACCCCAGCTACCACGGCCTCCGGTACTGGCCCGCGCTGGGACCCGGCGCCTTCGCCGTCAAGCTCCGTGTCCAGTTGCTGCGCGACCTGGGCCCCGCCCTCTCCCCGCACTCCGCGTTCCTGCTGCTCCAGGGGGTGGAGACACTCAGCCTGCGCATCGAGCGGCACTCCGCCAACGCCCAGGCCCTGGCCGAGTGGCTGGAGCAGCGCGACGAGGTCGCCGCCGTCCACTATCCGGGACTGCCCTCCAACCGCTGGTACGACGCCGGGCAGCGCTACCTCCCGCGCGGCGGGGGCGCGGTCCTGGCCTTCGAACTGCGCGACGGTGTCAAGGCCGGGAAGCGCTTCGTGGACGCCGTCGAACTGTTCAGCCACCTCGCCAACATCGGCGACGTCCGCAGCCTCATCATCCACCCCGCGTCCACCACCCACAGCCAACTGGACGAAGAGCAGTTGGCGGCCACCGGCGCCTCGCCCGGCCTGGTACGCCTCTCGGTGGGCATCGAGAACCTCGCCGACCTGAAGGCCGACCTGGAGGCCGGGTTCCGCGCCGCGAAGGGCGCCTCCTGAACACCGTGACGAGGGCCGGGCGGGTCCCCCTCCCGCCCGCCTCCGGGGCCTGGCGGGAGGGGGACCCGCCCGGCCGCCGCCAGTGGTACGAGCCGAAGACACCGCTCCGGCTGGAGGCGGGCGGCCGGCTCCCCGGCCTGCGGCTGGCCTTCGAGACCTGGGGACGACTCGCACCGGACGGCTCCAACGCCGTGCTGGTCCTGCACGCCCTCACCGGTGACAGCCACGTGGCCGGCCCCGCCGGGCCCGGCCATCCGACGCCCGGCTGGTGGGACGGGCTCGTCGGGCCGGGACGGGCGCTCGACACGGACCGCTGGTTCGTCGTCTCCCCCAACGTCCTCGGCGGCTGCCAGGGCAGTACGGGGCCGTCCTCCGCCCGCCCCGGCGGACGCCCCTGGGGCGGCGACTTCCCCTACCTGACCCAGCGCGACCAGGTCGCCGCCGAGGCCGGCCTGGCGCAGGCACTGGGCGTCGAGCGCTGGGCCCTGGTGGTGGGCGGCTCGATGGGTGGCATGCGGGCGCTGGAGTGGGCCGTGACGCATCCCGAACGGACGGGCGCGCTCCTGCTGCTCGCCACGACGGCCGCCGCGAGCGCCGAGCAGATCGCGTGGGCCGGCATCCAGACCCGCGCCATCCGCTCCGACCCGCACTGGCGAAACGGTCACTACCTCGCCACCGGACTCGGGCCGCACACCGGACTCGGCCTCGCCCGGCGCCTCGCCCACGTCACCTATCGCAGCGAGCCCGAGCTCCATACCCGCTTCGGCCGCTCCGCCCAAGCCGGGGAGGAACCGTGGTCGGGTGGCCGGTACCAGGTCGACTCCTATCTCGACCACCACGCCGACAAGTTGGCACGCCGTTTCGACGCGGGCAGCTACGTCGTGCTGTGCGAGGCCATGAACAGCCACGACGTCGGCCGCGAGCGGGGCGGTGTGCGCGCCGCCCTGAGCCGGGTGACCGCCGACACCCTGGTGGCCGGGGTCGACTCCGACCGGCTCTACCCGCTGTCGCAGCAGGCGGAGTTGGCGGCGGGCATCCGCACGTCCGACAGCCTCCGGATCGTGGAGTCCGCCCACGGCCACGACGGCTTCCTCATCGAGGTGGAGCAGGTCGCCGCGCTGGTGGGCGAACTGCTCGCCTGACCGGCCCTCACCCCGGGATCACCGTCTCAGCTCCTGTCCCAGAACGTGGGACGGCTCTTGGTAGGCCGTCGGGGGCTGCTGTAGAAATGGGCCCCATGAATCACGAGCCCTTGGTGCGACGCCTGGTCATCGACCTGTGCCGACGCCCGGCTTCGTGTTGTCGCTGAAGACGCGTCCCTGACGCTTCCCGCCGCCCGGTGGTCCCGCCGGCGCCGGTGACGTCCCGCACCCGCTCCTCGTGACGGGACAGTTCTCTTCGCCCTGATCCGCTCCCGCTCAGGGCTGTCCGCTCATGCCTGTCCAGCACGGCACCTCGCCTGCCGCGCCCCGGCGCCCCCATGGAGACCGTCCCATGTCCTCGGCAACACGTCCGCAAGCGCCCCGCGCCGGTATCGGCAAGGAGCCGCCGCCACGCCACCCCCGCACCCCGGCCCGGCTCCGCCGGGCCGCACTGCCCCTCGGCTCGCTCCTGCTGTTCCTCACCTTGTGGCAACTGCTCGCCGCCGGCGGGACGTGGAGCCAGACGCTGGTCCCGCCGCCCGCCCAGGTCTGGGACGCGTTCGTGAACGTGTCCACCACGCACGACGGCGTACGGGGTTACAACGGCACCTACCTCGTGGAACACCTCGGCATCAGCCTGCGCCGCATCGCGTTCGGGGCCGGCATCGGCATAGGCGCCGGAGTGGTCTTCGGGCTGCTCATGGGGACCGTCGGCTGGATGCGCTCGCTGTTCGAGCCCTGGATCACGTTCCTGCGGACGCTGCCGCCGCTGGCGTACTTCTCCCTCCTCATCATCTGGCTGGGTATCAACGAGGAACCGAAGATTACACTGCTGGCGGTGGCGGCCTTCCCGCCCGTCGCGGTCTCCACCACCACGGCCGTGGCCGCCGTACCGAGCAGCCTGATCGAGGCGGCCCGCGCCCTCGGTGCCTCGCGCTGGGACGTGGTGAGGGACGTCCTCGTCCCGTCCGCCCTGCCCGAGACGCTCACCGGCGTCCGGCTGGCCGTGGGCGTGGCCTACTCCTCGCTCGTGGCCGCCGAGTTGGTCAACGGACTGCCCGGCATCGGCGGCATGGTCAAGGACGCCGCCAACTACAACAACACCCCGGTCGTGCTCGTCGGCATCATCGCCATCGGCGTCTCCGGTCTGTTCATCGACGGCCTGCTGCTGCGGCTGGAACGCACCGTCGTTCCCTGGCGCGGCCGCGTGTGACCGCCCGTCCCTCCCTGCCCCACTCGCCCGCCCACTGCACAGAAACGGCCTCCTGATGTCCCGTGTCCCTGAAGGCCCCTCCCGCCGGCTGCTGCTCGCCGGTGCCCTCGGCGTCGCCTCCGCCGCCGTCACCGGCTGCTCGTCCAACGACGAGGGATCGTCCGGCGGTGCCAAGAGGCTGCGCATCGGCTACTTCGCCTTCCCCAGCGGCGACCTGATCGTGAAGAACAGGAAGCTGCTGGAGAAGGCCCTGCCCGGCTACGAGATCACGTGGATCAAGTTCGACTCCGGTGCCAGTGTCAACCAGGCCTTCCTCGGCAAGGCCCTCGACATAGCCGCCCTCGGGTCGAGCCCCTTCGCCCGGGGCCTGTCCGGGGCCTCCCCCATCCCGTACAAGGTCGCCTGGATCCTCGACGTCGCCGGCGACAACGAGGCGCTGGTCGCCCGCAAGGACACCGGCGTCTCCGACGTCGCCGGTCTCAAGGGGCGGACCGTCGCCACGCCCTTCGCCTCCACCTCGCACTACAGTCTGCTCGCGGCGCTGGAGACGGCCGGACTGGAGGCCTCGGACGTCAAGCTCGTCGACCTCCAGCCGCAGGCGATCCTCGCCGCCTGGCAGCGGGGCGACATCGACGCGACCTACGTCTGGCTGCCGACCCTGGACGAACTGCGCAAGACGGGGAGGCAGCTCACCAGCAGCAAGCAGGTCGGCGCCGCGGGCAAGCCGACCCTGGACCTGGCCGTGGTGTCGGACGACCTGATCGCCAGGGACCCGAAGGCGATCGAGGCCTGGCGCAAGAGCGAGGCCGAGGCGCTGAGGCTGCTCAAGTCCGACCCCGACGGCGCGGTCGACGCCGTCTCCGCCGAACTCGGCATCAGCAAGACCGACGCCCGGGCCCAACTCGCTCAGGGCGTCTTCCTCACCCCCGAGCAGGTGACCTCGCCCGACTGGCTCGGCACCGACGGCAACCCCGGCAGGCTGCTGTCCTACGTCACCGACACCGCGCGGTTCCTGGCCGGTCAGAAGCAGATCGACGCCGCGCCGTCCGCGGCAGCGATCCGCGACGCCTTCTACGTCAAGGGGCTGCCCGATGTCCTCAAGTGAGACGGCGACGACCGCCGAGAGCACGACGACCGGACACGACGGCGCGGTCCGGCTCGAGGACGTCGTCCACCGCTACGGCCGCGTCGGTGAGACGGTCACCGCCGTGGGACCGGTCGACCTGACCGTTCCCGCCGGTGAGTTCCTCGTCCTCGTGGGAGCCTCCGGGTGCGGCAAGAGCACGCTGCTGCGACTGATCGCCGGGTTCGAGCGGCCCACGCACGGCGCCGTACGGGTGTCCGGCGCCCAGCCGCGGCCCGGTGGGGCGGCCGGCGTGGTGTTCCAGACGCCCCGGTTGTTCCCCTGGCGGACCGTGGGGGGCAACGTCGACCTGGCGCTGCGGTACGCGGGCGTCGACCGCGCCCGGTGGCCCGAGCACCGGGCGCGGCTGCTGGCCCGGGTCGGCCTGGAGGGCACGGAGAAACGCCGCACCTGGGAGATCTCCGGCGGACAGCAGCAGCGCGTCGCGATCGCCCGGGCTCTCGCCGCCGAGCACCCGCTCCTCCTGCTCGACGAGCCGTTCGCGGCACTGGACGCGCTGACCCGGGAACGGCTGCAGGAGGACGTCCGCCGAGTGGCCACGCAGACCGGGCGGACCACGGTGTTCGTGACCCACTCCGCCGAAGAGGCGGTGTTCCTCGGCTCCCGCATCGTCGTGCTCACCAAGGGACCGGGAACCGTCGCCCTGGACCTGCCCATCGACCTGCCGCGCGGCGACGTGGACGCCGAAGAGCTGCGCGCGTCACGCGAGTTCGCCGCACTGCGGGCCCGGGTGGCCCACGCCGTGAAGACCGCCGCCGCGGCCTGACACCGCGAACGATCGACGAAGGACCTCGACCTTGCCGCAGTCGGGATCGCGGCCCCGCGTCCCACCGCTCTACCCCCAGGTCTGGTGGCAGAGGCCCACGACCTCCGAGGACGCGACCCCGTCGGCGCGGGCGCACAGATCCCGCATCTGCTCACGCGGTTGCGGCCGGGCCGGCGGCACCCGCGGGACCGGGCGCCGCGTCTTCGGGCGAGGTCCCACGCGAGGCTGCGCGTGCTGCTCGGGGGCCACCGGGCGGACTCGAGGTGCGGGCCGCTCGGCCGGCACCGCCGGGCGCGGCGCCCGTACGGGCGCGTGGGTGTGGCGCTCGGGAGCCGGGGCCGGCTCGGGTGTGCGTCGCGGCCGGTCGGGTCCGATCCGGACCAGCGCGGACCGCCCCGAGGGCGGAGCCACCGACACCGTCGGCGCTGCCGATGCCGGCCGGTCCGGGACAGCCGGGCCGCGCACACCCTGCGGGCGATCGTCGGACGGTGCTGAGCTGGACGTCACCGTGGCGCAGCCTGTGACGCTGAACAGGACCAGGAGCAGCAGGATCAGTGGGCGTGATGACACCGGCCCACTGTGCGCCGGCGTGGAGCCGCCACGGTGGTGCCGCGCGGCAGGGTCACCTCAAAGAGGGGCCCGGGTGGAGGGTGGCTGACGTCGGTCGGCCTGTCGGGCCCGGCTCGCAGCGCGGGGTGTCGGCGGGAGACAGGTACCAGCGGGCGGCGACCCGCGGAGTCCCGGGTGACGTCGACACCGGCTGGTGATGCCGGGCGCCGAGCTGCACGGAGGCTGGTCAGACTCGGGCGATGAGCGCGTAGCGTTCGTCGGCGACGGGGCAGCCCCACAGGTCGGGGTCGTCACTGAGGGCCTCGACACGGACGTCGGTGACCAGCGGGCGTACGGCGGCGGTGAGTTCTTCGGCGGTGACGCCGCCGTGCCAGGGCAGGGTCTCGGCGCCGGCCACGTAGGGGACGCCGCTCTGTCCGGCTTCGCGCCAGCGGCCTTCGACCAGGATCAGCAGGCCGTCGGGGCGGAGCCGGGCGGTCCACTGGTGAAGGGCTGCCTGCGGGTCGGGCAGGGTCCACACCAGGTGCCGGGAGAGCAGGACGTCGTACCGCTCGTCGCCGGTGGGCGGATCGGCGGCGTCACCGATGAGGAAACGGCCCTCCAGGCCGGCTGCCCGCAGCTTCCCCTGCGCCTGTTCGACCATCTTCGGTGCGAGATCGACGCCCGTGACCTGGTGGCCGGCTTCGGCGACGAGCCTGGACAGGGAGCCGGTTCCGCAGCCCACGTCCAGCACGCTCGCCGGGGTGGCCGGCAGCCAGGAGGCCAGGCGGGAGGCCCAGGCGGCACGGGTGTGTGCTGTGGTCAGTCCGTGGTCGGGTGCTTCGTCGAAGGCGTCGGCTGCGGCGTCCCAGTAGGCCGTGATGGCGGCGGAGTTCGTCATCCGGTGATCCTGTCAGTGGTCACTGACAGCGAGCCGGGCCGCACGCACCGGGCGGGCGGTGTGGTGGGCGAGGGTGGCGTGCGGGTCGCCTTCGACGGGAGTGTGGTCGGTGTGGACGGTGGCGGCGGTCAGCCGGGGCACGGCGTGGAGGAGGGCGTGTTCGGCGGCGACGGCGATGTGATGGGCCTGGACGACGGTCAGTCCGGCGTCGACGACGATGTCGGCTTCGGCGCGCAGGGCGTGGCCGATCCACCGCATCCGTACCTTCCCGGTGTCCAGGACACCGTCGACGCGGTGCAGGGCGGCGTGGGCGGTGGTGACGAGGGTGGGGTCGACGGAGTCCATCAGGCGCCGGCAGACCTCGCGGGCGGCGTCCTTGAGGACGATGAGGATGGC
Source organism: Streptomyces ambofaciens ATCC 23877 (assembly GCF_001267885.1). Classification (NCBI taxonomy): domain Bacteria; kingdom Bacillati; phylum Actinomycetota; class Actinomycetes; order Kitasatosporales; family Streptomycetaceae; genus Streptomyces; species Streptomyces ambofaciens. The sequence continues at coordinate 7,974,755 of NZ_CP012382.1, read as the reverse complement.
GAGGGTGATGAGCAGGCCCACGACGGGGTCGGCTGCGCGCCAGCCGAGCGCGGCGCCGGCGGCGCCCAGCAGGACGGCCAAGGAGGTGAAGCCGTCGGTGCGGGCGTGCAGGCCGTCGGCCACCAGGGCCGCGGAGCCGATGCGGCGGCCGGTGCGGATGCGGTAGCGGGCCACCCATTCGTTGCCGATGAAGCCGGCGAGTGCAGCGCCGGCCACGGCCCAGAGGTGGGTGACATCGCGGGGGTTGAGCATGCGGTCGACGGCTGCGTAGGCGGCCAGCGCCGCGGATGCGGCGATGGTGACGACGATGAGGATGCCCGCGAGGTCCTCGGCCCGGCCGTAGCCGTAGGTGTAGCGGCGGTTCGCGGGCCGCCGGCCGAGGAGGAACGCGATCCCGAGCGGGATGGCGGTCAGAGCGTCGGCGGCGTTGTGGACGGTGTCACCGAGAAGGGCCACCGACCCCGACATGGCCACGATCACGCCCTGGACCACGGTGGTGATGCCGAGGACGAGCAGTGAGATCCACAGGGTGCGCATGCCCTCACGGGAGGTCTCCATCGCCGCGTCGACCTTGTCGGCGGCCTCGTGGCTGTGCGGCCTGAGCAGGTGCGCGAGCTGATGCCGCAGACGCGCCGACCGGGAGGCGCCGTGGTCATGCCCGCGGTCCGCACCGGGCGGACTGTGGGGGTGTCCGTGAGCGTGGCGGTCGTGTGTGTGGGTGTTCTGATTCCCCTCCATACGGCTCACCGTGGCACACGGATTCGATCGCGGCTACAGCCGTCATACGCTGCGTGACCAGGTGCGATGCGCTCGCAACAGCCCGTCGGGGGCAACTGGCCGACATCGTCGGGCTCACACCGTCTCGGCCATGGCCCTCACGTCTGGAAAGCCGCTCCTCTCCCCCGCCGTCGGTGTCGCGACGGTCTCGGACGACAAACGGAGTGAGCACTCACTCATTGACGGAGTGAGTGCTCACTCCATAGGCTGGCGAGCATGACAGCACCCAAGGAGAGCCAGACGCCCCGCCGCCGTGCCCCCGCGATGACACCGGAGGAGCGCCGCGCGATGATCGTCCAGACCGCGATCCCCCTGATCGCCGAGTACGGGGCTGCGGTGACGACCGCGAAGATCGCCCGTGCCGCGGGCATCGGCGAGGGCACGATCTTCCGGGTCTTCGCCGACAAGGACGAGCTGCTGCAGGCGTGCGTCGCCGAGGCGCTCTCCCCCGAGCACGCCGTCCGCGAGCTCGACGCGATCGACGTGTCCCAGCCGCTGCCCGACCGGCTCGCGGAGGCGGCCGAGGCTCTGCAAGCGCACATGTCCCGGATGGGCGCGATCCTCGGCTCGCTGGGGCATCGCGGCGGCAAGCACCCCGGCACTGTGCGCGGTGCGGGCCGCGACGAGTCGACGACCCGTATCCGCAAAGCCCTCGCGGAGCTGCTGGAGCCCGAGAAGGCCGCGCTGCGCCGGCCGCCGGAGCAGATCGCGGCCCTCTTCTTCGGGCTGCTGTTCACCCAGCCGCGTACGGAGGACGAGCCCGACCTGACCCCGCAGGAGCTGGTGGAGGTCTTCCTGCACGGAGCGCTCTCGGGGGGTGCCGAATGAGCGCACGCAGAAGGCGCCTGGGGGTCACGGCCCTGGCCGTCCTCGCCCCCGTGCTGGTCTGGCTGGTCGCGGACCCACTGCTGGGGCACCGGCTGCAGATCGCCGACGGCGATCAGACGCTCGACATCAGCGCCGCGCCCGTGGCGGTCGTCGCCCTGCTCGCGTCGCTCTCCGGCTGGGGACTGCTGACCGCCCTGGAGCGGTTCGGAGTGCGGCGCGCCCATGCCATCTGGACCGGGGTGGCCGGCGCCGTACTGGCCGTGTCCTTCCTGCCGTTCACCGGCGACGGCATGGACGGCGGCAGCCGAGTCTCCCTCGCTCTGATGCACCTGGCGGTGGCGGCGGTGCTGATCCCGGGGCTGGGCAGCAGGTCCTCCGGGGCGGGAGCCGGTACGGCCAGGGGGTGACCGCCGCCATTACCGAGTACGCCGCGAACAGCGGCAGAGGGGACAGCCCTGCCAGGTGTCGCGAACGACAGCCGGACCCACCACCTCGCAGCCCGGATGTGACGAGGAATGACCGTGCGGACGTCGCTGCGTCCTGCTAGCGTCTGCGGCATGAAGCGCGCTGCCATGACGACGACGCCGGAGAGTGTCCCGGCGCGCTGACAGACGATCTGATCCGAAGCCCCGGGGCAAGTGCCCCGGGGCTTCGTCGTAGGCCTGGTCACTTGCTCCGCCACCAGCAAGGAGACCGCGATGGCCACCCAGCACGATCACCGCAAACTGGGCCGTGAACTCGGCCTGTTCGACACCGATCCGCTCATCGGCGCCGGGCTGCCGTACTGGCTGCCCGACGGCGCGGCCGTGAGGTACAGCCTGGAGGAGTACATCCGTGCCGCCGAGCGGCGAGCCGGGTACCGCCACGTGTACTCACCGGTCCTCGGCAAGCGGGAGCTGTACGAGATCTCCGGCCACTGGGCGCACTACAGCGACGACATGTTCCCCCCGATGGACCTCGGCGGTGAGCAGGTCGTCCTGCGGCCGAGCCTGTGCCCCCATCACGCGGTGATCTACCGCTCCCGCTCCCACAGCTACCGCGAACTGCCCCTGCGCATGGCCGAACTGGGCGGCATGTACCGCTCCGAACTCTCCGGCGTACTCGGCGGGCTGACCCGCGTACGCGCCATCCAGCTCAACGACGCGCACATCTTCTGCACCCTGGACCAGGTCGCCGGGGAGGCGCAGGCCGCGCTGGAGATGATCCGCCAGGCGTACGAGGCGCTGGGCATCACCCCCACCCGTTATCGGCTCTCCCTTCCGGGGCCTGGTGCCAAGTACGTCGCCGACCCCGAGAAGTGGCAGCGGTCCACCGCCCTGCTGACCGACGTCCTCGACCGCTCCGGCCTGCCCTACGAGGCGGCCCAGGGGGAGGCCGCCTTCTACGGCCCCAAGATCGACGTCCAGGTGACCGACGGCGCCGGCAGGGAGTCCACCCTGTCCACCGTCCAGGTCGACTTCCACCAGCCCGAGCGGTTCGACCTGCACTACATCGGCGCGGACGGCGGCAAGCACCGCCCGGTCATGGTCCACCGCAGCATCATCGGCAGTGTGGAGCGAGCCGTCGCCCATCTCATCGAACAGCACGGCGGCGCCTTCCCGGCCTGGCTCGCCCCCACTCAGCTGGTGGTTCTCCCGATCTCCGACACCGAGTGGCCGAACGCCGCGGCCCTCGCCGAGCGAGCCGCCGGCCTCGGACTGCGTGCCGAGATCGCAGGTCCGGAACGCGGCAGCCTGGGCGCCCGTGTCCGAGAGGCCCGCCTGGTCCCCTACCAAGCCGTCATCGGAGCCAGGGAGGCCGCGGACGACCACGTCGCACTGCGCTTGCGTGACGGACGCCGAATCGACCCACAGCCGGTCGGTGAGGTACTCCCCCACATCAGCGCTCTCATCGGGGCCCACAGCACCGAGCTGTGGGCCCACGCCACCTCGTGACAGGTGTCCCGATCAGCACCTGATGCCGGGCGCGCGAGGAGCCTGGTGCCCTGCGCGGAGGGGTCGGACGAGGGCGCGAGGTGACGGCGGACGTTCTCCGGCCCGGTGTGTCTCGACTTGGCCCTCAGCATCAGCGGGCCGGCTCGGGCCTCGCCAAGGGGCGGCGTACCGCACCCCCGCCGCCTCAGCCGGGGGCGTCGGGCGGCGCGGGGCGGACGGCGAGTACGGCGATGTCGTCGTCGTTGTCGGCGCCGAGACCGATGAGCAACTCGTCGCAGAACACGTCGAGGGGTTCACGGGCCAGGTCGGAGGCGCAGCGGCGGAGACGCTCCATCCCGGCGTCCAGGGCTTCCCCACGCCGTTCGATGAGCCCGTCGGTGTACAGCAGCAGGGTCGAGTGAGGCGGGATCAGGTCCGTCGCGCTGGGACGCGGCACGCCCGGGTCCAAGCCGAGCAGCAGTCCCGAGCCGGCGTCCAGATAACGGGTCCGGCCGTCCGGGGCGGTCAGCAGCGGCGGCAGGTGCCCGGCGGAGGAGTGCACCAGCTCCCAGGGGCCGTCCGTACCGCTGCGGACGAGACCGTAGATGCACGTGGCGGTGGCCTCCCGGTGAAGCGTGTGGTTGGCCATGTCCAGGCGGCGCAGGACTACTTCCGGGGGCTCCTGGCGGTCGACCGCGATACCGCGCAGCATGCTGCGCAGCTGGCTCATGGCGACGGCCGCGTCGAGGTCGTGCCCGGTGACGTCGCCGATGACGAGCGCCGTGTCACCCTTGGGGACGACGAAGCAGTCGTACCAGTCCCCACCGACCTGGGCGGTCGTGGAGGACGCTGCGTAACGGGCGGCCAGCTGGAGGTGTTCCACGTTCGGCAGTACCGGTAGCAGTGAGCGCTGGAGTCGCTCGGCGATGTTGCGGGTCTCCTGGTACAGACGGGCGTTGTCCACGCCCAGGGCGAGGCCACGGCACAGTTCGTCGACCAGGGACAGGTCCTCCTCCGTGAAGGGCTGCCGCCCGTCGCCGCGGGCCACGGTAAGGGCTCCGATGACCTGACGCCGCGCGCGCAGCGGGGCGACGATGGCGCTGTGGGCGCGCAGATGTCCCAGCAGATCGAGGTAGTGCGTGTCCAGGGGGCCCGCCGCCTGGCCCGGTGGCGGAGCTCCGGTGAGCAGCAAGGGGCCGGCTCCGCGCAGGACACGGGCCAAGGGGCCGCGGGCGGCATCGGTCACGGGCGGGAGCAGGCCCTCGTACCGCTCGGGGCCGAGACCCTGAGGGGTGTGGTGGACGACGCAGATCCGTTCCACCTGGGCGTCCTCCGCGAACAGGTCCACGGCACACCAGTCGGCCAGCCGTTCGGTCATGATCCTGCCCGCGCCGCGCAGTCCCTCCTCCGTGTCGGGGGTGTTGCTCATCGCGGCGCTCGTGGCGACCAGCAGGGAGAGGCGTTCCAGGGCCGACAGGCCGCCGTCGTCCGGGGCGTTCCTCGGGGCCCCTGCCACCGCACCGTCGGGGATGCCATCCAGAACAGCTTCGCCTCCCGGCACGGTCGAGGGCGTGCCGCGCGGGTCCTGCACCGCAGCCGGCCGGTTACGGCCGGCAGGCGGCTTGGCCGAAGCGGGGGGCGCGGAGGCCCTGGGGGTCAGCTGTGCCACGAAGACGGTGTGGCCGTCGGTCGTCTCCTGGGTCTGGATGAACAACCGGACGGGGACCAGACCGCCGTCGCGGTGCAGCGCCGGGAGCGGGATCGAGCGGCCCAGGATCCGGGGCTGCCCGCTGAGCAACAGGGCGGTGAAAGCCGTGAGATGGCGTTCGCGCAGATGTTCCGGGATGAGCGCGGTGAGAGGCCGCCCCGTGAGGTCGTCCGCCTGCCAACCGAGCAGGTCCGCCGCCGGTCCGTTCGCCGCGATGATGCGGTTGCGCTCGTCGGCGGCGATGGTCGGGACCCTACTGGACCGCACCTGCGCGGCGTCCCACGGCACCAGCTCCACGGGGCTGGCGCCGGGCTCGCGCGGCACCATGGTCCACGCGGTGGCGGGGCCGCCGGCGAGCTGGCCGACGATCTGGTCGAACAGCCACTGCTGGAAGACACCGCTGCGGGGAAGTGCCGGCAGGGTGAGGAGATGCTCGTCGCGGGCCGCCTTCTCGGCGAGGCCGAGCACGCGGCGCAGGGTGTCCACGGCCGGCCCGGCGTCCGCCGGCAGCCGCACGGAGAGGGAGGGAGCCTCCTTCCCGGCGGGCTCCCGGCGCAGGGCGGCCGTCACCCGCGCGCTGATCACGTTGCTCACGTCCTGGGCGGTGGTGAGGTCCTCCGGCGGCACGCCGAGATCGAAGCCGGCGGCCGCGGCGAGCATCGTCTCGCGCAGCAGCGTGTGACGCTGCTGCTGGGACGCGACGTACAGCGCGCCCGGCATGTCGATGAGCGTCACATGCTCACCGGAGTCGGACGGCTCGGCGGACCCCCAGTCAGCCACCCGCGACGGCGTTCCGTCGGGGCCCAGTTCGAACCAGACGGTCTTGCTCACCTCGTCCGCCTCGACACCGTACCGGGACGCCAGTCGGCCGACGACGGCGAGTCCCTGTCCCGTTCCGGTGTACGCGGGGCATTCCTGCGGCAGCAGCTTCCGGTCCGGCCGCTGATCCCGTACGCGCACATGGACCGTGCCGCCCTCGACGCGGGCCGACACGTCGACGTCCGTCCGGGCATGCAGCAAGGCGTTCGTCACCAGCTCGCTCACCAGGAGCTCGACGGTGTCCGCCAGGACCGGCGCGACCCCGTCGACAGCGGCCCGCACGAAGCGCCGCGCCTCCGCCACGCTCTGCGGCCGCCGCGGCAACCGTCGCGACGACGCCCCCGCGCCCTTGAGGTCGCCCATGCCCTCAGTCTGCCGCAGGCGCCTGCACCTCGCGGCCGTGCCCGGCAGACGGGTGAGCACACCGGCACGGGCGCCGGGCCGGCGGGGCGCCCTCGACGCACGCCGTGCACGGCTGGGCCGAGAGGGAGGCCGTGCGGCGGACGGCGGCCTTGGCCCCCGCTTCTCGCCCTGCTGCCGGCCGTCACCGTGTTCAGTCCATTTCACCCGGAGTGGCTCCGGGCGGCTTCGCACCAGCGGCACCAGCGGCGCTCCGGGCCGCCGCTGTCCGCGGATCGGAAGAGCAAGCCCAGGACCCGGATCACCGGCACGATCACTGCGATCCATCACAACCCCTGTCGCGCGAAGGCCGCTCCGGGAGGGCTGGCAGGAAGTGGCCGACCGTGCACTCGACTGGGCCCTCGCCCACGCCTGAGCCGGGGCGGGGCGCGCCGGGGCCCGGCCGCGCCCCGCGCTCCTCGCCCTCACCAGCGCACCATCGGCAGTGGTTTACGGGGGTGCCGGCACGCGTACGCCGCGGCCCGCCGCAGCAGGCACCGGTGAAGGCCCAGGTAGGGGAAGACGCGGGTCACGGCCCGCACCGGAACACGTCCCGACGCTGTCGGGGGCAGGCCGTGCAGGACGTCGACCAGGTCCGCACGACGGAACGTCTCGACCTCCGGGTCCGGCACGGAGCGCACCCGGTGATGCGTCGCGATCATGGTGAGGGCGAGCGGGAGGTCCACCCGACCCACGGCCGGGGCGTGCCGACGGGCGAGCCCGGCCGACGGCCCGAGGTAGTCGAACGTCCCGGCCGTCCACATACCCAAGTCGTGCACAGCCCAGGCAAGTTGCATCGTCGTGGACGGGCGGTCCCGCCCGAGCAGCGCCAACTGGTAGTTCAGGCCGCGGTAGACGTGGTGGCGATAGGTGTGGAAGTCGGCGCCCAGAGCGATGCGGTGCTGCCGCAGGATCACGTCGATCGACGCGCAGCGCCGCACCGTCACCCCGGAGGTTTTCGTCCGCATCACCGCCTCCTGAGAGGGGGCGCGCCGAGAGTCCCCGGAACGTGAACGGGGAAGCCGACCGGCAGCGTGTCCCGCTCTATTCCTTGACGAACGCGAGGAGGTCGGGGTTCAGGACCTCGGGGTGCGTGGTCAGCATTCCGTGCGGGTAGCCGTCGTAGCTCTTCAGCCTGCCGTTGCGCAGCAGCTTCACCGACAGCGGTGCCGAGTCGTCGTAGGGGACGATCTGGTCGTCGGTGCCGTGCGCCACCAGGACGGGTACGTCGATCTGCTTCAGGTCCTCGGTGAAGTCCGTCTCGGAGAAGGCCTTGATACAGAGGTAGTGAGCGTTGGCCGCGCCGCGCATGCCCTGCCGCCACCAGTTGTCGATCACGCCCTGCGACACCTCGGCGCCGGGACGGTTGAACCCGTAGAACGGCCCGGCCGGCACGTCGATGTAGAACTGGGCACGGTTGGCCGCGAGCGAGGCCCGGAAGCCGTCGAAGACCTCGATGGGCAGGCCGCCGGGGTTGGCCTCGGACTTGACCATGAGGGGCGGCACGGCGCCGACGAGCACGGCCTTCGCCACCCTGCCCGGCTTGGCCCGTGCCACGTACCGGGCGACTTCGCCGCCTCCGGTGGAGTGGCCGATGTGGACGGCGTCGTGCAGGTCGAGTGCGTCGGTCATCGCCGCTACGTCGGCTGCGTAGGTGTCCATCTCGTGGCCGGACGCGCTCTGACTGGAACGCCCGTGGCCGCGCCGGTCGTGCGCGATGACGCGGTAACCGTGGCCCAGGAAGTAGAGCATCTGGTTGTCCCAGTCGTCGCTGCTCAGCGGCCAGCCGTGGTGGAACACGATCGGCTGGGCGTCGCGTGGTCCCCAATCCTTGTAGAAGATTTCCGTGCCGTCCTGTGTAGTGACCGTTCCCACGGCGTTCCTCCGCTCGGATCTGTCGATGCGGTGCGGTGCCCGTGTGGCGATGCCCACGCGGTGAGGCGGCCGCCGGAACCGGCGTGGCGCTGGTGACGCGCGGTCGGTCGCGACCCCAGGAACCAAATCTACTGGTATGCCCGACTTTCTTCACTTCGTTCGAATGAGTGAACAGAGCAGTCACCCGCCTGGACCTCCCCGGCTGTGCGCGTGACCGGGCCCGGAGCAATGTCGACGGCGAGCAGCCCCCTCCACACGGAAGTGAACATGAAGCGAATAGCGCAGCACCCCCGCGCCGGGCGCATCCTCCCCCTCGCGCTGGCCGTCCCCGCGACCGTCCTCCTCGCGGCCATGCCGACCGCGGCCTCCGAGAGCGGCGGTCCCACCGGGTCCCACGCGAGCATCAAGCCGACGATCGTGCTCGTGCACGGGGCCTGGGCGGACGCCTCCGGCTGGGACGAGATCTCCGAGAGACTGCAGTCCCAGGGTTACCCGGTCGTCGCCACGGCCAATCCTCTGCGGAGCCTGTCGGGCGACGCCGCCTACCTCTCGGCCCGACTCAAGTCGATCAAGGGACCCATCGTCCTGGTCGGCCACTCCTACGGCGGCGCCGTGATCACCAACGCCGCAGCCGGGAACCCGAACGTCACCTCGCTCGTCTACGTGGCGGGCTTCGCGCCGGACAAGGGTGAGACCACGCTGGAACTGGCGGCCAAATACCCCGGCAGTCGCCTCACGGACGACCCCGAGGCTCCCGTGCCCACCGCCCTGGACGCAGTCCCCCTCGGCGACGGGCCCACGGATGTGGACCTGTACATCAAGCCCGACAAGTTCAGCGACGTGTTCCTGAGTGACCGGCTCGACCGGAGCCAGGCCGACATCCTGGCGGCAGCCCAGCGCCCTGCGGCGGTCGTCACCGGATCGGAGCCGACCGAGGCAGCGGCCTGGAAGACGATCCCCTCCTGGTACCTGGTACCCACGGACGACCGCACCATCGGCACCGAGAACCTGCGCTTCATGGCCGAGCGTGCCGACTCCACCACCGTCGAGGTCGACGCGCCGCACGCAGTCATGGAGACCAATCCCGGTGACGTCACCCGACTGATCCTGCGGGCGGCCGAAGACTCCCGCCCCAGCCTCGCCGGCACCGGCACGTCCGCTCCGGCGCTCGCCGCCATGGCGGGAGCCTCGGCACTCGCCGTCGCGGGCGGCACGACCCTCGTCCTGCGCACACGCCGCCCCGCCCACGCGTCCTAGGCCTTCCCCGGTGTCGCCCTGACCCTGATCGATCTACGCGAACATCACCGACGCTCACGTGGGCAGCGGTGCGGACGGCCCATCCAACCCTCGGGCTCGGCTCAGTGGGCCGAGTGCCCCGTACGTGACCCGAGAGCGCAACCGGCTCCACCGATGTAGTACGCGTTGAGGTAGTTCGGACCGGCGCCGGGCAGTTGGGTGGCGCCGGGGCCGACACAGAGGTGGTAGTCGTTCGTACTGCCACCGCCCCTGACGTCGACGTGGACCAGTACCGTCGTCTCTCCACAGTGGCCGTAGCCGGCGAACTGGGACTCGCGGACGCTGTACCGGAAGAAGCCGCACGGGGCGAGGGACCCGGCAGCCGCCTGACGCACTTCTGGACCACGCACGGACTCGGCATGGGCCGGACCCGGAAGCGCCACCGCGGCCAGCGCGGTGAGGGCACCGGACGCTGCCGCCAGAACGGCACGGCGAGGACGGAGGGAGAGCTTCACGAACACTCCTTGAGGTGAGCCATGGCGATGGACGACCAGTCGATCGGCTCTGCCTGACACCACGACACCTCTGACGCGTCGCACTGGTGCAGCGATAGTAACTCCTTGCAGTGAATCAACTACCACATGTCACCACATCGAGTGACGAGGGGGTCAAGCGGAAAGGCTGGAGCGGCGCCCCGTCCGTCTGCAGTCAGCAGCGCCCAACGCGCCCTGCTGACCAGATGAGGCGACGGGGAGGTCGGCGAGATGGTCCGTGACGGCCTTGTCGTAGGCGGTGGATACTCTGCGGCCATGAGTAACGCGATATGGGACGCCCTGGTGGCGACACCCCTCCCAGAAGTACGGCACCGAGCGGCCGTCGTGGACGACCTCGCCGAGGTCAAACCGGTGACGGTGGCCGGCGCACACCGGCTGGCATGGAACGACCGCGGCGGCCAGTCCGCCGTCTGGTACTTCACGGACGACGGCCGCGTACTCCTGCTGACGTTCGACCACGAGTCGTCGCTGAACCTGTACGCCGAGGAAGATTTCGCCCTTCAGGAGTCCTTCTTCGAGGGCGTCCCCGAACCCCTGGTCGCCCTGGTCCGCGACCGTCCCGAAAACTACGAGTCTCTGAACCTCACGGACTCCGCGACGGGCCGGACCATTCACTACGCAGGCGGTGTCTTCTGGTACGACGGCACACACTGGCACGTGTCCAGCGGTCTGGCGGAGCACTGCCGCCGCGAGGACGTGGACCTCTTCGGCGAGTCCGGTTTCGACTACTGCCTGGGCGTCTACCGGTTCGGCCAGGACTTCACCGCGGAGACCAGCGTCGCGATCCGGGAAGAGGACGGTCGGTACGACGACGAAAAGCAGAAGGAAGCGGACCTGACCAGCGTGCGAGAGGTCCTCATCCGACACGGCCGATGACGGCAGGCTGGAAGCGTCCATCGCTGATGCCCTGAACTCCGGTACCGCATCGAGCAGTTCCAGGGCCTCGGTTACGACGTCGTGGACAGCGCACCTCCCTTAGGGTGCATGCATGTTCGAGAAAAACCTCGCTGTCGCCGCGGAGCTCTTCCGTTCCCAGGCCGCCGCCAGGAATCTTCCCCCGCAGACCGTCGAGGCGTTCATACGCGGCGTCCGCCCCGCGATTCATCTCGCAGAGAGCAACGGGCCGCGGTGCGTGGGCCAGAGGGGCGGTGATCCGTCCCTGCCGTTGGGCGCGCCGATCCCAGCCAACCCCTTCGTCTTCTCCATCGACTGCGCTCTGCTGCCGGAGCGCGCAACCGATCTTCCGCTGCCCCCCGACGGCCGGCTGCTGTTCTTCGCCTCTGTCGAGTGGGACGGCAACGGCGAAGGCATCACCTCCGACGCCGTGCGCTACGTCCCGGCCGGTACGCCGACCAGGCCACGTCCCTCCACGGGGCCCTCGTCGACTCAGAGCCCGTACCGACAGCGGCCCCTCGGCATCGTCGGGTCCGGCCTCTCCGCACTCGACTCGTACGACTTCGCCCGCAAACAGTGGGGCGAAGAGCACGACGAAGAGCAGGAGGACCTCGCCCTCAAGCTCGGCGAAGTCTGGCAAAGGGCGACCGACCCGCAACTCCTGGACGTGAGCGGGCCCATCCAGCTCGGCGGCAATGCAACGGCCACGGAACTGGACGAGCTGTTGGAAGCCGAGGACGGTGAAGACTGGGTGAACCTGGCATCCTGGACCTGCCAGGACGAGGACCTCGACTCCATCGAATCCGCCACCGTCGTCTGGGCCATCCAGCGCCACGACCTGGCCGCCCTGCGCTTCGACCGCGTCTTCACCCACCAAGAACAGTGACCGCCCTCCACCGCCGACTGGGGACCGTGTGCGCAGCCGAAGCACGCGGCCTAGCTCAAAGCGGGCGCAGCGCACCTCTCGCAGGCTGCCTGCGCGACGCGGAAACCTGGCGAGCCGGCTTGGGCACGACCTGTGGCCTGGCCAGTGCCTACATCCGTGTTCAAGCGCGGATCTCCGCAGCGGCGCAGCGTACATCGAGGGCATCGCGGGGGATGCGTTCGGCGACATCGGTGGCGGTCTTGGCGGTGACGGTGACGAACAACCCCACCAACCGTGCCCGCGGCCATGGCGCACCTGTTCGGGAGGCGGACGTCACCGTCGCTCCTCCCAGACACCGGATCACGCATGCACACTGGCTACTGCCAGTACCCGCTCCCCCGCTTGGTCTGTCAGGGACGTGTTCCGTCCTGTCGCGACTCGCGGTTGTGCCCCGTCCGGACGAGGGTCCCCATTTTCCGGGGACGTCCCCGTAACCTGGGCGGCAGCCGTCGAAGGGAGGCCGCCATGCCGGACGAGCCGATGGGCCCGCGCCCGCTGGGTACGGCAATGCGGGAGGTCACGTTTCCGGACCAGTCCCGTGGAATCATCCTGGTGCAGGCCGGGACACCGCAGGACGAGGCTGACGCAATGGCCGCACGCGTGTGGGCCGGGCTGCCTGAGGACCGAGAACCACCGACGCCACCCCACCGGCAACGCAGGTAGGACGCCGCCGCGCGCGGCGGTGGCCGGTGAGCCGGGCTGGCTGGCCGGCCGGGATAGGTGACGGAGCCCTTGCTCTGTCGCCTCATCCCTTGGCCAGCCTGTCTCGGCGGCATGGGGCGCGGCGTCTCTTCGGGGAGGTCACGCAACTGAAAACGGGTGGGTCTCGGCGAGGGCCGCGAAGTGCGGCCGCTCGACCACCCACCCCTCTGCGCGGCCCAGCTGTCAGGCGTCGGCGATCGTCGTGGTCACGGGCGTGCCGGTCTCCACGGTTCTGCTCACGGTGCAGAGACGGTCGTGGGATGCCTTGACCGCACGGGGCAGGATCGCACGGGCGCGCTCCGCTTCCTCCCCGTCCGGGAACGCCACGGTGAACGTGACCTCGAGGTTCGTCATGCGGTTGCCCAGGTCATCGCTGATCTTGTCGCCGGTGACCCTCACGGAGAACTGGGTCGGCTCTGCGTGTCGGCCGGTGGCGACGTCGACGTCCACAGCCGTGCATCCGCCGATCGCGGCCAGGAACAACTCGACAGGCGTGAATCCGGTGTCCGGACCGCTACCCGGGGAGGTACCGAAGCTGATCGATCCGCCACGGGCGTTGGTCGCTACGAACTGGCCGCTGCTGATGCGTTCGACGGTGACGGAACGCTCCGAGTTTTCGCTCATGCCGTCGACACTAGCCGTATCGCGGTGCCGCTGGTCGGGTGCGCGTGCGCGTCGGGAAGTGGCTGTATGGCGACAGCCCTCACCGACCGAGAGGCGCAACGCCTGCTCGCCGGCGACCCGGCGGGGGACGCAGCACGGAGCGTGGAGCCGTTCGGCACGGTACCCGACACCTGGGGACAGCTGGAGCCCGTACGGCCCGGCCTATCGCGTCAGGTGTTGTCCGTAGTCGGCTTCGCGTGTGGGTCCTCCCGGTTGCCCTGTGCAGGGCGGATGGCCGCTCAGACTCTGCCGAGGGCCGTGGCCAGCGCGGTGGCGGTGGATGCGATCACCTTGTCGTCGTGTGCGGTGTTGTCGTGGTTGCGGTTGGTGTACACCGACAGGATGAGCGGCGCGTCCGTTCCGGGTGGCCAGACGATCGCCAGGTCACTTGCGGTGCCATGGTTGCTCGCGCCGCCGGTGCCGGTCTTGTTTCCGACCGTCCAGTCCTTCGGCAGCCCCGCCTTGATCCGGTCGGCGCCGGTGACGCTGGCCTTCAACCAGCCGACCAATCGCGCCCGGTCACCGCCCTGAAGGGTGTCACCGGTGGTGAGTTCGGTGAAGGTCCGTGCGGCCGCCGCGGGGGTGGTGGTGTCCCGCACTCCGCCGGGCTCCCACTCGGTCAGCCGAGGTTCCGGGCGGTCCAGGCGACTCGACCGGTCGCCGACGGCGCGGAAGAAGGCGGTCAACCCGCGCGGCCCGCCGATCTGCTCCAGAAGCAGATTGCCCGCGAACCCGTCGGACTTGGTGATCCCGGCGCGGCACAGCTGCGCGGGCGTCATCCCGGTGTCGGTGTACTCGGTGGTCTCCGGGGAGTTCGCGGTCAACCCGGCCATGTCGGCGGGCTCCCAGCGCACCACCTGCTCCATCAGCCCCGGGTCACCGGTGCGTGCCTTGTCCAGCACCGCGGCGCATGCGAACACCTTGAACGAGGAATTGAACGGGAAGCGTTCGTCGGCGCGGTACGCGACCGTCCGGCCGTCCCCCAGATCGATGCCCACCGCACCGATCCGCCCGTCGTAGGACTTCTCGAGTGCTCTCAGCGTCTTGGACAGGCCGGAAGCGGAGGAGGCGCTGCCCTGCACCCGGGCGGCGCTGTCGGAGGCCTTCACCCCGTCGGCGGCGTGCGTGTCGCCGGTGAGTGCACCCACCGCACAGGCGAGGCCGCCCAGCAGCGCCAACGCGGTCAACGTGGCGAGCGATAAGCGCAGTCGGAGATGTCGCGTCATACCGGAAAGACAACCAAGGAGCACTCGGCAATGTCCAATACCGCTGGAACACCGATCCACGCGCTTCGACCGCCTCCAGATACGTCGTGCTGTCGCCACGTCAACGAGTGGTTGTGACCCGCACCTTCAGGAAGGGCGGGCGGAGGGCCATTGGAGTGTGGCGGTTCAGGGGTCGACGGCGTGTTCGGTGAACTGGCCGCAGGAGCGGAACCCCAGGCGGTGATAGACGGGCTCACCGTCGGCTGATGCCTGCAGGACCGCGATGCGGTGGCCTCGGTCGCGGGCCGAGCGCAGTGCCGCGAGCGTGATGGCGCCGCCGTAGCCGCGTCGGCGGTGGGCGGCCAGGGTCGAGATGTTGTAGATGCCGGCTACCCCCGCGTGGTGAAAGACCTCGGCGGAGCAGACCGGACGGTTCTCCACGTAGCCGACGAGGTACCGGGCCGGGCACTGCGCGGCCAGTGCCTGCGGGGTTGCCTGGGCGAAGAAGCGGCGGACGGTTTCGGCGGGCGGGTCCCAGTTCGCGGCGAGAACCATGGCGTAGTCCGCGAGCTGTCCGGGCGTGGCCACCCTCTGGATGTCCAGTTCCTGGGCGGCAGGCGGTGGCAAGGTGTCGTCGAGTTCGGCCCACATCGCCGTCTCGCGTTCGGATGGCGGCAGACCGGCCGCCGTCAGGCGGGTGCCGAGGTCCCGTGGTGTCGAGGCGGGCCCCACCCACCAGGAGAAGCGACGGCCGGTACGAGCCAGCGTCCCTGCAGTCTCGGTGATCCGTGCCGTGGCGTCGGCGGCGGTGAAGCGGGCCGCCGCAACGATGTTGAACGTGTCGTCGTCCAGGCCGCTGTCCGCGACCAGGAGGTCACCAGCATCCGTGACGGTCGCACCGGTCATACTCCGGTGCAGGTGACAGGCATGTTCCGCCAGGTTCCGCTCCATCCTGTCCAGCAAGTCGGCTTCGTTGAGGGAATGATCATTCATAGCGATCGATCCCAGCATGCCTGGGCGAAGGTCGCATGTGGTTTTGAGGCGTCCGTCGGCAGTGTCGCGTCGCCGACCAGCACAGAGGATGTGAACGCTCCGGCAGTGCACCCCTCGTGCATGGTCTCTGCGGACCTTCACTCTGACGAGCCGACATTCTTGCGCCTTTCGGCTGGCCGCCGCTGTCATCGTTGGTCGTGACACGCGCGCAGGCACGCTCTTTCGTGTTCTTCGGCGCGAGAAGGACAAGGCTGGGAAGTAGAAGGCGAAGGGTTTTCCATGGTCATCGGGGACGTTCCCGCTTTCACCGGCACGCCCGTCGTGGGCCATCCGCACGTCGAAGAGATCCAGTCCCAGTCACTGAAGTGGATGGGTGACATGGGTCTGCTTCCCGACCCGAAGGTACGGGCCCGGTATGCGGGCATGCGGGTGGGGGCTTGGCCCAGCCATTGTTATCCGTACACAAGCTTCGACTACGGCCTGTTGCTCGCCTACTGGTGGTCTTGGTGGACCTACGTGGACGACGTCGCACCGCAGATGGACTGCGATCAGTGGCTGAAGCTGTCGCTGGACATGGAACACGTGCTGCGGTGCGCCGGGGACAGCGCGGTACCGGCCGGTGGCTCGGACTCCTGTCAGCCGGTACTGCGTTCCCTGGCGGACCTCTGCCGGCGCACAGCCGCCGCCGGCAGCGATGCCTACTACGATCAGGTCGCCGCCGGTAACATCGACGCCCTCTACGGCTTCGGACTCGAGGCATTCAACGAGCGTCTGCGTCGCGCGCCGGACATCGACCTGGAGGTGTCGAGGCACTGCGAGTACCTGCGGGGAAGGTACAAGACGATCGGGCTCATCCTCGACGTGGCTTACATCGAGGGCGCTCTGGGCTTCGACGTTCCGTCTTCGGTGCGCCGCACCACCGCCTGGCAGGACGTGCTGGAGACGGCGTTCAGCGTCATGATCCTTCAGAACGACCTGGTCGGAGCGGCTCGGGACGAAGCAGCCAGTGACACCCACAACGCCGTCAATCTTCTGCGCCGGCTGCACGGCCTCTCGCGCGCGGACGCCGAGCACCAGATCACCCGCGCCATCGCAGCCCGGATTGCCGAGTTCCTCCACCTTGAACGCGTCTTCCCCGACCACGTGACCGATCTCGGCCTGCCCGCCCTGGATCTCGAACGGGTCCAAGACATCATCGGCAAGCTGAAGATCATGAGCCAGGGTGCGCTGGCCTGGTACACCGAGACATCCCGCTACATTCCCGCCAGCCGGACCGCGAACAGAGCAGACAACTTCGCCTCACGGTGCCAGACATGACCGAACGGTGGACCGCATCGTCCAAGCCGAGCGCCGTCGGTGCCGAAGTCGTTTCCGACTCCCTTACCGACTTCCTCGCGGCATCATCTCGCCCCGCCGAAGCTCGTCCCTCGGGCCGAGGTGATGCCGGGAGGCCGTACGGAGCGGCCCGTCAGGGCACCGTCACTGCGCGAGGGCGCTGCACGCGGTCAACTCGACCCAGATGTGAGCGCTGATGCTGTTGTTCGCGCTGCCGAAGACCGGGTCCTCCATGAAGTAGTCGTCGCTGAGGTTCGAGGCGTAACCCTCGGCGCGGGTCAGGCAGATGTGAGGGTTGAAGGCCGACCCGGTGGTCGGGTTCGCGAAGAACTTGACCTGTGAGTACCTACCCATGTTGAGCACTGACGAGGCCCTGTTGGTGTCGGAGCCCTGGAAGCTGCTCGCGGAGTCGCCCCAGTTCTGGTCGTTGCCGACCGCGAGACCGAGTTGCCCCTCGCAGTTGGCGCCGTTGTAGGCGTACATGTAGCCGGCGAGAGCGTTGTCGTAGTTGTCCGCGCACGTGGCCGCCGCGGCGGCGGAGGCGCTGGGCAGGGGGCCTACCAAGCTGATGCCGACAAGCGCCGCTCCGACAGCCGCGGCAGAGAGTTTGCGCATGATGAGCTCCTTCGGTGGGTGGGGTGCAGGGATCGCGGACAGGGATCCGCCGCGAGTGAAGTGGCAGGGGGATTCGGTGGACTGTCAGGAAAGGACGTCTTCGGCCTCACGCAGGGCGTGCAGGCGCATCGTGCGGTAGTCGTCCCTTTCCCTTTCGTACCGCTGGAGTGCCTTCTCCCGGTACGAGGTTTCGAGGGCGCGCATGATCTCGGCCAGGGAGGTCTTCCGGGCACAGGTCGCGTCGAGAACCGCGAGTGTCCTGTCGAACTCGTGTGCCTTGGCGGAAGGCATCCCGTCCGTCACCACCATGCGGTTCCGGCGCAGCCGGCCCGGGTCGGCGAAGGGGCGACCGGCTTCCTTCATGCACCGCGCCCATTTCGCGAGGGGCTTCTTGAGTCGAGCATCCTCCATGAGGTCCCGGCCGTAGAGCGGCAGGATGCCCTCGATGGTCTTGCGGGTGACGAACCATGCCTCGGAGTCCCCGTAGAGCTTCGCACGTGCCTCGTTGGCGCACCCGCCGCGGGGAGCGTCCACCGTGCCCGTTCCGCCGGGCAGTTCGACGCTCATTCGGTCCCGGTAGTCGCCGTCCAGGGCCCGGTTGAAGGCGGCTCGCTCCGGTGGACGGAGCTTGTTCTGATAGACGGTGGTCGGGTCGGTCCGACGGATCTCTTCGGACCGTTCCTCGAAGCCGCGGCCGTAACCGTGCTTCCGCGCCCACTCCACGTCGTCGGTGACATAGCGACCGGCCTTGCGCTCGTCCACGCCGGGCACCGGCAACTCCCAGTAGCGATGGCCCTTTTCCTCCATACAGGTCTTGACGAGCCGCTCCTCGGCGCGCCCGATCTCGATCTCCTCCCGGACGGTGAGATCCCGCACCTCGACGTCCGGAGTGGCCTGCTGCTTCGTCTGGACGTCGCAACCGGCCACGCAGCACAACACCGCGGTCACGGCAGCGGCGACGAAGGCCTTCTGCTTCACGAACGTGTCACCTTTCCGGCCGAGGTGGCGCCGGGCCTGGATGCCCGGCGTGCGGACGTGGCCGCCCGTCGCGACGCCCGCCTCCGGCCCGCGGCCGTTCCGGGGGATCTGGTCTCGGGATCGCTTGAAGACCGTAGGCCGGACGCGGTGGCGGAACTTTGTCAGCCGTGCAGGATGCTTTGTCAGCCGTGCGCGAGGTGGTGCGCGGGTCTCGGTACCTTGGGCCGGGGGCCTACGTGTGACCGTCGTGTCCGTTGAACCGCGGCACCGATCCCTACCAGAATGATGTCGGGATGCGTCCGTGGCGAAGGGTGAGCCGTGAGGGAACGGGCTGTGGAGTGGTCGGGCCGACCCCGTGACCGCCGCGGACACGGGTCCGCCTCATGAGCCCGGTCCTGGACACTGCGTTCATTCCGCCGCGCGACCGGGAGGAGCTGGTGCGGCACGCGGTGTGGGAATCGCTGGTGGCGGTGGACATCGAGCATCGTCCCGCGGCCGAGGACATCTCCGTCCGCATCGGGCTCGGCGACGTCGGGCCTCTCACGTTCTGTACGGCGCGGGCGTCCGCGGTCACTGTCCGTCGCACTGAGCGGCTGGCCCGGGCGGACGAGGAGCCGGCCGTCTTCCTCGGCCTCCAGGTGTCGGGCACCAGCCTGGTGGTGCAGAACGACCGCGAATGCGTGCTGAGGCCGGGAGAGCTGGCCGTCTACGAATCGGTCTCTCCCTACACACTGCTCTTCGACGAGGGGGTCGACCACCACTTCCTCCGCTTCCCGCGCGCGGCGCTCGCACTCCCCGACCGACTGCTACGGGACACCAGCACGGTCACTCTGGGATCCGACAACCCCGTCGCGCGTCTCGCCTTCGACTATTTCTGCCAACTGGCCGCCACCGACGAACTGCACCAGGGCGGGCACGCCGACGCCGTGGTGGAACCCAGCATCGAGCTCCTCCGCGCAGTCCTGACGTGGCAACACGGCAACTCCGAACTGGCCAAGGGACCGCTGGAGGCGACACTCACCCTGCGCGTCACGCAGTACGTCCGGGCCCACCTGGCAGACCCGGATCTGTCGGCCGCACGGATCGCTCGCGCACACGGCATCTCCGTGCGCCACCTCTACGCGGTGCTGTCCCGGTCGGGCATCAGCCTCGGAGACTGGATCCGTACACACCGCCTTGCCGCATGCAGGCGAGAGCTGGCCGGCCCGAAGGGGCGGTCGCGCACCATCGCTGCGGTGGGGCGGAGTTGGGGCTTCGTGGACGCCTCCCACTTCAGCAAGGTTTTCAAACAGGCGTACGGACTCTCGCCACGTGCATGGCGCGACCACCACCGTCCTCGCTCCTCCACGTGAGGAGCACCGACCGCCTCCAGGATTCGCCTCGCCTGATCAGGACCCGACTCCCACGAGCCGCGCTCAGACCGCCCTTCTCGAAGGCGCGCCGCCCGAACACCAACCACGTCCGCAGCGACGGTGCTCTGCGACCGCATTGGGGCAGCTGCCGTTGTCAGACCCAGGTGGCAACATCAGCGAAGTGAACCAGTCAGCAGGTACCGGGGCGCCTGATCGGCACGGCGACGCACCACAGCGCATCGCCCGTGTGGCGCCCCCTGCCGCACGCCCGGTCGCCGGAACGCCGAGCATCCGGGCGGGGCCGCCTGCCCCCTGTGTGCCGGCGGCACCGCCCGGCAGCCCCTGTGCCGGCTCGGCACCCTCCGCAGAGCTCTGTGGTCTCGCCGCCCGGTGCGGCACACGGGCCACTGACACCTTCGACAGCAGAAAGCCATTCTTCGATGACCACACAACCCCTACCCACCGAGCGCAGCGCCCCGCAGACCGCTTCCGTCGTCACCGACCTGCCGTTCAAGCCTCAGCTCGTCAAAGCGGTGTTCAGGGACGTGACCTCGTTGCACGTCTCCCGGCCGGCCGCCTGGGCTGCCGCGTCGGTGACGCGGACCGTGCTGACGGAGATCATCGACGGCGCGAGAAGCGCGGCGGCCGAGGAGGCCAGGAAGAGGCTGATTCCCAAGGACCTCATCTCGGCGATCGACCGGAACATCGAGGTGGAGGTGGGATCGGAGTGGTACCTGCACAGCCCCACCTTCCACGGCCTGATGGGCGAGGTGCGCAACGCCGATGGTGCGCTCGTGTCTCTTCGTCAGCGCCGCGGGGCGCGTACACCCAGGGGTGTGGCCGGCGCCCACCGGTTCGAGGCCGGGGTGAGAAGGCTGCTGGAGAGCCGGGGGGTGAGGGCGGTCCCGGCGATGGTCCGCGACCTGGACGGAATCGCGAGCGTGTTCCTGACGGGCCTGGCCCGGGACGCGGCGAAGGTCGTCCGCGAGGGCGGGGTCAAGCGGTTCGGGACGGTCAGTCCGGTGGTGCCGGGCGAGCCGGCCCCGGTCCCGCTGCTCAAGGACCCCCTCCTCGCCCTGTCCACCCGCTGCGGGGACGGGCGTACTGTCGGCGGGGACGACGTCCTGGCCGCCGTCACGATGCAGCTGTTCGGCGATCTCAGGCAACGCGCCATCACCGAGGCAGTCGAGATGACACGGAATACGCGGGGCAACTGATCGGCCGGCGCGTGCGCTCTGCCCCGCGGGAGCGCCAGGTCGAGATCGGCTCCTGGGTGCCGACCGTCGAGGAGGTCCGGGCCCGCCAGATGCCGCCCACCCTCGTGTTCATCCGCGTGCCGGAGGTCAAAACCGTCAAGAACCGGCTGCATCTCGACGTCAGTCCGATCGACCGCAGCACCGAGAACGAGGTGTCCAGACTGCTCGGCCTCGGCGCCACCAGGGCGGACGTGGGCCAAGGAGCGGACCGCAACTGGGTGGTCATGGCAGACCCCGAGGGGAACGAATTCTGCGTCCTGCGCACCCTGGTACAGGGCTAGTTGGCGCCGTGACCAGGAATGGTCACCGCAGTGAGGTGGTGACGGTGAACAGTGGCGCGAGCTGGTCGGCGGCCTGCTTCGAAATCGTTGGACATGTTTCGGGTTCGTCAGCGAGCATCCGCAGGTGACAGATGAAGCCGATCTCCGGAGACCGCTCCTGCGGAGCCCGAAACGCGTCCGTTTTGTCGAGCTGGCCGGTGGTGCGATGTCCGCCTTGCTGGCTGGAGACCTGTCCGGGGCCGGCAGGGAGGCCGGAATTTCGCTGACCGAGTACTTCATGACCGACAGCGCACGGTGGCTGTGGCAGTTCCGGCTCGACCAGATGGCCGCCGATCCCGGCCATGCGCGGTGGATGGTGCGGCAGGCGGTCGTCGGCGACGGAGGTCTCGTCGTCGGACATGCCGGGTTCCACGGACCTCCCGATGAGGCCGGCATGGTCGAGATCGGCTATTCCGTCGCCCCCGACTTCCGTCGCCAGGGATATGGCCGGTCCGCGCTGGTCGAGTTGCTTCGCCTGGCAGGAGCGGAGCCCACGGTCACGACCGTGCGGGCGACGATCGGCCCCGACAACGTGGCGTCCCTGGCCACGATCTCGGGCTTCGGCTTCGTCCAGGTCGGAGAGCAGTGGGATGAGGAGGATGGTCTCGAACTGGTCTTTGAGGTCCCTGCCTGCCGGCTTCCGCTCACTTGACGGGGGCACGGACCGACGGGTGACCGGTTGGCTGGGTCCGGCCGGGCACGTCGTCGCCGTCTGGACACGAAGTCCCCCTCGGCAGAGCTGAGCAGGCGGGGACGACGACCCTCCCGCCCGCTGAGGGTGCACGAGGGCCGGCCGAGTGGTGTCCGGCGCGAACACCAACCGGCGTACCTTCACGGACACAGCGCTTGGCGGACGAGAGCCGGAGGGTCAGAGGAGGGTTCGGCCGCTGACGGCGCCGCCGGGGTCGTCGAACAGAGCGATGCGGACGGTGATCCGCTTGCCGACCGGCTCCCGGCGGGCTTCGAAGCCCTGGGCCACCGCCATGACGATCTCCAGCCCGTGCTGGCCGACCCGGCCGGCATCGGCAGCCCGTGCCATCGGCAGGGCGGAGTCCGAGTCCCACACCGCCACCTCGACCATGTCACCGGTGATCCTCAGATCCACCAGGATCGGGCCCGGCGCGTACTTGCGGGAGTTGGTGACGAGCTCGCTGATCACCAGCTGGGTCACCTCCATCGCCCGCTGGGACACCGGCAGCCCGTGCTCGGCCTGAACCCGGGACAGGAAGGCCGCTGCCACGTGGCGGGCTCGGCCGATGTCCGCGCTGTCACCGTCCAGGGCGGTCGTCGTCTGGAGGACCTGCTCATACGGCGCCGGGCCGTCCTCACCCACAGGCGTTGCTTCCACTGCGGCCACCTTCGCTACCCCGTTCATGCCCGCGCGCATACCCACGCACGGTCGGCCCATGCCTGCCAATATCCGGCACCGGTCTTCTGGCAGGACCGTCTTCCGTGAAGCACGGCAGCGGAGGCCCCGTCAGGTGCGGTGCGGGGATGTGCAAGGATCCCCCACATGGCCCAGGAACAGACGACGGACAGCGGACGCCCCGATCAGACGGACAGACTGTCCGCCGTATCCACCGTCATCGACGGCATCCGCGTCCTGGCCCTCACCGGGGAGATCGACAACGACACCGGAGGGCAGCTCAGGCAGGCCCTGGACGTGGCGGGCACGGACCGGCCCCGCATCGTGCTCGACATGCGCCAGGTCACCTTCATGGACTCCAGCGGCATCAACATCCTCATCGCCGCCCACCAGGACATCGCCGCGTCCGGTGGCTGGCTGCGCTTGGCCGCCCCCACGGACGCCGTCCTGCGCGTCCTGCGACTCGTCGGCGTGGACCAGGTCATCGACTGCCGTTCCACCCTCGACGGTACTCTCACGCCCTGACGGGCCGGACCTTCCCCGTTACCGGTTGGGCGACAGCGACGTAGGGACGAATCGGCCTCTGGGTGTGAGACGGCCGCGCGGGCCTGCTTGATGCTCACGCCACAAGAACCCGGGCGGTCGATGGCGCGTCATGGCCGGCCCGGTGGAGACGTCAGACTCGCTCCAGAGGCCGGTGTGGCCCGCCGGGAAGCTCCACTTTGATCGTGTCGCCCGGGCGCACCACGCCGCCGTTCTTCACGATGCTCATGATTCCTGCCTTGCGCACGATGTTGCCGGCTTCGTCACGGCCGACGACCTGCTTGAGCAGCCCGTCCTGGAAGTTGTCGATCTGCAGGCAGGGGTTCCGCAGGCCGGTCACCTCCAGCACCGCCTCGTCGCCGATGCGCAGCAAGGTGCCGACCGGCAGGCCCAGCAGATCGATACCGCTGGTGGTGATGTTCTCGCCGAGGTCACCGGGCAGCACCTCGAATCCCGCCGCACGGACTTCGGCGAAGAGCTCTTCATGGATGAGGTGCACCTGGCGCAGGTTCGGCTGGGTGGGGTCCTGCGCGACGCGTGAGCGGTGCTTGACCGTCACGCCGGCATGCACGTCGCCCTCCACACCAAGCCCGGCGAGCAGCGTGATGCTGTCCCGGTTGGGCTTGGTGAACGTGTACTCGCCGTTGCTGCTGACGGCTGTCACTGTCCCGCTCATCCTCCGAGCCCCCTCCTCAATGACAAGGATCACCCACGACTCTAGCCCTCGCCCTCGGCGCCAGGCGCCGCAGGCTGTCCCCCGTACCGGCACGGCCCTGCCGCACGACTGGGACCCGGGCACAGCCGCCGACCGGATCCGTCGGCCTCTCCTCGACAGCGTGCACCGGAACTTCCTGGTGAGGATGGCGGAGAGCCCATCTGCGATCCAGAATGATCCGATGGTCACTCTTGAGACTCCCCGTTTGATCCTGCGTCGCTGGCGCGAGGAGGACGTTGCCCCCATGGCCGCCGTCAATGCCGATCCCGAGGTCATGCGGTGGATCCGTGACGGCAGCGTCCTTGACGAACAGCAGACTCGCCGCAGGGTCCAGGCATGGGAGAGCGAGTGGGAGTCGGAAGGCTTCGGCCTGTTCGCCGTGGAGATCCGGTCCACTGGCGAACTGGCCGGGTTCACCGGTCTCTCGGTGCCCAACTTCCTGCCGGAGGTACTGCCGGCGGTCGAGGTCGGCTGGCGGCTGGGACGTTCCCACTGGGGGCAGGGACTGGCCACCGAGGCCGCTGCGGCAGCTGTACGGTTCGGGTTCCAGGAGCGAGGGCTGGAACGGATCGTCAGCATCGCTCAAGTGGGCAACAACGCCTCCGAACGGATCATGACCAAACTGGGCATGCATCCGGTCCGTGAGACCGTGAACCCCTCCTGCGACCGGCGAGTGCGGGTGTTCGAGTTGGCTTCGGATCAGTACGCCACAACCGCTCGTTGATCGCAGCGATGAGGACGGGGCCTGTCCCGCCACGGGACACCGGTGTGAACCCGGGACCGTATGCCGTCGACCAGCTGTCACCGGGCTCACCTCGGCGGGCAGCCAAGCTTTGCTACGAGCGAAGCGCATCTCACCGCTGACGATCTGGTGGACGAGCACCGGTGATGGTGGGCGGGTCAGGGCCGCGGGAATTCGAGCGGCAGATCTCGGCGGAAGACGGCCATGGCCCGGCCGGGGCCGTCGTAGCCGTCGACGATCGTCGCGTCGAAGCCGAGGCTGCGGTGGAAGGCGACCGAGCCGGTGTTCCCGACCGACGTGATCGCCTTCAACGTCCGTGCACCGTGGCGTTCCGCTGCTTCAGCGAACGCCGTGTACAGGCGACGCCCGAGACCGGTACCACGGGCATCGTCCCGCGTGGCGATCAGATGCACGTACCCGGTGCCGCCCGGGGTGACGAACCCGAAGACGTACCCGCGGATGCCGTCCTCGGCCCGGGCGACCAGGCAGGTGGAGCCGAACTCCTGCACCATGGCCAGAAGGTGCAGCGAGCGCAGGATGCAAGCCTGGGCCCGCGCGGCCTCTTCCCACCTGCCCGTCGCCTAGCGGGCGCAGTTGGCCAGGTGCAGCCGGCACTCGGCGAGCGCCTGTGCCACGGTCCCCCGCTCGTCTCCGTCCGCTGGATCGAGTAGTTCACCGGCGGCCACAAGGGCTCCCCAGAACTCCGCGGGCCGACCGCGGTCGGCCCGCGGACCGGAACGTGCAAGCGAACGGAAGACGCTCTCCAACTCGCCCGTGACGAGGCGGCGTGAGAGACCGAGGCCGTGGCCGCTCGCCACACCCCCCATGGCACGCATCGCGGTCCGCAGACTCTCCGCGATCACCGACT
Organism: Streptomyces ambofaciens ATCC 23877; assembly: GCF_001267885.1. Lineage (NCBI taxonomy): Bacteria > Bacillati > Actinomycetota > Actinomycetes > Kitasatosporales > Streptomycetaceae > Streptomyces > Streptomyces ambofaciens. The sequence goes on along the minus strand of NZ_CP012382.1, from coordinate 7,949,174 downwards.
CCCGCTCGTCGAGCTGTCTGGGGATGTCGAACACCCCGAGCACCGCCATCAGGTCGCCGTACAGCTCCTCCTCGCCAGGGCGGAACTCGCTCCGCACCTGTTGCGGCGTGCCGTGCAGGCGCCGCAGCAGCTCCGACTCCGGAATCCCCATCGCCCGGCCGACGGCCAGCACCGCGTCCCACCAGCATGGCGTCCGCGCGGCGAGTTCACCGCAGACCGCGGCCGGCGGTGTCTCCGACTGCAGCCTTTCCCACGCCAGGGCCACCAAGGCTGCGTCGACATCCGATCCGCCGCTCGTCATCTCGCTACCTACCTCGTTGCAACGGCCAGGCGACCGGCTGGCGCACGCCCTGGATGATGCGACGGTAGCGGCTTCTGGTAGAACCGGCCGTGCCGAGAGTGACTCGTCCTCTGCCTCGGACTACGCCCTGGAGCCCGCCTTGTCCCTGGGAACAGCAGCCTGCGTCCGCGTCCGACCTGTCTCTCTCCTCCTGGCGACCATGTTCGCGGCCTCGGCACTCACCGGCTGCACGCTGACGGATCTCGCCCGGGACTGCGAGGGGGCCGACGCCCGGGTCGAGGAGATGGCGGCCCTCGGCATCCTTGACTCCCGGCCCGACAGAGCCACCGTCGCCCGGGGCTTCGAGGAGGTCGACGCCGGCTGCTGGGCCGACAGCGGCGACGTCACGGTGTACGCAGAGCGGACGTACGCCTTTCCCGGCACGCGGGCCGAAGTGGCGGCGCATTACCGGACAGCAGCGCAACAGGACGGATGGAGCCCGGACCCCGACGCTGCGCCCGACGACCTGAGCTTCGTCAGGAAGACGATGAGTCTGCGGGTCGTCTTCCTCACCGCCGAGCTTCTCGCGGAAGAGGGCCATGGAAGCCGTCCCGACCTCAGCACGGATGCCGGTTACTCGATCAGCGTCGACTCGTACTGACCGCGGCAGCGAGGCAGGCTGCTGCCGGACGTCGGCATCGAAGAGTCACGCCCGCGTCAGCAGCGGGGCGAGGGGACGGCAGCTTGGTAGGGCTCGGCGGTCTTCGGGGGAAACCCAGGGGATCGAACGGCCGCGCGCTGCTACGGTCGGGCCCCATGAGCTGGCTTCCCGATGACTTCGTCCACCCCGTGCTGGTCCCGCTGCCGGGTGGTGGTCATCACCTGCGGCCGATCCGGGAGGCGGACACCCCGCTCGACTATCCGGCTGTGATGGGCTCGCGCGAGCGGCTGTGGACCATCTACGGCCCGGCCTGGGGCTGGCCCGCGGCCACCATGACCTTCGAGGCGGACCGGGCCGACCTGTTGCGGCACGAGAAGGAGATCGCCGCACACCAGTCCTTCAACTACGCGCTGTTCGACTCGGCGGAGACAGCCCTGCTCGGCTGCGTCTACATCGACCCGCCGGAGAGGGTCGGCGCGGACGGCGACATCTCATGGTGGGTGGTGGACGATCTGGTGGGCAGCAAGGTCGAGCAGGCCCTCGACGCGCTGGTGCCGCAGTGGATCGCCACCGACTGGCCGTTCGAGCAGCCGCGATTCATCGGCCGCGAGATCTCCTGGCCGGACTTTCTCGCCCTGCCGGAGCACCCCGCCGCGTGAGTGGCTGCCTCCGGCAGCGGCCACCGGCGCAAGCGCCACCTCGTGGCCCTCTCCCCCGGCCTGCTCCTCACCGTGACGGTCACCTGGCTCGACGAAGGTCATCGCGCCGCCGAGCAGCCCGCCGACGATGAAGTCCGCGTCGGCTCCGCCCAGGTCGCCGCTGCCGGCGAACACCGGCCCGCACACCCGCTGCCCCTCCGGTAGCTGCCTGAAGGGTGCGAAGGGCCGTTCAGCAAGCTCGAACTGCTCTGCGATGTCCTCCACCACGTACGCGGGCACCGCCGCGGTCAGATGAGCCAGGGTGGTGCGTGCGTCGGCCAGGGTGAGCAGGTTACGGCGCCGGGAGAAGACGCCATTGCGGTAGACGGCCTCATAGAACCCGGCCACGTGACGGAGCCGGGTCAGCTCCTCCTCACCCAGCCGGAGCGCGCTGCCCAGGTGAGCCCGCCGGCGGTCCAGCAGCTGGGTGCCCGCTGTGTGCAAGGCCCTACGGACTTCGAGGGCCGGAGCACCTTCGATGGCCAGGCCGCTGCCCAGTAGTTCGACGCCGGCCGTCACCGCGTCCCCTGGGCCACTCCCGAGACTGAGGCGGAGACGGTAGTCGATGGTGCGCCCGAGGCGCTGAACTGGCCGATCTGGCACGGCGGTCGGTGCGGGCATCGGCCGTGCCGCAGGAGTGCGGGTCGAACTGTCGGGGAGGATCGTCGGCTGGTCGGCTCATGCCCCCTGACCTGGGCCGAAGGGCGGGGCACTCGGGTGGTTCAGGCGGCGCTGCCGCCTTTCACACGCGCGGACCCCTTCACCGCGCCCCGTCCTCGGCAGCTGTCGGCCCTTGATCAATGGCTCGTTTTCGTCTACCGACTGTCAGTGGCGTGAGCAAAGGTTGCGCATGTCCAGGCCTCGACCGGGGCCCTGGATGTTCGAGTCCGTGCAACCCCACCACCCAAGGGAGAAGCATGCGTACCGAGATCGTTCTGTCCCACGAAGCCCCCGAGCTCGACCTCGACCTGGACCTGCGCGTCTCCGATCTCCCGGAGCAGGCCGAGTCGTTCGGCCAGGGCACCTTCACCTCGCCCAGCAGCTACGCGATCGGCACGCGCTGCCCCATCTGTTGCTGACGGACTGAGGCCCCCTCGGGGCTCTTCCGAGCGGGGCGGTCCCGGAACCGCCCCGCTCTTCCGTACGACGGCGAGGAGCACACACGTGGCGGCGGAGTCCGAAGCCCAGCAAGCAACGTCAGCATTCGAGGTACGGGAGCCGGTGCTCGTCCGCATGGCGAGTCGGCCACGCGGCGCCGCTCTGGCCACGGTCGACGCCGCCGAGCCGGTTTCCGGGGCGCGGCAGCTCGCCTCCGATCCCCTGCTCGGCCAGGCGGTCCGGGTCGCCAGCGGCTCGCTGGCCCGCAGCCTGGCCGGCCTGGCCAGTGACGAAGGCGCAACCGCGCTGGGCCGCAAGCGGACCCTGAGCGCCGCGCGGACCCTGACGCGGTACGCCCGCCGCGCCGGGGCGCGCCCCACGCCGTTCGGCCTGTTCGCGGGTGTCGGCACCGCCCGGTTCGGTTCCGCGGCCAAGGCGGAGCCGGGCACCGGCGAGGTCGCGGTCCGGCTCGACGGGGCGTGGCTGCGCCGCCGGGTACTGGCCTGGCTCGCCGAGCCCTCCGTCCGCAGGCGCGTGGACGTCGTAATCAATGACCTGTGCTTCCTGCGGGACGGGCGGCTGTATCTGCGCACCGGCGGACAGGAGCAGTCCGTGCGCGACAACGCCCTGGTCGGCGCCGTGCGCGAACGGGCGCGGACTCCGGTGCCGTATGCCGAGCTGCTCGTCACGCTGACGGAACGCTTTCCCACGCTGGACGCCGAACGGCTCGACCGTCAGCTGGCCGGACTCGTGCAACACGGCTTCCTGCTCACCTCGATCACCCCGCACCGCATCGACGCCGAGCTGCTCGACGGCATCGAGGCGGTCCTGGAGGCGGCGCTTCCCAACGACGCGCAGGCGCTGCGGGACGTCCGGGCGGCCTGTGCACGGCACCAGGAGGACCCCCCGGGGCTGGGCGGCGACTCCTGGCAGCAGCTCCTGGACGAGGTCCGCCGCCTCGACGTCCCCGGCACGGACGGCGACGCGCACGCCCGGCCACCCCTGCACGTGGATCTGCACATACCCGGCGAGTTCGTCGTACCGGAGGCAGTCGGCCAGGAGGTGTGCCGGTATGCGGCCGCGATCTGGGCGATCACCCCGGAGTGGACGACGCTGGCGTACATGCGGGACTACCGCGAACGCTTCATCGAACGCTACGGCACCGCCTGCGCCGTGCCGTTGGGCGAGCTGGTCGACCCGCACCGCGGACTCGGCCTGCCCCCCGAGTACGGTGCGGAGCCCGTGTACGCACGCAACGGCCCCGGAGACGAGGCGGACGGCCCCAGGCGCGCGATGATCGGCGAGCTGCTGCAGGAGGCCGTCCTGTCCGGCGGCGACCTGGTGCTGACCGACGACATCGTGGGGCGACTTGCCGAAGTCGCCGGGCACGATCCCGCGGCCGCGCCGCCGCGCAGCCTCGAACTCTGCTTCCAGGTGCTCGCCGAGAGCACCGCCGCACTGGACCGCGGCGACTTCCGGCTGCTCGGCAGTCCGCACATCGGGGCCTGGACGGCGGGCGCCACCGCGGGCCGGTTCGCGGCGGCTGCGGGGCTCACCGGCGAACTCGCCCGGCTGGCCGCCGACACCGCCGTCGACCCCGACGACGCGGTGATCGCGGCCCAGGTGGAGTTGATGCCCCACGAGCCGCGCGGCCTCAACATCGTCCAGGTGCCCCGGCTGCTGCCGTACCGCATCCCCGTCGGCATCGCCGACGACCGGGACGACCCCTGCTGTCTCGACTGGCGCTCGCTGGTCGTCGCCGCCGGCTCCGACGGGCTGCGGCTGCTGTGTCCGGAGAGCGGCCGGCCGGTCCGTCCGGTGCTGCCGCACATGCTGGCTCTGGACACACAGGCTCCGCCGGTGGCCCGGTTCCTCATGGATCTCGCGGCGGCCCGGCCCCGAATGTGGTCGGGCTGGGACTGGGCGGGCCATGACGCCCTGCCCTACCTGCCGCGCATTCGGTACGGGCGGGTGGTGGCGATGCCGGGGCGCTGGCTGCCGGGCCGCCGGCTGCGCGACGCGGCCCGGGCACAGGGCGCCGAGGTGTGGGAGCAGGGTCTCGACGCGTGGCGACGGCGCCTCGCCGTCCCGGACCGGCTCCAGATCGCGCGCAACGACCAGATGTACCCCGTCGACCTGCGCGAGTCCTGGGACCGGAGCCTGCTGCGCGCCGAACTGACCGCCGCACATCCCCAGTTCGTCCTCTATGAGGACCTGACGGCCGACGGCGCCGGGCTCGGCTGGAACGGCGGGCACAGCACGGAGATCGTGGTGCCCCTCGCGGGGGCGCGGCGGCCCGCCGGGCGTACGGCACCGGAAGACACCGCGCGGGCGCGGACCGCCCTGCCGGTCCGGCCTGCCCCGGCCCGGATCCATCTGCCGGGCGAGGACTGGCTGTTCGTCAAGTGGTACGCGGAGCCGTCGGCCCACGACGCTCTGCTCGTCGATCATCTTCCGGCCGTGCTCGCCGAGGTCGAGGACGAGGTCGACCGCTGGTTCTTCCTGCGCTACCAGGATCCCGAGCCGCATCTGCGGCTGCGTTTCCACGGCGATCCCGCGGCGCTGAACGGCCGGGTGCTGCCCGTGGTCAGCCGTGTGTCACGGGCCCTCGTCGAGCGCGGGGCCCTGCGCACGATGACCCTCGACACGTACCGGCCCGAGAGCGACCGGTACGGAGGCGAGGCCCTGCAGGAGGCGGCCGAGCGGTTCTTCCGCACGGACAGCCTGTCGGCGCTCGTGCAGTTGCGCGCTCTGCGGGGCGTCGCGCGGGCGCTCCCCGCCGCCGTGCTCGCCGGGCTCGGGCACGCGGTCCTTCTGGAGTCCCTCGGGGACTGGGACTGGTGCGGCTGGGTCGACCGGATGTTCACCAAGACCCCGGAGCACGAGGTCTACCAGCGGCACCGCGCCGTGGCCGACCGGCTGATCAGACCGGGGAACGCGGTGTCGTCGGCCGCGGAAGCACTCGGGGCGCCGTCCCTCGGCGCGCTGTGGTCCGAGTCGCCCGAGCCGCGCGCGTACGGGCAGTTGCTCCTGTCCGCTCCGGAGGCCGACCGCGACGAGGCCCTGCTGTCGCTGCTGCACATGCGGCACAACCGCCTGTTCGGCATCGACCGGGCGGCCGAGACGCGCGGGTACGCGGTTCTGCGGGGCGCGGTGCGGACCCATGCCGGGCGCCTGCGGCACGAGGGAGGGAGCGGACGATGAGCGGGAGCACCGGGGCGGGACGCGGGAGCACACGATGAACGGGACCACCGACGGCGGGACACGGGAGCACCCGATCGGCCGGTCCGGCCGGGACCTCCGGGAGCGTGCTGCCGCCGTCTCCGCCGAGATCCTGGACCGGCTCGCCGATCCCGCCGCCACGATGGCGGCCACGCGTATCCCCGCCCAGGCCGCGGACGACGGGGTGGACGAGCCGATCTGGGCCGAGCTCACCCTCGGCAGCGGCAGCCCCGGGCTGGCGCTCGCGTTCGCGGGAGCGGCCCGGGACACGACGCGGCAGGTGCCACGCGCCCACGCGTATCTCACGGCGGGAACCCGCGCCGTCTCGGGCCGGCCCGGCGCCGCGGGCGGGATCTTCAAGGGTCCGGGGGCCCTGGCGTTCGCCGTGCTCCTCGCTCACCGCACCACCGGGGGCTACGTCTCCGCGCTCCAGCGCTTCGACACCTACCAGCGCGATCTCGTACGGACGGTCCTGCCGCCCGTCGAGGACCGGCCGCTGCCGACGATCGGGCACTACGAGGTGGTCCGCGGGCTGACCGGTGTCGGCCGTTACCTGCTGGCCCGGGCGGAGAGCTGTGAGGAGCCGCTGACGGCGGTGCTCGACTACCTCGTGCGCCTCTCGCTCGGCACCGTGGAGCACCAAGGCGCGGACGTGCCGCGCTGGTGGGCCCTGGACGCGCCACGGGTCGGCTCCGAGGCCGCGTTCCCCGGTGGCCATCTCAACCTGGGCCTCTCGCACGGCGTCGCCGGGCCGCTCGCCCTGATGGCCCTGGCGTGGGAGCAGAAGGTGCGCGTACCGGGGCAGCAGGAGGCCATGGAGGCGACGGCCGCACTGTTGCGGACCTGGGCGGTGACGGACGAGCACGGCCTGTTCTGGCCGGGCTACCTCTCCTTCGCCCAGTGGCAACGGGGGCCTGCCGCCTACGACGGAAGCGCCAAGTGGCCGGCCTGGTGCTACGGGACTCCCGGGGTTTCCCGCGCTCTGCAGCTGGCCGGACAGGCGCTCGGCCGGACGGATTTCACGGACCTCGCCCGCGCCTCGGTGGATCGGCTGCTCGTCCTTCCCCGGTCGGCCTGGGGCATCGACGACCATGCGCTGTGCCACGGCTGGGCCGGGGCCCTGCACTTGCTCGGCCGACTCGACGAACGGTGGCAGGACCCCCGGCTGGCCGAACTGCGCGACGACATCGCCGCCGACCTCGTCGCCGCCTTCGATCCGGCACTGCCTTTCGGGCTGCGTTTCACGATGACGAAGGTGCCGTTCGGGTCCGACGTATCCGGCTACCTCGACGGGGCCGCCGGCGTCGCGCTCGCCCTGGACTCGTACGCGGTGGACGGCACACCGGCCGACTGGGACATGCCGCTGCTGCTGGCTTAGCCCGGACGCGACAGGACCCGCCCGTGCCGCGGAATATGAACGCCACCCTGTGCACCGTGCCCGGGCGCCGGCGGTCGGCCAGGCCCACGCAGAACCAGCCGCTCGGATACGGCAGTGCCGACCCGTTCACGGTGTCCGCGGGTCGGGCCCGGCCCTGCTTCCGCACTGCCCGGTGGGGCTGCGCGTAGACACTGCCCGGTGGGGCTGCGCGTAGACACGACAGGCGTCCGCTTTGTCAGGCTTCGCTCTCATGCCCGGATGAACGAAGCGGACCGCGCACGGTCACCGGCGCGTTCCTTCCGGCCGGCTCGGGCGAGTTGGACCGGTTCATCCTGCCGGGCGGCGTGGCACGACCCGACCCGGCCAGAGGGGCACGGGCGGGCGCATCCGCTGCGCCGGGGCGGGCACTTGGTCCCTAACCACGTGCGTGCGCGGATCCGTCGGGGCGGGTCGGCCGCCGCGCAGGACGTGCCGGCTCGGCCGACTGTCCTTTCGGGGGTGTGCACACGACGTCTCTTGCTATAAAGTCCGTCAACAAGGCTCTGTTACCGCCAGTAATGGCAGCCGAGAACGAGGCAACCCCCGGACCCGACTCGAGGAGTCCCGACATGGCCCTCAACATTTCGCGCCCCAGGACCAAGAGCCGCACGCCGGACGACGGCATCGCCCGGCGCCTGCTCGACTCGTCCGCGCAGCTCTCGTACGACCCGCTCACCGAGGTCGACTGGGAGACGCCGCTCGACACGGAGTTCCACGGCGCCAGCCCCGAGTGGAGCACGCTGTACGGGACGGCGTACTGGAACGAGATGACCGAAGCGCAGCGCAAGGCACTGACGCGCCAGGAGGCGGCGTCGGTGGCGAGCACCGGCATATGGTTCGAGATGATCCTGCAGCAGATGGTGCTGCGGGACATCTACGCGAAGGACCCGACCAGCGACACGTTCCAGTGGGCGCTCACGGAGATCGCCGACGAGTGCCGTCACTCGATCATGTTCGCGCGGGGTGCGAAGAAGCTTCAGGCGCCGGCCTACCGGCCGCACCGGACAGCCGTCGAACTCGGCAGGCTCTTCAAGACCGTCGCGTTCGGTGAGGCCGCGTACGCGGCGATCCTGGTCGCCGAGGAGGTCCTCGACGTCATGCAGCGCGACTGGATGCGCGACGAACGGGTCGTGCCGTTCGTCCGGACCATCAACAACATCCATGTCGTCGAGGAGTCACGGCACATGAAGTTCGCCCGTGACGAGACGCGCAGGCACCTCGCGCGTGCCGGACGGACACGGCGCCAGATCCAGTCGCTCCTGATCGCCGTGGCGGCCTACGTCATCGTCACCAGCATGGTGAACCGGAAGGTCTACGCGAACGCCGGCCTGGACGAGGAGCGCGCCCTCCGCGAGGCGAAGGCCAACGAGCACCACAAGTCGATGATGCGGTCGAGCTGCTCGGGTCTCATGGAGTTCCTGACCTCGGTCGGCCTGCTCACCAAGCCCGCGCTGTTCTTCTACCAGCGCGCCAACCTGATCTGACGACCCGGAGCCGAGCGGACGACATGGCCTTCGCGATCACCCAGACCTGTTGCAGCGACGCCACGTGCGTGTCCGTCTGCCCGGTCAACTGCATTCGCCCCACACCCGAGGAGCAGGCGTTCGGCAGCACCGAGATGCTGCACATCGACCCGAAGACCTGCATCGACTGCGGCGCCTGCGCCGACGCGTGCCCGGTGGATGCCATCTTCCCGGTCGAGAGCCTGACCGCCGGTCAGCGGGAGTACGCCGACATGAACGCGGCCTACTTCGAGCAGGCCGAGGAAGAGGCGGAGGGGGCAGGGGCGAACGCCTCCGGGCCGAACTTCCATTCCTGGGGCGAGCCGGCCTTCGACCGCGTACTGCCGCCGGACTTCGGGCCACTGCGGGTCGCGATCGTGGGTACCGGGCCGGCCGGCATGTACGCCGCTGAGGACCTGCTGCTGCACACCCGGGCCGAGGTGACGCTCATCGACCGGCTTCCGGCCGCCGGTGGCCTGATCCGCTACGGTGTGGCCCCGGACCACCCGGCGACCAAGAAGATCGGCGATACGTTCGCCCGCTTCCACACCCACCCGCGCGTGCGCATGCACCTCGGCCTCGAGGTGGGCGGAGACGTCACGACCGAGGAGATCGCGGCACACCACGACGCGGTGATCTACGCCGTGGGCGCTGCCACGGACCGGCGGCTCGGCATACCCGGCGAGGACCGTACGGGCAGCCTGTCCGCGACCACCTTCGTCGCCTGGTACAACGCGCATCCGGACGTCGCACCGGACGCCGTCGATCTCTCGAGCGAACGTGTCGTCGTGATCGGCAACGGCAACGTCGCCCTCGACGTCGCCCGCATCCTGGTCACCGACCCGGAGGCACTGGCCGACACGGGGATCGCGCGCCACGCCCTGGCGGAGCTGCGGCACAGCAAGGTGCGCGAGGTGGTGCTGCTCGGACGGCGAGGTCCGGACGACGCGGCGTGCACCCGGCCCGAACTCCTCGCCCTGAAACACCTTCCCGAGGTGGACCTGGTCGTGGACGCCCACGATCCGCGCATCGGGGCGGTGATCGACGCCGCCGGACCGAAGGACAAGGCGGCGGTGCTGCGGGGCGTGGCGCGGGAGACCGTCGACTGGTCCGCGCCACCGAGCGCGACAGGACGGCGGCGTCGCATCGTCTTCCGTTTCCTGTCCACGCCCGTGGAAGTGTGCGGGGACGCGCACATGCGCGCCGTACGCGTCGCCGGCGGAGCCGGTGAGCTGGAGATTCCGGCCGGCATGGCGCTGCGGGCGATCGGCTACCGCGGAGTGCCGCAGCCGGGACTGCCGTACGACGAGGCGACCGGGACGGTCCCGCACGAGCGCGGCCGGGTGATCGGAAGGGCCGGGACGTACGTGGTGGGCTGGATCAAACGGGGGCCTTCCGGAGGCATCGGCGCCAACCGCGTCTGCGCGGCGGAGACGGTCGGGACCCTGCTGGCCGACGCGGTCTCGGGAGCACTGCCCGCACCGACCCCCGGGCCGAAGGCATTCCACCGACTCGCACGCCGCCGAAGCCGCCGCTGACCCGGCCTTCGTGACGGCCGGACGCTGACCTGGCTGCCGTGGGTCACTCCCCGGGCCGGACCCCGCCCCATAGGCCTTGAGGCTCCACACCTCGAGGCCTGTGGGGCGAAGGCGCGCGGCCTCGCCCGATCGGCGCTGACAGCGGTCGTGATCACTACACCTGGGCGGAAGACGGGGTGACCACGTTGATGTTGAACGTGTGGCCCCCCAGACCGCCCGCGATACCCATGAAGAGCAGGGCGAAGTGCTCCTGCCCGCGTGCGGTGACGATGCCTCCGATGTCGAGCTGGGACGACGGAGGCCAGCCGAGGTCGGTGAGCAGCCGGCCGGTGGTCCGCTTCGCTTCGGCGTCGTCGCCGGAGAGGAAGACGGTGCTCGGACCGTCGAGACCGTCCGGGGCGGTCATCACGGTGGAGTCCATGGTGCAGAGCGTCTTGACGACGGGCGTCAGGGGGAAGGACGCCTGGATCTGTTCACCCAGGCTGCTGTTGGGGTGCGAGAGCTCGGTGAAGTCGTCGGAGAGGCCGACCCCGACATCGATCAGCAGGGTGCCGGCCAGTGCAGACGCCCCGATGGAGTGCAGCAGTTCCACGGAGACGGCCCCCGGAGTGGCGTTGACCAGTGCCTCCGCGTGGGCTGCCGTCTCGCTCAGGCTCGCCACGGGGAGACCGAGGTCGGTTCGTTCCTTGGGCCGGCGTGAACCGAGGAGCACGTCGTGTCCCGCGGTACTCCAGCCATGGGCCAGTGCTCGGGCGACATTGCCGGTGCCGAGTAGTCCTATACGCATGGTGTGACGCTATGCGGAGTCGGGGTGCGGCGGATCGGACCGCGGGCCCGGGTGGTCCGGTACCAAAGACGTAGTCCTGTGGTCCGCGTACGAGACTTGCGCTTTTCCGACCACCCGAACGCCGGCTTCCGACGGTGGTGCCCGGCCGCGGCGCGGAGGACGTCTCGACCGGCCAGAACTTTTCCCTCGCTCATGACAAAGCGTGGACGGCCCCGGTGGAAGTCCCTACTGTGTCCGGTGCGACGCCGTGCGCCCCCCTTGGGCCCACGTATGCACCCCTCCGTATCCGGGACGACGGCGCGTCCCGGCAGCGGTGGATCTCCCACTTACCCGATCGAGTTCCTCATGCCCGAGGGACCGTCAGGAGGTCACGTGTATCCACGGCTGTACCCCCGTCGGCTGGGCAGACGCCTGGCCGGAACGATCATCGCTTCCTTACTGGCCGTCGGCCTGTCGTCGTCCCCGTCTCCGGCGGACGACTCGGAGGCCGCGGCTCTCCCCCCGCAGGAACCGGGTGTCACGCTGCGCGTCTTCGACGTGCAAGCCCCGCTGAACGAGATCTGCACGCTGAAGGCGGGCCAGACGCCGAACGTCGACAAGCTGATGCCCGTGATCGACTGGTCCTCGGCCGACGACTTCGGCCTGGAGTCCCACTTCGTCACCCACGTCCTCGGCAACCTCGGCGCCGCACAGTCGGGCGGCTACACCTTCCGGCTCACCAGCGACGACGGGTCCCGGCTCTGGATCGACGACCAACTGGTCATCAACCACGACGGTCTGCACGGACCGGACCCCAAGGACGCCACGGTCGACCTGACGGCCGGCTCTCACTCGCTGCGCATCGAGCACTTCGAGCGCGACGGCGGACAGCAGCTCACGCTGTCCTGGAAACCGCCGGGCGCCTCGGCCTTCAGCGTCGTGCCGAACTCGGTGCTCAGCACCGACGCCGGTGTCGTGCGCGTGACGGCTCCGGGCCGCAAGGAGTGCGAGGGAGGCACCGACTCCCCGGGAGACGGCCTGCCGCTGACCGGTGTGCATCCCAACTACACCCTCACCAACCTCCGGCCGAACGGCTTCGAGCCGCAGGTCTCCGCGATGGACTGGCTCCCTGACGGACGCCTGGCCGTGGCCACCTGGGGAGGCAGCAACAACACCGCGGGAGAGGTCTACCTGCTGAGCAACGTCACCGGCAGCACCGGGCCCGACAAGGTGACCGCCAAGAAGGTGGCCTCCGGCCTGAGGGAGCCGATGGGGATCAAGCACGTCGACGGCAAGCTCTACGTCTCCCAGAAACACGAACTGACCGAGCTCAACGACACCAACGGCGACGAGGTCACCGACCAGTACCGGCGGGTGGCGACCTGGCCCTTCGGCGGGAACTTCCACGAGTTCGCCTTCGGCCTGCTCTACCAGGACGGGTTCTTCTACCTGAACCTGTCGGTCTCCATCAACTACGGCGGCGCCACCACGGACCCGCAGCCCGCCGCGAACCGCGGCACCACCATCAAGGTGAACAAGGCGACGGGCCAGGTCTCCTACGTCGCCGGTGGGCTGCGCACCCCGAACGGCATCGGCTGGGGCCCCGAGGGTGGCATGTTCGTCACCGACAACCAGGGCGGCTGGCTCCCCTCGTCCAAGCTCGTGCACATCAAGCAGGGCCGATTCTTCAACCACCACACCAACCCGGACGGGCCCTTCGACTCCCAGCCGGTGACCAAGCCGGTGCTGTGGCTCCCGCAGAACGAGATCGCCAACTCGCCCAGCACGCCTTTGCAACTGAAGGACGGGCCGTTCGCCGGCCAGATGCTGTTCGGGGACGTGACCTACGGCGGTATCCAGCGCGGTTTCCTGGAGAAGGTCGGCGGCGAGTATCAAGGAGCGGTCTTCCGTCTCACGCAAGGACTGGAGGCCGGGGTCACCCGGATCAGCGTCGGTCCGGACGGCGCGCTCTACGCCGGCGGGCTGGGCGCGGGCGGCAACTGGGGCCAGGAGGGCAAGCTCACCTACGGTCTGCAGAAGCTGACCCCCAACGGCGCCAACGCCTTCGACATCCGCGCCATGCGCGCCGTACCGGGCGGCTTCGAGCTGGAGTACACCCAGCCCCTGTCGACGGACACGGCGAACGAACTGGCCGGCCACTACAAGATCAAGCAGTGGCGCTACGTGCCGACCGCCGACTACGGCGGCCCCAAGGTCGACGAGGAGGCGCTCACCGCGCAGTCGGCCACGCTCTCCGCCGACCGCAGGACCGTCACCCTCGCCATCCCGGGCCTCAAGGCCGACCGCGTGGTCCACGTCCGCTCTCCCCGCCCCTTCAGCTCGGCCGGCGGCGAAACGCTCTGGAGCACCGAAGCCTGGTACACGCTCAACAGACTGCCGGGGGCAGCGTCCGGGACCGGTGAGGTGAAGGGCGTCAACGGCAAGTGCCTGGACGTCGACAACTCCCAGACGGCCGACGGCACGAAGATCCAGCTGTGGACCTGCAACAGCACCGGCGCCCAGCAGTGGACGCTGCCCGGCGACGGAACCGTACGAGCCCTGAGCAAGTGCCTGGACGTGTCGGACGGCGGCAGCACCGACGGCACGAAGATCCAGTTGTGGACCTGCAACGGCAGCGGCGCACAGACCTGGCAACCGCAGGCCGACGGCACGGTACGCAACCCGCAGTCCGGCAAGTGCCTCGACGCCTCCGGCGGCACCTGGAACGACGGCACCCCGGTCCACCTGTGGGCCTGCCACACCGGAGCCAACCAGAAGTGGCAACTGCCCTGACGATCAGGCCGGCACCACCCTGCGGGTGGCAGCGCCGAAGGCGGGCCCCGGCATCTCCCCACGGGAGCCGGGGGCCCGCCTGTTCGGTGTCGGGGCGGATCGGCGAGAACGCGGGCGTGCTCGGCGCGGGCATCCTGGCGATCGAGCACGCCCTGTCCCCCGCACAGATCGACCGCGCCCTCACGACGGACGCGACGGCGGTGTGAGCCGGACGGTCGTGACGGCGGGGTGATCCGAACGGACTCTCAGGTGTGCGAGCCCCGGCGAACAGCCGTGTTCCGTGGCCCCCGACCGCCGACCCGCGGGATGCCGAAGCCGCGCCCGGCTCATCGCAGCCAGCGGGTCTCCGTCGCACGCTCGTCGCTACGGTCGGCCGAGCGGAACGGTTGTCGCCATGTCACCGCCCGGTGCGGCGAGCCCCAGAGTCCTCGCCCGGCGGGAGCCGACTGGCGAGCCCGTCGAGGATCCGGTCGAGCCCGTACGCGAAGCGGTCCTCACGGACCTGCCTCGGGTCCACCTCCTCCCCGAAGTTCGAACTGTGGTCCGACAGCCAGTCGCGCTCGGAAACACCACTGCGGGTGACCAGGGAAAGGTACGCGGCCTCGCTGGTGGCGATCCCGACGACGTAGGACATGAGCGCCCCCGCCGCCTGGTCCTCCTCACCCTCGGGGAAACCGGCCGCCTGGAACTGAGCGAGCAGACCCGATGTCATACGGACGGCGTTCGGGCCGACGTGGAGTAGCCCGACCTGGCCGAGTTCCGGACCGACCCAGGGGTGGCGCAGGACGAGTGCCCGCAGCTCGGTGGCGGCGCGGGCGACGGACGTGCGCCATGTCCTGCGGGTGGCGGCGGCCGGCGGGCCCAGCTCACCGAACACGTCGTCCACGGCCAGCTGGATCAGCTCGTCCCGATTGGCGACATGCCGGTAGAGGGAAGTGGCCCCGGCCTTCAGGCGGGTGCCGAGTTTGCGCATGCTGAGCGCCTCGACACCCTCCGCGTCCAGCAGCTCGATCGTCGCGGCCACGATCTGCTCCCGCGTCAGCTGCTCTCTCTGCGGGCGATGCGGACGCGCCCACACGGAGGTGATCGGCTTCGCGTCGGCGGGCATACGCGCCAACTCCCATCGGTCGGTCTGCTGTTTGTCGTCCCTCACCGTAGCCGACACTGTACGCCGCTTGCGAACGCTGATCTCTGATGCGTACAGTGTGCGCATCGAGAGAACGTCGTACGCCACCAAGGGGGTCAGCCGTGCTGAACGGTATGAGTTTTGACGAACACGGCAATTGGAGCGTCGAAGGGACGTGGGGAGCCCGGAACTCGGCCGGGCGAAAGCTGGATCTCGCCCGGTGGCAGGCTCGCCTCGACCAGCTCTGCTCCCAGCACCACGTGCCGGGAGCGTCCCTGGCCGTCCTCGTCGACGGGACCGTCCACGAATGGGCGAGCGGCGTCCTGCACCGCGGCACCAACGTGGAGACGACGACCGACTCGGTCTTCCAGATGGGCTCGATAGCCAAGATCTACACGGCCACCCTGGTGATGCAGCTCATCGAGTCCGGCCGACTCGATCTGGACGCACCGGTCACGGACGTGTTGCCGGACTTCTCCATCGGTGACCCCGGAGCGACCGCGATGATCTCCACCCGTCGACTGCTCAGCCACACCAGCGGGCTCACCTGCGACTTCAATCACGACAGCGGGCGCGGCGACGACTGCCTCGCCAAGTACGTCGAGGCCACGAAAGACGTTGCGCTCGACTGCCCGCCCGGCAGTGCGATCTCGTACAGCAGCGTCGGCTACAACGTGCTCGGCCGGATCGTCGAGGTGGTGACCGGCAAGACGTGGGACGCAGCTCTCAAGGACCTGCTGCTGACCCCGCTCGGTCTCACCCACACCATGACCCTGCCCGAAGAGGCGCTGCGCTTCCGCGCGGCCATGGGGCACCTGGGCGAGCCGGGCCAGGAGCCGGCACCAGCGCCGGAGTGGGACATGATGCCGCGGTCGGCGGGCCCTTACGGCAGGGTCATCGCCACGGCGGGCGACCTCGCCCGGCTTGCGCGGATGCACCTTGCCGGCGGCGTGGCCGAGGACGGCACCCGCGTGCTCTCCGAGGCGGCAGTGGCCCTGATGCAACGCCGGGAGGTGGACTGCCCTGACAAATGGACGGTCAGCTCGGACGGTTGGGGTCTGGGCTGGACCTTGTACGACTGGAACGGCGTCAAGGGATACGGTCACGACGGCGCCTCCATCGGGCAGTACGGCTACCTGCGCGTGGTGCCGTCGGCCGGCGTCGCCGTCGCGCTGCTCACCAACGGCGGCGGCGCGCGTGAGGTGTACGCAGCCCTCTACCGCGAGCTTCTCGCCGATCTGGCAGGGGTGGCCATGCCGGAGCCCTTCGCCCCGTCGGCCACGCCCCCCGTGGTGGACTGGGGTCCGCTCGTCGGCACGTACCGGCGCGAGGGCGTGGTCATCACGGTGACCGAGGAGGACGGCGCCGGGCACGCACTCTACGAGTTCGTCGACGGCATGAAGGACCTCTCGGAGCCCCTGCAGATCGACCTGCTGCCGGTCACTGAAACGGCCTTCGCCGGCACGGGTGTGGGTTCAGCCTTCAGTACGGACTACACACCGGTGATCTTCTCCGCCCTGCCCGACGGCACACGCTGCGTCTACGTCGGCATGCGCTGCGCCCCCAAGACCGGCTGACGGACCGCGCCGGCCGGCCGACGTTCGGGTTCAGGCGTTGTAGCCGCCGTGGGCGTCCAGCACCGCGCCCGTGACGTACGACGCGGCGGGGCTCGCCAGGAAGGCGATGGCCGCGGCGATTTCGTCGGGGTGCCCCATGCGTTGCAGGGACAGCGAGCCGACCAGGAGCTTGAGGGTCTCGGCGTCCGGCGGTTGCATGCCGCCCTCCATCAGTCCGGCCTCCACGACGTTGGCCGTGATGTTCCGGGGCCCGAGGTCGCGTGCGACGCCCATGGTGTACCTCTCGATCCCGGACTTGGTCGCCGAGTAGTCGGCGAGGCCCGGGGCGCCGACCCGGGTGCCCAGTCCGGAACTCACCGTGATGACGCGGCCGCCCGGGCGCAGCACTCGGGCGGCGGCCCGGATGACGGCGATCACGCCGAGGTAGTTGGTGGCGTGCATCCGGTCCAGCGCGGCGGTGTCGGCGTCCGGGTCGTCCACCGCGCCGGCCGCGGAGATCGCCGCGTTGTTGACGAGGATGTCCAGGCCGCCGAAGTGCGCCACCACGTCGTCGATCAGTGCCGGCGCCCGGCTCGTGTCCGCCTGGTCGGACTGGAGGGCGACGGCCTTGGCTCCCTTGCCGTGCACCTCGTCGACGACGGCCCGCGCCTGCTTCTCGGAGCTGACGTAGGTGAAGGCGACGTCGGCGCCCTGTTCGGCCAGCAGCCGTACGGTCGCGGCTCCCAGTCCGCGCGACCCCCCGGTGACCAGGGCGACTTTGCCCGTGAGTGGCTTGCTCATTCTTCTCACCTCGTTGTCTGGTTCTTCTTCCCCGCAGTCGCAACAGTAATGGTTACGACAACTCGTCGCAACCATCTCTGTTACGACTACGCTGTCGTAACATGAAGCGTTGCGGTCGAGAGGAGGAGTCCGTGAGCGCCAACAGCAGACTGACCATCGCCGCCCACGCGCTGGCCTGGATCGGCCTCTACCAGCGCCGAGGCCATGAGGTCGCCACCTCCGAGCAGATCGCGACCAGCGCGAACACCAACCCCGTGGTGATCAGACGGCTGCTCGGCGAGCTGCGCAAGGCCGGGCTCGTGGAGTCCCGGCGGGGCGTGGGCGCGGGCTGGTCGCTGGCACGCGAGCTGGAGTCGATGACCCTTCTCGACGTGTACGAGGCGGTGGAACCGGGCCCGCTGTTCGCCATGCACCGCACCACCCCGGACCAGGAATGCGTGGTGGGGCACGGCATCCAGCCGGCGATGCAGAACATCTACGAGGGCATCGAGAAGACCCTGAGAGACGAACTGGCCCGCGTCACGCTCGCGAACGTGCTCCGGGACGTACTCGCGGCACCCCGCCGGCCTCCCGTCACGCCCTGACGTCTGTTCCGCGCGGCCCGGCACCCGAGAGCAAGCCCTGACGCGGACGGTCGGTGGACTCCGTCGGCCGGCCGGGGGCTGCCGCGAGGCCGGCGAGAAGCTTGACCCGTCCACCAGGGCGTGGACCGCGACCACGCCGATGTCGTTCTTCGCCTTCCGGCTGATGACGGACCTCGACATGCCGGCGCCCCGCAAGGCGCTCCTGGACAGGCAGGTACCGCCACCGGCCTTGTCGGGACTCTTCACGGCGAAGGCGCCCGTGCTCATCGCGGTCGCACCGGGAAGCCCCCGCGGCCAGTCCGCGGGGGCCGGTGTCACCGGGCGAGTGTGCGAGACGACCAGGCCCTGGCGGCCGGCCTCTCCTCTCGGTGGCCGACGACAGGGCCGACGACGGCGCCGTCCCGGTCCCGGTGCGGTCAGGCGTGGGACTGTCGGTGGGCGCGGATGATGTCCGCGTACCGCCTGCCACTGGTCTTGACGGTGCGGGCCTGCGTCGCGTAGTCGACGTGGACGAGGCCGAAACGCTTGTCGTAGCCGTAGGCCCACTCGAAGTTGTCGAGCAGGGACCACGCGTAGTAGCCGGCCAGGGGTGCGCCCTTGCGGACCGCCCTGGCGCAGGCGCCCACGTGCTGTTCCAGGTAGCGGGCCCGGTCCGGGTCGTGGACCTCGCCGTCGGGGCTGACGGCGTCCGGGAACGCCGAGCCGTTCTCGGTGACGTACAGCTTGCGCACCCCGTAGTCGTCGGTCAGGCGCAGCAGCAGGGCCTCCAGGCCGCCCGCGTCGATCTGCCAGTCCATGCCGGTGCGCGGTACGTCGGGCAGCCGGACCTCTCGGGCGTACGGCACGGGGCCCTGGGGATCGTCGGTGACGGTGGCCGGGAAGTAGTAGTTGAGGCCGTGCCAGTCGAGGGGCGCGGCGATCGTGTCCAGGTCGCCGGGGCGTTCGGGCAGCTCCACGCCGTACAGCTCGCGCATGTCGGCGGGGAAGCCCCGGCCGTAGACCGGGTCGAGCCACCAGCGGTTGGTGTGGCCGTCCATGCGGGTGGCCGCCGCGAGGTCTTCCGGGCGGGTCGAGGCGGCCTCGATGGTGGAGTGGTTGGTGACGAGGCCGATCTGTGCGCCCGGTGCCGCCGCCCGGATCGCCCGGGTGGCGAGGCCGTGCGCGAGGAGAAGGTGGTACGAGGCGTGCACGGCGGCGGTCAGGTCGGTCAGGCCGGGGGCCATCCGGCCCTCCAGGTGGCCGATCCAGCCGGAGCACAGGGGTTCGTTCAGCGTGGCCCACTGGGTGACGCGGTCGCCGAGGCGGCCGGCCACCACGGAGGCGTACTCGGCGAGGTGTTCCGCGGTCTCGCGCGCGGTCCAGCCACCGCGGTCCTGGAGCGCCTGGGGAAGGTCCCAGTGGTAGAGGGTGACGTTGGGGGTGATGCCCGCGTCGAGGAGGCCGTCGACGAGCCGGTCGTAGAAGTCGAGTCCGGCCGCGTTGACCGGCCCGTCGCCGCCGGGCACGACTCGGGGCCAGGCGACGGACAGGCGGTAGGCGTCGGCGCCGAGCCGCTTCATCAGGGCGATGTCCTCGGGCCACCGGTGGTAGTGGTCGCAGGCCACGTCGCCGTGGTCGTCGTTGTCGATCTTTCCCGGGGTGTGGGAGAACGTGTCCCAGATCGACGGTGCCCTGCCGTCCTCGGCGACGGCGCCCTCGATCTGGTAGGCGGAGGTGGCCGTGCCCCAGGTGAAGTCGGCGGGGAAGGCGGCGAGGTCAAGCGAATCGGACACAGAGGGCCTCTCGGGGGGTCTCGGGTGCGGGGCGGGGGCGCGGGTGCGGGCGGGTCTACTTGACGGCGCCGGCGGTGAGGCCGGTGACGAGGTAGCGCTGGAGGAGCAGGAAGCCGGCGACGACGGGAAGGCTGACGACGAGTGAGGCGGCCATGACCTGGTTCCAGTACACGTCGTTCTGGGTGGAGTAGCCCTGGAGGCCGACCGCCAGCGTGCGGGTGGTGTCGTTGGTCATGACGGAGGCGAAGAGCACTTCGCCCCAGGCCGTCATGAAGGCGTAGACGGCCACGGCGACGATGCCGGGGATCGCGGCGGGCACGATGACCCGGAAGAGGGCGCCGATCGGTCCGCAGCCGTCCACCTTGGCCGCCTCGTCGAGGTCCCTGGGGACGGAGTCGAAGTAGCCGATCAGCATCCAGATGGAGAACGGCAGCGAGAAGGTGAGGTACGTGAGGATCAGGCCGCCGCGGGAGCCGAACAGGGCGATGCCGGTGGCGTTGCCGATGTTGACGTAGATGAGGAACAGCGGCAGCAGGAAGAGGATGCCGGGGAACATCTGGGTCGACAGCACGGTCACCGTGAAGAGGCGCTTGCCGCGGAAGGAGTACCGGCTGACCGCGTAGGCCGCGAACACGGCGATGGTGACGGAGCAGACCGTGGCCGCGCCCGCCACGATCAGCGAGTTCATGAAGTAGTCGGCGAGCGGGACCGTCTCCCAGATGTCGAAGTACGGGCGGACGGTGAGGCCCGAGGGAATCCACTCGAACTTGCCCGACACGTCCTCCAGCGGCTTCAGCGAGCTGGAGACCATCACGTAGACCGGCAGCAGGACGAAGACCGTGAGGAGCGTCAGGAAGACGCGGCGGCTCCACAGGAAGGACCGCGGGGCGGCCATCGGGGAACGGGGCCGGCGGGCGGTGGGGCTAGACATCGGTGACCTTCCTTCCTCGGGAGGTGAACCAGAGGTACGCACCCGTCACCACGAGCAGGAACAGGAGCAGCAGGACCGACATCGCGGAGCCCGTTCCGAAGTTCCAGGTCTGGAACGAGGACTGGTAGATGTGGATGGAGATGAGGTCCGCGGCCTCCGGCGCGGCCTTGCCGAACAGGACGAAGGGGGTGTTGAAGTCGTTGAAGGTCCACAGGAACAGCACCAGGACGAGGACCTGGTTGACGGGGCGCAGGGCCGGCAGCGTGATGCGACGGATCTGCTGCCATACGCCCGCGCCGTCCAGTGCGGCGGCCTCGTAGATGTCCTTCGGGATGTTCTGCAGACCGGCCATGATGATGAGGAAGGCGAAGGGCCAGCCCTTCCACACCGAGACGACGAGCAGGGCGATGAAGCTGTTGTCGCCGATCAGCCAGAACGGGGCGCTGTCGGTGAGCCCGAGCTGGTCGTGCAGCACGTGGTTCACCAGTCCGTTGTCCCGCTGGAACATGAACGACCAGGTGATGACGGCCGCGTAGACGGGCAGCGCGTAGGGGACGAGGAAGACCGTGCGCAGGAAGCCCCGGCCGCGGAACGACTCCTGCATGAAGATCGCGGCGGCGACGCCCAGCAGCCAGCACAGGCCGACGGAGAGCACGGTGAACAGGCAGGTGGTGAAGAACGAGTTGAGCAGCGCCTCGCCCACGGGGGCGTCGAAGTCGACCGACAGCTTGTAGTTGTCGAGGCCGGCCCAGGGTGCGGTGTCCCAGTCGCGGATGTAGAACTGGGTCAGCTCCTTGAAGCTGACGACGATGCCGATCACCATCGGCACCAGGTGCACCAGTAGTTCGAGCAGGATCGCAGGGAACAACAGCAGGTACGGCAGTCCGATGCGGCGCAGCCGCCCGGAGCGGCGCTTGCGCGGCGCCGCTCCGGGGTCGTCCTTGCGTGCCGTCCGCTCGCCTGCGTTGAGGGCAGCGGTCGTAGTCATGTCGGTGTCCGTGCTCACTTCTTGGGCATCTGCTGCTGGGCCTTCTCGAGCTTGGCCCGCACTGACTCGGTGGTCACCGCACGACCTGCGGCGGCGTCGGCGAAGAGCTCCTTGACGGCGGTGCCCACAACGGTCTCGAACTGCGACTCCTCGGGGACCTGCGGCAGTGCGCTGGCACTGGTGGCGAGGGTCTCCCGGAGCACGCTGAGGGCCGGGCCGTTGAAGGCCGGGTCCTGCTGGGCGGCCTTGACCGGCGGTATGGAGCCGTAGGCCTTGTTGAGGACGACCTGCTCCTCGTCGCTGGTCATGAACTTCACGAACTTCTTGGCACCGTCGATGTTCTTGGTGTTCTTGAAGACCGCCATGTTGATGCCCGCGACCATGGAGTTGGTCGCCTTGCCCGAGCCGGGCTCGCCGGACTGCACGGGGGCGGGCGCGACGCCCCACTCGTCGTCCTTCATGCCCTGCGCCTTGAAGGTGGCCGACGCGGTCTGCCACAGCACCATCGCCGTCTTGTCCTTGGCGAAGTCGCTCAGGGACTGGTTCTGCGCGTACTCGGCGTTGCCGGGCGCGACGATCTTGTCCGTCGCCATCAGGTCGACGTATTGCTTGACCGCCGCCACCGCGCCGTCGGAGGTGAAGTCGGCCTTGCCGTCCGGAGTGAAGAAGTCCGCACCGTGCTGCTTGCCGAGCACGAAGACCTGGTGGATGTTGTTCGACAGGTTGGAGCCCTCGGCGCCGAGCCCCCACTTGCCGTCCTTGGAGAGCTTCCGGCCGGTCTCGGCCAGCTCCTCCCAGGTCGCCGGCGGCTTCTCGATGCCCGCGTCGGCGAACATCTTCTTGTTGTAGTAGAGCGCGTAGGCCATGGAGTAGAGCGGGACGGCCGCCGGGTCCTGGCCCTGCACGCCGGTGGAACCGAGGGCGGACTCCACGAAGCGGTCCTTGCCGCCGATCGCCTCGAAGTTCTTCGCGTCCCAGGGCAGGAGGGCGCCGCTGGACTGCAGCGACGCGCTCCAGGTGTTGCCGATGTTCAGGACGTCGGGCCCCTGGCCGGAGGTGGTGGCGGTGAGGATGCGGTTGAGGAGGTCCGCCCAGGGCACGACCTCCAGCTTCACCTTGATGCCGGTCTCCTTCTCGAACTTGTCGAGTTCCGGCTGGAGGACCTTCTTGTCGACCTCCAGGTTGGCGCCCTGGTTGGAGGCCCAGTAGGTGAGGGTCTTCGGCTGCTCGTTGGACCCCTCCGAACCGGACGATCCCCCGCCGCAGGCAGCCAGGGTGAGGGCGAACGAGAGGGTGACGGCGCCGACGGCTGCGGCTCTGATTCTGCGCATGACTCCAGAGGCCTTCCGGAAGGTGACGGGGTCGCCCGCGGAGGGGGTCGGAGCTGCGCCCCACGTTCCCTGAAATCCCCCACGGCTTAATTTAGGATGTGAGTTAAACCTCAAGTGAAGGTCGCGTCAAGGGCCCTGCCACCTGTAAGTTGCGGTGAGGAGTTCCGAACGAGGGGGCGAGCGTGAGAGTACGCAGCGGCCGTACAGTGCGTGACCTGCGGCGGGAGAACCGCACCGCGGTATTGCAACGGTTGTATTTCGACGGGCCGCTCAGCAGGTTCTCCCTGGGGCCGGTCACCGGGCTGAGTTCCGGCTCGGTGAGCAACGTGGTCTCCGAGCTGGTCGCCGAAGGACTGGTGGAAGAAGCCGGAAGCGTCGACTCCGCCGGCGGCCGTCCCCGCACGTTGCTGCGCATCAGCGCGCGCAGCGGTTACATGATCGGTGTGGACATCGGCGAGACCCGGGTACGGATCGAACTCTTCGACCTCGCCCTCACCGAGCTGGCCCGGGTGGAGAGACCACTGGAGGCCAAGGGGCCGCGCCGCGTCGACCGCTACGACGTCGGCCTGGTCATGACGCACCTGCGCGAGGGCATCCCCGAGGTTCTGGCCGAGGCCGGCATCGCGGCGGAGCGGCTGCTCGGCGTCGGGATCGGCGTGCCGGGCATCGTCGCCCGGGGCACCGAGGACGGGGCGGTCGTGCACGGCCAGACGATCGGCTGGGACGCCGTTCCGCTGGAGCGGTTGCTGCGCGAGTCCCGGATCCTGCCCGAGACCGTGCCGTACTACATCGACAACGGGGCCAAGACGCTGGGCCAGGCGGAGATGTGGTTCGGCGCCGGCCGGGGCGCGCAGAGCGCGGCGGTGGTGCTCTTCGGCTCCGGAGTCGGCGCCTGCGTCGTCGGGGACGACATGCGACCGGGCCGCGCCGTCGAGTGGGGCCACCTGACGGTACGGGTGCGCGGGCGCCGGTGCCGCTGCGGAGCGCAGGGCTGCCTGGAGGCGTACGCGGGCGCGGAGGCCCTGCTCCAGCGCTGGGCGGAGGCCGGCGGCCGGCCGCCCGTGGGCGCGGACGAGGAGACCGCGCTGACCGCGATGCTCGCGGCCGCGTACCCGGCCTCCGACGCGTCGGGGGCCGGCCCGGAACCCGACGCCACGGCGCTGGCCGTGCTGGAGGAGACCGCCGAGTACCTCGGCGCGGGGTTCTCCGACCTGATCAACCTCTTCCAGCCCGAGCGCATCCTGGTCGGCGGCTGGGCCGGACTGCAGCTCGGCCGGCGCTTCCTGGACGCGGTGACGGCCCACGCCACCTCCTACGCCCTGACGTACCCCGCCGCCCGTGTCCGCATCGACCTCGGCACCCTGGGGCCGGACGCCGTCACCGTCGGGGCCGCGATCCTGCCGCTCGCCGACTTCTTCGCCCGTGGCGGCCGGCCGGAGGAAGCCGAACCGGCGGAGCAGGACCCGGCGTGGCGGACGGCCCTGCGGGAGCGGTCGGTGCAGTGAGCGGCGCCGGCCGCACCCCGCGGTCTACCGGCGACCGGGTCGACCCGCGCGCGAGCGGCAAGCAGTGAGCAGGGACCGTGGTCGTCCGCCACGGCCTGGGTCCCCCTCCCCCACCCGACGTCCCCCAGGCGAAGCCACGGCCTCGACCCTCGTCACGGGCCGCCGACCGTGACCGTCCCCTCCCACCGCACGTCCCCCACCGACCTGCCCACCATGAGCCGGTAGGGGCCGGGCTCCGTGGCCCAGCCGTGGTCCGCCTCCGACCAGTGCCGTAGCGCCCGCGGGCTCACCACCACCTCGGCGGTGGCCGTCCGGCCCGCTTCCGCCCGTACGGCCGCATGCCCGGCGAACCAGCGCACGGGACGCTCGACCGCCGATCCGGGCCGGGCCAGGTAGACCTGTACGACCTCACGCCCGGCGCGCTCACCGGAGTTGTGCACCGTCACCCGAACGGTGAACGGCTCGTGGGCCAGGACGCGCGGGGGGACCTCCACGGCCGCGTACTCCCACGTGGTGTAGCCGAGGCCGTGACCGAACCAGTAGGCGGGTTCGCGACCGGACCGCAGCCACGCCCGGTGGCCGATGTGCAGGCCTTCGGCGTAGTCCAGCCGACCGTCGACCGGCCGGGTACGCGTGACGGGGGCGTCCGCCAGGGAGGCCGCCCAGGTGGTGGGCAGCCGGCCGCCGGGCTCGGCGAGGCCGAACAGGACGTCGGCCAGCCCTCCGCCGGCCTCCTGTCCGGGGAACCAGGTGAGCAGCACGGCACCCACCTCCCCGCGCCAGGGCAGCTCGACCGGTCCGCCGCTGTTGACGACCACCACCGTGCGGGAGTTCGCGGCGGCCACCGCGCGGACCAGCCCGTCCTGGAGCTCGCCGAGCGCCAGCCCGGCCCGGTCGTACCCCTCTGTCTCGCTGTGCTCGGTGGTGCCGACGACCACGACCACGGCGTCGGCCTCGCCGGCCGCCCGTACCGCGTCCTCGAGCGCGGTGGCCGGGTCCGGTTCCGGCGGCGCGGCGGTGACGACGGTGGCGCGCCCTCGGCCGGGCACCAGCTCGCGCCGCGCCACCACGTCCACGGGACGCCTGGTGGTCAACGCCGTCCGTGCCGTGTGCACGGGCGGGTTGACGTGGACGACGGCCGGGTCGTCCGTGTCACCGGGGAACTCCCCGTCCACCAGCACGTGGTCGCCGACGGTGAGCGTCATGCGTCCGAAGCCCCCGACGCCGAACGTCCACTCCCCCGCCCGACGGGGATGCAGCACCGCGGCGATCTCCACCGTGTGGGCGCCCGGGGGCAGGTCCGGCTCCAGCTGCCGCCCCGAGAGCCGGTGCTCCGCGTGCAGTTCCCGCCCCGCCGCGTCCAGCACCCGCAGGAGCACGCCCGGGGCGCCCGAGCGCGGATCGCTGCAGTGATCGGTGCCGAGGGGAGCGGGTGGCGACCCCGGCGCCGGACCGGGTTCGTACACCACCGAGGCCCGGCCCCGCAGACGGGCCCGGATGCCCGCCAGCGGCGTGACCACGTCGGAACAGAACACGCCCGCACTGCCACCGCCCTGCACCCGAGGCGACGCCGCGTGCACGCCGACGACCGCCACGGTGGTCAGCTCGGCGGGGTCGAGGGGCAGGACGGCGTCGTTGCGCAACAGGACGCAACCGGCGCTGACGGCGCGGCGCAGCAGCGTCCGGGTGCCGCGGGACGCTTGGGCGGGAGCCCGGCGCGGGTGTCGTGGTTCGAGCGCCCCGACGCGCGCGGCGAGCCGCAGCAGCCGCCGCACCTTGTCGTCGACCCCCTCCTCCGCGACCTGACCGTCCTTCACCGCCCGCACCAGGGACGCGCCCCAGGGGCTGTCCGGGCCGGGCATCGCCAGGTCGAGGGCGGCGCGTCCGGTCTCCTCGGTGGTGCGCACGGCAGCCCAGTCGGAGACGGCGACGCCGTCGAACCCCCACTCCCCCTTGAGGGGCTCCGCCAGGAGCGGGCTGGCCGTCATGGTGGTGCCGCCGACGGCGTTGTAGCCCGCCATGACGAGCCACACCCCGGCCGCGACGGCCGCTTCGAAGGGCGCGAGGTACACCTCGCGCAGGGCGCGTTCGGACGCCCGGACGTCGACGGTCAGCCGGTCGGTCTCGGAGTCGTTGCCGACGTAGTGCTTGGCGGTGGCCGCCACCCCGAGGGCCTGGATGCCGCGGATGAGCGCGGCGCCGGTGCGGCCGGTCAGTTCCGGGTCCTCGGAGAAGCACTCGAAATGCCGTCCGCCCAGCGGGCTGCGGTGCAGGTTGAGCGTGGGGGCCAGGACGACGTCGACGCCCTTGCGGACGGCCTCGGTGGCGAGCAGGCGGCCGAGCCGCTCGACGAGGTCCTCGTCCCACATCGCGCCCAGGGCGGAGGCGGAGGGCAGCAGGGCCGAGGTGCGCCGCTCGTCCCATGCCTCGCCGCGCACTCCGGCGGGGCCGTCCGAGGTCACCATCTCCCGCAGCCCGATGCCGGCTTCACCGGCGGTGCGCCAGGTCGTCGCGCCGGTGAGCAGGCGCACCTTCTGTTCCAGGCTCAGCCTGTCGATGAGCCGATCCAGTGCCTCGTCGTCCATGTCCGCCTCGCCTTCTGCCCCTCCCGCGACGGGAGAGCGCTCTCCCAACCGTCTGACGAGCGCCTCTCCCCCGTCAAGTCCCCCCGGACGACGGCGGACGCGGGCGTGCGGGCAGGCCGAAGGGGCCCGGCGGCACCCCTACCGAGCGGGTGCCGCCGGGCCCTGGAGACCGGCCGGGTCAGGGCAGCCGGTGGTCCGCGTTCAGTACCGCACCGCGCTCCGGGTGGTTCTGGTCGTAGCCGCGGGTGTCGCACTGGAGACCGCCCACGATGCAGTGGTCGACCAGCGCCTTGAGGGTCCTCTCCTCCCACGCGTTGAAGAAGTCGTAGTGGAAGGAGTAGCCGCGCCCACTGGCCAGGCGCACGTCGCCCATGTCGCCGTTGACCGGGAAGGCCATCTTGAACTCGATCATCGGCAGCGCGACCGGGTGGGACGCCGGACACATGTTGTCGTTGGTGCCGGGTTTGACGACCGGGTAGGCCATGTGGCTCTGGTGGTCGGGAGTGTCGAGGTACTTTCCGTCCCAGCAACTGGGGGCCTGGAAGCGGATGTTCAGCTGGACGTCGGGCCGGCTCGGGCAGCTCGCCGGGAAGTCGACGTTGAAGAAGCTGTCACCGCACTCCCAGCCCTCGACGAACCCCTTGTGGGCGCGGAACTCCTGGGCGCTCTGCATGGGGTTGCCGACGACGTACCGCAGGCCCTTGGGGAAGGGCCGCACGCTGGTGTAGTCGGTGACACCGGCCTTGTAGTAGATGACCTGCGGGCCGACGGGGAGGATCTTCCTGTCCCCCTTGTACAGGGACGGCATCCAGTACGCGGAGGCGTCGGCCGGCGCGAGACAGGTGGTGTTGCCGCCGTAGAGGCTCCCCGTCGTGCTGCCGGCGTTCGTCGTCCTGTTGCCCATGAAGGTGTGGTCGTGGGACTTGCCCGGCTGCCCCGGGTACACGATCGGGTCGTCCGGCGCGGTGTGCGTGACCGCGCAGTTGGCCTGGAACTCCTTGTGGTAGCGCGGCGGCGGGGTGGCCTGGGACGGGGTCACGCCGGTGACCTGGGGGACGGCCGGTATGTAGCCGTCGCCGTCGGGATCGTCGGCGGACGCCTGGGTCGACACCGCCATCGTGTGCCCGGTGTGGGCGCCGGCCGAGGCGGCCGGAGCGCTGCCGGGACCGGCCGCCGTGGCGACGGTGCCGACGCCGAGCACGCTTGCCAGAAGCGCGCAGCCGAGCAGCAGCGCGGGGAGTTTCGAACGTGGTCTCATGGGGCCTCCTGCCCGCCGAGGTACCGAGTGGGGGTGGTGTGAAGGGCGCCCGTGGGCGCCCTTCGCCGTCGGTCAGCTGTAGATGCCGAACTCGTGCAGCGAGTAGCCCCAGCCGGTGCCACGCGCCGTCAGGTGCAGTCGTACGTGCCGCGCGGTCGCCGTGACGTCGATGGTGTCGATGTCACCGTTGCCGGCGGTGGTGGTGTGGACCGTGCGCCAGGTGCTGCCGTTGTCCGAGACCTGTACCTCGTAGGACTTGGCGTAGGCGGGGTCCCAGACGAGCTGGAGCTTGCGGAGGGCGGTGGCGGCGCCGAGGTCCACCTGGAGCCACTGCGGGTCGCTCCAGTCACTGGCCCAGCGCGTGTCCGTCCTGCCGTCCGTCGCCTTGGTGGGCTCGCACGGGCAGTCGCCGTACGACTGCTGGAAGGAGGAGGCCGTGGTGGGCTTGTTCAGCGCCACGTTCGTGCCGGTGACCGGCGGAGCGACGACCTTGACGGACTTCGTCTCGATGCCCGCGTTGCCACGGCCGTCCTCGGCCTGGATGTACACCTTCCACACGCCGAGCTTCTCCGGGGCCGTCACGGCGAAGGTGCCGTTTCCGGTGGAGCGCCACTGCGCCTCGACCAGGCGCTTGTCGCCGTTGGCGTAGTTGCCGCTGAGGAAGATCTTGTACTTGACCGGGTCGCCGTCGGGGTCCCGCACGTCGGCCCGGACGGTGAACTCACCGCCCGCCGGCGCTGACGAGGCCGGGCTGACGGTCATGTTCGAGATGACCGGCGGGGTGTTGTCGCCCGTGGCCGAACCCGTGTAGGCCCGCTTGACCGCGTAGTAGGACAGCCGCTTCAGCCCGTCGGGTACGAGGTTGAACCAGACGCCCCCGAAGTCGTGTTCGACGCCGTAGTGGAAGAGGGTGGCACCCAGGGCGACGCCCCGGTGGCCGGTGACGCAGTCCCAGGCCTTGGAGTACCCCTCGGCCTTCTGCACGTCGGTCGGCTCGTCGGGGATGCCGTTGGCGTCGTCGGGCACCTCCCACTCACCGGCGGGCCCGCCCTCGGTGATGATGTAGGGCTTGGTGTAGCCGCCCTCCTCCCAGTCCTCCTGGACACCGCAGATGTCTCCGTAGGAGTTCATCGAGTACAGGTCGAGGTCGGGGGCGTTGCGCTTGTAGTACGGCCAGGCTCCGGTCCAGGCGTCGGTGGAGGTGACGGGGTGGTCGGGGTCGATGCTGTGGATCTTCTTGGCCACGTCGTTGACGAAGCCGGTGTAGGCGTTGCGCTGCGCCTCCAGCTCCGTGCCGCTGTAGCAGTTCTGCAGACCGAGGACCGACTCGTTGCCGACGTTCCACATGAGGGTCGCCGGGTGGCTCTTGTACGCCTCCACCCACTTGGCGAACTCGGTGAGCATGTTGTTCTTGTACGTGGTGTCGGTGACGTAGTTGACGCAGCCGCCGGAGCCGGGGCCGCCGCCCGGCTGGAGCCAGAAGCCGTTGACGACGCGGATGCCGTGCGCGGCGGCGCTGTCGAGCAGCGGCTTGGTGCCGCCGTCGGTGCCCCAGGTGCGGATCGTGTTGACTCCCATGGACTTCACGTCGGGCATGTACTTCGGGGCGTCCGCGATGGCGGGGCCCCAGGTGAGGCCCTTGACCGTGTACGGCTGGCCACCGACGGTCAGTCGCCAGTCGCCCTGGGAGCCGGTGACCTCGACCGCCCCTCCACCGACGGGAGGCGTGCCGTCCGTGCTGCCGTACACCTGGAACTCCCACAGGGAGTAGCCGTAGCCACCGGACCGTTCGGTGCCCAGCATGCGGACGTAGCGGCCGGCGCCGGAGACCGCGATCTCGTCCGTGCCGCCGTCGCCGCCGGTGACGGTCTTCAAGGTCCGCCAGTCCGTGCCGTTGTCGGAGGCCTGTATCTGGTAGCTCTTGCCGTACGCGCCCTCCCAGGTCAGCACAACCCGGCTGAGGTCGGCACGCTGCCCGAGGTCGACCTGGAACCACTGCGGATCGCTCCACTGGCTGGCCCAGCGGGTGCCGGTGAGATTGCCGTCGACCGCCGCCGAGGCGGCGTACGCACCGCCTTCCTGCGACGACGCGGTGGCCGGCTTGCCCTGGGAGAGCAGGGCTTCCGCGGCCTGGGCGGGCGGGGCTGCGACGGCGAGCGTCGACGCCACCAGAGCGCCGAGGGCGAGCAGGGGTACGCCGGCGCGACCGGCTGGTCTGCGGTACGAGAGGGCTGTGGACACTTCTGCTCCTGGCGGGTTGGGGAGAGCCGACGGGGCGGGGCGGCGGGGGTGCCGCCTGGTGGCCCCTCCGGGCCGGAGCGCGGGGACGTCTTCCGGCCCGGAGGGGAGTCGTGGCCGACGGGCGGCCGGTCAGGGGAAGGACACGAGAGTGGACGGCACGGTCGACGTGCCGGCCGGGACCGTGGAGGCTCCGGTGTCGTTGATGACGTGGTTGTAGTGACCCATGCCGCCGAGGGAGACCACGAGGAGGCTGTGGAACTTCACTCCCGATTTGACGGGGGTCTTGAAGCCGTGGTCCTGGCGGATGTTCGGGTCGACGTTGTAGTTGCAGTAGCTGCCCAGGCCCCAGGCCTCGTGCGTGTCCACGGAGTCGTCGACGCGGTAGGCGGCGTACCCCTTCGTCGATCCGTTCTGGATGGCGGCCTGGTTCGGGGCGTCGTACGCCTTCTCGTTCTGGTAGAAGATCGTCCGGCCGCGTTCGCCGTACCACTCGACGTCGTACTTGTTGAAGTGCTCGACGAAGAGGCCGGTGGCCAGGACGTCGTCGCCGTTGACCCGGACGCCGTAGTCGGCCCGGTTGGTCTCCCAGCCGACGCCCTCGCCGTGGTCGGCCCGCCAGACCCAGGTGTGGTCGATGATCGTGTCGTGGCTGTTGACCACCATGCTGGTGGTGGCCTTGCCTGCGCCCGCGCCACCGATGCGGATGTAGACGTCCTGCACGGTGGTCGGGTTTGCGGCGTGGTCGGTGGTGGCGCCCTGGTGGCCGATCTCCAGGAGCGTCGGGGAGTTGACCGGTCCGGCGTCGATGAGGAAGCCGGCGAGCTTCACGCCGTCCACGTCGGCGACCTTCATCGCGGTCACCCCGTTGTCCGGGATGATCGTGGCGAGGCCGAGGCCCAGCACGACGGTGTTCGCGCGGTTGACGTTGATCGTCTGGTCGACGTGGTAGACGCCCGGGGTGAAGAGGAGGTGCAGGCCCTGGGCGAGGGCGGCGTTGATGGTGGCGGCGGTGGCGCCGGGCTTGACGACGTAGAACCGGCTCAGCGGGATCGACTCGCCCTGCGGGGTGCCGTTCTCCCAGGTGGTGCCGCGGGCGTTGGTGCGCTTGGCGGGGGCGAAGACCTTGTACTCGTTGCCGTCGAGGTAGAGGAAGGGCTTCTCGCGGGAGATCGGCGTCGTGTCGAGCGTGGTGTAGCGGGGCTCGGGGAAGCCGGTGGCGGGCGCGCCCTGGACGCCGGAGAAGACCTGGTTCCAGACGCTGTTGGACCAGCCTCCGATCGAGCTGTCGCGGGTGTACCACTGCTGCTGCGAGTAGTTGCCGATCTGGCCGTCGATCTTGCTGTCGGCGATGTAGCCGCCGCTGGCCCAGCCGTAGCCGTTGGGTGCGAGGTTGAGGCCGCCCTTGACGTGCATCCGGCGGAACGACGCGGCCTGGGAGACCGCCCACCGGTTGGTGCCGTTGACCGGCTTCACGGCGAGGTTCTCCGCGCCGCGCCAGAAGTTCTGGGTGGCGTTGCCGTTGAACCAGCCGGCGTCGACGGTGATGTCACCGTTGATCGTCGTGTCGTCGGGGCGCAGTCCGAGGCCGGCGATCTGGGTGTAGAAACCGATCTGGGCGTTGAGGTTGTTGTACGTGCCGGGCTTGAACAGGAAGGCGTGCCGGCCGGAGCCGAACTGCGCCGACTCCTGCTCCCGGAAGACCTGGTCCAGCTTGGCCTGGATGCCGGGCGTGGAGGGGTCGAAGACGTGCACGTTCGGGCCGAGGTCGCCGCCGCCCGGGATGACCGGACCCGGGTCGTCGCCGGTCGTACCGAAGACCTTGAACTCCCAGAGGGAGTAGCCGTATCCGGTGGCTCGGGCGGTGCCGAGCATCCGGACGTAGCGGGCCGTGCCGGAGACGTTCACGGTCTCCACGCCACCCGCGCCGGTGGTGGTGGAGTAGGCGGTCGACCAGTCGGTGCCGTTCTGGGACGTCTCGATGCGGTACGACTTGGCGTAGGCGGCCTCCCAACGCAGCTCGACCTGGCTGAGGGAGGCGGGGGCGCCGAGGTCGACGCGGATCCACTGCGGGTCGGCCGCGGCGCTGGACCAGCGGGTGCCGTTGTCCCCGTCGACGGCGGCGGTCGCCGGGGTGCCGTAGTGCTCCTGGCTGGAGGCGGTGACCGGCTTGCCCTGGGACAGCAGCACGGGCGCGGCCTGGGCCTGCGTGGCGGGGACGAAGGCCAGAAGGGTGGCCGCCAGTGCGGTGACCACCACACCGACGAGACCACGGCGGCCGGGTCTGCGGGACATCAGGGTCGCGGCGCGACCGCCGGGTCTGCGGGGCACCGGCGCCGCTGGGGGTATGCCGACTGCGGGCATGAAGGGCTCCTCGAAATGGGCATTGTGGGAGAGCGCTCTCCGGAACCTTGCCCGCCGCGCCAGATTCGGTCAAGGAGTCTGACACGACTTTTCTTTAGGCTTGCATTAAGCAGCGTTCGCTAGAGGAGGGCTGGAGGGAGCGAGCGGGCTCGTGAGCGGACGGGCCGTCAGAAGCAGCTGGGAGGTCGGCCGTTCGCGGTGGCGCGGGCGACATCGCGGGGCTGTACCTCTTCGGACGTCACATCCGCCCGCGGGCACCTCACCACACACTCCGAGGGGCACCGCGGCCGGCGTACGCGAGTCCAGCCCAACCGTGCACGCTGCGCTCCGTGGCCCGCCTCCCCCGCGACGACGTCACGAGCAGCGGGAACAGTCGCTGGTAGGCGGTGCCTTGGTCGGGAGGGCTGGACCGTGATCGGAAATGCGGTGTGGTGTCCGCCCCCTGAGGACACAAGATGGTGCGCATGACGTTGACCACCCCGACACTGCACACCGCGCGCCTGCGGCTGCGCCCCTTCACCGACGCCGACGCGGACCCCCTTTACGCCCTGCACAGCAGCACCCACGTGATGCGCTACTGGGACTCCCCGCCGTGGACCGACCGGGCCCGCGCCGAGCGTTTCGTCACGATGTGCCGGACGATGGCGGACGAAGGCACCGGGGTGCGGGTGGCCATCGACCGTGCTTCAGACGGGGCCTTCGTCGGGTGGTGCGTTCTGACCGAATGGAACCCGGACTACCGCAGCGCGTCGTTGGGCTACTGCCTCACCGAGGCGATGTGGGGCCACGGCTACGCGACGGAAGCGGCACACGCCCTGCTGCAGTGGGCGTTCGACACACTGGACCTGCATCGGATCCAGGCCGAGACCGACACCCGCAACATGGCGTCCGCCCGGGTCCTGGAGAAGATCGGATTCGCGCGGGAAGGGACGTTGCGGGAAAACTGCGTCGTGAACGGGGACGTGTCCGACTCGTGGGTGTTCGGATTGCTCAGGCGAGAGTGGCGGCCGCCGGTCGTACCGATTCCGGCCCACACAAAGCGTCGCTGAGCCGCCACGCCGCACTCAGATGGCGAGATGGCGGGTCATGTTCGCGAGGGAGGCCCTGACGACGCGCGAGGTGGAGGCATGAGTGTCTCCGCGCCGAGCCGCAGCTCTCTGGTCTCCGCGACACTCCGCCTGGTACAGGTCACGGCGGAGTCCGGTACGGACAGGGCGGTGTGCGGGCAGCAGGGCGGAGGCATGACGGGTGCCGCGGATCGGGTCGGTCAAGGCCCTGGGGGCCTTCGGTTCGATGCGCGGGGGCGCCGGTCGACAGGTGCGGCGAGCCCGTCGACCGGTGCCCGGCCGTGTCCGGCCCATGCGCCCGACGTACGTGGGGTCAGCCGCGGACGCCGAAGTCGACGCGGTCGGCGAGTCCGGCGGCGGCGAAGGCGGCGACGAGCTCGTCGCGGCCCTCGGTGAAGTGGGCCCAGCTGTCGTAGTGGACGGGGACCACGCGGCCGGCGTCGAGGATCTCCGTCGCCTGGGCGGCCTGGGCGCTGTCCAGGACGATGACCTCGCCGTCGAAGACCTCGGTGAAGCGGGGCGCTCCGGCGAAGAGGAGGGCCGTGTCGACCGGGGCGAAGCGTTCGGCGATGTCCCTGACCGCGTCGAGGGAGGCGTTGTCGCCGCTGACGTAGACGGTGGGCAAGCCTTCGCCGGTCAGGACGAAGCCGACGACCTGGCCGGTGATCGGCTCGACCTTCTCGCGCGGGCCGGGGCCGTGGATGGCGGGTACGCCGGTCACGGTGACCGTACCGGGCCCGCCGTCCCGGCGGTCGAGCTCGACCGACTGCCAGTCGGCGAGGCCGGTGGCCGCCTGTCCGAGACGCTCCCCGCCGCCGGGGGTGGTCAGCGTCAGCGGGAAGTCGGCGAGCAGGGCCCGGCCGGAGGTGTCGAGGTTGTCGGCGTGCTCGTCGTGCGAGAGCAGGACCACGTCGACGCGGCCGAGGTCGTCCGGGCTGCCGTCGGCCGCCGCCGTCTTGGTCAGCACGACGGCCGGTGCCTGATGGTCACCGGGACCGTCGAAGGTCGGGTCGGTGAGAAAGCGCAGGCCGCCGTACTCGAAAAGGGCAGTCGGGCCGCCGAAGACACGGACGGGGAACGGATCGGTCTGCTGGGTCGGGGAAGACACGTGGAGAATCCTCACGGATAGAGGGTGCGTTAGCCGTGAGACGGACTGTACGCACGCCTCACGGATGGACGCAACCCGTACCATGAGGAGCATGGAAGAGTTCGCGACCGAAGAAGCCGCCCTGCCGGCGGCGCAGGGCGAGGCGGAGCACCCCGCCCTGGCCCTGGCCAACAGCGCCGTCGCGCTGCCCGGCGGGCACACGGCCGACCTCCTGGGCACCCCGGCCCGGGCCGAGCGGTGGCTGGCACGGCGCGGCCTCGCCCCGGACGGC
This sequence comes from Streptomyces ambofaciens ATCC 23877, assembly GCF_001267885.1. Classification (NCBI taxonomy): domain Bacteria; kingdom Bacillati; phylum Actinomycetota; class Actinomycetes; order Kitasatosporales; family Streptomycetaceae; genus Streptomyces; species Streptomyces ambofaciens. The sequence goes on along the minus strand of NZ_CP012382.1, from coordinate 7,913,714 downwards.
GCCGGCCTGGCGGAGGTGTGCGCCACACAGCTGCGCTCCCTGCGTGAACAGGTCAGGTCCCTACTGGCCTCCCGTGTCGCCGGCGTCCCCGCCCTCCCCGCCGCCGTCACGGCGGTCAACGACGCGATGACCCGTGTCCCCACCGCGTCCCTGCTGATGTGGGACGAGAAGACCGGCCCCTACCGCGCCGCGCCCCACCCCACCACCGCGATCGTCGAGCACGCCCTCGCGGCCATCGCCGCCGACGCCGCCGACCTGCTCACCTCCCCCGACGCCGCCCGCCTGACCGCCTGCGCCTCCCCGCCCTGCAACCGCTTCCTGCTCAAGCAGGGCCGCCGCCAGTGGTGTTGCACCCGCTGCGGCGACCGCGCCCGCGCCGCCCGCGCCTACGCCCGCCGCACCAGGACGGACTGACGACGCCAGATCGCCGCCGCGCCAGGACGGACTGACGACGCCGCATCGCCGCCGCGCCGAGACGGGACTGACGCCGCATCGTCGGCCCGCCACGACACGCCGGATCGCCCGCGTCAGGTGCGCGAGCGGGAGAGCCGGGTGCCGTCCGCCCATCGCGTCGGGGGCGGGGCGCCCGAGGCACCCCTGAGCGGGGGCGGCGGAGGGCAGGGCCCTCTGGTCGTCAGGGACGTACCGGTTGGAGTTGCGGGTGAGGGGGCCGGCCCTCACCCCATCGCGACCACGACCTTGCCGGCCCTGGCGCTGCCCTTCTCGGCGTACTCCATCGCCTCGCGGGTCCGCTCGAACGGGAAGACGCGGTCGACGACGGGACGGATGTCCCCGGCGTCGACGAGCCGGGTGAGTTCGCCCAGCCGGCCGCCGTCGGCCTTCATGAACAGGAAGGAGTAGGTGACGCCCTGACGCTTGGCGCGGCGCCGGGTTCTCCAGCTCAGCGCGTTCATCGCCTGCCGCAGGACCGGGTTCGCACCGAGCTCGCGGGCGAAGTCCGCGTCAGGGGGTCCGGCGATGCTGACGACCTTCCCGCCGGGCTTGAGGATCCGCAGCGACTTCTGCAGGGTTGCGCCGCCGAGGGTGTCCAGGACGACGTCGTAACCGTCCAGGACCTCCTCGAAGTCCTGTGTCCGGTAGTCGACGACGAGGTCCGCGCCGAGCTCCCGGACCAGGTCGGCCTTGGCCGCGCTCGCGGTGGTGGCCACGTGCGCGCCCAGCCGCCTGGCCAGTTGGAGGGCTACGGTCCCGACGCCGCCGGAGCCCCCGTGGATCAGGACCTTCTGACCCGGCTGGACCTGAGCCCTTTCGACCAGCGCCTGCCACGAGGTCAGGGCGACCAGGGGCAGGGACGCGGCCTCCACCATGGTGAGGCCGGCCGGCTTGGACGCCAGGTCGTTCTCGTGGACGGCGATGAGTTCGGCGAAGGTGCCGATGCGGTCCTTGTCCGGCCGGGCGTAGACCTCGTCGCCCACTGCGAACCGGGTGACGTCCGACCCCACCTCGACCACCACCCCGGCGAGGTCGTTGCCCAGGACCAGAGGGAGACGGTACGGCAGGATCGCCTTGAAGCCGCCGTCGCGGATCCTGAGGTCCAGCGGGTTGACGCTCGCCGCGCGGACCCGGACCAGCACGTCGTCGGCGCCCACCTGCGGGTCCGGCGCCTCGGTGACGCGGCCGCCGTCCCGGTCGCCGTACCGCTCGATCATGAAAGCCTTCATCGTCGTCTCCGTTTCCCGTCCGCAGGGGGACGCGACTGCAGTACGTCCCCGGCTTCCGCCGACAAGGGACAGCTCGTTGCGGTCCGCGGCGGATCGCCGGGGCCGCTCGCCGATGGGCCGGCGGTGATCCCCGACGCGGTATCCACCGCCGGGCATCGGGGCCCATCAGGATGCGCGTGTGCTCATGCCGCGTTCGGCGATGCGGCCAGGTTCTGCTTCACGTACCGGGTGATCTCGTCGGCGAGGATCTCGGGCAGGCCCGCCTGGACACCGTCCAGGGCCTGGGCGGCGACCTCGGCGGGGTCGGCCCGCTGGTCGGCGGGGACGCTCGCGGCCATGTCGGTGTCCATGTACCCCACGTGCAGGGCCGAGACGGTGATACCGCGGGGCGCCAGTTCCTCCCGGGCCGCGCCCGTCAGCGCCCACGCCGCGGCCTTGGCCGCCGCATACGCTCCGAGGCCGGCCGGGTGCAGCCAGGACAGGACCGACAGGACATTGAGCACGCCTCCGCCGCCGTTGCCCTCGATGACGGGGGCGAACGCCCGCGTCACCGCGAGCGGACCGAAGAAGTTCACGTCCATCTCCAGGCGGACCGCGTCCGGGCTGCCCGCGATCAACGGGGTACCGGTGGATATGCCGGCGTTGTTCACCAGCAGCGTCGCGTCGGACGCGAGGCGGGCCGCGGCCCGGATCGACTCCTCGTCCGTCACGTCGAGCCATAGCGGGACGACCCCCGGCAGGTCCACCGTTTCGGGGCGCCGGGCCGCCGCGTACACACGCGCTCCGCGTACCACGAGCTGGGCGGCCAGATGCCGGCCGAGCCCCCGGTTGGCGCCGGTGACCACCGCGACCGCGTTCTTCAGTTCCATGCCCACTCCCAGCGTTACGGCCGGCCCGTGACCGACCCGGCCAAATTAGATTACGGCCACAATCTAAACACTGGTCTACGATAGATGCCAGTCGACATCCAATCTGGAGGTGGCCGATGGGCCGCGTATCGCAGGCGCAGGCGGAGGAGAACCGCCGACGGGTCGTGGAAACCGCGTCGCACCTGTTCCGCGAGCGGGGGACGCACGTCAGCGTGGCCGACCTCATGAAGGCAGCCGGTCTGACCCACGGCGGCTTCTACAAGCAGTTCGCCTCCAAGGAGGCGCTCATCGACGAGGCCACCGCCCATGCCTTCGCAGAACTCACCCGCCGCCACCGGAACGGACTCGAGCAGCACGGCGAACGGCGCGACACCGCCCAGCGGGCGCTGATCGACACCTACCTCTCCCCCGAGCACCGCGACAGCCCGGCGGACGGGTGTCCCGTCGCCGCGCTCGCCACCGACATGGCACGCGAAGGCGGAGACCAGGAGGCCCGCCGGATCTACACCGAGGGCGTGGGCGACTTCGCCCAGTGGCTCACCACGGAGGACCAGGACGGCATCACCCGGCTGTGCACCATGTTCGGCGCACTCGTCCTGGCCCGGGCCACCAGCGGTTCCCCGCTCTCCGACGAGATCCTCAGCACCGCGCGTGCGGCATTGGCGGCAGGCAGCTGATCAGCGTCACCGCCGACGGGCAGCCGCTGGGCGGGACCCGCCCCGGCGCCGACTGGCACAGCAGGCGCTGACGTCGTCCCTGGCCCACCCCCCTTCCCTGACCGACGCTCCCTCCTGACATCACCACCGCGCAGACGGCGGCACGGCGAGCCGCCTGGCGACGCGCGACCGGCTCAGTCGCGCCGTCTCCGACGCCACCACGAAGGCACCGGCGTTAAGGTCGTCGAGTGGGTTCGGGTGGCACGGTTGCGGGCGCGGTGGTCGTCGAGGGCGGTCGGGTGCTGCTGATCCGCCGCAGGGTGGCCGTCGGCGAGCTCTTGTGGACCTTCCCCTCCGGCAAGGTGGAGCAGGCCGAGTCGGTGCGCTCGGCGGCAGCGCGGGAGGCCATGGAGGAGGCGGGTGTCGTGGTGGCACCGACCGTGGTGCTGGGCGGTCGTGTACATCCGGTGACGGGCTGGCGCGTGCTCTACGTGGCGTGCAGGGTGCTGAGTGGCACGGCCGGAGTGGCGTCGCCGCGGGAGGTCGCCGAAGTGGCCTGGGTCGGGGCGGCGGGGCTGCGAGGACTGATCCCCGGTGGCGTCTACGGACCGGTTCGGGGCTATCTGGACGGCGCGCTCACCGCTTAGCGGATGCCACAGAAGACCGCGAACCGCACATCATCGGTACGGGGCCGAGGTGTTGAGCACGGAGCGGGAGTGAGCGGATACGCAACGCGAGGCTCCGGCACGTCCGACTCCTTCGGCGGCGCAGCCCTCTCACCGTGGGCAGCTCGTTCCGGCCCGCGCAGTTCGTGCGGTCCGGGCACTAGCTTCGGCTCCGCATCATCGACGTCAGCAGCCCGTGGGTCTCTTCGTCGGCGGCGGCCACGAGCCCACGACCTGACGCACCGATCGGGGCACCGTCGATCCCGGTGACGACGCAGCCGGCAGCCCGGCACAAGGCGATGCCGGCCGCGAAGTGCACGCTCGTGGAGAGGTCGCTGCCATCGGTGACGTACGCGGCGCGCCTGCCGGCAGCGACCCAGGCCAGCGCCAGCGTGGTGGACACCACCCGAGGCCGGAAACGGTCGACGAACTCGGGGTGAGCCAGCAGGTTGACGGCCCGCAGTCCGGGCGCACTCGGGAACGGCGGATCCAGGTTGATGTCCACCAATCGGGTGGTGGGCGTGGGCGTCAGCAGGGCGTCGTCGGCGCCGTCATGCCGCACCCAGGCAGTCTCCCCGTCGGTGAAGAAGACCTCGCCGCTGAACGGATCGGCCACGGCCGCCGGCCCCCCGCGCAGCGCCACGTTGACGGCCACCAGCATGGTGCCGACGGCGTAGTTCAGCGTGCCGCACAGGGGATCCACCAACCACTGGCGCGCGGCGTCGGCGGCACCCTGCCGCCCGCATTCCTCACCGAGGACCGCGTCGTCGGGCCGTGCGGCACGGATGACGCCGAGAATCGCCTTCTCGGCCTCCACATCGGCGGTGGTGGCGAAATCCCCGGCGCCCTTGTCGATGCGGTCGAGCCGCCGGCCGTACATGCCGCGGACCACGTCCGCGCCGGCCCGCGCTCCGGCTGTCGCGACGGCGGCATCGTCGGCGCTCGCGTATGAGTTGGTCATGACATTCAGCCTATCGAGGTGACGCCACCGCCCCGGCGAACCTTCCCGGTGAGAGCACCAGGGCCTGTAGGCCCGCGGTCGAGACAAGCACGCGTCGCCCTCGGGCACGCGTCGCCTTCGGGCACGCGCCGCCCCCGGGCACGTGCCTCAGGGGCGGCCGAGTTGACCGGAGGCCGCCTCCGTTTTACGCTCGCATCAATACGGAGTCGGCATCCGTTTCGTTGGAATGATGGAGGCGGAGAGCATGAGGGCGGACGACCGGCAGGGACGCAAGCCGCGGGCGGACGTTCTGCGCAACCGGGCCGCACTCCTGGAGGCGGCTCAGCGGCACTTCCTGCGGTTCGGAGTGGGTACGTCGCTGGAGGCGGTCGCCAAGGAGGCGGGGGTGGGGCCGGCGACGCTGTACCGGCACTTCCCGACCCGGGAGGCGCTCCTGGCGGCGGTGCTGCAGACCCGTGCGGACGAGCTGGTGGCGCGCCGGGCGGAGATCGCCCGCCTCGATGACCCCTCCGAGCGGCTGCGGCAGTGGCTGCGGGCGATGGAGGAGTACTTCAGCGCGTTCAGCGGGCTGCCCGAGCCGCTCATGGCCGCGGCCAAGGCGCAGGAGCCGGACAACCCGCTGACCCTGCCCTGCGACGCCCTCATCAGCACCACCGATGAGTACGTGCGGGCCGCCCAACGGGCCGGGCGCGCGCGGCCCGCGGTGACGGGCTTCGACCTGTTCCTCGCGGCCTGTTCCGTCGCCTGGCTGATGGGCACCGGCGCAGCCGACGACGAGGCGCTCGGCCGTCTTCGCGATCTCATCGAGAGCGGCTACCGCCGGCCCGGCGACGCCGGATAGACCGCCACGCCGGGAAAACTCCGACGGCGTCCTCCCGCGCGGAGACGCCGTCGCCCCTCACCCCCTTCCCAGGGGAGTGACGCAACCCCCAAAGGACAAATCATGAAACTTGCCGTTATCGGAACAGGACCCATCGGAACCACGCTGGCCCGCACGTTCAGTGCCGGCGGGCATGACGTCGAGGTGGCGAACTCCCGGGGTCCGGAGACCGTCGACGCCGCGGTCCTGGAGTTCGGGGCGCGCGCGGTGACATCCCGGGAAGCCGTCCGGGACAAGGACGTGATCATCCTGTCCGTCCCCTTCGGCCGCATCCCGGACCTCGCCCCGCTCCTCGCCTCCGTGCCCACCGAAACCGTGGTCATCGACACCTCCAACTACTTCCCCGAGCTGAGCGGCCGCGTCGAGGCCGTCGACCAGGGGCAGGTGGAAAGCCTGTGGGTCGCCGAGCAGCTGGGCCGGCCCGTGGTGAAGGCATGGAACGCGGTCCTGGCAGGAACCCTGCAGACCCGGGGCGTTCCGGCGGGCACCCCGGGGCGTATCGCGCTCCCGGTCGCCGCGGACTCCGACGCAGCGCGCCGCGTGGGCATGGGCCTGGTGGACGAGAGCGGCTTCGACCCCTGTGACGCCGGCGTACTCGCCGACTCCTGGCGTCAGCAGCCGATGACGCCCGCCTACTGCACGGAACTGACCCTGCCCGAGCTGGAGCAGGCGCTGGCCGCCGCCGACCGCGACGAAGCCCCGCGCAACCGCGACCGCCAGATGAGCCGCTTCGCCACGCTCACCTCCGCGCCCACCTTGGACGAGACGGTGGAACTCAACCGCTCCCTGCACCGCTGAGCCGACCTGCACCGAACCGCCGCGGCCCGGCCGTGCAGCCGTGCAGCCGTGCAGCCGTGCAGCCGTGCCGGGAAACCTCTCCTTAAGGACCGCTAGTTGTCTACCGCCACTTTCTTCACCGACCTTGCGCGCACCAGGCACTCCCCCCGCCAGTTCCTGTCCACTCCCTTGCCCCCCTCGGACATTCGCGGAGTACTGGAAGACGCCCAGACCGCCCCGTCGAACAGCAACACCCAGCCCTGGAACGTCCACGTCGTCTCCGGCGCGGCACGCGACAGCCTGAGCCGTGAGCTGCTCAAGGCGTTCGAGGAGGACCGGACCTCTCTCGACTTCACCGCCGACTACGGCCAGGGCATCCACCGGGACCGGTCGCACGAGCACGCGGCCATCGTCTACGGGACTCGGGGTGTCGCCCGCTCGGACCAGGAGGGCAGGCGGGAAGTCATCCGCGAGAACCTGCGCTTCTACGGAGCGCCGCACGTGGCCCTGCTCTTCATGCCCGTCCTCGGCGACGGGGTTCGGGCGGCCGGTGACATCGGCATGTACGCCCAGAACTTCCTGCTGTCCCTCACCGCCCGCGGCTACCGGGGCATACCGCAGGCCGTCCTCGGCGTCTACGCCGACACCGTCCGCCAGACCCTGGGCATTTCCGAGGACCTCAAGCTGCTGTTCGGCATCGCCTTCGGCACCGGCGACCAGACCTCACCGATGTACGGCATCGACGTGGGACGCGTCCCACTCCAGCACAGCGTCGTCCTGCACGACACCCCCGGCGTTCTCGGCCCGGCCTGAACCGGAAGGCGGCTTCGGCGAAGACGGACCCCGCTGTTCGCCGCGCTCTGCCGGTACCGTCCCGTAGAGAGCGCCGTCTCTCGCGGTGTGCCTCGCGTGTGGGTCGCCGACCGGCGGCCGATGCCGCGCCCGTACTCGGCCGCCTTCCGTGACCTCGGCCACGAACCGGGTCGACGCCCGGGGCACGGCCTGAAACGCGCTCCCGCGACCGGCACCGTCCTCGCCGGCGCACTCCGGCTCTTTCCACGAGGACGGTCAAGGCCCATGATGACGGCATGGCTGCCGGCGAAGTAGTGCTCTGGGAAGCGGACGACAAGAGCATGCGCATGGTTCCACGGCTGCAACGCATGGGGGTGACGGCCGGTCTCCTCTGCCTCCTCGGGCTGCTGATGTGGTCGGCCTCGCACGCCACATGGGCACTCTACGCAGGCGCCCTCTACCTACTCGGGGAGATCGCGCACTGGGCGTGGGACCGACGGCGTCTGGTCGAGGCACACATCGTCCCGGGCGAAGCCGACGGCCCTGCCAGACTCCGCCTGCGCCGCGTCGGCGGACGGATCACCGAACACGACGCCCACCGCGTGGCCCGCGTCCTCGTCATCTACGACAACGTCCACAACCTGGCACGTCTCCGCCTGAGCCTGCGCGGCAGGCCGCTCCTCTTCGGACGCCCCGGCCTTCCCCCAGCCCTCACGACATGGCAGCAAGCATGCCCGAGAGCCCAAGTCAACGACCGATCTGCTCATTGGGGCATGCCGGGAGTCCCCGACTGAGGTTGTGCCGTCATCGGCTCTGGGCACGGCGGGGCGGTGGAGAGACGTCGGAGGCCGTGCACCATCCCTGTCCCCCCGCGACCGGCTGAGCGGGCCGCGGGGGGACAGCTTGTGGTCTGCACAGGCTTGCGCCGGCGCAGCGGAGTCGATGCGGGGCCGCTTGCCGAGTGGGGGCGATCATGCGCCGAGGCCCCGGCCGAACCCGCCGTCCACGGGCAGTTCCAGGCCGGTGGTGAAGGTGGCCTCGACGGCCAGGTACAACGCCGCGGCGGCGACCTCCTCCACGGTGCCTCCTCGGCCCATCGGCGTGGAGGCGTTGCCCTGTTCGATGAACTCGGCGCGCTGCTCCTCGGTCAGTTCGGCAACGCCCATGGTGGGGGTGAGGATGAAGCCCGGGGCGATCGCGTTGACACGGATCTTCCGGGGAAGCAGTTCGGCGGCGAGCACCTTCGCGCCGGGCGGGGCGCGTCCTGACTACCGTCCGGCCGTGCCGGTGGAGTCTGCGGAGGTGCGGGTGACCTCCCAGGCCGCCTCGATCATCCGGAAGGTCTCGTCCAGCGCAGCCTCCGGATCGGCCGCCTCACGGGCCAGCGCAAAGGCGTCGATCACGAACCTCGCGATCGCCTGACAGGCCGTGGTGGGCCGCGCCAGGTCGAGATCGGCGGCGATGGCCCTCGCCAGCGATTCCGCGTGGCGCAGCCTCATCGCCTCGTCGTACTTCCGCAGGGCGGGTGACGCGACGATCATCTGCCAGATCGGGGCGGCGCTGCCCGCCGTGCAATGGCGCACCAGGGCCTGGATCTCACGGCGCAGCGCGGGGATGAGCGGCTCGTGCGGCGCCCGGTCGGAGACCGCCCGCGTGAGGCGTTGTTCGAAGTCCTCGTCCTGCTCGAAGACCAGGGCCTCTTTCGAGGCGAAGTGAGAGAAGAGCGTGGTGACGGCCACGTCGGCCTCGGCAGCCACGTCACGGATGCCTACCGCGTCGTACCCGCGTTCCAGGAAGAGACGCAGGGCGGCGTCAGCGATCTTCTGACGGGTCGCGGCCTTCTTGCGCTCACGGCGTCCGGTCGGCACGGTCATGCGCCCACGCTATCAGGTGCAAAAACATAACGAGTCCAAAACACTAACCGTTAGTGCTACGGTCGCTCCATGAAAAAGGTGAGCTTCGCCGAGTTCGGCGGACCGGAAGTCCTGCACCTCATAGATGCCGAGGAGCCCCACCCGGCCCCCGGCGAGATACGCATCGCCGTACGGGCGGCGGGAGTGAACCCCGTCGACTGGAGGATCCGCGAAGGCCAGGTCCTGGGGGCCCATCCGATCGAGCTGCCCTCCGGAGTCGGGCTCGACGCCTCCGGGGTGGTGGACGAGGTCGGTGAGGGGGTCGAAGGGATCGAGGTCGGCGACCGTGTGTTCGGCGAAGGGTCGAGCACGTATGCCGAGTTCGCCGTGCTGTCGGCCTGGGCCCGTATGCCCGAGGGGCTGACGTTCGAAGAGGCGGCCGGATACCCCTCCGTGGTGGAGACCGCGCTGCGCGTCATCCGCGAAGCCGGTGTGCGGTCCGGGCAGACGCTGCTGGTCAGCGGTGCGTCCGGAGGAGTCGGATCGGCGGTGCTGCAGATCGCCCGCGACCGCGGCATCAAGGTGATCGGCACGGCCGGGGCCGCGAACCAGGACTACCTGCGGAGCATGGGTGCCGTCGCCACGACGTACGGCGAGGGCTGGGTGGAGCGGGTGCGGGAGCTCGGCCGGGTCGACGCGGCTCTCGACCTGGCCGGCTCGGGCGTGATCCGCGAGCTCGTCGAGCTGACCGGGGACGCGCGGAAGGTGATCTCCATCGCCGATCTCGACGCGCCGCGGTTCGGTGTCCGCTTCTCCGGCGTGGCCGGGAGCGTGCCGGAAGCGCTCGCCGAGGCCGTCGGCCTCATCTCGCGGGGGAAGCTGCACATCCCGGTCGAGAAGTCGTACGGCCTCGCCGAGGCCGCGGCGGCGCACATCGACAGCCAAGCCGGTCACACGCGCGGGCGCCGGGTTCTGGTCGTCTGAAGCGGGCTGTGCGTCGCCCTCGACCGGCTGTGCGTCGCTCTCGACCGCAACCGTGAGGGCGACGCCGGCCAGGGTCTCGCCCGCGCGACGGAAGACAGCGGGCCATGCCCCGCAGGGGCCGGCAGTCGCCCGGACGGTGGGTGGCCGACCGACGCCGCGTCACCGACGGCCTGCGGGAGGGCGGAAGCAGATCTGGCATGCCTGTCCTTCACCCTCCCGTGCTCGGCTTCCTCCCCGCTACTTCTTCTTGCGGCGCAGCAGCACGCAGGCGACGACGAGCGCCGCTCCGGCCGCGATGAGCGGCGTGCGGTTGTTGCGTACGGGTTCGGGGGCCTGGTCGTGCCAGACCTGCCGGGCCTGTCCTGCCTTGGCCTTCGCCTGCTCCGCGGCCGCTGCGGCCTTCGCCGTGACCGGCTCGGGCAGCTTCTCCTGCACCACCTGTACGGCCTGGGCCGCCTTGGCCCTGACCTCCCCGGTCAGCTCGGTGGCCTTCGCCGACGCCTGCTCCTTGGCCGCCGCCGCCTTCTCCTGGACGCGGGCCTTGACGTCCGTCTTGTCGGCCAAGGCCTCGACCGTGTCACCCAGCTCGTGGCGGGTCTGCTCCACCTGTCGGCGCAGTTCTTCCGGACTCTCCGCGGTGGGTTCGTCGTGGGGCGGTTGGGTCATCGCTTGGCACTCTCCTTGATCTCGGCCACATCGGCCTTCACGCTGTCGATGGTCTGCTCGGGGGCCGGTGGGGCGGCCCGCGTCACTTCCTTCTTGCCCGTCAGCGCGAGTACACCCGTGACCGTGCCGAGAACGGCGGTCACGATCAGGGCCGCCGCCCACACCGGCAGCGGCACCGCGAGGGCGGCGATCGCCGTGGCGATCAGCGCCTGCAGGGTGAAGAAGCCGGCGAGACCGGCCCCGCCGAACAGGCCGCCGCCCTTGCCGTAGCGCCTGCCCTTCTCCTTCATCTCCGCCTGCGCCAGCCGCATCTCCGCCCGCACCAACTCGGTGAGCTGCTGCGACGCACGCTGCACCAACTCCCCCACCGGCTCACCACCCGAGGAAGAACGCCCGGAATGGTCGCCGGAGGCGGGACGGCTCGTCTCAGCCATCATCAACACCCTCCTGCCGTAAGGACCGCCCGAGTCCCACAGGAGGGTGAAAGAACACCTGCCAGGTGGTGCCCTCACAAGCCGTTCACAAGAAGAGCCTGAGGGAGGGCGGACGGGCGCGAGGCCGAGTGACCGAGTGCGATCGTCCCCGCCCGTCGAACTCCCCCGGCGGCCGGGGGAGTTCGACGGGCGGCGGGCAGGAACCCGGCACCTACTCGTCGATCGCCGCCCCGAAGCGCGCGTCGGCCGTCGGCGCCCCGAGACGCGCCCCGTCGTACGTCCATGAGCCGTGGGCGACCAGACCCGACGACGACGCCGGCAGGACCCATACGAAGCCATCGTCCGTGTTCTCGCCCGGTGCCGCCGCCAGGAGCCCGAAGAGGCCGTCCCTGTTGGCGTCGACCAGCCGGACCTGCCCGCCCCAGCGGTCCGACTTCTCCGCCGTGCCGGGGATGTCGGCCAGCTGCTGGTCGAAGCTCTTCACCCCGGCCCCGCTGAAGCCGGTCCGGTCGCCGCGCAGCACCCACACGGCACCGGCGTCGGGCACACTGCCGATGTCCTCGCCGGGCGCACCGACGGCGAGGTCCGGGTGGCCGTCGCCGTCGGTGTCCCCGGCCGACAGCTCGGCACCCCACTGGTCACCCGCCTCCGAGGTGCCGGGCACGCCGGGAGAGTCCTGGGTCCAGTACTGCGCCGGCTCGGGCTCGAGCCCCGACAGGTCACCGCGCCCCAGGTAGAGGGTGATTCCGCCGCCCGTCGGTGCGCCGGCGCCCGTGTCACCGATGACGAGGTCGTCCTGTCCCGTGCCGTCCCAGTCCCCGGAGACGACAGCCGGACCGCCCGGGAACGTGCCACCGTCGCCGAGCCTCCCGGCGTCCGGTGCACCGTGCAGCACGTGCACGGTGCCGAGGCCCGGCTGCTTCCCGGTGGTGACGCCGGAGACGGCCAGGTCGGCCCAGGGGTCCTCGTTGTAGTTGCCGTGGCTGAGGCTGCGGAACTCGAAGCCGGTGCCCGGCGGTGCGACGTCCCCGGCCCGCACCCCGCGGTCCGACATCGTCAGCCGCTGCGCGACCTGGCCGGGCGTGCGGGTGAAGAAGAGCAGGGCGTCGTTCTCCAGAACGGCGATCGAATCGCGCGGGTCGGCGTCCGGGTCCGCCGGATCGGGGGCGAAGTAGCGGGCCGCTTCGACGGCCCGCCCGAAGCGGGCGCCCGCCCGCGGGTCGTCGTTCTCCAGCCACGTGCTGTCGGAACCGTGCAGTCCGGTCGGCGATCCCCAGAAGACGACGGCCCCGCCCGCGTCGGGCAGACCGGTGAGGTCTTCACCCGGGACACCGACGACGGCGTCGTCGTATCCGTCGTTGTCCAGGTCACCCGAGGCGACGGCCCCGCCGAAGCCGTCGCCGGCCTCGGCACCGCCGGGAACGCCGGAGACGTCCTGGTGGAGCACGCTCTTCTTCGTCGTACTGAGACCGCTCGACGAGCTGTACTGCACCGTGACGTAACCGGCGCCGGGGCCACCGTTCACCGTGGCGCCGGGGGCACCGGACAGTACGTCGTCGAACCCGTCGCCGTCGTAGTCGCAGTTGCGCTGCTGCCACCCGATGGATGGGAAGGGCACGGCGGCCTGGGCCGCGGAGGCCGTGCCGACCGCGCCGCCGCCGAGGGTGAGGAGTGCCGTGGCCGTGACGGCCAGTTGTCTGAGGTGACGCACGAGGAAACCCTCCTTGGTCTCCGGGACTGCCCACGGCTGCCGATCGGCCGCGTCGCGGACGAGGTTGTGCAGCCACTGTTCGAGCTGGGTGCCGGGGCGGGGCCGGTGGGGTGCCGGGTGGGCACCGGTTCACACCGCGGCGTCAGCACGAGAGGGCGTGCGACCGTGTGCGTCTCCCCGCCGTCGGACAGTGCGGTGAGGGCACGGACCTTGCTGCGTTCACCGAGAAGACATCCGCACGCCGTCAAAGGTTGTACCCGTGCCGGTCTCACCGCTCGACGTGCCCGCGCCTGCGGCCGGAGCCCACTCCCCCGCTTTGTCTAGACCTATTTTGTCTAGACCTCTTGCCCCGCTCGTGACCTGCGGGCTACGTTTCCCGCTGTTCGGAAGTCCTTCGCGTTTCCTTCGATTCCCTTGACGAGCAAGGCCGGAAGGAGCATGCCCGCATGCAGGACCGAAGTCTGTCCAGACGCACCGTTCTCGCCTCCGCGACCGTCGTCGCCGCGAGCGCAACGGGTGTCGTGGGCGTGGCGGCCACCCCCGCGGTCGCGCACGGGCGCGACCACCGCCTCAAGAAGATCATCTCCAGGATGAGCGTCGAGGCGAAGATCGGCCAGCTGTTCGTGCCCTACTTCTACGGCACGTCGGCGACTTCTCCCAGCCGGTTCGACCAGGACCGCAACCTCAGGGAACTCGGCGTCCGCACCGTGGCCGAGCTCATCGCCAAGTACCACATCGGCGGAGTCATCTACTTCTCCGGCTGGGCGAACAACATCAAGGACCCACGCCAGCTCGCGGATCTGACCAACGGCGTGCAGCGGGCCTCGCTCGCCCTTCCCACCCCCATACCGTCCCTGATCTCCATCGACCAGGAGCACGGGGCCAACGTCCGTATCGGCAGCGGCGCCACGCAGCTGCCGGGGGCGATGGCGCTCGGCGCGGGCCGCTCTCTCTCCGACGCACGCACCGCCGGACTGATCTCGGGCACCGAACTCGCCGCCCTGGGCATCCATCAGAACTTCGCCCCGGTCGCCGACGTCAACGTCAATCCGGCCAACCCCATCATCAACGTCCGCTCCTTCGGCGCCGACGCCCGCGCGGTCGGTCGCATGGTGGCGGCCCAGGTGACGGGTTACCAGCGGGCCGGCGTCGTGGCCTGCGCCAAGCACTTCCCGGGCCACGGGGACACCGGGGAGGACAGCCACACCGGACTGCCCGTGATCACCCACACCCGCGAGGAGTGGGACCGCATCGACGCCCCGCCCTTCAAGGCCGCGATCGCCGCCGGCGTCGACTCGATCATGACCGCGCACCTCCAGGTCCCCGCGCTCGACCCCAGCAACGAACCGGCCACCCTGTCGCCCACGATCCTCCAAGGCGTGCTGCGGGAGGAACTCGGCTTCGACGGCGTGATCGTCACCGACGCACTCAACATGCAGGGGGTGCGCACCAAGTACGGCGACGACCGTGTGCCCGTCCTCGCCCTCAAGGCGGGCGTCGACCAACTGCTGTTCCCGCCGGACATCGACGTCGCCTACAACGGCGTCCTGGCCGCCGTCCGCAGCGGAGAGATCACCGAGGACCGACTCGACGAGTCCGTCCTGCGGATCCTGCGGGTGAAGGACAAGGTCGGCCTGCTCGACGGCAGCCCGTACGTGGCTGCCAAGGGGGTCGACCGGGTCGTCGGCGCCCGCAAGCACCGCCTCGCCGCCGCTCGGATCGCCGAGCGCACCACCACCCTGCTGGTCAACGAGGACGGAGTGCTCCCGCTGCGCCGCGGGCAGAAGAAGCTGCTCGTGGTGGGCGCCAGCCCGGCCTTCCCGACCGACGACACCCGCACCACGGTGCCCGAACTGGCCAAGGCGTTCGACGAACTGGGCTACAGCACCACCCACCTCGCCACCGGCCGGGCGCCCGACCCTGCGACGATCGACGAGGCCGTCGCCGCCGCAGGGGGGCGGGACGCGGTGGTGGTCACCACCGACAACGTCGGCGCCACCAGCGCCCAGCGCACCCTGGTGGCCCGGCTGCTGGCGACAGGCGTCCCCGTCGTCCACCTCGCGGTGCGCAACCCCTACGACATCGCCCACCTCGGCGAGGTCCCGGCATCGCTGGTCTCCTACTGCTGGACCGAGGTCGAACTGCGCGCCGCCGCCCGGGTGATCGCCGGCCGGGTCGAGCCGCGCGGCAAGCTGCCCGTGCCCGTCCAGCGGGCCGACGACCCGACCAAGGTCCTCTTCCGCTCCGGGCACGGCCTGTCGTACGACGACTGACGTCCGCGCGCCCCGCGGAGCTTCCGGCCCCGGTGCCATCGAAGGAGGAGCACCGGGGCCGGCCCCCGCCGCCGGCCCTGACGGATGGGCCGCGTGGTGAGCCGGCGGTGGGACCGGCGTCAGGCACCGCTGCCGGTGCGCGCGTCCCCTCAGCGGTGCAGGAGCACCACGGCCGCGCAGACCGACGTGCCCAGCGACGCGCCCGCGAGGACCTGGAGCGGTGTGTGGACGCGCAGGTGCAGGCGCGACCAGCCGACAGCGGCGACCAGAAGGTACAGGACTGCCCAGCCCGTTCCCAGATGGAGGACGAGAAGGGTCACACTGGCGGCCGCGGAAGCGGCGTGCAGGGACACGTTGGTGGCCAGGGTGCAGGCGAGTACCAGCGCGGCCAGCAGCGGCGCCGTCCTTCCCACCGACAGCAGGTGCGCGGGGGCTCCGAGGCGGACGCAGAGCAGCCACACGCAGACACCGGCGACGGCGCTCGCGGACAGGAGCAGCAGCCGGGGACCGCGCCGGGAGGGGGTGAGCGAGGGCCAACCACCCAGACGGGCACCGAAGAGCGCCATCGCCGCACAGAGCAGGGCCCAGGTACCGCTGCCGAACAGCCCCCACAGGAGCCCGCCGGGGTGCGGCCAGGTGAGGCGCAGGCTGACCGTGGCGCCGACGGCGACCGGTAGGCACGGAGGAGCGAGGTACGCACTCAACCACCGGGCCAGCTTCGTTCGCCCACACGTCGCGATGATCATCGTCACGGTAGGTGAACGAGCAAGCCGCCACCAGGTTCGTACCTGGTGCTCTCGGGCGTATCGGCGCGCCTCCTGCGTCGTTGTGTGAGGGGTATGACGGCGAGCCAGCGAAGGAGCCCCATGGCGCCGGAAAGACGGTTGCACATCAGCGACGTGCACAAGTCCTACGGTCGACGCTCGGTGTTGCGGGGCGTCGACTTCACGGTGTCGGCGGGCAGCCTGACCGGAGTGGTGGGGGAGAACGGGTCGGGCAAGAGCACGCTGCTGAAGATCGCGGTCGGGCAGCTCACGCCGAGCCGAGGCACCGTGCGGCGTTTCAGCGCGCTGGGGTACTGCCCTCAACAGGCGGTCGTCAACGACACCCTCACGGTCGCCCAGCACCTGCGGCTGTTCCAGGTGGCCTACCGCCTCCCGGACCTGGAGCGGGCCTGGGAGCTGGTCGATCTGCTCGGTTTCGCCGACGAGCGGCGCACCCAGGTGGGCAGGCTCAGTGGCGGCACCCGGCAGAAACTCAACCTGACCCTCGCCCTCATGCACGACCCGCCGCTGCTGGTACTCGACGAGCCGTACCAGGGTTTCGACTGGGACACGCACCAGCGCTTCTGGCACCTGGCGGACCGGCTGCGCAGCCAGGGCCGCTCGGTGGTGGTCGTCTCCCACCTGCTCCACGACCTGCAGCATTTCGACATGGTCCACCAACTGCGTGACGGGCGCCTCCACCCACAGGGAGCCGCATGATGAAACATCGGTGGACCGCGTTCACCGTGGCCGTGGGGTTCACCCTGACCGGTCACTTCCGCAATCGTTTCGCGCTGCTCCTGACCGCCTTCTTCATCCCGACCTGGATCTATCTGGTCCGCGCCACCGCCCTGCAGAAGGCCGTCACGTTCGACAACAGCGCACTCGGCATCGAGGTGACCGCCTCGATGAGCCGTACGATCCAGGTCTCCAGCGCCTTGCACGCCGTCACGGTGATCGCCGGTTTCATGATGTTCATGGCCACCTTCAGCGCCCGGGACATGGACGAGCGCCTGGTGCTGGCCGGGTACCCCCGTCTGCAGCTTCTGGCCGGCCAGGTCATCGGCCTCCTCGTCGTCACTGCCGTGCTGACCTGCTACACCACCGTATTGCTGCGTCTGTCCTGGCAGTTGACCCAGCCCTGGACGGTCGCCGCCGCCGTGGCGGGGGCGAGCCTGGCCTACGGAGGGCTCGGCATCATGGCCGGATTCCTGCTGCGCGGGGAACTCGAGGGCTTCTTCGTCGTCGTCATGGCCACGCTCATCGATGTCGGCCTGCAGAGCCCTGTCTCCAACCCGGCCGGCGACCAGCGAGGGCTGAACCTCCTGCCTCTGTACGGCCCTTCGCAGGCGGCCCTGGCCGCCTCCTTCACCAGCACCCCCGCCCTCTGGTGCGCCGCGCGAGCACTTCCCTGGTTCGTCGCGACCGGTCTGCTGGCGATGCTCGTCTTCTGCCTGCGCACCCGGCACTACAGCAGACCTCACCTCGCGTCGACGCGGACCGACCCGATGGACGTGGTGTGAGTACCGGCCTGCCAGGACCGTGGCAGAGGTGGCATGCCCCCGAGCCCACGTGGACGCCCGCGCAGGTGCCCGACCTGTCCGGGCGTACGGCAGTGATCACGGGCTCCTCCCGCGGCATCGGAGCGGCGGCCGCCCAGCACCTGGCCCGCTGCGGCGCACACGTGATCATCGCCTGCCCGTCGGCCGAGGAGGGCCGCTCAGCGGCGGACGCGGTGCGCCGCCAGGTGGCCTCCGCCCGCGCGGAGAGCGTCGTGTGCGATCTGGGGGACCTGGCCCAGGTTCACGAGGCGGCCGAGCGGATCACGGCCCTCGCCGGACGGCGCCTGCATCTCCTGATCAACAATGCCGGGGTGGCCGCGCTGCCGCCCACTCGCTCCGCGGACGGCTTCGAGATGCACTTCGCGGTGAACCATATCGGTCACTTCGCGCTGACCGGCCGTCTCCTGCCCGCCCTGCTGAACACACCCCGGCCCCGGGTGGTGAACGTCTCCTCCGTGCTGCACTGGCTCGGCCGCAACGGCGCCCGGCCTCATGAACCCCAGCGGTACCACCGCTGGCAGGCCTACTTCGACTCCAAGCTGGCGGCACTGCTGTTCACTCATGGACTCGTCACGTGGGCGCGGGCCCACCGGCTTCCGCTGGGCGCCGTGACCGCCCATCCGGGCCTGGTCGACACCACCTTGGCCTCCCACGTCCTGCACACGACCGGCCGGAAGGCCGAGGCCCGACTGCTGCGCGGCCTGCAGACGCGGTGGGCCTCGCCGGCCGCAGCGGCTTGGACCCTGGTACGCGCCGCAACGGATCCCCACATCTCCGCCGGTGAGTTCCTGGGCCCGGGAGGCCGATGGGAATGCTCCGGTCCCCCCGTGCGGGTGCGCGCCGCGCGGCGGGCGAGCGACGCCCAGGCCGTCCAGCGGCTCTGGGACCTCTCCCAGGAGTTGGCCGACCATCCCTTTCGGCCACCGGCGCCGACGGCACCGAGCCCCACCACGCGCCCATGACCGTACCCGAGACCGCCACCGACAGGCTCCCGGGTCACCGGCGACAACGCTTCCTGCGCCTGGTGGGCAACAGCCGGCTGCTGCGCCGATGGGGCCCGCGGCTGCTGCCCCGACTGGACCGCCGGTTCCACCGCTGGACCCGTGGCCGCTGGATGCCCAGCAGGCTGCTGGTGCCCACCCTCGTCCTGCACACCACGCGACGCGACGGCACACCGTGCCGCACACCCCTGCTGACCGACGCAACGGCATCGGGCACCTTCACGGTCATGGCCACCAACTTCGGCCGCCCTCGTCACCCCGCCTGGTCCCACCACCTGCTGCGCAACCCGCTCGCGTCGGTGGACTGGCACGGCCGAACGATCGCGGTGCGCGCCCGCCTGTTGACCGACCAGGAACAACAGGCCACCCGGGACCGCATCCTCGCCCGGATGCCCTGCTTCGACGACTACGCCCGAGACTGCGGGCGAGCCGTCCGCGTCTTCACCCTCGTTCCCGTCGCCCCCGCCGAGGTCCGTGAGGGGCGCCGTGGAGGAAGTTCTTCCGATCCGGCCCGTCGGGACGATGCTCAGTGACGCGGCCCTCCGCCCTGCCGCCCCGCAGGCGGCGAGGCCGGTGCCCCGCCGAGCCGCGGCCCCGCGTCATTCGGAAGAAATGCGGAACTCGAACTCGGGACGGTCCCACGGCACGGCGGGCGGGTGCGCGAGCGCGGTGCCGGTGCGTACCGCGCCGACGCGGTGGTAGAAATCCTCGGCGGGAAGGTGCGACACGACCCTGACACGGTCGACTCCGGCAGCACGGGCCTCGGACTCCATGTGCGCGACAAGCAGCCGCCCGATACCCCGTCCTTGCGCCTCGTCGGCGACGAACAACAGGTCGAGCTCGGGTGGCGCGAGGACGAGCGAGTAGAACCCCAGCACCCTGCCTTCGGGGTCGTCGGTGCCGACGGCCACGAAGACGCGGTGGGCCTCGATGTAGTCGGGACCGACCCGGTAGCCCGCGACCGCGGCCGCGTACCTGCCCTCGTAGGCGGCTGAGCCACGCACGAGCCGCGTCAGCCGTCTGGCATCCCGCGCAACGGCCCTCCGGATCGTGATCGGCTGACTGACCGGGAAAGTACGTGAACCCATCGAGCAAGTATTCCGCATCGAGGAGCGCACTCCTACTCCCACCGGCCCTCTCCCCCGGTCGGATCCCGCCGGACAAGCCGCTCATCCGAACGCAGGACAAGCAGACTCCCACCCGCAACCCTTGGAGTAAATCTGTAGCGCCGAGAGTAGACATTGCCGTCGAGGGGAGTTAGTCTTCTTGCGTACCCAGAAGTCCAAGGGCGCGGCAGAGACGAACTGCCACGCACACAGCAGGAGCGGCCCCCGGGCCGCGGAGCAATACCGGATAAATCGGCAGTACAACGAGGTAAGGAGCAGAACGCCATCAGGATCGCCCGGGCGAGGAAGTAGTCCGCCCGGGTACCGCAGACCCCGGATTGGAAGGTGGTCCCCGGTCACGCATCCGCGATCCCCGCAGCCCCGCCCTCCCAGGCGGACCTGCGGACACAGAAGGTCGGCAATAATTGCCGGCAGATGGTGTTGAAAGCTCGGGGCCCGGGTGCCGGCACGGCACTCGGGCCCCTCGACGCGTCCCTTGAAAGAAGAGGCCTATGCCCCCTGGCAGTCCCCACCCCGTCGTCCCCCTCGATGACGACGACTACCCCGCCTACACCATGGGCCGGGCCGCCGACATGCTCGGCACCACCCCCGCTTTCCTCCGCGCGCTGGGTGAACACCGCCTGATCACACCCCTGCGCTCCGAAGGCGGCCACCGCCGCTACTCCCGTTACCAGCTGCGCATCGCCGCCCGCGCCCGCGAGCTCGTCGACTCCGGCACGGCCATCGAAGCCGCCTGTCGCATCATCATCCTCGAAGACCAACTCGAAGAAGCCCAGCGCATCAACCAGGAACTCCGCACCACCCACCACGCCCGTCAACAGCCGAAGACCCCTACTTCCTGAGCGTGACGGTCGGCCTGTGTGTCCAGCCAGTGCCGACTCTCGCACCGCCCCCCGAGACACGCCGTACCCGGCAGTTCCTGACTGCCGGGCCGTGGCTCCCACCGCGGGACCGCCGCCTCGTCGGGGCCGTCGCCCGTCGGCTTCCGGCGCCTCAGGGGCGGGGCTGACGGGGTTCCAACACCTCCAGGGCACCGGTCACGGTGTCGTAGCTGCGCAGGGTGGTGAGCCGGACCGCCAGCGGTGGCGCCGGCAGCAGTTCGGGGATTCGCCGGCCTGCGAAGGCACCTGCCCGCCTGGTGCGGCCGAGGGTGACGTGCGGGCTCCAGCGCCCCGGTGCGTGGAACGGGCTGAGCGTCTCGGGCGTGCTGTCCGAGGCCACCGCCTCCCACACCCGGCGGTGCAGGCCGGCCAGCGCGGAGTCGAGGTCCAGCGCCCAGGCCAGCACGGAGGTCGGCCGCTCGAAGCGGACCACTCCGGTGAACCGCACCGGCAGCGGCAGGGCGGCGGCCACCTCGGCGAGCTCCCAGCGGATCGGGGCGGTCAGCTCCGGACAGGCTGCCAGGGTGAGGTGCGGGCTGTTGGTCGGGGAGCGATGGCGCGCCTGGCTGGGCAGCCCCGCGTCCGCGAGCCGCCGCCAGGCCTCCCGGACCGCCAGCTCCGCCGTCTCGTCCAACAGAAGCTCGACCGTACGCACCGCCGCATCCTACGGCGAGGGCAGGACGACCAGCGGCGTCGCATCGATCGAAAGGGGCACGGGCAGGTGAACCGCTGACGCTCCACACGGCCCCGGTCCCGCCGCGACCGTCTCCGGTGCCTGCGGGCCGGAGCGCGATCGCAGCCGTGGACGGCCGGCTCCCCCGGTTCACCCCGTGCCGCGCGCAGCGGGACGCCGCACCACCAGCCGCTCCACCTCGTAGGACAACTCGGTGACGTCGTCCTCAGGTGCAGGGTGGTAGCGGCCCGCGCAGACGGAGAGGTTCACGATGAGACTGGCGTGCCAGCGGCTCCCCACTCCTCGGCCGTCCGCGTACACCCGCCGTCCGTTCAACGACCAGACCACACTGTCCCGGCCGAACCGCACGGCGATGTCCACACGGCCCCCCGGGCGGACGGCCTCGTCGCGCACGTAGGCCTGGCCCCGGCGCACGTGGTTGGTGAGCTCCAGCAGGTCGGGGTTGTCGGGGTGGTACTCGAAGACGTCCACCTCATTGCCACCGTCACGCCAGGTCCAGATCGCGGGCCAGGCCCCCAGGCCGGTGGGGAGCCTGACGGTCGCCTCCAGGCGGTCGCCGGTGCGGACCATGAAGCCGTCGGCGCTCTCCTCCGTGGTCAGCAGGCCCGCGTCCCACAGCCCGTCCGGGCGCCGCGTGGCACGGAAGCGGCCGGTGCGGCTGTAGGCGGGATCGGAGGTCAGATGATCCAGCTTGTTGTCGTCCGGATTGACGGGGCCACCGTCGGGATAGGCCCACGAGCGGCCCGCCACCCATTGCCGGTCACTGGAGAAGTCTGCCGTGAACACCACATCCGTCATCGGCGGCCTCCTGAGGTCCGGGCGCCGGAATGGTCGTACGGGCCATCGTCCCCGTGAGTCACGCCGGGCATGCGCCAGGGCGGGGAAGGGAGCCCGGCTTTCACCCTGGTGAGTGACGCCCGGCCTGTCGTGCGGTGCCGGTCGTGTCATGCGGTGTTGCCGGGCGGAGGGCGGAGGCCGGGTTGCCGTCGGCCGAAACCGCCGGCGGTGGACCCCCGTTCAGCCGGGCTGACGCGCCCGCTGCGGGGCCTGACGGCGTGCGTACGCCGCCCAGTCCACGATCTGCACCGCCGCGCCGGCGGCCTCCTCGCCCCGGCAGTGGGCGTGGTGCCTGCGGGCGATGCCGTCCAGGTCGAGGTGGGTACCGAAGGCGGGGTGCGCGGTCAGGCGCTGTGCGTACGCCCACAGACGGGGGTGGACGGTGATGCGGTGCACGGCGGCGGCGTCCAGGTGGTGGCGGTGCACCAGGTCCAGCTGCACCAGTGTCACCCACAAGTGCAAGTCGGCGACCGTGACTTCGTCACCCAGCAGGCGCTCCCGGGAAGCGAGCCGCGACTCCAGCACGTCCAGCGTGCGCAGGAGGGTGGCCAGGGCGGTGTCGCGTGCCGCCGAGTCCCCTCCGGACTCGCCGGCGCGCTGGGCGGCCCGGGTGATGCCCCGCTCGCAGAGCCGGGCGACGGCCTCGATCGCCTCCGCGGCGCCGCGCGGGTGGAGATCAGGGCCACGGCCACCGAACTGCCGGGCGAGGTCCCGCAGAATGTCGGGAGTATGGGTGCTGACGATCCTGCCGGTCCAGTCGTCGCTGAGGACCGGCGCCACCGCCGGGCCGGGATGCTGGTGAGAGCTGGCCTCGTACAGCGGGCGCAACGCGAGATACCCGCCGTCCGGGGCGTCGGGCACGGCGGGCAGCAGCGTCACGGGGAGGATGTCGTCGAGGCCGAGCAGGCTGTGTGCGACGGCGATCCGCAGACAGTGCGGACAGGACGGCGAGAGGTGGAGCCGGTAGCGGTGCGGCGCAGCGTAGTAGCCGCTCCGCGGATCGCAGCCGATCCTGCTCCGGAAGGACGGCACGGACGTCAGGGATGAGGCGGGCATACGTCTCCCTCGAAGTGCTCGGTCACAGGCACGGACGGATACGGCGCGCGACGGCTGCGGCGCGGCCGAGCGGTAGGTGCACCGGAGGGTCAGGCGGGGGCGGGACCACCGGCTTGCGAGGAACTCGCCGCACTGCACACACGTACGAGGTCGATGTGGCGGCGGGATGTCAGCAGGGGCAGCGGCCGGACGGCGACGCGGACAGCGTCGCTGTCGAGGTCCAGCACAGCACCGACCATGCTTGTCTACCGTTCCACTAGGAATCCCGTAAAGGAGTGTCAGGCCGCGGCCGGGCCCCGTCAAGAGCCCGCCGGCCTCTCAGAGTGTGAGACCTTCCCTACTTTTCCCATGGACTTACTAGGGAAACCTTGACGGCGTTCACCGGGGGTGCGCAGGATGATGAACATGTCCCGTAAGCAGCAACGACTCGTTCGTCGTCGGCATGTCGACTTTGGTCACGTCGTCAGTGCCGCCTGCTGTCACGCGTAAAGCACGCGACTCACGCATTCACCCATGTCGCTCCGCTCACGCCTTCCCAGGCGATCGGGCGAGGTCACCCACAACGCCTGACGGCCGCACACACTTCCGAGGGACAACCGCCATGACCACGGCACTTCCGGCCCGGACCACCCCGCACGACCCGTCCCCCTCCCCCGCCCCCCGTCTTCACCTGGTGGGCGACACCGCGCGGCGAGGCACCCAGGGACCTACTCCCCCGCCGCTCGTCGGCTACCTCGTACTCGTCCCGGAGGGCACCGATCCCGCCGAGCTCTTCGTCAAGGACGGGCCACGGCCCGAGATCCGGCCGGTCAGCGTCGAGGTCTCGCCCCCTGACCGGTGGGTGGGAGACGACGCCGTCCGCATCGACACGGCGCGGCACGTCGCCGAGGTGGACGGACGCGAACTCGACCTCACCTACCTGGAGTTCGAGTTGCTGGCGCATCTCGTCCAGCACCCCCACCACGTGCATTCACGCGATGGGCTGGTGGGCGCCGTCTGGGGCTACGACCACGTCGGTGACGGCCGCACGGTCGACGTCCACATCGCCCGCCTGCGCCGCAAGCTCGGCGAGGCTCACCGGCACCGGATCGTCACCGTTCGGCGCATGGGCTACAAGTACGTGCCCGACCAGCAGGAGAGCCCCGACGCCGCGCTGTGCGGCCGACCTTGAGGAGTCGACTTCCATGGGCCTTGCGTCCGCGCCACCCCTCTCCACCCCGCCGTCCGACCGCAGCGGACCCGGCCGGGCTCACTGGCTGCGCGTGGCCCGTGAGGTGGCGGACGACCTGGCCACGGACGCGGTGGCCAGGGAGCAGGCGGGCAAGGCCCCGTTCGACGAGGTGTCCCGGCTGCGCGAGGCGGGGTTACTGACGTTCCTGATGCCGACCGGGTCCCAGGAAGCCGGACCGGACCGGCTGACGGCGTACGCCGTCGTCCGGGAGATCGCCGCGGCCGACGGCGCGATCGGTCAGCTGCTGGGCTCTCACTACTTCCTTTCATGGAGCGTCCGGTTCTTCGCGGGGCCCGCTCTCGCCGCGCGGATCGAGGAGCGGTCCGCGGCCGAGGAGTGGTGCTGGGGCGGCGGTTTCGCGCGTCAGGAGCCGCCCCTGGTACTGGCCAGGACCTCCAAGGGCCTGGTGCTCAACGGCCGGCAGAGCTACACCTCCGGGGTCCAGGTCGCCGACCGTCTCGCCGTGCGCGGCGTGCGGGAGGACACGGGTGAGCCACTCGCCGTCGTAGTGGATCCCGGCCGTCGCGGTGTGGTGATCGACGGCGACGCCGACCCCTTCGGCCAGCGGCTCGCGGCCGGCGGCAGCGTGGAGTTCGACGACGTGCCGGTGGGGGCCGAGGACGTGCTCGGCACCCTGTCCGCGGACGAGGACCTGCTGTCGCCTCGGGCCGCCCTGGCCTCTCCGGTCGGGCGTCTGTTCTCCGCCCAGCTCCTTCTCGGCATGGCTGAGGGAGTGCTCGCCGAAGCCCGTGAGTACAGCAGGACCGGCCACGCGGCCGGGCACCCCTCCTGGCCGGTCGGTACCCCGCACGACCCGCAGGTACAGACCGCCTACGGAGAACTCACCGTCCTCACCCGCTCCGCGTCGGCGCTCACCGCTCAGGCGCTGGAAGCGGTGCGCGACGGGCTGGAGCGCGACGAGAACCTCACCTACGACGAGTGCGCGGACATCTCCGCCCTCGTGGCCATGGCCGAAAGCGCCGCGGCCCGGGCAGCGCAGGAGTCCACGATCCGCGCCCTCGACGTCATCGGCGCCCGCTCCACCTCCACGCGGCTGGGCTTCGACCGGTTCTGGCGCAATACCCGCGCACACACCCTGTACGAGCCCGTCTCGCATCGGCTCCGCGATGTCGGACACTACTTCCTCAGCGGCGCTCACCCTCCGTTCGTCCTGCCCGCCTGATCCGGAGGCGGACATGCGGGCCGGGGAGACCGGATCGCGCCGTCCCGCTCATGCCCGAGCCGGCCGGTCCCGCTGCCAGGGTCCCCGGCCACGGGGGTGATCAGCCGACCCCGGGGCCGGCAGCGGGGGCCACGGCGGGACCGGCCGACCGGGGCGACGACGCCTCCCCCGCACCCCCGCCGCGGCCCGCCCCGCGGCGGTCGCCGACCGATGCGTACGGGATAATGCACACATGCGGATCTCAGCCAGAGCGGACTACGCGGTACGTGCTGCACTGCAGCTCGCCGCTTCACGGGACGACGGGCCGCTGAAGGCGGAGGCCATCGCCGACGCCCAGGACATTCCGCACAAGTTCCTCGAAGGCATCCTGAACGACATGCGCCGGGGCGGTCTCGTACTCAGCCAACGCGGCGGCAACGGCGGCTACCGGCTGGCCAAGCCCGCCGAGTCGATCAGCATCGCCGACGTCATCCGCACGGTGGAGGGCCCCCTCGTCTCGGTGCGCGGGGTCCGCCCGCCCGAGCTGTCCTACACCGGACCCGCCGAATCCCTGCTCCCGCTGTGGATCGCGTTGCGGTCCAATGTGCGCGAGATCCTCGAGGGCGTGTCGCTCGCCGACGTCGCATCGGCCCAACTGCCGGCCAACGTCACCGCACTGACCGACGCCCCCAACGCCTGGGTGAATCCCTGACGCACGTGACCGCCGAACGGTGCACGTCCCAAAGAGCGAGATAGTCACGTCCATCATATGAACACCCCCTTGGGGTGGACGCCTCCTTCTGCCACGATCCCTATCAGCCAGGTAGGAAAGATAGGGATCGGAGGGTGGCCATGAGCGCGCGCACTTGCGCAGACCTGCCGCTCCCCCTGCTGACCTCCCGCCGCCACATCGACCTCGGCCGCACGTCCAGCGCCATCTGTCGGCCCGCCTGAGGCCGTCGGCGGACCATTCGCCGGTCTCCGGCGTCACGCGCCTGTGGCCCTCCCCGTACACCTCCGCTCCCGGCCCCGCCGCGGCGTTCCAGCCGTCGAGGGCCGGCGAGCGGAGCGCAAGAGCACGCCCATGTGCTTGCGCC
Source organism: Streptomyces ambofaciens ATCC 23877 (assembly GCF_001267885.1). NCBI lineage: Bacteria > Bacillati > Actinomycetota > Actinomycetes > Kitasatosporales > Streptomycetaceae > Streptomyces > Streptomyces ambofaciens. The sequence continues at coordinate 7,887,099 of NZ_CP012382.1, read as the reverse complement.
TCCCGCTTCGGCTTCTGCCTGATCAACCCATTCCCCGAGAGGACACCTCCGTGTCTGCTGCAAGACCGCTCACCGCAGTGCGCACCATCGCCGTCGCGGCAGCGCTCCCCCTCCTGCTCACCGCCTGCGGCTACGGCTCCGACGCCGCCGACGACGACAAGCGCACCGAGGTGGCGGCGGATGCCAAGAAGCTCTCCGCCGACGAGGTGAAGATCGGCTACTTCCCCAACCTCACGCACGCCACCGCTCTGGTGGGCGTCCAGGAGGGCCTTCTCCAGAAGGAGCTCGGCGGCACCAGGATCAAGGCCTCGACCTTCAACGCCGGCCCCTCCGAGATCGAGGCGCTCAACGCCGGCTCCATCGACATCGGCTGGATCGGCCCTTCTCCCGCCATCAACGGCTACACCAAGTCGGACGGCAAGAACCTGCGCATCATCAGCGGTTCCGCCTCCGGTGGCGTGAAGCTCGTGGTCGATCCCGACAAGATCAAGTCCCTGGACGACGTCAAGGGCAAGAAGATCGCCACGCCTCAGCTCGGCAACACCCAGGACGTCGCGTTCCTCAACTGGATCGCCGAGAAGGGCTGGAAGGTCGACGCGGAGAGCGGCAAGGGCGACGTCTCCGTCGTCCGCACGGACAACAAGATCACCCCGGACGCCTACAAGTCCGGTTCCATCGACGGCGCCTGGGTTCCGGAGCCGACCGCTTCCAAGCTGGTCGCCGAGGGCGCGAAGGTCCTCCTCGACGAGGCCGACCTGTGGCCGGACAAGAAGTTCGTGATCACGAACATCATCGTGCGGCAGGAATTCCTCAAGGACCACCCGGACGTCGTCGAGGCGGTGCTGCGCGGCTCGGTGAAGACCAACGAGTGGATCAACGCCAACCCGGAGAAGTCGAAGGCCTCCGCCAACGCGGCACTGAAGACGGAGTCGGGCAAGGCCCTGCCCGCCGAGGTCATCGACCCCGCGTGGAAGTCCATCACCTTCCTCGACGACCCGCTGGCCTCCACCCTCAACACCGAGGCGGAGCACGCGGTGAAGGCCGGTCTGCTGGAGAAGCCCGATCTGACGGGCATCTACGACCTCGCACCGCTCAACAAGGTCCTCAAGGCCGAGGGCAGGGACGAGGTCGACGACGCCGGTCTCGGCGCCGAGTAGCCGAACCGCAGACGACGACAACGCCCCGCTGAGTACCCAGGAGGTGACGACCATGGCCACGACCACGACCCTCGCCAAGGCCGACGAGGGCACCGCGGCGGTCACGCACGCCGCCCGTATCGAGCACGTCTCGAAGTCCTTCCCCGCTCCGGGCACGTCCGGCGGGCAGCAACTCGTGCTGGACGACATCACGCTCGATGTCGCCCCGGGCGAGTTCGTCACCCTCCTGGGCGCCTCCGGCTGCGGCAAGTCCACCCTGCTCAACCTGGTCGCGGGACTTGACCTGCCGTCCGCCGGCTCCATCGGCACGGACGGCCGGCCTGCCCTGATGTTCCAGGAACACGCCCTGTTCCCCTGGCTCACCGCGGGCAAGAACATCGAACTCGCGCTGAAGCTGCGCGGCGTCGCCAAGCCGGAGCGCCGCGCCGAGGCGGAACGGCTGCTGGAACTCGTACGGCTGCAGGGCGCGCACGGCAAGCGGGTGCACGAACTGTCCGGCGGTATGCGCCAGCGCGTGGCACTGGCCCGGGCGCTGGCCCAGGACAGCCGCGTGCTGCTGATGGACGAACCGTTCGCGGCGCTGGACGCCATCACCCGTGACGTGCTGCACGACGAACTGACCCGTATCTGGCACGAGACGGGACTGTCGGTGCTGTTCGTCACACACAACGTGCGCGAGGCGGTGAAGCTGGCGCAGCGGGTGGTGCTGCTGTCCTCACGGCCGGGGCGGATCGCCCGGGAATGGACCGTCGGCATTCCGCAGCCGCGCCGCATCGAGGACAGCGCGGTCGCCGAACTGTCCGCCGAGATCACCGAAGAACTGCGCAAGGAGATCCGCCGCCATGGCCAGCACTGACACCGGCGTCGACGCCCGGAAGGACGGCTCATCGGCCGCCGGGGAATCCCAGGACGTACCAGACGCGCAGGATCTGGCGGGGCTGGAGGCCGGCCTCGACGCGCTGGACTCCGTACAGGTCGACCGTCCACCGCTGCGCGCGACCTTGGTCCACAAGGTACTGCCGCCCATCAGCGCCATCGCACTGGTCCTGGTGATCTGGCAACTGCTGGTCTGGGCCGAGATCGCCCCCGACTACAAGCTGCCCTCGCCGTCCGCGGTGTGGGACGAGGTGGCCGACGCCTGGCGGCAGGGCACGCTGCTCGACTACATCTGGACGTCCGTCTCGCGCGGCCTGCTCGGCTTCCTGATGGCCCTCGCCATCGGCACTCCGCTGGGCCTGCTGGTCGCCCGCGTGAAATTCGTCAGGGCGGCCGTCGGCCCCATCCTGTCCGGTCTGCAGTCGCTGCCATCGGTGGCCTGGGTGCCGCCCGCCGTGCTCTGGCTGGGTCTGAACAACTCGATGATGTACGCCGTGATCCTGCTCGGCGCCGTTCCCTCCATCGCCAACGGACTCGTCGCGGGCATCGACCAGATCCCCCCTCTGTTCCTGCGCGCCGGACGGACCCTGGGCGCGACCGGCCTGCGGGGCGCCTGGCACATCGTGATGCCCGGCGCACTCCCCGGCTATCTCGCGGGGCTGAAGCAGGGCTGGGCGTTCTCCTGGCGCTCGCTGATGGCCGCCGAGATCATCGCCTCCTCGCCCGATCTCGGCGTCGGACTCGGGCAGTTGCTGGAGAACGGACGGAACAACGCCAGCATCTCGCAGGTGTTCCTGGCCATCTTCCTGATCCTTCTCGTCGGCATCGCCATCGACCTGCTCATCTTCAGCCCGCTGGAGCGCCGGGTGCTGCGGGGGCGCGGGCTGCTGGTCACACGCTGAACGAACAGCGGAGGCACCTCTACTGCCCGTTGCCCGTGCCTCGGCTTGTCCGCGACGGCCAGGACGGCGAAGCGGTTCCGTCAGGGCTCACGGGTCCCCTTCGGTCTCGGCGACGGCGCGTTCACGGACGTCCCGCGCCGGCGAACGCCACCTGCGCGGGAGGGGCCGCCCGGTCGGCCGGAGGGGCGCTGCCGGAGCCCTGTGGCTGCCGCCACCGTGCGGGGCGAGCATGCGCCGCTGCCCCTGGACTCGCTGCGCGCCGGCCCGGCCCGGACCGAGGCCACGGTCTGCGGGTCGAAGCCGGAGCAGGGCCTCGGCTGCTCGGACCCGGATCGCCAGTCCAGCAGCCCGGACGCCGGGAGCCGCTCCGCCTCGGCGTCGCCGGCGATCACGTGGGCGGCGCTCATCCCGTGGCCGCCAGTACGGTCGTGCGGCCGCCCAGGGCGGCGGAGAACCGGTCCGTGACCTGTTCCAGGGCCTCCGCCGAGCCGGGCGCGACGGACAGGGTGCCGTCGTCGCCCGCCGTGATGTCCTTGTCGAGAGTGAACCAGCCGGGGACGATGTGCGTGGCGCCCATGCAGCTGAGCACGGGGCGCAACGCGTAGTCGATGGCCAGCACGTGGGCGGTGGAGCCTCCGGTGGCCAGCGGGAGGACCGTCTTGCCGACCAGTGCGTACTGCGGGAGCAGGTCGAGCAGCGACTTCAGCAGCCCGGAGTAGGCGGCCTTGTAGACGGGGGTGCCCACCACGACCCCGTCCGCCCGCTCGACCAGCGCCGCCGCCTGGACGATCGCCGGGTGCCGGAAGCCCGCGCCGAGCAGGGCGTCGGCGGGCAGGTCGCGGACGTCGAGGGGGATCACCTCGTGCCCCTGAGCGATGAGCCGCTGGTCCAGGTGGCGCAGGAGGCGTGCGGTGCGGGAGGTGGCGGAGGGGCTGCCGGAGACGGACAGGATCGTGGCCATGGCGGGGACCTTTCAGGAGTACCGGGTGGGCTGCGGCAGTTCGCCGGTCAGGACGGGGCGGCCGACCTCGCGGCGCTTGTGGGCGACCGGCGCGTGGAGCGTGTGGGTGCGGACGTCGCGCCAGAAGCGGTCGAGGCCTTCTGCGGAGGCGGTGGGGCGGTTCGGTGACCGCGTCGGGATCGCCGTGCAGCTCCTGGCCCTCGGCGGCCACGGCGTCGGGGACCCACTGGAGCGGCGGACGTGTTCGTGCGCAACGCCGGTGCCCACCGCGCGGCTTCGAGCCGCTGAGCGCGGGAGACCGCGGGCGGAGCCCGCGGCCGTCACCGGGCGTGCGCCTTGGTGGCCGGACCCACGGCGGTCACCGGGCGTGGGCCTCCGCCGCCGCGGAGCGTGCCGGTCCCGGCGCGGCGGATTCCCGGCCCGGCGCCCCGGGGGCGTGGCCCCGGCGACGCCACTCCTCCGCGAGCAGCTCGTAGGAGCGGACCCGGTCCGCGTGTCCGTGTGTGATCGTCGTGATCAGCAACTCGTCGGCTCCGGTGGCACCCTGGAGTTGCTCCAGCTGGTCGGCGACCCGGCCCGGTGAGCCCACGAAGCGGGTCTCGACGCGGTCCCGCACGAGCTCGTGGTCCTCGTCGCTCCACGCGTGAGCGCGCGCCTGGTGGGGGGTCGGGTACTCGATGGCGCCCTCGGCGGTGCGGATGCTGCGCACCCACAGGCCGTAGCCGGTGGCCAGTTCCCGGGCGGTCGCGTCGTCCTCGGCGACGACGACGTCCGCGGAGACGCTGACGTAGGGCCGGTCGAGGAACGCGGAGGGCTTGAAGCGGGAGCGGTAGCCGTCCACCGCCTCCAGGACCGTGGCCGGGCTGACGTGGTAGTTCGCGGCGAACCGCAGCCCGCGGGCGCCCGCGACCTCGGCGCTCTGGCCGCCGCTGCTGCCCAGGATCCACACGTCGACGTCGGCGCCCTCGCCCGGCACCGCGTGCGCCTCGACACCGTCCGCGGAGCGGTAGGTGCCGGCCAGCAGGGCGAGGATGTCGTCGATCTGCTCGGCGTAGTCCTGGGCCTCGGCGTTCGGCAGCAGGAGCAGCTTGCGCTGCAGGGCGACGCGCGGCGAGCCGAGCAGGTGCGCGAAGGAGAAGCGGGGCGGGATGAGCAGGCCGTTCGGGGCCCGGCCGGCGGTGGCCGGGGTGGCCCCGGGGACGGTCGCGCTCTCCCCCGGCGGGCGCCCGCCGGAGCGTCCCAGGCCCAGGTCGAGGCGGCCGGGGTGCAGGGCGTCGATCAGGCCGAACTCCTCGACGGTGGACAGGGCGGTGCGGTGCCCGAGCTGGACAGCGCCCGAGCCGAGCCGGATCGTGGTGGTGGCCGCGGCGGTCAGGGCCAGGACGACGGCTGGGGACGTGCCCGCCACGCCCGGGTTGAGGTGGTGTTCGGCGACCCAGTAGCGCGCGTAGCCCAGTCGCTCGGCGTGCCGGGCGAGGTCGATGGAGTGGTGCAGGGCGTCCGCCGCCGTGGATCCGGAGGAGATGGGGACCAGGTCGAGGATGCCGAGGGGGATGTCAGGCATGGGCCAGCCCTTCTTCTGTACGAGCGGTCGGTGTTGCCGGCAGTACCGGGGCCCACGCGAACGGCGGGTCCGGAATGTCCTGGCGCAGCACGGGGGCCACCGCCGACTGGAACAGTTCCAGCGAGTGGCGGTGCTGCGCGTCGGTGAGGCCGCCCGCGTCCGCGGGGACGTGGAGCGCGGTGTGCCCGAACCGCTCGTGGTAGCGGTGCACCTTGTCGATGACCTGTTCGGGGCTGCCGATGAGGGCGGAGCTGCGCTCGGCGAAGTCCTCCAGGGTCTCGAAGACCACGGGCAGTCCGGTCTGCCGGGCGAAGGCGAGATTGGCCTCGAACACCGGCCGGTAGGCGGCGAGCGCCTGCTGGGAGGTGGGCGCCACGTGGATGCCCGCCGTGCCGGCGCCGACCGCGATGCGGGCCGGGTCGTGACCGTAGTGCTCCCAGCGTTCACGGTAGTGGCGGATCAGCTCGGCGTACGGCTCGATGGGATGGGTGACGTTCGCCGAGAACAGCGGGTCGCCGTAGCGGGCGGCGAGGTCGACCGACTCCTTGCTGGTCGCGCTGCCGTGCCAGACCCGCACGGGCCGCTGGTACGGGCGCGGCCAGACCTCGGCGTCCGTCAGCGGCGGGCGGAAGCGGGTGGCCGCGGTCACCTTGTCCTGGCGCCAGAGCCGCCGGAAGACCTCGTAGCTCTCGGCGTTGCGGTCCCACTGGTCCTCCCCCGTGACGTGGAAGAGCTCGCGCTGGGCGGTGCCGTTCCCCTTGCCGATGATCAGGTCCAGCCGGCCATCGGAGAGGTGGTCCAGGGTGGCGTAGTCCTCGTAGGCGCGCACCGGGTCGAGCAGGCTCAGAGTGGTCACGGCGGTGAAGAGCCGGATGCGCCGGGTGAGCGCCGCGACGTGGCTGAGCACGACGGTCGGGGAGGAGGAGAGGAACGGCCGCTCGTGCCGCTCCCCGACACCGAAGCCGTCGAAGCCCAGCTCCTCGGCGAGCAGGGCGTTGTCGAGGACCTCCCGGAAGCGGTCGTGGGTGGGCTTGCGCACTCCGGTGACGGGGTCGGGGCGGTGCGCGATGAGGGTGATGGCGAGGAACTTCACGACGCGACCCGCTCGGCGCGGACGTGGTCCGGGTGGGTCAGGCCGAGGTGGTCGCGCAGGGTCGTGCCCTCGTACTCCGTGCGGTACACGCCCCGTTCCTGAAGCAGCGGGACGACCTTGTCGGCGAACTCGTCGAGGCCGGTCGGGGTGAGGTGCGGGACGAGGATGAAGCCGTCGCTCGCGTCGGCCTGGACGAAGGCGTCGATGGTCCGGGCGATGGTGGCCGGGGAGCCGACGAAGTTCTGCCGGTTGCCGGTGTGGATGACCAGGTCGCGGATGGACCACTTGTTGGCCGCGGCCAGGTCGCGCCACTCACGGGCGGTGGCCAGCGGGTCCCGGTACATCCGGACCTGGGCGCGGCCCTGGGAGACGTGGTCCTGGCCGATGTCCGGGTCGACGTCGGGAAGCGGTCCGTCCGGGTCGTACGCGGACAGGTCCCGGTTCCAGACGAACTCCAGGTGTCTGAGGGCCGTGGCACCGCTGACCTGCTGCCGGCGCACCTCGCGGGCGAGTTCCTCGGCCTCGGCGTCGGTGTCGGCGAGGGCGAAGGTCGCCGCGGGCAGGACGAGGAGCTGGTCGCGGCCTCGGCCGTACTTGGCCAGGCGGCTCTTGACGTCGGTGTAGAAGGCCCGGCCCGCTTCGAGGGTGCCGTGGCGGCTGAAGATGGCGTCCGCTTCGGCCGCGGCGAACTCACGGCCCTCGTCGGAGTCGCCGGCCTGGAAGACGACGGGGCGGCCCTGCGGGGACCGCGGGACGTTGAACCGGCCGTGGATGTCGAAGTGCCGGCCGGTGTGTACAAAGGCCCCGGCCTTGGCGTCCGACAGGAACCGGCCGGTCTCCTGGTCGGCGAGGATCTCGTCGCCGTGCCAGGAGTCGAAGAGTTCGTTGGCCGTGGCCAGGAACTCCTCGGCGCGGGAGTAGCGCTCCTCCTGGGGCAGGAATCCGCCGCGGCGGAAGTTCTCGCCGGTGAAGGCGTCCCAGGAGGTGACGACGTTCCAGGCCGCGCGGCCGCCGGAGAGGTGGTCGAGGCTCGCGAACTGGCGGGCCACCTCGTAGGGCTCGTTGAAGGTGGAGTTGATGGTGCCGGTCAGGCCCAGGTGTTCGGTGACGGCGGCGAGCGCGGCGAGGACGGTGAAGGTGTCCGGGCGTCCGACGACGTCCAGGTCGTAGATCTCTCCGTGCTGTTCGCGCAGCCGGAGGCCTTCGGCGAGGAAGAGGAAGTCGAACTTGGCGCGTTCGGCGGTTCGGGCGAAGTGCGTGAAGGAGCTGAACTCTATGTGGCTGCCTGCCCGCGGGTCGCTCCAGACGGTGGTGTTGTTGACGCCGGGGAAGTGGGCGGCCAGGTGGATCTGCTTCAGGGGCTCGGTCATGGGTCCGGGGTCCTTCCGGCTCAGGCGGCGGCGTAGCGGTTGGCGGGGCGGGCCAGGCCCAGCAGGCCGCGCAGGGTGCCGGCCTCGTAGGCGCGGCGGAAGGCACCCCGGCGCTGCAGCTCGGGGACCAGACCGCGGGTGATCGCCGGCAGGTCGTGGGCCGCGACGGCCGGTCGCAGCCGGAACCCGGACAGCCCCGCGTCGCGCCACTCCTGGAGCAGGTCGGCGAGTTGGGAGGGCGTGCCGGTGAAGTGGGGCGCGTCGCCGGTGTACGGCTGTCCGGCGAGCGCGTCGAGCCGTTCCCGGCGTGCCCGGGCGGTGGCCGGGTCGTCGTCGAGGAAGACGACGAGGTCGCCGAAGACGTGCAGGGGCTCGGACGCCCGGCCGGCGGTGTCCTGCTCGGCGCGGATCCGGCCGACGACGGCGCTGGCCTCGTCGGCGTCGTGGGGCGTGACGTAGCCGACGTCGGCGGCCCGGGCCACGAGCCGGTACGGGACGGTGTCGTGGGCGAGGGCGCTGACGATCGGCTGGCCCTGTGGCGGGCGGGGCGTGATGGAGGGTCCCCGGACGCTGAATCGCCTGCCTTCGAAATCGATGGGGTGCAGCTTGTCCCGGTCGATGAAGCGGCCGGTGGCGGCGTCCCGGATCTCGGCGTCGTCCTCCCAGCTGTCCCAGAGGCGGCGCACGACCTCGACGTGGTCGGCGGCCTCGTCGAACAGGTCGGTCACCGTGGCCAGGGCGTCGGGGCTGTCGTAGGCCTCGATACGCCGGACGGTGCGGCGGCCGAAGTGGGCGGCCTCGTTCGGGCGTGCGGTGATCTGCACCCTGAGGCCCGCGCGGCCGTTGCTGACGTGGTCGAGGGTGGCGATCGCCTTGGAGATGTGGAAGGGCTCGGTGTGGGTGGCGACGACCGTCGGCACGAGGCCGATGTGGCGGGTCAGCGGGGCGACGCGGGAGGCGATGAGGACGGCGTCGAGGCGGCCGCGGACCTGGTCGGTGCGCTCGTCCGGGTCGAAGGCGTGGGAGGACTGGGGGCCGAGGCCGTCCTCGAAGGTGACGAAGTCGAGCAGTCCGCGCTCGGCCTCGGTGACGAGGCCCGCCCAGTAGGCGGCGGTGAACAGGTCCCGGGGCCGGGCGTCCGGCTCGCGCCAGGAGGCGGGGTGCCAGCCGGTGCCGTCCAGGGCGACGGCGAGGTGCAGGGGTGACGGTGTTGCCGATGACATGAAGGGGCCTTCCTGCGAGGGGCGTGCCTACTGGTTGGTCCTGGGCAGGCCCGGCGGGTTGATCCGGGACTCGGTGACGGTCTCGTCGGACAGGCCCCAGCGCTGGAGCACCTTCGCGTACGTGCCGTTGTCGATGACGTGGTTGAGCGCGGCGGCGAGCGGCTCGACCAGGCCGCTGTCCTTCTTCGTGGTGGCGGCGATGAGGCCCTGGAGGGTGGCGCCGGCCCCGGAGTAGGTACCGACGACCTCGGTCTTCCCGGTGGTGGCCGCGTGGTAGGCGGCGGTCGGGTTGGGGCCCAGGTAGAGGTCGATGCGGCCGGACTGGAGGGCGAGGTAGGTGTCGCTGTCGTTCTGGTAGTACTTGATGTCCACCGGTTCGCGGCCGGCCTTCTCGTTCTCCTTGCTCCATTCGACGAGGAGCTTCTCCTGGTTGGTGCCGCTGCTGACCGCGACCGTCCTGCCCGCCAGGTCCTCGGGTCCGGCGACCTCCAGGCCGCTGCCCTTCTTCGCCTCGAAGCCCAGGTTGTCCTCGCGGTAGGTGGCGAAGTCGTACTTCTCCTTGCGCTCCTCGGTGACGGTGATGTTGCTCAGGCCCGCGTCGTACTTGCCGCTGTCGAGACCGACGAAGATGTTCTCCCAGGAGACGGTGTGGAGGCGGGGCTTCAGTCCGAGCACGTCGGCGACGAGGTGGGCGAGGTCCGGTTCCACGCCGATGACGGTCTTGTTGTCGGTGGCGTGGAAGGTGAGCGGGGCGGCGGAGCCGGAGGAGGCGACGAGCTCGAGCGTGCCTCTCTTGCGGATCCGCTCCGGGACCTCGGCGGCGATCGAGTCGACCTTGGCGGTCGTGACGCGGTTCTGGTCCGGGCTGATGTTGATCCGGGTCGTGGTCTTGCCGCCAGGTGTGGCCGCGACCTCGGTCGTGCCGCCGTCGGTGGGATTGGCGCAGCCGGCGAGGACGAGGGCGGTGGCGAGTCCGGCGGCTGCCGCGGTGGTGCGGCGGACGGTGGGGGTGGTGGCCATGGCAGTGCTCCTTGCGTGCGGGAGGGGCGGGGGGTCAGAGGACCTTGGAGAGGAAGGCGCGGGTGCGCTCGTGCCGCGGGGTGTCGAGGACGGCCGAGGGCGGGCCCTGTTCCACGACGAGGCCGTCGTCCATGAAGACCACGGTGTCGGCGACCTCGCGGGCGAAGCCGATCTCGTGGGTGACGACGATCATGGTGGTGCCGGTGCGGGCCAGGTCCTTGATGACGTCGAGGACCTCGCCGACCAGTTCGGGGTCGAGTGCCGAGGTGGGCTCGTCGAAGAGCAGCACCTTCGGTTCGAGGGCGAGCGCACGGGCGATGGCCACGCGCTGCTGCTGGCCTCCGGAGAGCTGGCGCGGGTAGGCGCCGGCCTTGTCGGCGAGGCCGACCCGCTCCAGGAGCCGGCGGCCCGTCTCCTCCGCCTCCTTGCGCGGGCGGCGCAGGGCGGAGACCGGTGCCTCGACGAGGTTGTCCAGCACGGTGAGGTGGGGGAAGAGGTTGAAGTTCTGGAAGACGAACCCGATGTGGGTGCGCTGCTTCAGGACTTCCCTCTCCTTCAGTTCGTGCAGCCGGTTTCCCGAGCGGCGGTAGCCGATGAGTTCGCCGTCGATGCTGATCAGGCCGCGGTCGACCTTCTCCAGGTGGTTGATGGTGCGCAGCAGCGTGGACTTGCCGGAGCCGGACGGGCCGAGGACCACGGTGACCTCGCCGGCGCGGACCCGCAGGTCGACGCCGCGCAGCACCTCCAGCGGGCCGAAGCTCTTGTGGACGCCGTGGACGTCCACCATGACCTCGCTCATCGGCTCTCTCCTACGGGTCCGAGTGTCTTCAGCGGCACGACGGGGCGGTCGCGCCGGGCGGCCGCCGCGCGCAGGCCTCGCGCGAAGCGCCGGGCGCGCTGGATGGGGGTCGGTGGCGGGGTGCGGTCGGCTCCCCTGGCGTAGCGGCGTTCCACGTAGTACTGGGCGACCGACAGCAGGGAGGTCAGCACCACGTACCAGGCGGTGGCGACGAGCAGCAGCGGGATCACCCGGCCGTTGCGGCCGTAGATGACCTGCACCTGGTAGAACAGCTCGCCGATGGACATCACGTAGACCACCGAGGTGCCCTTGAGCAGGCCGATGATCTCGTTGCCGGCCGTGGGCAGGATGGCGCGCATGGCCTGGGGCAGCACGATGCGCCGGATCTGCCGGAGTCGCGGGATGCCCAGCGCGGCGGCGGCCTCCAGCTGCCCGTGGTCGACGGAGATGACGCCGCCGCGGACGATCTCGGCGGCGTACGCGGCCTGATGCAGTGTCAGACCGATGATCGCGGCGCCGATGGTGCCGATGAGGCTGTTGCTGTCGACCGACCAGAACACCGGACCGAAGGGGACGCCGATGCCCAGCTCCTGGTACAGGGCGCTCAGGTTGAACCAGAACACCAGCTGCACGATCATCGGGATCGAGCGGAAGATCCAGATGTACGTCCAGGCGACGGTCTGCAGCACGGGACTGCGGGACAGCCGCATGAAGGCGAGCACGGTGCCCAGGAGGAAGCCGAGAACGGTGGCGTAGGCGGTGAGCTGGAGGGTCACCCACACCGCCTGCACGATGGTCTCGGACAGGACGTAGTCGCGGAAGACGCCCCATTCCCATACGGGGTTGGTGGCGAGGCCGTGCACGAACTGGGCGACCAGCACGACCACGGCGGCAGCCGCGACCCAGCGGGCGTAGTGGCGGGCGGGGACGACCGTGAGGGAGGCCGGATCGTCCGGGGCGGGCGGAGCTTGGGGGCGGGTGCCCGCGGGGGCCGCCCCGGAGGGTGCGGCGTCGGTGGTGGATGCCATGGTGGGGTTCCTGCTCAGCTCTTACGCGTGCTCGGGCGGGTTGATGCGCGACGTCTCGATCGCGGAGGCGGATGTGCCCCACTTCCGGAGGATCCGGGCGTACGTGCCGTCCTTGATCAGTTCGTCGACGGCGGCCCGGAAGGCCTTGGTGAGCGGGGAGCCCTTCTTGAAGGCGAAGCCGACGTCGAGGCGGTGGTACTCGCCGAGGAACGTGGTCTGCGAGGCGGGCTGGGAGGCCTGGTAGCGCAAGCCGTTGATGGTCGACATGATCACGTCGATGCGGCCCTGCTGGAGTGCGGTGAGGGTCGCCGCGTTCTCCGAGTAGACCTTCACGTCGTAGGGCTTCTTCCCGGCCTTTGCGCACTCGTCCTTCTGCGCGGTGAGGGTGGTCTCGAAGGTGGTGCCGGCGCCGGTGCCGACGGTCAGTCCACACAGCTGGGTGAGGTCGGTGACCTTCTCGATCGCGGTGTTGCCCTTCTTCACCGCGAAGCCCTGGCCGTCGTTGACGTAGGTGACGAAGTCGATGGTCTTCAGGCGCTCGGTGGTCACGCCGAAGTTGCCGGTGCCGACGTCGTACTTGCCGCTGCCGAGGGCGGGCAGGATCGTCTCGAAGGAGGCGTCCTGGCGGCGCAGTCGCACACCGAGGACCTTGGCGACGGCGTCGGCGAGGTCGATGTCCTGGCCCGCGGGCGCCTTGTCCGACCCGTTCGGGTAGTACGCGCCCGGCGGGAAGCCGATCGAACTGCCGACCCGCAGCGTGCCCGAGCGGCGGACGTCGGCCGGCAGCAGGGCGGCGACGGAGTCCACCGTGCGGACGGAGGCGACCGGGTCGGTGGTGGGTGCCGGGGAGGCCTGGGCGCCCACGGCCGCGGTGCCGCCGGTGTCGCCGGAGCCGCACGCGGTCAGCGTGAGGAGCGGAAGCAGCGCGAGGACGGCGGTGCCGCGCAGGCGGCCTCCGAAAGCGGGGAGTTTCACTGGTCCGTGGCCTTTCCGGGGGACGTGGTGACGGGCAGGTGCTTCTCGAAGGGCAGCGGCCCGATGGTTTCCGGGTCGGCCTCGGTGTCGAACAGCGGCGTGTAGCCGGTGGACAGGTACAGGCCGCGGGCTTCCGGCTGGCGTGGCCCGGTGGTCAGGTGGATCCGGCGGTAGCCGCGTGCGCCGGCCTCGTGTTCCAGTTCGGCGATCACGCGGCGCGCCAGCCCGCGCCGGCGGTGCGCGGAGTGCGTCCAGATCCGCTTCAGCTCGGCCGTGGCCGCGTCGTAGCGGCGAAAGGCGCCGCCCGCGACGGGCTCTCCGCGCTCCAGCAGCAGCAGGAGCAGGCCGCCGTGCGGCGGGGTGAACTCCTCGTCCGGGTAGCGGGCGATCTCGGCGTGCGCGTCCCTGCCGTAGCGCGTGGAGTACTCGTGGCCGAGTTCGGTCAGCAGGGGCCCCACGCGCGGGTCGGAGACCGGGACGTGGACGACGGTCAGGGCCGCCGCCCGCGACGGCGTCTCGGCTACGGACGTCATTCGCCCACCGCCGCCAGGGACCGCGGAACGCCGGCCGCGCGTCCGGCGTCGCGCTTGGCGACCTCCTCGCGCACGAGGGGGATGACGTACCGGCCGAAGTCGATGGCGTCGTCCAGCAGGTCGTAGCCCCGGGCGGAGAGGATGTCGACGCCGAGGTCGTAGTAGTCGAGGAGGGCCTGTGCGACCGTCTCCGGGGTGCCGACCAGGGCGTTGGAGTTGCCCGCGCCGCCGGTCGCCGCGGCCGTCGGGGTCCACAGGGCGCGGTCGTAGCGCTCGCCCGCCTCGGCGATGGCGATCAGCCGCTGCGAGCCGGTGTTCTGCGGGGCGCCGGTGCGGTGGCGCCGCCCCGGCCCGGTCGCGCCCCGCTCCCGGATGGCGCCGACCGTGCGGTGGGCCTTCTCCCAGGCCAGTTCCTCGGTCGGAGCGATGATCGGCCGGAACGCCACCTGGATGCGGGGCACGTCGGTGCGGCCCGCGGCCTTCGCGGCGGCCCGCACGGCCTCGATCTGCTCGGCGGTCCGCTCCAGCGGCTCGCCCCACAGGCAGAAGACGTCGGCCTCCGCACCGCCGGCGGCGAGGGCGGCGGGCGACGAACCGCCGAACGACACGTTCGGGCGCGGCTGCTGGACGGGAAAGACGTCGCTGACGAAGTCGTGGAAGCGGTAGTGCTCGCCCTCGTGGTCGAAGGGCTCGTGCGTGGTCCAGATCTTCTTGACGATCCGGATGTACTCGCGGGTGCGGGCGTAGCGCTGGTCCTTGGTGAGGGTGTCGCCCTCGCGGCCCTGCTCGTGGTCGTCGCCACCGGTGATGAAGTGGACGGTCAGGCGGCCGTCGCTGATCTGGTCGAGGGTGGCGAAGGTCTTCGCGGCGAACGTCGGGTACGACACGTTGGGCCGGTGGGCGAGGAGGATCTGCAGGCGCTCCAGGCGGCTCGCGAGGTACGCGGCGGCCGGGGCGGGGTCGGGGGAGCCGGAGCCGTAGGCGAAGAGCACCCGGTCCCAGCCGTGGTCCTCATGAGCCCGGGCGAGCCGGAGTGTGTACTCCTTGTCGAAGGCGGCGCCGGAGCGCGGGGTGGTCTCGGAGCCGTCGTGGGTGGCGGCGATGCCGAGGAATTCCACGGGCATGACAGTGGCCCTTTCAGGAGCGACCGCACGCAGGCATGACGGAGTCGCCATGCGTGGGGGCAGAGATGACTAAGCGTCAGAAGGGAGGAAGGTGCCGGTGTGACGACGCCGTGCGTCGGGGGAAGCGGAGATGCGGCAGCGCGCGCGAAGAGCGAACTCGGCCCGCGACGGGGTCACCGAGGGAGGGAAGGGCCGGTCAGACGGCCCGCTGCCGAGTCAGACGCAACACGCCGCGGACCACACCCGACCGAAGTCGATGTGGTCGCGCGAGACCAAGCGCTGCTGGGCATTCATGCGATTAATTGAGCAGTACCACGGGCCTCTCGTCAAGCAACGCCCGTATGCCGGACCGCCGGATCCGGCCCGGCGAGGCGCAGTTGACACCTGCGGCGCGTGCGCACTTACGATGGGCGACGGACGGCTCCGCCCTGTGCGGCAGCCTCTCCGGCCGCGTTGAGGGACGCGGCGCTCGTGACGACGCGCATTCCCGCCCGCGCGCCTCAGCCGCGCGCAGCGGTGGTGCCGCTGCCCTGCACCGCACGCGCCACCGGGTGGTCACCCAGCCCGTGATTCCCTCCCCCGGAGAGCCTCCTCATGGTCACACCGTCCGATGTCACCTCCGCCCCCACCTCGCCACCCCCGCGGGACGTGGAAACAGACTCCGGCCTGCCGCGGATCGTGCCGCGCCGGCACCTGGGCCGGTGGGCGACCGCCGCCGCCGCGCTGCTGGTGTGCGCCATGGTGCTCAACTCCGTCGTCCGCAACCAGGCGTTCCAATGGGCCCTCGTGAGGCGGTATTTCACGACCCCCGCCGTGCTCGACGGGCTGCTGCTGACCCTGTGGCTGACCGGAGCGGTCATGGTGCTCGGCTTCTTGCTGGGCACCGTGCTGGCGGTGATGCGGCTGTCGGGCAACCCGGTACTGCGCACGCTGAGTTGGGGCTACGTGTGGATCTTCCGCTCCACTCCCCTGCTGGTCCAGCTGCTGTTCTGGTTCAACATCGGCGCCCTCTACCCGACGCTCGGCCTCGGCATCCCGTTCGGACCGGAGTTCGTCTCCGTCAAGACGGTCAACCTGCTCGGTCCGACCCTCACCGCGGTCATCGGCCTGACCCTCCACGAGACCGCCTACGCCGCCGAGGTGGTGCGGGGCGGCATCCTCTCCGTCGACCCCGGCCAGACCGAGGCCGCCCAGGCGCTCGGGCTGAGCAGGCGGCGCACCCTGCGCCGCGTCGTCATCCCCCAGGCGATGCGCTCCATCGTGCCCACCGCCGGGAACATGCTGATCGGCACCCTCAAGGGCACCAGCATCGTCAGCGTGCTGGCCGTGCACGACCTGCTGTACTCCGTGCAGCTGATCTACAACCAGACGTACCAGGTGATCCCGCTGCTCATGGTCGCGACGCTCTGGTACATCGCGGTCACGAGCGTGCTCAGCGCCGGCCAGTACTACGTCGAGCGGTACTACGCACGGGGCGACTCGCGCGCGCTGCCGGCGACTCCGCCGCAACGGCTGCGGCGCCGGCTGTCCGCCGCGCGGACCCGCTTGGGTACGGTGACGGCCGCCGACGCCCGCCCCGCGATCGACGGCGACCGGTGAGCGCATCCCCTCCGAGGTACCCGGCCGGGTAGGCCTCCTCCACCAACTCCACTCTCCCCTACGCCTACGACGCACTCCTCAGCTACTCAGTGGTACCGTGTAGCGGTACTCGGTACTACGCAGTACCGAGGGTGCCGAGGAGGGTCCACGATGGACGACCTGACGGAGATGCTCAAGGGCACGCTCGAAGGCTGCGTGCTCGAGATCATCGGCAGCGAGGAGACCTACGGGTACGCCATCACCCGCCGGCTCAACGAGCTCGGCTTCGGCGACGTCGTCGAGGGGACGGTCTACACCATCCTGCTGCGGCTGGAGAGGAACGGGCTCGTCCAGGTGACGAAACGCCCGTCCGGGGTCGGTCCGCCGCGCAAGTTCTACGCGCTCAACGACGCCGGACGTGAGGAACGCGCGAGGTTCTGGACGAGATGGCAGTACGTCTCATCGCGCATCGACAGGCTCAGGGAGGGCGGGAGATGAACTTCTGGGAGACCGTCACAGGCAGCGATCTCACCAGGGAATGGACGGCGTTCGAAGTCCGGGCCGCGGCCCTGCCGGACGACTACCGGGCGGCGTGGGAACAGATCAAGGCCCACCTGCTCCCCCACGGGAGTCTCACCGGCCGCAACCTGATGCCGATCCTCGACTCGGCCCTGGGACTGCTCGAAGAGACGGCGGCGGACGGGCAGAGCGTCCACGAGGTGCTCGGCGACGACGTCCAGGGCTTCTGCGCGGCGCTGGCCGACGGAGAAGGGGCTCAGTCCTATCGCGACCGTTGGCGCGAGCAGTTGAACAGGAATGCCGCAAGGAAACTGGGCCGGCTGGGAGGCTGACATGGGCATCCAGGACATCATCGAGGGCAAGAAGCAGTGGCGTGCGCACGTGGCCCGGGTCAAGGCACTGCCGCCGGACTACCGGATCGTCTACAAGGAGATGCAGAAGTACCTGTTCAAGGTGGGACCGGTCGACCTGCCCGACGGGCCTCTGCTGCCCGGGATCGTCGACTTCTTCGAGGAGGGCGCCGCCGCCGGCAAGGGGGTCGTGGAACTCATCGGCACGGACGTCGCCGCGTTCTGCGACGACCTCATCAAGGACTCACGCACCTACGCGGACGTCTACCAGGAGTCCCTCACCAGGGCACCCGGCGCAGCCGAGGAGTGACGTGGGCCACACGTCTCCGTGTGGCGGAAACGGTGAGTGAGGACCGTCAGGACCGCGTCGCCCTCGCGCACTCGTCCCCGGACGACGCGCCCCGCCCGACCGGGATGCTGCGGTCGTACGGATCGACCTCCGGGCCGGTCTCGCCCGCCGGGCGGTCCGTGCCGAAGGGAGGGGTGAAATAGCCCGTGGGGGTACCGCAGCCGCCGTTGGTCATGTCGTACTTGTACGAGACGATCGAGAACGTGCCCGGCTCGGTGATCACCTTGCGAGGATCGTCCCAGTTGAGGACCAGTTCCCGTCGCACGATCGTGCGCACGATCTCGCCGTCGCCGCCTCCGTCGGCACGGGTGACCGGATAGACGAAGGTGACGTCGGCGGTCACCTGGAGCGCGCCGCGCTCGCCCTCACGGTAGGTGAGCTCGCCCCGGGTCTTCACGATCTCACCGACCAGGCGGGTGCGGGAGGGCTGGAAGCGGCTGAACAGCAGGAGGGGGTCGTCGTCCTCGCTCGGGCTCCGGAACGCGGTCCCGAGAAGGTCCTGAACGTCCTTCTGATGCGGGTTGATCAGTGCGATCGCCTTCTCGGGGCGCTCGCCCCGCAGCACCGCACGGTCAAGGTTGGTCCGGACGACGAAGTCCCGGCTGCGGGCGAGTGCCCGCTCGACCTCGGTCTCGCTCATCCAGCCGACGGCCCTGGCCTTCGGCATGCTGATGCCCTCCGCCCCGCTCGCCCAACTCGCCGCCGGAGAGCCGCGGAACGGCTCGTCCCCGGTGGGGCGGGTGGGCTCGGCCGCCGGGGTCGGGGAGCCGGCCTCCTCGCCGCCGGCCAACAGGTCCGCCGTCCGTCCCGGCGCGAGCGCCACGACGAGCAGCACCAGCGAGGCCAGCACCCCGACCACGTACCAGCCCGTACGCCGCTTGGGTCGCGCGGGTGTGTAGCTGCGCCAGCGCTCCACGTCGCGACCGGGCTCCGCACGCAGTCGCTTCGCCACCTCCCGGGCCCTCGCCGACGGCTCCTTGGGCGAGTCCGCGGCACCTTCCACCGACTCGCGGAGGAACCGCTCCCACTCCTCGTCGGACCTGGACGAGCCGTCCGGCTCGGTACCCGCGCCCATGCACAAACCCCCTGACACCCTGGCTAACAGCTCGCGGCCCACTCCTGGGACGCGTCCGCATGATGACACAGGGCACTGACGGTGAGTCGGACCGGCTGGTGGGAGTGGTGCGTGCGACAACGTCATGCGGGAGCCGCATACAGTGCTGCTCATGACGCAAGGGGATGACGATCTGGACGGCCTCGTCCGCAAGCGGATCCGGGCCCTTCGAGTGGCGCAGGGCTGGTCACTCGAGGAACTCGCCACACGCGCGCGGCTCAGCCAGTCCTCGCTGAGCCGCATCGAGAACGGCCAACGCCGCCTCGCGCTGGATCAGCTCGTCACGATCGCCCGTGCCCTGGACACCACGCTGGACCAGCTCGTGGAGACCGCGGCCGACGACGTGATCACCAGTCCGGTGATCGACAGCACCCACGGTTCGATGCGCTGGCTCGTGAAGGCAGACCCCGGCATGAGTGTGGTGCGCCGGCGCATGACCGAACCGCCTCCCGAGAATCCCGCCCGCATGCGGGCGCACCCGGGGCGCGAATGGCTCGTCGTCCTGTCCGGCACCGCGCTCCTCATGCTCGGCCACCGCCGCTATCGCGTCGAAGCCAACCAGGCCGCCGAGTTCCCCACGATGATGCCGCACGCGATCGGCGCGGAAGGCGGACCCTGCGAGATCCTGGGCATCTTCGATCGCGACGCGCGCCGCGGCCATCAGAGCGAGGACGGTGACAGCAGCCCTCGGAGGGCCGGCCGGTAACCGTACGGACCCGCGCCACGGCGGGCGCCCTCTTGCGCGCCCGGCAGCGCCCGCGCCCCTCTTCTTGCGCAAACCGGGAGACATCATGCTGCATGCGCATGAGCCTTCTAGGGTGAAAGGCATGGACCGAACACACCCGCACCCCCTCCCCCACAGCGCACAGCAGGGGCGCCACCAGGAGCACGACGCGGACGACCTGGCGGAGATCCTCGACCTGGACGCCGAGGTTCTCGCCGAGCACCTCAGCTCCATCACCGCATGGCTGCCGCTGGAGACCCGTCCGCGTCGGATCGTCGATCTGGGCTGTGGCACGGGCACGGGCACCTTCGCCCTCCTCGACCGCTTCCCCGGGGCACACGTCACCGCCGTCGACGCCTCCGCCGCGCTTCTCCAGCACCTACGGGCCAAGGCGGGCGCCCACGGCCTGGCGGAACGCGTGCGCACCGTGCAGGCCGACCTCGACAGCCCCGGTTGGCCCGACCTCGGCTCACCGGACCTGGTGTGGGCGTCGGCCTCCCTGCACCACCTGTCCCGCCCCGACCGGGCGCTGCGAACCGTCCGTGACGCGCTCGCGCCCGGCGGCGTGTTCGCCGTGGTGGAACTGGCCGGCTTCCCGCGCTTCCTGCCCGAGAACGCCCCGGAGGGCCGACCTGGCCTGGAGGAGCGCTGCCACGCCCTGACCGACCGTCACCAGGCCGAGCACATGCCCCACCGCGGCGCCGACTGGGGCCCGCTGCTGACCGCCGCCGGCTTCACCATCGAGGGTCGGCGCACCCTCGCGGTCGACATCGACGGTTCCCGCAGCGAGACCGTCGGCCGCTACGCCCTCGCGGGTCTCCGACGCATCCGCCAGGCCGCAGCCACCGGGCTGCACCCCGAGGACCTGACCGCGCTCGACCAGCTCCTCGACACCGACAGCCCCCACAGCATCCTGCGCCGCGACGACCTGGCGGTGCGCACCGAGCGCACCGTCTGGGCCGCCCGCCGCGCCTGAGGGACCGCCCCGAAGCCGTCCCGCAGGCGCGCGTGCGTCAGTGACCCGGTGCGCGAGGGATGCCGGCGACCGTGACGACGTTCCCGCGCCCGCTTTCGCGCCGCCCGCGTCAGGGGGTCCCGTGGGGCGAGGTCGCCGTCACACGCGCGGCGGCATGGCGCGCGGGCCGTCGCGGGCCGTCGCTCTCCAGGCGCCGGACCCAGGTCGAGGCCGTGAGCAGCAGACCGGTGAAGACCCCCAGGAGGAGCAGGGCCACCCACATCTGCCGGCTCCCGGGGGACTCCAGGCCCGTCCACGCGGCCGATGCCGCCCACAGGGCGAACCCCGCCCCGTAGAAGGCCCTGATATGGCGGAGCTGGCGGATCTGACGCGTGCGGGGCGACGCTGCCCGGTGATCGTTCCTCGTTGCCATGCCGGGCGTGTACCCCCGCTCGCGGCTCGCTACCTGCCGCGGCCCTCGAAGTCCCGGCGCACCGCCGCGGCCCGGTCCTCCGTCAGCCCGTTCTCCGCCGGGAGTTCCAGGACCCTGCCGCAGTGCTCGCACAGCTCACCGTCCCCGGCGGGCGTGCCGCAGGCGATACAGGATCGGATGGGGGTCTTGTCCTCGGGCTTCTCCGTCATGATCTCTTCCGCTCGTTCGTGAACGCTACTGGTTACCCGTACGCGCGTACCCGGCGGGGCCTGCCGAATGCCGGGGCGGTTTCCGCTGACTGCCGGGAGGGTCAGACGAAGGCGCTCTCCCCGGTGATCGCCTTTCCGACGATCAGGGTGTTCATCTCCCGGGTGCCCTCGAAGGAGTAGATGGCCTCCGCGTCGGCGAAGAAGCGGGCGACGTCGTGCTCCAGCACGATGCCGTTGCCTCCGAAGATCTCCCGTGCCCAGGCCACGACCTCCCGCATGCGGGCCGTGACGTGTGCCTTGGCCAGCGACGAGTGCTCGTCCCGGAAGACTCCGGCGTCCTGCATCCGGGCCAGCTGGAGCAGCATCCCCCAGCTGGACGTGATGTTGCCCAGGCTCTTGACCAGGAGGTCCTGCACCAGTTGGAACCCGGCGAGCGGCCTGCCGAACTGCTGCCGCTCGGTGGCGTAGCGCAGGGCCAGTTCGTAGGCGCCGATCATGACGCCCAGGGCCTGCCAGGCGACCCCGCTGCGCGTGGCGCGCAGGATCTCCGCGACGTCGCGGAAGGACGAGACGCGCTGCAACCGGTCGGTCTCCGGCACCCGCACGCCGGTCAGGGTGATGTCCGCGTTCTGCACGATGCGCAGCGACGTCTTGTGCGCGATGGGCTCGGCCGTGAAACCGGGTGTGCCGCGACCGACGACGAATCCCTTGACCTGGTCGTCCTCGACGTCCCGGGCCCAGACGACGACATGGTCGGCGAACGTCGCGTTGCCTATCCAGCGCTTGGCCCCGTCGATCACCCAGGTGTCGCCCTCACGCCGGGCGGTGGTGCGCATGCCGGCCGCGATGTCGGAGCCGTCGAGCGGTTCCGTCAGTGCGAACGCCCCCACCGTCTCCATCCTCGCCATGCCGGGCAGCCAGCGCTCGCGCTGCTCCTCGTCGCCGCCCGCCTGGACGGAGTACATCGCCAGTCCGTTGTGCACGCCGAAGAAGGTGGCCACCGAAGCGTCGACACGGCTCATCTCCATCGCCATCATCCCGGTCAGCAGATGACTGGCGGCCGGGCCCGGCTCGCCGTAGCCCTCGTACGGCAGTCCGACCAGCCCGCTCTCCCGGAAGCGGGCGATCAGCTCCATGGGGAAGGTGCCGTCGGCCCAGTGGTCGGTCACCAGCGGCCGGACCTCGTCGCGCATGAACTCCCGCGTCCTCGCCAGGATCTTGCGCTCCTCCTCGGGCAGAGCGCTCTCGAAGTCGTAGAAGTCGGCGGCATTCTGCTGTTCCTTGTGTGACGTCATGCGGCCCTTCTTCCACGGTTGGGCCGTGCGATGCGTGAGCCTCCGGGGACGTGGCCGCCGCGTCACGTCCCCGGAGGGTGTTGATGACCCGCTCAGGCCGGGCAGGTCGGCTCCGACCCGGGAGCCTCCGGGTCCGGGCCGGGAGAGGTGCCGGTGCTCGGGGAGGGACTCGCCGAGTCGGTGGGGCAGTCCTGCGGGGTGGACGGGTCGGGGGTCGGCGTGGGCGAGTCGGTGGGGGTCGGAGTCGGTGAGGGGTCCGGTGACGGGGAGCCCGTCGGGGACGGGTCGGGGGACGGGGAGGGGACGGGCCTCGTCGCGGACGGGGACGGCCGCGGTGAGGACGACGGCGGATCCGAGCGGGAGGGGGAGGGGACGGGAGTGCCGGGATCGGGGCCGATGACGATGCCGTCCTCGCCCTTGCCGCCGCCCCCGCGTCCGTCCTTGCCGCCGGCGCCCCCGCGCTCGTCCTTGTCGGCCGGCTCCGTCGCCGGAGTGTCGCCGCCGGCTCCGGGCGACTGCGGGATGACGCCCTTGCCGTCGGGCACGGTGTGCACGCCGCCGCGGTAGAAGTCCAGCCAGTGGCGGACGAGTTCGAGGTAGGAGCGGGAGTGGTTGTAGCTGAGGACCGCCCGGTCGAGGTCGGCGGCCCGGCTCAGATCGCGGTCCCCGGCGCACAGGTAGTGCCCGGCGGCCAGGGCCGCGTCGAAGATGTTGTTGGGGTCGTCGCGGCCGTCGCCGTTGCCGTCCGCGCCCCAGCGCGCCCACGTCGACGGCAGGAACTGCATCGGCCCCACCGCCCGGTCGTACGTCCTGTCGCCGTCGTGGACGCCGCCGTCGCTGTCCAGGATCAGGGCGAAGCCGCGGCCGTCGAGGGCCGGGCCGGTGATCCGGCCGAGCGTGGTGCCGTGCCGGTCGAGCGCTCCGCCGCGCGCCTGCCCGGACTCCACCTTGCCGATGGCCGCGAGCAGTTCCCAGGGCAGCGCGCAGCCCGGGTCCGTCCGGCCGACGGACTTCTCCGCGGCACGGTAGGCGCGCAGCACGGTGGCCGGTATGCCGGACTCTGCACGCGCCCGGGCGGCCTGCCCCGCGCGCGGCGGGACGTTCGGGGTGACCAGCGGCGGGAGTTCGGTGTGGTATGAACCGTCGTCGGGCGGGGCGAGCTCGGCGTACGGGAGGTCCGCGGCCGGCGCGGAGCGGCCCTCGGAGCCCGGGCGGGCGCTTTCCTCCCGCGGGAGCCCGGGGGCTTGCGAGGCGGTCAGTGCCGCCACCGCGGTCACGGCGACGGCGGTCGCCCGCAGACCCTGCCGGGTCCGGACGGGTACGCGTCGGTCGCGGGGTTCGGGCATGGTCTGTCACTCCCTGGTCGTGAGGCGCGTACGGGTGTCAGCGGCCGAAGGTGTCGATGCCCGAGACGAGCCAACGACCGTCGCGTCGCTGGACGTCGACGGCGAACATCGCCCCGGCGTAGGTGCCGTCGTCCTCGGCCTTCTTGCCGCCCGCGGTGCTGACGCTGCTCTGGTCGGCGTAGACCAGGACGCGGGCCCGGTCACCGTCGATGCGTTCGACCGCGCTGTCGGTGACCGTCGTGGTGATCACCGCCTTCTGCTGGTCGGCCTGGGCGCGGACGTCGCCGAACAGGTCCCGGTGCTGGGCGACGGCGCGCCCCGTCAGCCATTCCTTCGCGGCCTTGTCGAGGGCGTCGGGGTCGGCGTGGTCGTACGAGAAGAGGGCGGCGACGGCCTTCGTGGACTGTCCCTTGATCTCGCTCGTGCGGGCGGTGTCGGAGAGGGCGGTGTTGTGTGCGGCCGGAGTGTCGCGGAGGGACTCCGCGCGGGCGTGTGCCCAGCCGGCGAAGCCGCCGAGGACCAGGGTCAGGAGGCAGAGGGCCACGAGTGCCCGACGGTGGCGGTGGGCCGCGGGCGGGCGCCGGGGTGCCCGGTCGAGTTGGTCCGTGCCCGTGCCCGTGCCGCGTGCGGGTGAGGTCGCCCGGGTGGGATCGGTCGCGGCGGGGGGCGTGTGCCGGGTCCGGTCGGGTCGGGGCTGATCGCGCAGTCGCCCTCGTCCCTCGGGGGCGTCGACGGCGACGGGGGTGCGCAGGGGGCCGCGTCCCTGGGGAGCGTCGGTTCCCGCCGGGGAGCGCAGGGCCTCGCGGGCCTGGCGGCGGCGGAGGTTGTTCAGGTGGTGCCGGGTCGTCGGCATGGTGTGTCGTCCTCTCCTCCGGCCGGGTCAGCCGGCCGGTGTGCCGCCGACGGGAGCCTGCCCCAGGGCGCTGAGCTTCCAGTGGCCGCCGGTGCGGGTCAGTTCACCGAGCATGCGGCTGTCCTTGTCGGTGCTCGCGTCACCGGGCGCCTTCACCGTCACCCTCAGGGCGACGAGCACCCGGGCGCGGCCGGCCCGGTCGTCGAGTTCGGTGAGGGCGCCGGACAGCACGCGTGCCGTGGTGACCGTCTTGGCGCCCTTCACCTGGGTGGCGAACTCCGAGCGTCCGGACACCAGTTGTTCGTGCAGGTCACCGGTGGTCGAGGACTCCCACAGGTCGAGGCCCCGGTCGAGGCTCCGGTGGTCGAGGGTGTTGAGGTTCTGGACCGCCTGCTCCCCGGCCGCGAGCGCCTCGTCGCGCTGCACCGCGTACGCCCTCGTGTCGTCGTGGGCCGCCTCGTACCAGTCCCAGCCCGTCCACGCCGCGAAGCCCCCGGCCACCAGGGTGAGGGCGAGGGCGAGGCCCGTGACCGGCAACGCCCGGAGCCCGGCCGGCAGGGCCGCCGCGCGTTTCATGAGTGCTCCCCTCCGCCGCTCGGGCTTCAGTGGGTCCTGATGTCGACGATCCGCCACTGGTCCTCCTCCCAACGCGCGGTGACCGTGAGCTGAGCCGCCGCGGAAGTGGTGCCGTCCTTGCCGCGGTGGGAGATCTGGTCGAGGAAGACCAGGAGGCGTGCCCGGTCGCCGTCGAGTTCGATCACTCCGGTGCGTACGGCCTGGGTGCTCAGGGTGACGCGCTGCTCGGCGAGGTCCGCGCGGACCCGGTCCATCAGCTCGGCGTACTGACGGGCCGCCCGTCCGCCGAGGACGGCGCGTGCGGACCGCTCGGTGGCCTCGACTCCGTCCGGCGTGTACGAGAAGACGCGGGCGAGGGCGTTGCCGACGTCCCCGGCCACGCGGGTGCTGGCCGCGGTGTCGGTCAACGCGTGGTTCTCGGCCGACGGGGTGGACCGCGCCTGGTGAGCTGCCCAGAAGAAGCCGCAGCCGCCGAGGACGAGCGCCGCGGCGCACGCCGCCGGGACGGTCCGGCTCAGCCGGCTCCGCCAGGGACGGCGGCGATCCGGGCGTCGCGCCTCGGAGTCCGCGTCGGGTCCGGCCGCCCTGTCGTCCCCGCCGTCCCCGGCGTCCCGCTCGGCGGGCCCATCCTTCTCGGCGGTGCGGTCCTTCTCGGCGTCCCGCTCGGCGGTCCTGTCGTGCGCTCCTTGCTCGGCGGTCCTGTCGTGCGCTCCTTGCTCGGCGGTCCTGTCGTGCTCGCCTCGCTCGGCGTCGCCCTCGTTCCCGGCCTCGGTGCCACCGCCCGAGTGCGCGCCGCGCGCCCCCTCCTCGCCGGCCTCGTCGCGGTCGGCGCCGATCGGTGGCGTTCGTCCGGCCCCGGCCGCGGCGTCCCGGGCCCGCCTGATGTGCAGCAGCCGTGTCATCGGCCGTCGTCCTCCTCAGCCGTCCGCGCGAGCGGTACCGCGCTCAGTGCCTTGACCTTCCACTCGCCCGGCCCCGTGCGGGCCAGGACCGCTTCCAGGCGTTTGCGGTCCGTGGTCGTCCGCGCGGCTCCGGCGGGCGTCACCTCGACGCGCACGGTCGCGATGAGCTTGGCGGTGCCGGCCCGTGTGTCGAGGGCCGTGAGGGCGGCCTCCGTGACCGTGCCGCGCGCCGAGGCCCCCTTCTCGGGGCTGGTACGCCCGAGTTCGGCACGCAGCGGGCCGGTCGCGGCGGCGCGCCAGACCCGGATGCCCTCCCGGGCGCGCTCCCGCGAGGAGGCGTCCAGCGTGTGGAGGAGGGAGAGACGGTCGCGCCCGTCGGCGAGTGCTTCGTCGCGTTCGCGGCCGTAGGCGAGCGAGTCGTCGCCGCGTGCCTGCGCGTAGGTCCACGCTCCGGCGCCGCAGAAGGCCAGAGACAGCGCCACGGCCGCTCCGGTGAGGATCCGGGCCCGCCTCACCGGCCGCCCTCCTCGTCCGCGCCGAGCAGCCCCGCGAGGCCCGGAGCCCGGGCGCCGCCCACGTCCGGCAGCGCGAGGGCACCCGGAAGCGGCTCGACGGCGGACGCGCTCGGGGACGTCGGCCCTTTCGCGCTGCCGGAGCCGCCGCTACTGCCCGAGGGCAGCGAGCCGGGCCTGGCCGGTTCGGGTACCGGGCCGCCCCGAGGAGCGTTGGCCGAGCCGCGCACGTTGACTCCGCTGCCGGGCGGGGCGGTGCAGGAGGCACCGGTGTTGAGGGCGGGGGCGGTACCGAGGTCCAGGCCGTTGCGGTAGCGGGTGCCGCCGTAGCCGGCGGTGCACGGCAGGGGTTTGAAGAAGGTGACGGCCAGGCCCAGCTTCATCTTTCCTCCGTCGACGGCGGTGGCGCCGGCGGAGACGGCCGCCGGGTACTTCACGAGCAGTTCCTCGATGCCGCGCTGCCGGGTGACGGCGACCTCGGAGGTGGTCAGCAGGTTGGCGAGGACGACGCCCAGGCTGGGGTCGAGGTCTCTTAGGAGGCCGCTGACCTGGGTGGCGGCCTCCGGTGTGACGGTGAGCAGGCGACGCAGGTCC
Source organism: Streptomyces ambofaciens ATCC 23877 (assembly GCF_001267885.1). Taxonomy (NCBI): domain Bacteria; kingdom Bacillati; phylum Actinomycetota; class Actinomycetes; order Kitasatosporales; family Streptomycetaceae; genus Streptomyces; species Streptomyces ambofaciens. The sequence goes on along the minus strand of NZ_CP012382.1, from coordinate 7,860,165 downwards.
GCGTCGGAGCCCTTGAGGGTGCGGGCGAGCTCCGTGGCGCCGTCGGCGAAGCCGCGGATGGCCGCCGCCTCCTCGGCCTGGGTGCGCAGCACGGTCTCGCCGTCGGTGAGCAGACGGGTGGTGGAGGGCAGCGCCCGGTCGGCGGCCTCCACGAAGGCGCTGCCGTTGTCCAGCAGCACCTGGAGGTCGTCGCCGTGGCCCTCGAAGGCCGCGCCGAACTCGTCGACGACCGTGCGCAGGTCCTCCAGCGGCACCGAGCGGGTGAGGTCGTTGACGCCGGCGAGGACGTCGGTGACAGGCGCCGGCACCTCGGTGTCGGGCTGTTCGATGCGCGTGCCGTCCTCGAGATAGGGACCGGTGTCGCTCTCGGGCCGCAGGTCGATGTACTGCTCGCCGACCGCGGACAGCCCGGCCACGACGGCCCGTGCGTCGGCGGGGATCGACGGGGCGGACTTCTTGATGCGCAGGTGCGCGACCACCCCGTCGGCGGTGAGGTCGATCGGCCCGACCCGGCCCACCGACACGCCCCGGTAGGTGACGTCGGAGTGCGTGAACAGCCCGCCGGTACGCGGTAGTTCGACGTCCACGGTGTAGTAGTCGGCGGCGCCGACGTACCGGCCGAGGTCCGCGTAGCGGATGCCCACGAAGCCGAGGACGAGGACCGCGATGACCAGGAAGGCGAGGTTCTTCAGCCGTACGGCGAGAGTGATCATCGCTGCGCGTCTCCGTTCCCGGGCGGCGTCGAGACGGAGGGGAGGGGCAGGGGCGCCGAGGGGGTGGCCCCGCCGCGGGCTCCGGCACCGGACCGCTTGCCGGATGCGCTGTCGCGCCCACGCTGCGGGGAGGCGGAGGGCGAGGGCGTGCTCCGGGGCACCAGCGGCGGGATGATCTGGGTGCCGGGGGCGGCCGTCATGGTGAGGTACACGTTGAGGTAGTCGCCCTTCACCCCGTTCAGCACCTCGTCCGTGAAGGGGTAGGTCAGCAGTACCTGGAGGGAGTCGGGCAGGTCGGTGCCCGCGTCGGCGAGCGCCTTCAGGGTGGGCGCGATGGCCTTGAGGTCGGCGACCATGTCGTCCTTGCTCGCTTCGACGGTGGAGACGGCGACCCCGGAGAGCGTGTCCAGGGAGCGCAGCATGGTGAGCAGGGAGCCGCGCTGCTCGTGCAGGGTCTTCAGTCCGGGGGAGAGATCGGTCAGGACGGTGCGTACGTCGTCCTTGCGTCCGGCGAGCGTCGAGGACAGGCGGTTGACGGCGTCGAGGGCGTCGGTGATGTCGCCGCGGTGGTCGTCGAGGTTGCCCACCAGCTTCTCGACCCGCCTGAGCATCGAACGGACCTCGGGTTCGCGTCCGCCGAGAGCCTTGTTGAGCTCCTGGGTGATGGTCTTGAGCTGGTTGACGCCCCCGCCGTTGAGGAGCAGGGACAGGGCGCCGAACACCTCCTCCACCTCGGTGTTGCGGCCCGTGCGCACCAGGGGGATGACGGCGCCGTCGGCGAGCCTGCCCGCGGCCGGCTCGGCGGGCGCGCTCAGCTGGACGTACTTCTCGCCGAGCAGGCTGGACTGTTCGAGGCGGGCGGTGGCGTCGGCGGGCAGCCGCACGTCGCCGTTGATCTCCATGGTGACGCGGGCCGACCAGTCGTCACCGTCGAGGCGGATCTCGGTGACCCGGCCCACGGCGACGTCGTTGACCTTGACCGCGGCCTGCGGCACGAGACTGAGGACGTCGTCGAGTTCGGCGCTGACGGTGTAGGGGTGGGAACCGAGGTCGGCGCCGCCGGGCAGGGGCAGGTCCTCGATGCCGCCGAAGCGGGGGGCCGTGACGGAGAACGCGCCGAGGGCCAGGGCGAAGCCGAGCCCGAGGGCGAGGACTCCGCCCAGTCCGGCGCCGACGGCCGTACCGGTGGTGCGTGCTCCCCGCCGCACCGTGCCGTGGACCTCCACCCGGTCGGCCCGCGCCGTCTCCACCTGGTCCTCGCCGGGAGCCTCCACCGGATCGGCTCCCCGGCCCCGGCGGCCTATGACGCGCTTCACCTCGCCCCCTCCCCCGACGTCGCGGAACCGCCTGTCACCGGCAGGGGCAGCAAGGGGCCGCCCATGCTGATCTCGTTGAGGTTGGCGCGGCCGTCGAGCATGCCGGTGTCGGTGTCGTAGGCGCCCACGACGTTGCCCGCGGCCAGCGGTGCGACGTCCAGGGCCTCGGCCAGCGAGGCACGCCGGCGGACCAGGGTCTCGGTGATCGGCACCAGCTTGTCGACGTTCTTCTTCAGCTCGCCCCGGTTGTCCTCGATGAAGGTCTTCACCTGGGCGAGTGCGGTGCCCAGTTCCTCCAGGGCGCCGGCCAGGTCGTCCTTGTTGTCGGCGAAGAAGCCGACGACCGTGTCCAGGCCCTCCTGGGCGGTGCGGACTTCGGTGTCCTTGTCCTTCAGCATGGTGGTGAAGGTCTGGAGGCTGCTCAACGTGGCGAACAGGTCGTCGCTGGAGCCGTCGAGGGTCTTGGCGGCCTTGCCGAACTCCTCGATGCCACCGCCGATGGCCTCGCCGTTGCCGTCGAGGTTGGCGGCACCGGTCTTCAGCAGTTCGGACAGGGCACCGGAGGAGTTGGCCCCGTCGGGCCCCAGTGCCTCGCTGAGCTCGGTGATCGACGCGTAGAGCTGGTCGATCTCGACCGGGGTGCGGTTGCGGGAGGCCGGCAGGACGGCGCCGTCGGTGAGGGTCCGTCCGGAGCGGTAGGCCGGGGTGAGCTGCACGTAGCGGTCGGCGACGACGCTGGGTGCGATCACCAGGGCCCGCGCCGAGGCGGGGACCCGTACGCCGTCGTCGAGGTCGAGTTCGACCCGCACCCGGGTGCCCTCGGGCCGCACCGACTCCACCTCGCCGACCCGTACCCCGAGGACGCGCAGGTCGGAGCCCGCGTAGATGCCGACGGCGCGGTCGAAGTAGGCGGTGATCCGGGTGCCGCCGTCGTCGAGGGCCCGTGCCGTGGCCAGCCCGGCGGCGACCACGGCGAGGGCGATCGCGGCCGAGAGGAGTCGTCTGCGTCTGCTCATCGTTCACCGCTCCCCCGGGCCGCCGCCTGCTGCTTCGGCGGCATGCACCCGTTCGTGGGCTGGGACTGGGCGGGCAGGTAGTCGCGGGGCACGACCCCGCAGAGGTAGCTGTCGAACCACCGGCCGTTGCCCAGGGTGTTGCCGACGAGGCGGTAGTAGGGGCCGACCAGGGCGAGTGTCTTGTCCAGCTGGGTGCCGTTCTTCTCCAGGACGGTCGTGACCCGGCCGAGCGCCTTGAGCGTGGGGTCCAGCTGCTTGTCGTTGTCCGCGACCAGGCCCCCCAGTTCGGTGCCGAGGTCGCGGCTGCCCTCGAGCAGTGCGCTGATGGCGTCCCGGCGGTCGCGCAGCTCGCCGAGGAGCGGTCCCGCGTCCTCGATGAGGGTCTCGAAGCCGGCCTTCTTGCTCTCCAGCGTCTTGGTGAACCGGGCGCTGCCCTTGAGGAGTTCGGACAGTTCACGGTCGCGCTTGGACACGGTCCTCGACAGGTCGGACAGGCCGGTGGCCGCCTTGCGCACGTGCGGCGGCGACTTCTCGAAGGTCTGGGAGATGGTCTCGAAGCTCTCGGCGAGCTGCTGGGTGTCGATGGCGTCGACGGTGCCGCTGAGGTCCTGGAACGCCTGCGTGACGTCGTAGGGGGACGTGGTGCGGGTCTTCGGGATGCGGGCGCCGGGGTCCTGGCGTGCCGAGCCGAGGGGGTCGAGGGCCAGGTACTTGTCACCGAGCAGCGTCTTGATGGCGATGGCGGCGGTGGTCCGGTCGCCGATCCAGGCGTCCTCCACCTCGAAGGTCACCTTCACCCGGTCGCCGTCGAGGGCGACGGAGGTGACCTCGCCGACCTTGACGCCGGCGACACGCACCTCGTCGCCGGCGTCGAGGCCCGCGGCCTCGGTGAAGTCGGCGGTGTAGGTGGTGCCGCCGCCGGTCAGGGAGAGCCGGTCGGCGTTGTAGGCGAAGACGGTGAGCAGGGCCAGCAGGAGCAGGCCGACGATCGCCACGGCGACCGGGTTGCGGTCCTTGACGGGCTTCAGGCGCGGTCGGCGTGGGCGGCGGGGTGCCGGCGCGGTCTCGGCGCGGCGTTCGCGACGCAGCAGCAGGCTCATGCGCCGCACCTCGCCTCGGTGACAGCGATGCCGGTGGGCGGTTCGGAGCCCGTGGAGGTGGTCACCGGGCCCACGCGTGCCTCGCAGAGATAGAGGTTGAACCAGGACCCGTACGAGGACAGGCGGCCCAGCGCGGTCATCTTGGCGGGCGTCCGGGCGAGGAAGTCCTCGATCTGCGGGGTGGCGTCGCCGAGGTTGGCGGAGAGGCGCCCCAGTTCGCGGATGTCGCGCTTGAGGGGTGCGCGTCCCTCCTGGAGGAGGTCGGCGGTCACGGTGGTCAGATCGCCCATGGCCGCGACGGCCTTGCCCAGCGGTTTGCGGTCCCCGTTGAAACCGGTGACGAGTTTCTGGAGGGTGTCCACGAGGTCGTCGAAGTCGGCCTCGCGGTCGTTGAGGGTGGTCAGGACCGTGTTGAGGTTCTTCACCACCTCGCCGACGACCTTGTCCTTGGCGGCGACCGTCGTGCTGACGGAACCGATGTGCCGGACGAGGCTGTCGACGGTGCCGCCCTCGCCCTGGAGGACCTGGACGATGGAGCCGGCGAGCTCGTTGACGTCCTTCGGGGACAGGCCTTCGAAGAGCGGCTTGAACCCGTTGAACAGCAGGGTGAGGTCGAGCGCGGGGGCGGTGCGGTCCAGCGGAATGGTGTCGCCGGCGTCGAGGGTTCCGGTGAGGTCGCCGCTGCCCCGGTCGAGGGCGATGTAGCGCTGCCCGACCATGTTGAGGTACTTCACGGCGGCGGTGGTCGAACGGGGCAGGGTGCGGTCGTCGCGGACGCTGAAGGTGACCTGGGCCGTGCGCCGGTCCACGACGCGGACATCGGTGACCTCGCCGACCTCGACACCCGAGATCCGCACGCTGTCGCCGTCGGTGACGCCGGTGGCGTCGGTGAACAGCGCCTTGTAGGAGACGCTGTCGTCGCCGACGCCCGTGCCGGAGACGCTCAGTCCGAGGACGGTCGTGGCCAGCGCGGTGACCACGAGGAAGGCGAGGGACTTCAGCAGCGGGCCGGTCAGCGGACGGCGCCGGGTGGGGGCGGAGCGGCGGGGCGTCATCTCAGGGTCACCTCCGTGCCGCGCAGCGCCGGGCCCGCCAGGAGGCTGCTCCACTCGGGGAGGCCGGCGGGGGCCTTGCAGGGGCGGGTGCGAGGAGTTCGTTGACGAGGTCGTTCTCCTGTGGGGAGTTGGCCGGGCCGAGGTCCTGGCCGGCCGACGCGGGCACCTGTACGGCGGGTTTCGCGGCGACCCCGAGGTAGGGGACGGGGTAGCAGCGGGGGCCGCCGCCGGCGTCGTAGGAGGGGGTGTCTGCGCCGGGACGGTAGGCGCCGCGGGAGGTCACGGTGGTGACGTCGACGCGCAGGCCGGGCCGGTCGGTGCCCTTGCCGAGGGCCTTGTCCATGGCCGGCACGAAGTCGGCGAGGGTGCGCAGGGTGCAGGGGAAGGCCGAGGAGTACTCGGCGAGGAGTTCCAGGGTGGGCCGGGAGGAGGCGGAGAGCCGGATGATGTTGTCCCGGTTCTGCCTCAGGAAGGCGGTGAGGTCCTCGGCCGTGCCGGTGGTGGCTCCGAGGGTGCCGGCCAGCTCGCTCTCCTTCTCGGCCAGGGTGCCGCTGGTGGTGGTGAAGTCGGTGAGGGCCGTGAGGATGTCGGGCGCGGAATCGGCGTACACGTGGCTGACCTTCACGAGTTCTTTCAGGTCGCGGTTGAGCGTGGGCAGTTGGGGGTTGAACTCGCGCAGGTGGGAGTCGAGGAGGGTGAGGGTGTCCCCGAGCCGGTCTCCGCGTCCCTCCAGGGCCTGGGAGACGGTGGAGAGGGTCGCGGAGAGTTTCTGCGGCTGGACGGCGGTGAGCATGGGCAGCACGTTGTCCAGCACCTCCTGGAGTTCGACGGCGCTGGCGGAGCGGTCCTGGGGTATGACGGCACCGGCGGCCAGCGGCTGCGCGGAGGGCGACGCGGGTGGGACGAGGGCGACGAAGCGCTCACCGAAGAGGGTGGTCGGCAGCATCTGGGCGCGTACGTCGGCCGGGATGTCGGCGAGGGCGCCGGGCCTGAGGGCGAGGGTGAGCCGGGCGCCGTCGTCGGTGGCGTCGATCTCGCGGACCTCGCCGACGACGACACCGCGCAGCTTGACCTCGGCGCCCAGGTGCATCTCGTTGCCGACGCTCGCGGCCTCCACGACCACCGGGTCGGAGTCCGTGAACCTCTTGTCGTAGACGGCGATCGCGAGCCACACCAGCAGGGCGGGGACCACCAGGAAGACCACTCCCGCGAGGCGCCGGCGCGTGGTCGCGCCCCGTGCCGTGTTCACTGCGGCCATGTCACCCCGCCACCTTCACGGTCGTGGTGGCGCCCCACAGGGCCAGCGACAGGAAGAAGTCGGTGACGCTGATCAGCACGATCGCGTTGCGCACGGACCGGCCGACGGCGGTGCCGACTCCGGCGGGGCCGCCGGAGGCGCGGTAGCCGTAGTAGCAGTGGGCGACGATCACCATCACGCTGAAGATGAACACCTTCAGGACGGACAGGAGCACGTCCGTGGGTGACAGGAACAGGTTGAAGTAGTGGTCGTAGGTGCCCCGGGACTGGCCGTTGAAGAGGACCGTCACGTACCGGGAGGCCAGGTAGGAGGAGAGCAGCCCGATCGCGTAGAGGGGGATGATGGCGACGACGCCGGCGATGATGCGGGTGGTGACCAGGTAGGGCAGGGAGCGGATGCCCATGCCCTCCAGCGCGTCGACCTCCTCGTTGATGCGCATGGCGCCGAGCTGGGCGGTGAAGCCGGCGCCGACGGTCGCGGACAGGGCGAGTCCCGCGACGAGCGGGGCGATCTCGCGGGTGTTGAAGTAGGCGGAGACGAACCCGGTGAAGGCCGCGGTGCCGATCTGGTCGAGTGCCGCGTAGCCCTGGAGGCCGACGACGGTGCCCGTGAACAGGGTCATCGCGATCATCACGCCGATGGTGCCGCCGACGACCCCGAGGCCACCGGTGCCGAAGGCGACCTCGGCGAGGAGCCGCTGGACCTCTCGGAGGTAGCGGTGCAGGGTGCGCGGGATCCACAGCAGGGAGCGCACGTAGAACAGGAGTTGGTCGCCGGAGCGGTCGAGCCAGACGAGCGGGGAGGCCACGGACCTCAGCCTCCCTTCGGCGGAACGAGTTGGAGGTAGACGCCCGTCATCACCATGTTGACGAAGAAGAGCAGCAGGAAGGTGATGACGACGGACTGGTTGACCGCGTCGCCGACGCCCTTGGGGCCGCCGCGCGGGTTGAGACCCCGATAGGCGGCGACGACCCCGGCGATGAACCCGAAGACCAGGGCCTTGAGTTCGCTGACGTAGAGGTCGGGCAGCTGGGCGAGGGCGGAGAAGCTGGAGAGGTAGGCGCCGGGGGTGCCGTCCTGGAGGAAGACGTTGAAGACGTAGCCGCCGAGGATGCCGACCACGGAGACCAGGCCGTTGAGCAGGACCGCGACGCCCATGGTGGCCAGGACACGGGGAACCACCAGGCGTTGCACCGGTGAGACGCCCATGACCTCCATGGCGTCCAGCTCCTCGCGGATGGTGCGCGAGCCGAGGTCGGCGCAGATGGCGGAGCCGGCCGCGCCCGCGATCAGCAGGGCGACGATCAGCGGGCTGGCCTGCTGGACGACGGCCAGCACGCTGGCGCCGCCGGTGAAGGACTGGGCGCCGAGCTGCTGGGTGAGCGAGCCGACCTGGAGGGCGATCACGGCGCCGAACGGGATCGAGACCAGGGCCGCGGGCAGGATCGTGACACTGGCGATGAACCAGAACTGCTCCACGAACTCCCGGAACTGGAACGGCCGCCGGAAGATCGCACGGGCCACCTCGGCGGCGAGCGCGAACAGCCGACCGGTCTGCCGCAGGGCACCGGTGATCATGCGCCGCTCCCGGTGGCCGGCATCCGGACCGTCGGGGCGGTGGTGCCGGGGGCGCCCGGACCGGCGGATGTGCCGGCAACGCCGGGCCCGGTGGTGGCCGCGGTGTCGGCGGGGCGGGCGGCGTAGGTGCGTTCGATGGCGGCGCGGGCGGCGGGCGGCAGCCGGTCGAGCATGCCCAGCACCCGCTCCCGGCGCCGGGTGACGGCACGGCGCGCCGGAAGCCCGGGGGACGGCTCCAGCTGGGGGGTGATCTCCCGGGGGCCGTCGGCGCCGCGCGGCCCCGCGGCCTCGGCGGCGAGGGTGGCGGCGTCCTTCTCCTCCGACATCCCGATCGGCCCCTCACGGCGGCCGGCCAGGAACTGGGCCACGACCGGCTCCTCACTGGTGAGGAGTACCTCGCGCGGACCGAAGGTGACCAGTTCGCGCCGGAAGAGCATGCCCATGTTGTCGGGGACCGTGGCGGCGATGTCCAGGTTGTGGGTGACGATCAGCATCGTCGCGTCGATCTGTGCGTTGAGGTCGATCAGCAGCTGGGAGAGGTAGGCGGTGCGGACGGGGTCGAGTCCGGAGTCGGGTTCGTCGCACAGGATGATCTGCGGGTCGAGCACCAGCGCGCGGGCGAGTCCGGCCCGTTTGCGCATGCCGCCGCTGATCTCTCCCGGCAACTTGCCCTCGGCGCCCAGCAGGCCCACGACCTCGATCCGCTCCATGACGATGCGGCGGATCTCCGACTCCTTCTTCCGGGTGTGCTCGCGCAGCGGAAAGGCGATGTTGTCGAAGAGGGACATGGAACCGAAAAGGGCGCCGTCCTGGAACATGAGCCCGAATTTCTTGCGGGTCTCGTAGATATCCCGCTCCGGGCTGCTCACCATGTCGACGCCGTCGATGAGGACACGGCCGCGCTCCGGTTTCAGCAGTCCGATGAGCGACTTGAGGAACACCGTCTTTCCGGTGCCGGACGGGCCGAGCATGACACTCACCTCTCCGGCCGGCAGGGTGAGGCTCACGTCCTGCCAGATCTTCTGCCTGCCGAAGGATTTGGTGAGGCCCTCGACCACCACTTCGATTCCCATATCACCTCCAAAGCAGGTGAGATCGGCGCGCACCGAGGAGCGCACGCCAGGCCGGTGCACCGTTTGCTGACCACAGGTGGAACGCCGGCCTCCTCGCCTTTTGTCACTGCGTGGACAAGTCGCGTCCGGCACGTTGTCCGCCGGGTGCGGGGCAGGGTCGCGCGGCTCTGGGAGGGAGGGACTCCGCGCGGCCCTGCCGACGGATGTCCGCCCCTGAAGGAGGGCAAGGCCGGAAATCATCCATCGCGCCTCCTCGGCATGGGGGGGCACCCACCAGGAGATCAGCGCCGTGCCCGGCACGCTACGGCTGAGTAACCTACGCGGGCAAGAGGAGGATCCGACTTTCCCGAAGGATTCGGTTGAGCCACCGCGCCTTTGTCAGCGCGGCGACAAATACGCGCCTTCCTCTTGTCACTCGGTGAGCAACGCGAGGCCGGACAGGGCCTGCGGACCGACTCCCACCTCCCCCGGAGCGGCCCGGCCGCGACCCCCGCGCCGGCGCCTTACTTAGCAGCGGATGACTATGCCGGGCTCCGGACCGCTCACTTGGGGAACAGATATTTCCCGTTCTCCAAAGAATCATGACCGACGCCATTGTTCGCCTAAGTTTCCCGCAAGTAACGTCGTGGCTCGCGGTCGATGATTTCCGGGCCGCACTGCGCCCGTCCCCACTCCACAGGTACGGGCGAGATCCCTCTCTGCCGGTCAATCCACAAGGGAGTCCCCACGTCATGAAGAAGTCCCTGTCCAGAATTGCCGTCGTGGCGGGCGCGGGTGCCGCCGCCTTCGCCATGACCGTCGCCCCCGCCTCGGCCGTCCCCTCGACGGTCTGGACCGTCACCCCGTCGCCGGCCAACTTCTCGGCGACCAACAGCGGGAACATCGTGCTGACCGCCAACATCCCGATGACGTGTACGACGTCCAGCGCCTCGGGCACCATGGCGAGCACCACCGGCAACCCCGCGACCGTGGCGAGCATCAACGCCATCAACTTCGGCACCAGCGGCTCGCCGTGCACCAGCGTCCTGGGCAACGTCACGACCGTCGCGACCACCCCCTGGACCGTCGTCGCCCAGGACTACACCGCCTCCACCGGTGTGACCAAGGGCTACGTCGGCAACGTCAAGGCCAAGGTGACCGCCGGCGCCTGCGTGTTCAACGTGCAGGGCAAGGCCACCGCCACCTACACGAACTCCACCGGCATCCTCGCGGTCGCCAGTGTCAGCGGCGACCTGGTCGTCACCTCGGCCTCCGGTTGCGGCTCGGTGGTCACCACCGCCACCAAGCCCACCTTCAAGGGCAACTACGCGGTCAAGGTCACGGGCACCACCACCATCCCGAAGATCGTCGGTTCCAACCCGTAAGCAGGGGGCGGCTCGCCGCCCGGCCGGTGATCCCGGCCGGACGTGCGGGCCGCCGGCACGCCGCGGCCGCCACCGGCCGTCCGGACCGTGGAACAACTCGAGCGGAGTGACAGATGACAGGCCCCCGTACCGCCGTCCCACGGACAGTCCGCAGCCGCGCTCGCGGCGCGGCGATCGCCGCGTTCGTCGTGCTGGCGGCCACCGTGCCCGCGGCGGCGGGGGCGGCCGGTACGCAGGAGGTCGATGCCGCGCTGCCGTACACGTGCCTGTTCCCCTCCGGGCGGCAGCCCGCGACGGTACAGGTCACGGCGGCCTTCCCCGAGCGGGTGGCGCCCGGTGAGCCGATCGAGCCCTCGGACGTGACCACGACCGTCGAACTGCCGGAGCCGGCGGTGGCGGACCTCGTGGCGCTGGGCGCGGCCGGTGTCCGGGCGGCGACCCGGCTCTCGGTCGGCGTGGCGCAGGGCGAGGCCACCGCCGAGGCGACGTGGCGCGGCGGCACGGAGCCCACGCGACTGACCGCGACCGGACCGCTGACGCTGACCGCGACGGGGGACGTGCCCTCGGTGACCGGCCAGGGGGCGGGCGAACTGACCATGACCGCCGGGGGCTTCGCCCTGGACCTGGCCCTGACCACCACGGACGGCGGCTCCACCGATCCCGCCTCGGTGACCGTCGACTGCACCCTCGCCGACGAGGCCCCGGACGGCGGCCGGCTGGCCACCGTCCAGGTCGGCACGAGCGCGGAGGGCGGCACCGACGCCCCGAGCGGATCGCCGTCCGGGTCTCCCTCCGCCTCCGGCACGCCGGAGGAGCCGACGGACGAGCCGGCCGACCGGCAGGGCGAACGCGCCCCGAAGGTCGCGGAGCCCGCGCCGGGCGGCCCCGCCGCCGAGCGGAACGCACCGACCTGCAAGTACGACGAGAAGTACCCGGCCGGACCGATGTCCCTGAACGCCTACATCACCGGCTACTCCAACGTGAACAAGCTCGACGGCGCCGCGCTGGTCCCGCCGTTCTGCACGCTCATCACCCAGGGCGAGCCCGAGTTCGAGTTCTTCCCGGACTTCAGCGGCGCCTACATCAGGCAGCACTCCACCGCGGACCTCTACCACCGGCAGCGCAAGGAGACCCCTCCTTTCGAGGCGACCTTCCTCACCTTCGACTTCACTCCGACCACGGCCACGATGGTGCTGGAGCAGACGGGTCCGATGACCATCGACTCGCACGGCACCACCGACTTCCTGTTCACCAGCACGGACACCTACGTCCGCGCACCGGTCGTGCTCCGCGTGACGTCCCTGAAGGTCAACGGCACCCCGCTGGACGTGGGGAACGAGTGCCGGACGAAGACGTCCCTCGTCTCGCCGGAACCGGACCCGGAGAAGTTCCCCGGCGACCACCTGGTCCTGCACGGCCGGGGCGAGCAGGTCACCGGCGAGCCCGCCACCGGCTACCTGCTGCTCTCCGGCGGTCCGCTGACCGGCGAGGTCGACATCCCCGCCTTCACCGGCTGCGGCACCGCGGGAGGCGAGAAGCTCGACCGCCTGCTCACCGCCTCCGTCTCCGGCCCGGGCAACTACGTCAAACAGATCCAGGGCCAGGCCTGCTACGTCTCGGCCGAGGTGCCGAACCCTGACGAGTGCACGCCCGACCTGCAGCCCCTGGAGATCCCGGTGGCCGAACGCTGACCCGGTTCCCGCCCCGACCGTCCCACCCCCCGCTCCGCCCGCACCCTCCCCATCCCCTGACACGGAAGGCCACATCATGCGGTTCTCCCTCGGCGCCAGAGTCGCCACCACCGCCACCGCCCTCGGCACCGCCCTCGGCGCCTTCGCCTCGATGGGCACCGCGACCGCGGCGGTCGCCGTACCCAACGGCGAGTGGGCGCCCTTCACCCGCTGCCCCGTGGACGCCCCGGCGATGCTGGCCGCCGACGGTCTGGCCCGCACTCCGCAGTGTGTGGTCTCGACCTCGCCGAACGGCTCCATCAAGCTGGGCAAGACCACCGTCACCACGGGCAGGACCAACCTCCAGATCGGCGTCATCCAGAACTCCGACGGGACCAGCTCCGTGGTGGCCCCGGCGGGCGGCGCCCTCATCGCCGACTCCGCGACCGTTCCCGGCGGACTGCTGGGCCTGATGTGCCCGAGCAACATCCCCGCGGTCACGGCCATCTGCGAGCAGCTCAGCAACAGCTCGCTCAACAAGATCACGGCGACGGTGGAGTCCGTCGGAGCCCCCTACGACTTCAACCAGACCGCCGGCATCCTGACCGACGAGCCGATCGTCGCCCTGCCGGTCCGCATCCACCTGGAGAATCCGTTCCTGGGCAGCAAGTGCTACATAGGCTCCGCGGCCAAGCCGATCGTGCTCCGGCCGGAGAACCGGCAGTTCCCCGAGTTCGGCATGTCGTTCTTCCGGGGTGACGGCACGGTCGCCGACGACGGTGAGATGAGCCGCATCAACCTCACCGGGGCCACGCAGAACGACAGTTCCTTCGCCGTGCCCGGCGCCAGCGGCTGCGGACTGGGCCTGTTCGGACTGATCGACGCCGCGGTCAACGCCAAGACCGGGCTGCCCTCCGCCGCCGGGAACAACAGCCTGACGCTCAACAACGCCCAGACCCACCTCGCCGGCCTGAACGCTCCCGGCACGGTCGCCCCCGACGCGGGCAAGCACCTGTCACGGAACTGGCACTCGGCCGTCGAGTAATGGCCGCACGAGGGCGATTCCCAGCCGTACCGGCAGCCCCGCCACGTCCCACCGCATCTAAATGTGCACAGACTGTGTACGTCCCAACGAACTTGATTTAGCTTCAGCAGCCCAGACACACATCACGTCAAGTCCGGTCGTGTGCCTCCTTCGTGAAGGACCGGGGCACACGACCGGTGCACCGTGGGCACCGGAGAGCAAGGGACGGCACTCATGCCTTCAACCACGCGGCCGCCGGAAGTCGGTGAACCGCTAGAACCGCTCCCCAAGGAGTTCGCCGCCTTCATGCGGCCCGAGTTACCCGGCCTCATGAAGGAGATCGGCGCCGAGGTCACCCGTGCCTACCCCGTGTACGGGCGGCTGCTCAACGGCCCGAACGCCGACGCCATCCGCCAAGGCGTCGAGCAGGCCCTGTACGCGTTCGTGGACCGCGTCGCCGACCCCGGCAAGAACGCCGCGCTCCGCGACGAACTGCTGCGCAGGTTCGGCCGCGTGGAAGCCTACGAGGGCCGCGAACTGGACACCCTCCAGGGCGCCTACCGGCTCGGAGCGCGCATCGCGCTGCGCCGGGCGAGGGCCGTGGGCCAGCAGTACCGGCTCTCCCCCACCCTGATACTCGCCTTCGCCGACGCCCTGTTCGCGTACGTCGAGGAGCTGGAGCAGATCTCCCGCGAGGGCTACGTCGAGGTGCAGTCGCGGGCTTCCTCCGAGGTCCCGGCACAGCGCAGACGCCTCCTCCACCTCATCCTCACCGGGCCGCCGCTGCCCCAGGCCCTGTCCGGGCTCTGCGAGGCGGCCGCCTGGCCGCTGCCCGCCGACGTCACCATGGTCGCCCTGCGCCCGCCGCTCCCCGAGCACCTCCAGGCCGGCCTGGCCGAAGACGTCCTCTTCGACCTGGACGTCCCCCATCCGCACCTGCTGGTGCCCGGAGCCCTCACCCCCGAGCGGCTGACGATGCTCGACGCCGCCCTGGCGGGCTCGCACGCCGTAATGGGGCTGACCGTGCCGCTGGCCCAGGCGGCCGACTCCGTCCGCTGGGCGCGCCGTGTGCTCAAGCTGATCGACGAGGGTGTGGTGGCCGACGCTCCCGTGGTCCGCTGCGAGGACCACCTGGTGACGCTCTGGCTGCTGTCGGACCCGGCGCTCGTCGGCCATCTCGCGGCCGCGGAGCTGGCCCCCATCGAACAGTTGCCGGCCAGCCGCCGCGACCGGCTCGTGGAGACCCTGCGCGTACACGTCTCGACCCGCGCACCGGCGGAGCAGGTCGGCGAGATGCTGGGCGTGCACGCCCAGACCGTGCGCTACCGCCTGCGGAACCTGGACGCCCTCCTGGGCGACCGCCTCGCCGACCCCGATCACCGTTTCGCCCTGGAGGCCACGCTGCGCGCCCTGCACCTGCTCTCCCGCGAGACCGGGAAGTAGGAGCGGCCCGCGCGGGCGGACACCGGCGACCGCTCACCTACCCGGGCCGACGGCGACCGTCGTGACAGCGCCGTATCCGGGACCGGACGTCACTCATAGGGGCTCGTTCACTTCCTGACCTGATCAGGGAGTGGGCGAGCCCCCTTCTTCTGCCGCCGAACGGCCGGCGCCCCCTCGGTCCGCCCGGCGGGGCGATACTCCCGACGCCGCCGACAGCGCACGCGGTCACCCGCGGGGCAGCGGTCACCGCGCTCACCGGGCGGCGGACCGCCGGTCACCCGCCTCTCCCCGGGACGCTCGTCGCGTACGCGGTTCGCCCGGCGGACGGGCACGGGGAGGCCCCCACCGCACCGGATCCCCGGTCGCATGTGCCATACTCAGCGCCGCTCATAGCAATATCGGACCGGGGGGCCGCGCCGCGTGCACGCTGTATCTCTGCAAGCTCCCTATCTGGACACGGCCGCGGACCAGCTCTGCTTCTCACTGGACCTGACCGAACGGCCTGCGCTCGCCGAACGTGAGGTGCTCGTGGGGGAACTCACCGTACGCATGAGACTGCTCGGTGCCTCGCACCAGGTCTTCGCCGGGCCGGTGCGGGAGACGGTGGCCTGTCTGCCGGGGGCCGTCAAGGGACTGCCCACCCGGCACACCCGGCAACTGGCCGGCTGGTCCTACGGCTTCGGCGCCACCACCGCACGCCTGGACCCCGACGGGTTCAGCGCGCGGGTGGCGGGGATCCTCGCCCGGGTGGCCGACGCCGAACACAGCCTGTGCGGAGTCTTCCCCGGTTCACCCGAGGCCGTGACGGCGGTGGTCGTCGAGGCGTCCGACGAGCCGTCCCCTGCCCGACTCGCGTGGCGCACCTGGCACACCTACCCGCAGGACGGGCACATCGTATCGACACACACCCGGCTGGAGGCCCGATGAACAGCGCCCGACTCGTCCGCGGAGCGGTGGCGGCCACGCTGGTCACGCTCCTGCTCTCGGCCTGCTCCAGCGGCGGCGGGGACGAGGGCGTCCCGCGCTCCTGGATCCGCGACACCTACACCGTCAGCGGGTCCCGGTGGCTCGACAAGGACAGCTCACCGGCCCGGGTCGCCGACGCGATCCACGACCACCGCAAGGCCCTCGACCGGTCCTCCGGCGGCGGCATGCGCTTCCTGCGCTACGGCGACGACATGGTGACCGTCTCGCCGCACCGCGGCGGCAGTCTGATCGAGATCGAGGACTACCGCAACGGCTACCGGCGCCACCAGCAGCACCTCGTCAACTGGCCGAACCCGAACAGCCAGAGTTACCGCGGCGGCGGCCCCGGCGAAGGCAAGTGACACCGGCGCGCGACACCGCCTCCCCACCCTGACAACGCCCCCAGAAAGGCAACGCAGTGACCGAGATATTCGAGTCGGCCGGCCAGGCCCTGCTCTACGGGGTCGTGGGCCTCGCCGTGATGGCCGTCGGCTTCGTCGCCCTCGACCTCGTCACGCCCGGCAAGCTCTTCCACGTCGTGTGGCGGGACCGCAACCGCGGGGCGGCCGTGCTGCTGGGCAGCCAGTCCGTCGCGGTGGGCCTGGTCATCATGGAGGCCATCCGGGCGAGCGAGTCGGAGAAGGGGCTCGGCCAGGGCCTGCTCAGCACGCTCCTCTACGGCCTGGCCGGCGTGCTGGTGATGACGCTGGTCGGCATCGTGATCGGCATGCTCACACCGGGTCAGATGGGCGCCGTCGCCCTGGAGGACGGGGACGACCGCCCGCACCCCGCCGCCTGGGTCCAGGCCGGCATGTATCTGGGCACCGCCTTCATGGTCGGCGCGGCCCTCTCCTAGGACCGCCCCCATGAGCTCCACCGCCCTCGGCGACCGCGACACCGCGACTCCTCCGCGCCCCCCGGCCACCCGGCCCACCCGGGGGGCGCGGTTCCTCCTGCTGCTCTCCGTCTTCCTCTGCGCGGCCTGCGGCCTCGTCTACGAACTGGCCCTGACCGCGCTGGGCAGTTACCTCATCGGCAACTCGGTGCTCCAGACCTCTGTGGTCATCTCCGTGATGGTCTTCGCCATGGGCCTGGGCTCACTGGCCGCCAAACCGCTGCGCAACCACGCCGTCGTCGCGTTCGCGGTACTGGAGGGGGCACTGGCCCTGATCGGCGGCCTGTCCGTCCTCGGGCTGTACGCGGCCTTCGCCTGGCTGCAGCTCTACATGCCGGCGATGATCCTGGTGTCCCTGGTGATCGGCCTGCTGATCGGCGCCGAGATCCCGCTGCTGATGACCCTGCTCCAGCGGATCCGCCGGCAGGAGGCGAGCAGCGCCGTCGCCGACATGTTCGCCGTCGACTACATCGGGGCCCTCGTGGGCGGCCTGTGCTTCCCGCTGCTCCTGCTGCCGACCTTCGGCCAGTTGAAGGGCGCGCTGGTGGTCGGCGCGGTCAACGCGGTCGCCGGCGTCATCGTCGTGGTGTTCATCTTCCGTCACGAGACCGGTCGCGCGGTGCGGGCCCTCCTGCTGGCCGGCGTCACCGCGGTGCTCGCCGTGCTCGGCACCACGTACGTGCTGGCGGACGACCTGGAGGTGACGGCGCGGCAGCACATGTACGCGGATCCCATCGTGCACTCCGAGACCACGCAGTACCAGGACATCGTGATCACCCGCGCCACCGCCTTCACGGGCGACCCCGACCTGCGGCTCTTCCTCAACGGCGACCTCCAGTTCAGCTCGGTCGACGAGTACCGGTACCACGAGTCGCTGGTCCACCCCGCGCTGTCGGGCCGCCGCTCCAACGTACTGATCATGGGCGGCGGTGACGGGCTCGCGCTGCGCGAGGTGCTGCGGTACGACGACGTCGAGCACGTCACCCTGGTCGAACTGGACCCCGCCATGACCCGGTTGGCCCGCACCTACGAACCCCTGCGCGAGCTCAACGGCGGCGCGCTGGACGACCCGCGGGTCGAGGTGGTCAACGCCGACGCCTTCACCTGGCTGCGCGACGCGCGGCAGCGGTACGACTCGGTGATCATCGACTTCCCCGACCCGGACTCGGCGTCACTGGCGAAGCTGTACTCGGTGGAGTTCTACCACCTGCTCGGCCGGGTCCTGGCGCCGCAGGGCAAGGTCATGGTCCAGAGCGGGTCACCGTTCTTCGCCCCGAAGACGTACTGGTCGATCGCGAAGACGATCGAGGCGGCGGGATACGCGACGACGAAGTTCCAGGTCGACGTGCCGAGCTTCGGCAACTGGGGCTTCGTGCTCGCCTCCGACTCGACCGGCCCCCCGCCCCTGAGGCTCGCCGCGGACGTCCCGAAGCTGCGCTACCTGGACGACGCGGTCCTGCGGGCGGCGACCGTGTTCCCCGTCGACCGCCGCCGCACGGACGTACGGCCGAGCACCCTCATGGACCCCGCGGTGCTCGAATACGTCCTGGACGAGTGGCGCAACTACTGAACCGGCCGCCAACCGCGCCCGCGGGCAGCCGCCGGAACGACGATCTCGTTTCCCGGCGGCGCCGTTGACGCGCGTAGCTCGTTGCCGCACGCTGGGCTTCGGTTGTTGTCGACTCAACGGTCGGGAGGCCTGGATGTTCAGACGCGCGTCACGCCTGCTTCTCTCTCTTGTCATGCTCACGTCCGGTGCGGTGATCGGAGTGGGCGCCACCGCCGGCACCGCGCACGCCGACTCCTGCTACACGTGGAACCGCACGCTCTCCGAGGGTTCCTCCGGCAGCGACGTGACCCAGCTCCAGATCCGGGTCGCCGGGTGGGTGACCTCCGGTGAACGGCTCTCCTACGACGGCCAGTACGGCGCGCGGACCGCCGCGGCGGTGAAGAAGTTCCAGGCCGCGTACGGCCTGAGTGCGGACGGCGTCGCCGGATCCGCGACGTTCAGCAAGATCTACTCCCTCCAGGACGCCGACTGCACACCCGTCCACTTCACCTACGCCGAGCTCAACAAGTGCAACTCCGACTGGTCCGGCGGCGCGGTCTCCGCGGCGACCGCCAAGTCGAACGCGCTCAAGACCATGTGGAAGCTGGAGGCGATGCGGCACGCCCTCGGCGACGTGCCCCTCACCATCTCCAGCGGCTTCCGCTCCCGCGCGTGCAACAACGCGGTCGGCGGGTCCGCCACCAGCCGTCACCTCTACGGCGACGCGGCCGACCTGGTGGGCTCGCCGTCCCTGTGCCGGCTCGCCCAGCAGTCCAGGACGCACGGCTTCTCCGAGATCCTCGGCCCGGGCTACCCCGGCCACAACGACCACACCCACGTGGCCTTCGACCCGTCGCCGTACTGGTCGGCTCCCACCTGCGGCATCTGAACCAGCCGGGACCGACAGGGGCGGGCGGGCGCTCGGCACGAGGACGCCGAACGCCGGCCCGCCCCGCGGCGTGCGGCTGCCACCGCCGCCTGCGGGACGGGGCTTCGTGCGCGCAGCGGGTCCGAGGAGGCGCCGTCAGGGCCGCCGGAGGGCGACGACCTCGAAGTCGAGGGTCACCTTGGGGCTGACCATGGCCGAGGTCATGGCGTTCCAGTTCACGCCCCAGACGTTGCGGTCGATGGTGGCGCTGCCCCGGGCTGCGAGCCGGCAGTCGTCGGGACGCCCGGATGCGGCACCGGTGCCGGTGCCGGTCAGCGTGACGTCCAGGGTGACCGGTCCGGTCACCCCGCGGACGGTCAGATCACCGGTGACCCTGAAGGTGTTCTCCCCGGTCCGCTCCACCCCGGTCGAGACGAAGCCGAGCGCCGGATGGTTGTCGGCGTCCAGGAACTTGCTCCTGAGCACCTCGTCGCGCTGCGCCTTCCCGGTCCGGATGCTCCGGGCGCGGATCGTCAGCCGTATCTCGGACTTCGACGGGTCGGCGCCGTCCAGGTACGCGCCGCCCTCGAACTCCGCGAAGTCGCCGCGCACCCTGGTGGACATGGTGTGCCGGGCGACGAACCCGATACGGGTACGCGAGGTGTCGAGGACGTAGTTGCCGGTCGACTCGCCGGACAGGGACGTGATGGTCATGCTGGGCAACTCCCTGGTGGGAAGGGGGTGGTGACGAGGTTCATCCGGGTGTCCATGCGTTCTCCCCGGTCCGCGGGGCCCCTCCTCGTGGAACGGCCGCGCGGGAACCGACGTTCTTGTCCCGTACGACGACGTGGCCCCGGCGGATGTGAGGCCGGCGCGTCGCCTCACATCCGCGGGGGCTGTTTCGTCGTACCGGGTGTGGCCCGGCCGGACAGCACCGAAGGAGTGGACGAGACGTGAGCGCGGAGACCGAACCGGAGGGAACTCGGACCGAACCGAGCCTGAGCGTGATCATGAGCGAGCGGCGGCGGCTGACCAACCTCGCCTACCGGCTGCTGGGCTCCCTGGCCGACGCCGAGGACGTCGTGCAGGAGACGTACGCCCGCTGGTACGGCATGTCCCGGGAACAGCAGGAGGGCATCAGGTCTCCCGGCGGGTGGCTGACCAAGGTCGCGGGCCGCATCTGCCTCGACCAGCTCGGCTCGGCCCGGGCCCGGCGCGAGAGGTACGTGGGCGAGTGGATTCCCGAGCCGCTGCCGGATCGCGCGGAGTGGTCCGGCGGGCGGGCGGGCGGCACGGCCTCCGACCCGGCCGACCGGGTCACGCTCGACGAGTCGGTCAGTATGGCCTTCCTCGTCATGCTCGACGCGATGACGCCGGCCGAGCGGGTCGCGTTCATCCTGCACGACGTCTTCGGCTATCCGTTCGCGGAGGTGGCCGAGATCGTCGGCCGTACGCCGGCGGCCTGCCGTCAGCTGGCCTCCGTGGCCCGCCGCCGGCTCCGCGGGAGCGAGGTGTCCGTGCCCCGGGCGGCACGACAGGCCGACCTGGTCAGGGACTTCAAGCTGGCGTGGGAGGCCAAGGACATCGAGGCCCTGATCGACCTGCTGGACCCCGACGCCACGGGGGTCGCCGACGGCGGCGGCCTGGTCGACGCGGCGCCCCGCCCCGTCGTGGGCAACGAGCGGATCGCGCGGTACCTGATCGACGTGACCGCCACCGCGGCCGACCTGACGATCGTGGAACGCACGGTCAACGGCCTGCCCGGGCTGGTGGTCGAACGGGGCGGTCGTACCGCGGTGGTGATGGCCTTCGAAGTCGCGGGCGACCGGATCCGGAACTTCTGGGCCGTGACCAACCCCGAGAAGCTGCGCCCCTGGACGACGGCCTGACCCACGCACCGGCCGGGGCGGCGGAGGCCTGCCCCGGCGGCCGTTCTCCCGGGTCGGTGCCGTCGGACGAGCTGACGTACCGTCGCAGACGCGAGCCGTCTCCCCTACGCGCCGTCGGGGCGGTCACGGCGGCGGGCAACTGGGCCGTCGATCACTCGACCCGGGCGGCGATGGTCCGCGCGCACTCCATCGCCTCCGTACGCGTGGTGTCCACTTCCAGGTCATAGGTCACACCCCGGTGCACCACGTCCGCCTGGGAGGCCGCCATGCCCACGGTCCGGTCTCCTCGTGCGACCTCACGTCCCGCGGCCACCGCGGCGTCGCACCGGACACCGACCCACAACACCCCGAGTCCGCCCAGGGCGTTCCGCCATCGCCGCTGGGAGTCCGTTCCGCCGAGGAAGACCTCGTCGACGATGACCCGGGCGCCGGCTCGGGCCATCGCTGCGACACCCTCGATCCACGCCCCTTCCACGGCCCGGAAGGCAGGACCGACGAGCACCGATCCGTCCGGGGCGAACTCGATCCCGCCGTCCGACACCTGCATGGACGCGGGCATCGCCTCGACCAGCGTGTCCGTCCCCAGGGCGAGCCATGGATCCGGCAGTACCGCCTGCAGACACCGGACGATCCCGGACTTCCCCGAGCTGGAGCCACCGTTGAGGACGATCACCTGAGTCATCACCGCGCCAGAGTAGGGGTCCGAGGGCGGGGTCCGCCCACCCATTTACATCGATGTACAACCGCTCTAGCCTGACGCGGGTCCGTTCTCCCAGGAAGGAAGACCGTGATGATCCTCCGCATGCCCCCGTCCCTCGAACGCCGTCGCGGCCCCAGCGCGCGAGCCGTGTTCCTCGCCCTCGCCGGTCTGTTGAGCCTGCTGCTCGCCGTCCCGGCCGCGGCAGGCGTTCCGTCGGCTCCCGTCCCGCCGGCGGTCGCCGACGTCCCCTCCCCCACGGCCACCGGCACACCGTTGCGTGAGGGCACAGGGCTCTACCCGCGTGCCGTCCGGCTGGCCCACAGCGGTGCGGCGAACGGCCGCGTCCTGGCCGGTGTCGTCACCTTCGACGGCGGCAACGGCGTCGGCGCCATCCACGAGAGCACCGATTCCGGAGTGACCTTCCGCGAGGTCGGACGGGTGTCCGATCCCGAGTCCGCCGCCGGCCAGGGGCTGTGCTGCGCCACGCTGTTCGAGCTCCCCCGGCCGGTGGGAGCGATGCCGGCCGGAACCCTGATCTGGGCTTCCTCGGCCGGTCAGGACGAACAGGACCGGCGGATGGCACTGCGGATCTGGCGCAGCGACGACGTGGGCCGCAGCTGGTCCTACCTGTCCTCGTGTGCCGTCGCGAGCGGCACGGGCGGCCTGTGGGAACCGGAGTTCTCGGTGGCCGGGGACGGTGCGCTGGTCTGCCACTACGCCGACGAGACGGACCCCGGACACAGCCAGAAACTCGTCGCGGCCCGCAGCTACGACGGTGTGCACTGGGAGGGGCACCACGACACGGTGGCGAGCGGCTGGTCGCCCGACCGGCCCGGCATGCCGGTCGTGCGGAAGCTGCCGAACGGCACCTATTTCATGAGCTACGAGATCTGCAACCCCGGCGGCCAGTACCAATGCGTGGTGCACTTCAGGACCTCCGCCGACGGCTGGGACTGGGGAAATCCCGCCTCGCTCGGGTTCCGTCCGGAGACCGCCGACGGCAGGTACTTCCGCGCCGCACCGACCATCGCCTGGGCACCGTCGCCGGACGGCGCTCCGAACGGACGGCTGCTGCTGGTCGGGCAGCGGCTCCTCAACCGGGACGGCACCACGGCGACGGGCAGCGGCCGGACGATCCTCGTCAACGCGGAGAACGGCAGCGGACCGTGGCACGAGGCCCCGGCGCCGGTCACCGTGCCGGACCCGCAGGTGAACTACTGCCAGAACTACAGCTCCCCGCTGCTGCCGTCGGCCGACGGCCGCCGAGTCCTGCAGATCGCCACCGACTTCGACGGCGAGGTGTGCCGGGCCTACTTCGCGACCGGCGGCCTGGGGGGCGGCCGCCGCTGACCGGGCGAGCCAAAGGGGCCGCCGTACTCGGGGAGGCCGGGACTCGCGCGGACTCAGGAGACACCGGTGCGTACGGCGGTCACCGCCAGGGTGGTGTAGTTCACCGTGAAGCGTCCTCCCAGCCGGACCGATCAGTGCCGAGTGGCGGCGTCACTGTCGGGGAGGAGGCCGAAGACCTGGTCGAGACCGACCATGCGCAGCACGCGCAGGGTGTGGTCGGGAACGGAGGCCAGCGCCACGTCGGCCTGGGCGGCCCGGGCGTGGTTGCGGGCGACGATCAGGGCGGTGATGCCGCTGGAGTCGCAGAACTCCATGCCGGCCAGATCCAGGACGAGGAGCTGACCCGGACTGAGGGTGAGCGTGGTGAGCAGTTCGCGCAGTCGGCCGGCGGTGGCGTAGTCGAGGTCGCCGAAGATCGCCAGAACGGGACCGGCCGCGGCGTCTCGGGTCGTGATCTTCATCGGGCTCATTCGGTGACTCGGGTCGCAGGGGCAGGGGCGGGGACACCCAGGGCGAGCAGGGCGGTGTCGTCGTCGAGCCCGTCCCCGAAGCCGTCCAGCAGGCCGGTCAGGGCCTGGATGACGGCCTGGGGGGACTTGCCGGCGTGGCCGGCGGCGAAGTCGAGCAGGGCTTCGTCGCCGTAGAGGCTGTCGCGGTCCTCGCTGGTGCGGGCCTCGGTCAGGCCGTCGGTGTACAGCACGAGCGAGTCCCCGGGGCCGAGGACGCTCGTGGCGGTGACGAAGGTGGCGGCGGGAAGGACGCCCACGAGGAGGCCGCCGGGGGTGGGCAGGAAGTCCGCCGTCCCGTCGGCACGCAGGACGAGGGCCGGGGGATGCCCTCCCGAGGCGACGTGGACGCTGACCTGCCCGGTGGCGGGGTCGGGTTCGAGGACGCCGAAGATGACGGTGCAGTAGCGCGGGTCGCCGCCGGTGTAGCGCTCGTGGAGGACCTGGTTGAGCGTGGTCAGGGCGGCGACGGGGTCCGGGTCGTGCAGGGCCGCGGCACGCAGGGTGTAGCGGGTCAGGGAGGTGACCGCGGCGGCCTGGGGCCCCTTTCCGCACACGTCGCCGAGGAAGAAGGCGAAGCGTTTGCCGTCCAGCGGGAAGAGGTCGTAGAAGTCACCGCCGAGGCGGTCGGGAGAGGCGGTGCGGTAGTGCGCGGCCGCCTCCACCCCGGGTACGGCCGGCAGGGTGGCCGGCAGCAGCGACTGCTGGAGCACGGCCAGGGCGTCCTGCAGCCGGGCGCGATCGGCCTCCGCCTCCTTGTGCGCCTCTTCCGCCGCCTTGCGGGCCCGCAGGAGCTCCTCCTCGTAGGCGCGGCGGTCCCGGGCGTCGAAGACGGTGGTGCGGATCAGCAGGGGCTCGCCGGTACTGCCGTACTTGACGGCGGAGGAGACGAACACGGGTATGCGGCCGCCGCCGGTCTGCTTGAGCTCCAGCGCCACACCGCTGATCTCCCCCTGCATGCGCAGCAGCGGCGCGAAGTGCGTCTCGTGGTAGAGCTTGCCGCCCACGGTCAGCAGGTCCGTGAACCGCATCCGGCCCACCACCTGCTCCCGCTCCAGCCCCAGCCAGTCCAGCAGCGTGCTGTTGATCTTGGCGATGATGCCGTCCATCAACGTGGACAGGTACCCGCACGGGGCGCTCTCGTACAGCTCCTCGGCGCTGTCCTCCAGCAGCGAGGCGAACACCGCACCCGAGGCGTCTCCGTCGTTGTCGGGTTCGTACGGGTCGGGCTGCTGGTCGGTGCGGCACATCACCGGAGACGCTCGAGGAACTCGACGATCGCCTCGTTGGTCGCCTCCGGCGCGGACAGGTGCGGGCAGTGCCCGGTGGCGTCGAGCGTGACCAGCTCCGAGCCGGAGATCGCCTGGTGGACGAAGGCGCCGACCTCGCGCGGAGCGATGACGTCGTGGGTGCACTCCAGCACCAGCGTCGGCACCGTCACGGCCTTCAGGTCGTCCCGCGAATCCGACAGGAAGGTGGTGCGGGCGAAGACACGTGCCATGTCGGGGTCGGTGGCGCAGAAGCTGTTCTTCAGCTCCTCACCCAGCTCGGGCCGGTCCCCGTTCCCCATGATCACCGGCGCCATCGCGGCCGACCAGCCCAGGTAGTTCGACTCCAGGGACGCCAGCAGCTCGTCGATGTCCTCGGCGCTGAACCCTCCCCGGTAGCCCTCGTCGTCGACATAGCGCGGCGACGGCGCGACCATGACCAGCGCCCCGATCCGCTCCGGCGCCATCGCGACCGCCAGTACGCCGACCATCGCGCTCACCGAGTGCCCCACGAACACGGCGTCGCGCAGGTCGAGCGCCTCGCAGACCTCCACCACGTCCCGGGCGTACCCGTCCAGCGACCCGTAACGGTCCTCGGAGAACGCGGTCAGGTCCGAGCGGCCCGATCCCACGTAGTCGAAGAGCACCACCCGGTAGTCGCGGGCCAGCGCCGGCACCGTCAACCGCCACATGTTCTGATCGCAACCGAAGCCGTGCGCCAGGACCACCGTGCGCCCCTGGGGGTTGCCGGTGACCGTGACATTGTTCCTGCGATCGATATCCATACGCCCACTCTCTCAGGTCCCGACCGCCTACCCGCACGAGCCCGTGTCACCCCACGTCTTCCCCGCCGCTTTCACGCACCGCGCACACGGTGCGAAGGGGGTTGCTGCCACGCAGGTGCCGCGTACGGCGGGGCCGGGCGTGACCGCCGGCTCCGGCAGCGCCGGGTCACCCGCGGACGTCAGTGACGCGGGCGAGGCCAGTCGGCGAGCTCCTCGGCGCCCGCGGGCTGTGCGACGGCCTGATCCACGGAGTCGTGGAAGGAGTAGACGGGACGCAGTCCGCCGAGGGAGAAGACGCGCAGCAGCCGCTCGTCGTCGCAGGCGATCCGCAGCGAGCCGTGATGGGACCGGATGCGCTTGGTGACCGCGACGATCATGCCGAGTCCCGCCGAGTCCAGGAACGGGGCACCGCACAGGTCCAGGACGAAGTGCTGATGGCCGTCGGCAAGCAGCCTGACCACCGCGGCCCGCACGACGGGGGCGAAAGCGATGTCGATCTCGCCGCTGGCGTCGACGACGGTCCAGCCGTTCGTCACGCGGCATCCGACCGACCCGTACGGTCCTACCAGGCCCTGCTCACTCACGTACTTATCCCTCGCATCGCCGACCGGTTCATCCGTTGTATCCAGGAAACGGGTCACGGCCGTGCGGTCACAAGGGCCTCGATTTCAGATGGTGAGCGAGAGTCCCCGGGACACCCGCTCCGCGGTGGCGACCAGCCGCGTCACGGCACCTTCGAGGCGGTCGGTGCGGCCGGCCCGCACCGATATGCCGAGCGCGCCGATGGTGTCGCCCTGGCGGACGGGCACGGCCACGCACGCGGTGCCGAGGGCGTACTCCTCGACGTCGGTGACGGCGGGCCCCTGCGCCGCGGCCTCAAGGCGTCGCAGCAGTTCGGCGCGGTAGGTGATGGTGCGAGGGGTGAGGTCGTTCAGCGCGTGGCGGGAGAGGTAGTCGGCGCGGGCCTCCGCGTCCAGCTCGCGCAGTACGCACTTGCCGAGCGCCGTGGCGTGTCCCGCGTCCTCGAAGCCGACCCACAGATCGACACGCGGGGCCTTCGGACCGTCCACGATCTCCGCGACCCGGATCTCACCGTCCTCGTAGAAGGTCAGGTAGGCGGCGGCCGACAGTCCGTCGCGCAGCTCCGCGAGCGTCGGACGGACCCTGCTGAGCGCCGCCTGCTCGCGGCTGCCTCCGTGCAGCGCGCCCAGCTTCTCGCCGAGGACAAAGGTGCCGTCGTCGAGTTTGCGCACGTAGCCGTCGTGCACCATCGTCCGCAGGAGGTGGTAGGTGGTGGCCGGCGCCAGCCCGGTCTCGCGTGCCAGCTGTTTGGCCGGGGCGCCGCCCTCGTGCGCACCGACGGCTTCCATCAGCCGGAAGGCTCGCTGCACCGACGAGATGAGCGTGGGGCCGTCCTTACCACTCATCTCTCCACCGTGCTCGCGCACACCGTCCCCCGCAAGTCCGCCGGGACGCTCCGGTGCGGAGGCCAGCCAGCGGCCTGCGGGGTGCGCCGTGGACGCAGGGACCGCACGGGGCGGGTTCGATCATGCGCCGGGTTCTCAGTCCGTGGCCGGGGCGGCGGCGTACTCCTCGTCGGTCACGGGGGTCAGCCAGTGGACGACGTCGTGGTCGGCGTCCGCCTCGTTGATGGCCAGGTGGACCATGAGCCGGTTCGGCGCCGCACCGTGCCAGTGCTCCTCGTCGGCCTCGAACAGCACGCGGTCGCCGGGCCGGATGACCTCGACCGGTCCGCCGCGGCGCTGGCACAGGCCGACGCCCTCGGTGACGAAGACGGTCTGGCTCAGCGGATGGCGGTGCCAGTGGGTGCGGGCGCCCGGCATGAAGTGCACCAGGTTGGCGCTGACCCGGGAGGGCGGGGGCGCGGCGGCGACGGCGTCGATGTAGACGTCCCCGGTGAACCAGTCGGCCGGGCCCTTGACGGTGTTGATCGAACTGCGGGTGATCTGCACGATCGCTCCTTTCCTGGGGGGTCAGGATGGGGGTGGGGGTGAGGAATGGACGTTGGCCTGGGATGGGCGGAGGGCGGGCACGGGACGGCGCGCGCCCTGAAGGCAGGGGCGGACGGGTCAGGGTGTGAGGAGGGTCTTGATGGCGCGGCGCTCGTCCATCGCCTTGTATCCCTCGGCGACCTGGTCCAGGGGCAGGGTGAGGTCGAAGACCTTGCCCGGGTCGATCCGGCCCGACAGGACCTGCTCGATCAGGTCGGGCAGGTAGCGGCGGACCGGGGCGGGTCCACCGCGCAGGCCGACGTGGGAGAAGAACAGCTCCTGGCCGTCGACGGCGACCTCGTGCGGGACACCGACGAAGCCGACACTGCCGCCGGGGCGCGCGGAGTGCAGGGCCTGCCGCATGGCCTGGGCGGTGCCCACGCACTCCAGTACGCTGTCGGCGCCGATCCCGCCGGTGAGGTCCTTGATCCGGGCGACGCCCTCGTCGCCGCGCTCGGTGACGATGTCCGTGGCGCCGAACTCACGGGCCAGCTTCTGACGCGGCTCGTGGCGGCTCATCGCGATGATCCGCTCCGCGCCCATCTCCTTGGCCGCGATCACCGCGCACAGGCCGACCGCGCCGTCCCCCACGACCACGGCGGTGGAGCCGGGCTCGACCTGTGCGGCGTCGGCGGCCCACCAGCCGGTGCCCATGACGTCGGAGACGGCGAGCAGACCGGGCCAGAAGCGCTCGTCCGGGACGTCGTCGGTGGCGACCAGGGTGCCCTGGGCGTTGGGGATGCGGACGTACTCGGCCTGGCAGGTGCTCATGAACTCGCGGTTCAGGCAGTTGGACTGGAAGCCGTTGCGGCAGTTGGCGCAGGTGTTGTCCGAGGTCGCGAACGAGCCGACGACGAACTGGCCCGGCCTGACGGACGTGACGTCGCCGCCGACCTCCTCCACGAAGCCGACGTACTCGTGGCCCATCGGGTGCGCGTGCTCGGTCGGCTCCGCACCGCGGTAGGGCCACAGGTCCGAGCCGCACACGCAGGTCACGGCCGTCCGGATGACCGCGTCGGTGGGCTTGAGGATCCTGGCGTCGTCCACGGTCTCGAACCGTACGTCACCGGGGGCGTGGATCACTGCTCCGCGCATGGGGGAGTTCCTTCCGATCGCTGAAAGAGGCGGGGCCCGGACGGGCCCTGCGGGCCGTGCCGCCCGCGGAGTGCCTCTTCCTCCAGGGAACCGCTCATCGGGGCGGGGAGCGAGTCACCGGTGAGAGGTGTACTGGCGGTACATCCCTCGTGCGGCGTGCAGGCCGTACCGTCGAAGGCATGGACAACCGCGAGGAGGTCCGCGAGTTCCTCACCTCGCGGCGGGCAAGGATCACCCCTGAGCAGGCGGATCTTCCGGCCGGCCCCAGGCGGCGCGTGCCGGGGCTGCGCAGGAGCGAGGTCGCCGCGCTGGCCGACATGAGCGTCGAGTACTACGCGAAACTGGAGCGCGGCAGTCTCGCGGGCGCCTCCCCGGCCGTCCTGGAAGCCCTCGCCCGGGCGCTGCGCCTCGACGACGCCGAACGGGCCCACCTCCTGCACCTCGCCCAGGCGGCCGACGGCTCGGACGTTCTCGCCCGGCCACGGCGCCGTGCCACCACGCGGCAGTGGACGCCGCACCGCAGCCTCCAGTGGACCCTCGACGCGGTCACCGCCGGACCCGCGGTCGTGACCAACGGACGCATGGACATCCTGGCCGCCAACGCGCTCGGACGCGCGTTCTACACCGACCTCTTCGCCCATGCCGGGAACCAGCGGAATCTCGCCCGCTTCAACTTCCTCGACCCCGCCGCCCGGACCTTCTATCCCGACTGGGACCTCTTCGCGGACATGGCGGTGGCCATCCTGCGCCGCGAGGCCGGACGCGACCCGCACGACAAGGACCTGCACGACCTCGTCGGGGAGCTCTCCACCCGCAGTGACGACTTCCGCGCCCGCTGGGGCGCCCACGACGTCCGGCGCCACGGCACCGGCACCAAGCGCTTCCGGCACCCGGCCGTCGGCGACCTCACCCTCGCCTACGAATCCCTCGACCTGGCCGCCGAGCCCGGACTCAGCATGACCGTCTACACCGCCGAGCCCGGCTCCGCGTCGGAGGAGGGACTCCGGCTGCTCGCCTCCCTGGCCGCCACCGAGGAAGCCACCTCTGCCGTGCCGGGGACGCCTGGGGTGGACTGACCGTCCCGGTCACCGGGCTTCGCCACCGGAGATCGGTCGGGGGGGCGAGTCGAGGGGTCGAGAGGAGAGGGAAGCGGTTGTGAAGGGCGGTCGCCTCCGCGGCGGTAAGGCACTGCGGGACTTCAGCCGTACGATCGTCCCCGCAGGCAGGAGATGAGGCCCGGGGTCACAGTCCCCTTCACAACCACACCCTCGTCAACGCTCACGGCGACGCCGGCATTCCCGCAGGGAACACGGGTCCGCCCCGGACCGCCGGCCCAGCCTTCCGATCCCGGCCGGGCTCAAGGCCTGGCGAGGTCGGTCCGGTGGGCGGGCGGTGCCGGGGCGGTACGGGTGCGGGCGTGACCGGGAGGGTCCGGGTCAGCCCACGGTCCAGGTGAAGCTGCCACCGTTGTTGGCCGCGACGGTGAACATGACGATCATGAGAATGATGTCGACGATTCCGAGACCGATGGCCCACTTCGCCATGGCGGAGCCGGTCTGGCGCATCGCCACGGCACCGAAGATGATGGCCAGCGGGCCCAGGATGATCGGCAGCAGGAACAGGCCGACGATGCCGCAGACCAGTCCCGCGATCGCCAGTCCGCTCGTCCGGCTCGACTTGTGCGCGCTCGTTCGGCTGTAGGTCGCCATCGCTGTCTCCCCAACTGGTGTGATCGGCTTCTTCTCCTTCGGTTCCTTTCTGGTTGCCCGTCCTGGCCGGTTCATGCCTGTCCTGATTCCCGTCAAATACCGGCGTGTACAACGGAGTTGCCGATCGGCAGTCATGAGGGAGGCGCCGAAGGCGCGACGCGCACCGTGGCCCGCCGTTCAGGCCAGGAGTTCGACGTACCCCCGGGTTCCGTGGACGCGGACGCGCTGCCCGTCCCGGATCAGCCGGGTGGCCCGCTCCACGCCCACGACGGCGGGCAGACCGTACTCCCGGGCGATGACCGAGCCATGGGTCATCGAACCGCCCACCTCCGTCACCAGGCCCGCGATCCCGGCGAACAGGGGGGACCAACTGGGGTCCGTGCAGGCTGTGACCAGGATGTCGCCCGCTTCGAGATCGGCCTCGCCCATGTCGAGGACGACACGAGCCCGCCCCTCGACGGTACCGGCGGAGACCGGCAGGCCGACCAGGGCGCCGGCCGGTACACCCTTCCGCCGGTACTTCCCGGTGACGGCCTCGCCGTCCGAGGTGAGCACCCGGGGCGGTGTGAGCGCCTGGTACGACCGGAAGGCGTCCTTGCGCCGCCGGACGAGGTGCTCGTCCAGCCGGCGCGAGCGCACGACGTCGTGGAGCTCCTGGAACGTGAGGTGGTAGATGTCCTCCTGCTCAGCGAGCACGCCGGCCCGCACGAGACGCCCGGCCTCCTCCAGGAGGGCCTGCTTGTAGACGAAGTAGCGGCTGACGACGTCGTACTTCGGGTACTCCCGGTATCCGGCGAAGGTGCGGACTCGATCGATCATCCGCTTGGTCCGGTCGGCCTTCTCCCCGCCGTCCGGCAGGGCCCGCAGGCGTGACAGCACGTCCTGTTCCTTCCGCTGCGCCCGCTGCCGACCTTCCTCGAACCGCCGTTGGGCGACGCCCGGCCCGAAGTTCCTGACGTGGTCCAGGATCACGGGCACGAGGGTGGTCGGACGCTCGCGCCAGCGCGGCCTCGTGATGTCGATCTCGCCGACGCACCGCATGCCGTACCGGTCGAGGTACGCCTCGACCGCGTCGCGCGCCGCGGTCCCGCCCGGGAGCTTGGCCAACTCGTCCAGGAAGTCCTCGTCCTCGACGCGCTGCAGGAACGCCACCACCTCCGGGAGCGGGCGGATCACATCCGCCACGTCGAGCAACGCCAGTCCCATCTCCGACGTGACGTTGTCGGGGACGGACAACGTCAGCGTGTCAGCCGCGCTCTCCTCCCCCAGCCACTCCGACAGCTTGTCGTTGAGCCACCAGGTGGCCTCCATCCCCGCCATGATCACCCGCATGCTCAGCGGATCGCCGAGGACTCGTCTGTGCTCCTCGAAGGCCTCCAGCAGGAAGTCGAACAGCGCCGGCCCGGACTTCGTCCGGATGTCGCGCCTGAGGGCCGTGAGCGACGCCTGGCTGCGCGCGATCAGCTCGCTGACGACGGCAGGATCCGCCTCGACCGGGGCGGAGACGCCGGTTCGGGCGGTGGGCCGGCCGCCGGAGCCGGCGTCCGTGGACGACAGCACGAAGTCGTCGCGGGCGAGGAGGGACTCCAACGCGTCCCTGGTCAGCGGATCGCCTCTGCCCACGACGTCCAGGAGGCCGGCACGGCTCGCGGGCGCGGCCAGGCGCTGGGTGGCGTCGACGAACAGCCGCCCGCCCGCCTCGTGCATCGGTGCCATGGCCGTCAGCTGCCACACGGAGATGCCCAAGGGCTTCATGGGGTCCGTCATCATCTGCTGGTGTCCGACGGAGAGATAGACGCGGTTGCGCTGGTCGCAGCGCTCCGGAACGGGGAACAGCGTCGTGATCGGACGGCTCTGAAGGATCCGGAACCCCTCCTCGGCCAGACACCACTCGATGTCCTGCGGGCGTCCGAAACGCTCCTCGATCCGCCGCCCCAGCCGTACCAGGCTCGTGACCTGCGCGTCGGTCAGCGCCGGCTGGTCCTGCCGTCCCGGGTCGACCGCCACCTCCCGCGTACCGCCGTCCGGCAGAGCCTCCACGGCACGCCGCTTGCCTGCGATGGTCCTGGCGACGAGCACACCGTCCCGCACTGTGAAGACGTCGGGGTTCACCAGTCCGGAGACCAGGGCCTCACCGAGGCCGAAACCGGCGTCCACGGTGGCGACCCTGCGGTTGCCCGTGACCGGGTCGGCCGTGAACAGGACACCGGCCGCCTGCGGGAAGACCATCTGCTGCACGACCACGGCCATGTGGACCGTACGGTGGTCGATGGCGTTGCGTCGGCGATAGATCACGGCCCGCTCGGTGAACAGCGACGCCCAGCAGCGGCTGATGTGCCGCAGGACCGCCGTCGAGCCGATGACGTTCAGGTAGGTGTCCTGCTGGCCGGCGAAGGAGGCGGTCGGCAGGTCCTCCGCCGTCGCACTGGACCGGACGGCGTAGGCGGCCCGGTCCCCGTGCCGGGCCAGCGCGCACGTGATCGCCTTCGCGAGATCGTCCGGGACGGCGGTCTCTTCGACGGTCCGGCGGATGCGTGCGCTCAGCGTACGGATGGCCTCCGTGTCGTCCGGCTCCAAGCACGACAACCGGGCGATGTCCTCCTCGACCGACGGTGTCTCCGCCATGATCCGGCGGAAGGCCGCCGTCGTCACGCAGAAGCCACCCGGCACGTGGATGCCGTCGATCCGCGACAACGCGCCCAGGTGCGCGCCCTTGCCGCCGACGACCGCTGTCCGCGTCTCGTCGACCTCTCGAAGATCCCACACGTACCGCTCCGTCATTCCGGTCCCTCCGAGGCCGCTGTGCTCCGCTTCGACGACGCCCCACGCACGTAGTGCTCCCCGTTTTCGCAGGGTGCCGTCGTCGGCCGCCGATTCTGCGCCCCGGCCCGGGGCTTGCCGCAAGGCCCCCCACGCGCTATAGCTTGGAAGTGGCGGGGAACGACGTTCTCCGCCTTCGTCGTTCTCACCCGCGGCCCTTCGCCCCGGCGCACGTTCCGAGAGCCGGCGGGGTCCGCGTCCCACCGGGTGGTGGGACGCGGTCCGGCCCTT
This sequence comes from Streptomyces ambofaciens ATCC 23877, assembly GCF_001267885.1. Lineage (NCBI taxonomy): Bacteria > Bacillati > Actinomycetota > Actinomycetes > Kitasatosporales > Streptomycetaceae > Streptomyces > Streptomyces ambofaciens. Next base: position 7,826,912 of record NZ_CP012382.1, on the reverse strand, counting down.
CGGTCACACCGGGCCGGAGCTGGTCCGCGCCGGTGGTGTGGCTCGGCGACTCGTGTCCGGCGCGGACCCGAGCGGTGCCGGCAGGCCGGGGAGGCGGCCCGCGGGCGGGACCTCGTCCGGGGCCGGATCGGCGCTCTCGCCGAGGAAGCCGCCCGACTGGTGCTGCCACAGCTTGGCGTAGGCGCCCGCCGAGGCGAGCAGTTCCTCGTGGGTGCCCTGCTCGACGACGCTGCCGTGGTCGAGGACGACGAGCCGGTCCATGCCGGCCACGGTGCTCAGCCGGTGGGCGACCACGAGGGCCGTGCGTCCCTCCATCAGCCGCCACAGAGCGTCCTGGACGAGGAGCTCGCTCTCCGAGTCCAGCGCGCTGGTGGCCTCGTCGAGCAGCAGGACCGGGGCGTCGCGCAGCAATGCCCTGGCCAGCGCGACCCGTTGGCGCTGACCGCCGGACAGCTTCACCCCCCTCTCCCCCACCAGCGTGGCGAAGCCCTCCGGGAGCTGATCCGCGAACTCCGTGACGTGCGCGGCCGCGGCCGCCGCGTGGATCTCCTCGTCGGTGGCGCCGGGCCGGGCGAAGGCGATGTTGTCCCGCAGGGTGCGGTGGAACATCGCGGGTTCCTGGGGTACGTAGGCGATCAGTGAGCGCAGCTCGGCCTGGCGGAGCCGGCTGATGTCCTGACCGCCGATCAGGATGCGGCCGGCGTCGAGGTCCGCCATCCTCAGCAAGAGTCGGGTGAGTGTCGTCTTGCCGCCGCCGGACCGGCCGACGAGTCCGATCCGCGCGCCGCCGGGGACGTCCAGGTCCAGGCCTCGGAAGATCGGCTTCGCTCCGGCGTGGGCGAAGGTCACCGCCTCGAAGCGGATGCCGGCGTCCCCCGGCGCGAGGGGTTCGGGGTCGGCCGGGTCCAGCACGGTGGGAGGTTCCAGCAGCAGCTCGGTGAACTGCGCGGCCTCGGTCATCGAGCTCTCCAGACGCCGGTAGATCTGGTTGAACTCGAACATGATCTGGGTCGCGTTGGAGTAGTAGGTGAAGGCGACGACGATCCCCTCCACTCCCTGACCCGAGCCCGCGAAGGCGATGGCCACCAGGAGGCCCAGCACGTTCGTCAGCACGGACATGGGGGCGACCAGCGTGTCGACGCGCAGGTTGCCGTAGTCCCACGACCTCAGCGTCAGGCGCCGCGCTTCCGCGACGCGCCTGCGGTGTTCGTCGGCCTCCCGGCGCTCGGCGGCGAACGCCCGGATGGTCTCCATGTTCACGAGACTGTCGGCGACGTGTCCGGAGACTCGGGCGACGGCCACCTCGCGCTCGTTGACGAGGGCCTGCCGGCGACGGATGAGAGGGGCTGCGGCGACCACCGTCAGCGCGATCATCAGGAGGAGGCCGACGACGAGCAGCGGTTCGTAGTGCCAGAGCACGACGGCCCCGAAGACCAGGGGCACGAGGCTGCCGACGATCCGGTACGTCAGGGTGTCCACGAAGTCCTCGAAGCGCCGGCCGAAGCTCAACACCCGCTTCGTCAGGGAGCCGGCGAAGTTGTCGTGGAAGAACGCCGCGTCCTTGGCGAGGAGTTCGTCCATGCCGAGCACGTACAGGTGCTCGGAGCCGCGGGCGTCCACGCGGTTCAGACAGTGCTGCCCGATCCGCCACACGCCTTCGGCGAGCAGCAGCACGGCACCGAATCCCAGGACGTACGGCAGCGCCGAGGCGACGGTGATGCCGCCGTCGGCGGCCTGGCCCGCCAGTTTGGCGATCAGCAGGGGGGCGACGTAGCGGATGCCGATGTTCCCCACGGCCGGCAGCAGCAGGGCGGGCAGAGCCGTTCGTCGTTGTCGGAGCAGTTCCATGCCGTAGTGGCGCAGCGCGAGAACGACCGCGCTCCTGCCCGGCGTCGGCCTCTGGTCATCTTTTGTCGCCATCACACTCCCGAGGTTGGGAGTCAGAAGTCTCCCGTCGGAGGATGACGGCAGTCCAGGCATTTACCGCGGACGGGCGACAATCGGACACCCTCGTCGTCCGGGGACGCTCGGCAGCGACCGCGGGAGGACCGGTTCGCGCGCCGCACGGCGGCCGTCGAACGCGGCGTCGAGCGCGGCGCGTTCCCGCCGCGCACCGGCGCGCTGCGCCTGCGCCTACCCACTCCCCGAGCCTGCGGGCTGGAGGAGCTGGTCGACCGGTGCGTGGTCGTCGGTGAGCAGTTGGGCGTCGCCGGTCCAGGAGCCGAGGTCGCCGCCGGTGACGGTCTTCCATCCGGTTCGCCGGGCGTCCAGCGCCCGCTGGACCGCGCGCAGGTCGACCGGCCGGCGGGAGGCGAGGAGCACCAGGTTGCCGCCGTCGGGGGTGACGGTCGGGTCCAGGCCGATGTCGGCCGGTTCGCCGACGAGGGCGACGTGCTCGAAGACCGCGCCCAACGTGGCGGCTTCGGCGCGGGCGAAGGCCATGTCGCCGTGATCGATGAGGTTGGCGACGTAGAGGCCGTCCTCGTCGAGCACCCGCCGGACGTCCGTCATCGCCTCCACCGTCGTGAGGTGCCACGGCACGCTGACGCCCCCGAAGGCGTCGCCGACGACAAGGTCGCGGCTGCCGGTGTCCAGTCGCCGAAGACCGAGCCTGCCGTCCTCGGTGCGCACGTCGATGCCGGTCCGTGGTCCCGCACCGAGCAGGTCTCGGTTGACGCGCACGACCCCGCCGTCGATCTCGGACACCACGCTGCGCGTTCCGGGCCGTTCGGCCGCGAGGTAGCGGGGGAAGGTGAGCCCGCCGCCGCCCAAGTGGTGGGCGACGAGCGGCTCCCCTTCGGGGAAGGCGGCGTCGACCACCGAGGCGAGGGCGCGCACGTACGTGAACTTCAGGAAGGTCGGGTCGTCGATGTCGACGTAGGAGTGCCGGACGCCGTCCAGCACGAGGGTGCGGCCGCTGTCCCGGTCGGGATCGGCGACGACCCGTGCGCAGTGGTACTTGGTCTCCGTGTCGCAGCCGCCGGGTGCGACGACGGTGGCGAGACCACCGGCCACGACCACGAGCGCCAGGGCGGGCGTGCCGCTCCACCCGCGTGTCCGCCACTCGACCAGCGCCGAGCCGAGCACCAGCAGGGTGCCGAGACCGATCAGTATGCCGCTGACCGGCAACCGCGACACGAGGACGAACCCGGTCAGCACGGTGCCGACGATGGCGCCGACCGTCCCGACGCCGGACAGCCGGCCGACGACCGTTCCGGTCTCGGCGAGGCTGGTGAGACGCAGCTTGGTCACGATCGGCGTCACCGCGGAGAGCAGGGCGCCCGGCACGAGGATGGTCAGCGACGCGATCAGCAGCAGCGCCGCCGGCGCCCATTCCGCGGTGGTGCGCAGCACCGCGGGGGTGAGGGCCACGACCACTCCCGAGAGCCCGAGGGCGGGGCCTATCAGCCGGCGTGGATCGACCTGGTCGGCGAGGCGCCCACCGAGCCAGGAGCCGAGGGCGATCGCGGTGAGGGCGATCCCGATCACCATGGTGCTGGTCTCGAGGGTGAGACCGAGATAGGGAGCCAGCAGCCGCAGAGCGACGATCTCGACCACCAGCACCGCGGCCGAGGACCCGAACACCAGCCCGGCAGCGGCACGGGGGCCCAGACCGCGAGTGCGCGGCGCGCCGTCGGTGGCGGGCGAGGAAGACGAAACGGTCACGGACGACATCCTCGCACGCGGCCGTCACGGAACGTGAGGCGTGCGCAGCGCAGATGACACATCGTCGGAGCGTCGGCTGCGGGGGACGCACCCCGCCCGGACCGCCGGCTGCGCCCAGGTGGACCTCGCCCTGGAGGCCGAGGTACCGGTCGACGGGCGGACCGCCGACCGGTGGCGGGGGCGCATGCTGATGGAGTGGGGCCCACTGCCCGGCTCCTTCGGCTGGGTCTTCCCCAAGGGGGAGGTCTGCACCGCCGGAGTGGTGGCCGCCCGCGGCAACCCCGTGGCTCTCCGCGCCTACAAGGAGGACTTCCTCACCCGCCACGGCCTCAGCGGACCCCGCCCCCTGCACGACACCGGCCACCTCACCCGGTGCCGCCGCCCCGACTCCCCGCTGTCCCGCGGGCGCGTCCTGGTCGCCGGTGACGCCGCGGCGCTCCTCGACCACTGGTCCCGCGAGGGCATCTCCTACGCCCTGCGACCGAGAAGTCCTATACGATCCCGCGCCATCGGGGTCGCGGACGGTGATCCCGGCACGGGGCTTGACGCGACGATCAGGTCTGCCCCAGCATCACGACAACCGAATCCTATTTGATCCGGGTGGGCGCACCGGCAGCGAGGCGAGAGACCGTCGGCGTCGGACCGGACGCGTGAAGAGGGCGATGGACAGCAACCGCACGCCGCGCATCACGGACGTCGACGTCGTCGACGTCCGCTTTCCCACCTCACGCGAACTCGACGGCTCCGACGCGATGAACCCGGACCCCGACTACTCGGCCGCCTACGTCGTCCTGCGCACCGACGCGGACCGGGGACCGGACGGCCCACTCGAGGGACACGCCTTCGCCTTCACCATCGGACGCGGCAACGAGGTCCAGACCGCCGCCGTCGCCGCGCTGCGCGAACACGTCGTCGGCCTGTCCGTGGACGCGGTCTGCGCCGACCCCGGCACGGTGAGCCGGACCCTGAACGGCGACAGCCAACTGCGTTGGCTCGGCCCGGAGAAGGGCGTGATGCACATGGCGGTCGGCGCCGTCGTCAACGCCGTGTGGGACCTGGCGGCCAGGCGGGCCGGCAAACCGGTGTGGAAACTCCTCGCCGACGCCGAGCCGGAATGGCTCGCCGACCAGGTGGACTACCGCTACATCGAGGACACGCTCAGCCGTGCGGACGCCGTCGCCCTGCTCCGCACGGGCAAGGAGGGTTCCGCCGGCCGCGAGGCGCACCTGCGGTCCCACGGATACCCGGCGTACACCACCTCCCCCGGCTGGCTCGGCCACTCCGACCAGAAGCTCGTCCGGCTGGCGAAGCAGGCCGTCGCCGACGGCTTCACCCAGATCAAGCTCAAGGTGGGTGCCGACCTCGCCGACGACGTGCGCAGGCTGCGCACGGCACGCGCGGCGGTCGGCCCGGACGTCCGCATCGCCGTCGACGCCAACCAGCGGTGGAACATCGGCGAGGCCATCGACTGGACCAACGCGCTGGCCGAGAGCGACCCGTACTGGATCGAGGAGCCCACCAGCCCCGACGACATCCTCGGCCACGCGGCCGTACGCCGGGCGGTGGCGCCCGTCAAGGTCGCCACCGGGGAACACGTGCACAACCGCGTCGTCTTCAAGCAACTGCTCCAGGCCGAAGCGATCGACGTGCTGCAGATCGACGCCGCACGAGTCGGAGGCGTCAACGAGAACCTGGCCATTCTGCTGCTCGCCGCCGCGTTCGGCGTCCCGGTCTGCCCGCACGCGGGCGGCGTCGGCCTGTGCGAACTGGTGCGCCACCTGGCGATGTTCGACTTCGTCGCCCTGAGCGGAACCACCGACGACCGGGTCATCGAGTACGTCGACCACCTGCACGAGCACTTCGAGGATCCCGCGGTCGTCTCCGACGGCCGCTACACGGCGCCCACGATGCCCGGCTTCTCGTCCCGGATGCGCCCCGAAACCATCAGCACGTACCGCTATCCCGACGGCTCCTTCTGGGCCGCCGACCTCACCGGTCAGGGGAAGGACACCCGCATATGAGCGACTTCTCGGGCCTCACGGCCCTGGTGACCGGCGGCGCCTCCGGCATCGGCCGGGCCACCGCGGACCTGTTGCTCGCCCGCGGGGCCGACGTCGCCGTGCTCGACCTCGACCCCTCCACCGTCTCCGGACCCTTGCGCGGCTACGCCGCCGACGTGTCCGACGACGCCTCCGTACGCTCCGCCGTCGCCGGCGCGGCCGACGCCCTCGGCGGCATCGACATCCTGGTCAACAACGCCGGCACAGGCGCCACGGGGACGGTCGAGGACAACGACGACGCCGAGTGGCACCGGGTCCTCGACGTGAACGTCCTCGGCATCGTCCGCACCACCCGGGCCGCCCTGCCCCACCTGCGGGCCTCCGCGCACGCGGCCGTCGTCAACACCTGCTCGATCGCGGCCACGGCCGGACTTCCGCAGCGTGCCCTGTACAGCGCGAGCAAGGGTGCCGTACACGCGCTCACCCTCGCCATGGCGGCCGACCACGTCCGCGAGGGCATCCGCGTCAACTGCGTGAACCCCGGGACGGTGGACACCCCGTGGGTGGGACGCCTCCTCGACCGGGCGGCGGACCCCGCGGCCGAGCGGGCCGCGCTCGAAGCCCGCCAGCCCATGGGCCGCCTGCTCTCGGCCGACGAGGTCGCCGCCGCGATCGTGTACCTGGCGAGCCCGGTCGCGGCCGGCGTCACGGGCACGGCCCTCGCCGTGGACGGTGGCATGCAGGGACTGCGGCCGCGCCCGGAGGGACGGTGACGGCGGTGGGCGCGGGTGACGCCGGAGCGGGGGCGCTGCCGGCCCGGACCCTGGGCCGCAGCGGGGTCCCCGTCACCGCACTCGGTTTCGGCGCCGCCGCGATCGCCGGTCTGTACGAGGAGGTGGGCGACGACGACGCGGCGGCCACCGTGGAGGCCGCCTGGGACGCGGGCGTCCGCTACTTCGACACCGCACCCCACTACGGCATCGGTCGGTCGGAACGCCGGCTGGGCGCGGCCCTCAGGACCAGGAACCGGGACAGTTACACCCTGTCCACCAAAGTGGGCAGGGTGCTCGACCCGTACGACGGGGGCGGCGACGACCTCGCCCACGGTTTCGCCGTGCCCGCCACCCACCGGCGGCGGTGGGACTTCAGCGCCGACGGTGTACGCCGCTCGCTGGAGGACAGCCTCACCCGTCTCGGCACCGACCGCGTGGACCTGGTGTTGCTCCACGACCCCGACGAGCACGAGGAGCAGGTGTTCCGGGAGGCGTACCCGGCGCTGGAGGAGCTGCGGTCGCAGGGCATGGTCCGGGCGATCGGCGCGGGGATGAACCAGAGCCGGATGCTGACGCGTTTCCTGACGGACACGGACGTGGACGCCGTCCTCTGCGCCGGCCGCTACACCCTGCTCGAACAGGGTGCGCTGGAGACGCTGCTGCCCGCCGCGGTCGCGGCCGGCCGGAGTGTGATCGTCGGCGGCGTCTTCAACTCCGGGCTGCTGGCGGACCCCGCCCCCGGGGCCACGTACGACTACGCCCCGGCGTCCGGGGAGGTGCTGCGCCGGGCGGAGCGACTGCGCGAGGCCACCGAGGCGCACGGGGTGCCCCTGCGCCGCGCCGCGCTGCGGTTCCCCTTCGGGCATCCGGCGGTCGCCTCGGTACTCGTCGGCGCGCGCTCGGCGGACCAGGTCCGGGACGCCGTCGCGCAGTACCGCGGGCACCTCCCCGGGGCCCTGTGGGACGGCCTGCGCGCCCGGGGACTGCTGGGCGGCGGCGTGCCGGCTCCGGGAGGGTACGGGGCGTGAGCATCGTCGACTCCCACCATCACCTCTGGGACCTCGCCGTACGCGACCAGGAGTGGCTCGACGGCCCCGGGCTCGCACCGTTGCGCAGGTCCTTCGCGGCGAAGGACCTGGAGGCCGAGGCCCGGGCGTCCGGGGTGACGGCCACCGTCCTGGTGGAGACGGTGAACGCGGCCGAGGAGACACCCGAGTTGCTGGTCCTGGCAGCGGACAGCGAGCTGATCGCGGCGGTCGTCGGCTGGACCGATCTGACGGCGCCCGGCGTCGCCGAGGAACTGGACCGGCTCAGGTCGCTGCCCGGGGGCGCCTTCCTGCGCGGGATCCGCCACCAGGTCCAGCGGGAGCCCGACCCCGACTGGCTGACCCGCCCGGAGGTCCTGCGCGGCCTGCGTGCCGTCGCCGCCGCCGGACTCGTCTACGACCTGGTGGTGCTGCCGCACCAGGTGCCCGCGGCGACCCGCGCGGCCGCCGCCGTCCCGGGCCTCACCTTCGTCCTGGACCACCTCGGCAAGCCGCCGATCGCGTCCGGGGCACGAGAACCGTGGGCGGGGCGGGTGCGGGAACTGGCCGGCCTGCCGAACACGGTGTGCAAGCTGTCCGGCATGGTGACGGAGGCCGACCGGGCCTCCTGGACGGTCGACGATCTCAGACCGTACGCCGGCACCGTCCTCGACGCCTTCGGTCCCCGCCGCGTCATGTTCGGCTCGGACTGGCCGGTGAGCACCCTCGCCGCGAGCTACGCCGAGGTCGTCGCCTCGGCACGGGAACTCTCGGCGGAGCTGGACCCCGCCGGACGGGCCGAGGTGTGGGCCGGCACGGCGCGGCGCGTCTACCGTCTGGGCGGTGCGCCCGCCGAGGGGCCCTCAGCCCGGAGCGGCCACTGCTGACCGGGCCACGGACCGCCGGATCACGGACCGCCGGATCACGGACCGCCGGACCACGGACCGCCGGACCAAAGCCGCCGAGTCACGGGCTGAACCGGCTCAGCTGGCGCTCCAGGCTGCGGGTGAGGTGCTCGGCCATCGCCTCCGCCGCGCGTTCGGCCCTGCGGCGCAGGATCGCCCGCACCACCCGCTCGTGCTCGTCCAGGGTCGGCTCGCCCGCGTCCTGGACGCTGTTCAGCCGGAAGATGTGCAGATGCGCGTGGAGCCGCTCCACCGCGTCCGCGAGGAGCGGCCGGTGCGCGGCCGCGGCGACGACGTCGTGGAAACGCTGGTCGAGAGCGGCGAAGTCCCGGTAGGAGGCGTACGGACCGCCGGGGCCGGGGTGGGCCTGCATGGCCTCCAGCGTCGCCTCCATGGCGTCGAGCTGTCCTTCGTCCGCGTGCAGGGCGGCCAGCGCCGCGGCGCGCGTCTCCAGCAGCAGACGCATCTCGAACAGCTCCTCCACCCCCTGGCGCGTCAGCAGTTCGGTCGCTCGGTATCCGGACAGTGAGCGCTTGACGACCAGGCCGTCGGCCTCCAGCCGGGCCAGCGCCTCGCGCACGGGGGTCGGCGAGACGTCGAGCGTACGGGCCAGGGCCTCGATGCCGACCCGGGCCCCCGGGGCGATCTCGTGGTCCATGACACGGGCCTTGATGTCCTCGTACACGCTGTCGGACAGGGCCTGGCGGACCGGCGCCTGCGACGCCCCGCTCGGCCCTCGGGTCCCGCGCACCCCGGCCGAGCCGACGGAACGGCCGACGGACGGCTCGGGTGCCGGCATCGGGGTCTCCTTGCACTCGCTGCGCTGACCACCGGCAGTTTAACGAGGGGGGCCGCGCCGACCAGTCGTGGCGACGGCCGAATCCGGAGCGAGCACTCCCCCGATCGGCGCCCATCAGGGATCATGAGGCATGCTTCCGGAAGCCTGGCACCTCACCCAAGACGTCGACGACTTCCTCGCCCGGGCCGGAGACTTCCTGCGCTCGCGCCCCGCCCTGCACAACACCGTGCTCACGGACATCGAGAAACTGCGGACGCACGCGGCGGCCGGCCGAGGGGGCGAGGCCGCCGTACTCGGCCGACTGGAGTCGGCAGGCGCGGTCCGGGCGGTCTTCTATCGCACTCCGCGCGGCCGTCTGGGCCTCACCGCCCTGTCTGCCGAGCGGGCCGACGCACTCGCCGTCCACCTGGCCGGCCTCGGCCACCGTCCCTCCACCGTCATCGCGGACCACGACACCGCCACCGCCTTCGCCGAGTCGTGGCGACGGTGCACGGGTGCGGCGACGGCACTCTTCTGGCGGACACATCTGTACCGTCTCGGCACGCTCACCCCGCCGCAGCCGCCCCCGCAGGGCCGGGGCCGCGTCACGGGCGAGGCGGACCGTGAGCAGGTCGTGAGCTGGTGCCGTGAGTTCTGCGTCGACGTCGCAGAGCAGTCCTCCATCGACCTGATCGACGCCGGTGCCTGGGGCGACTCCCGTTTCGGCGACCGGCACTTCACGTTCTGGGAGACGGCGGACGGCACGCCCGTCTCGATGGCGGCCGCGACCTCGCTCGTCGGCGGCATGATCCGGGTGGACCCCGTCTACACCCCCGCCCCCGTGCGGGGCCGCGGCTACGCGGGGGCCGTGACGGTCGAGGTGAGCAGGGCCGCGCTGGCCGCGGGCGCCACGGACGTCGTCCTGTACACGGACCCCGGCAACCCCACCAGCAACGCCCTCTACCAGCGCATCGGGTACGTCCGCGTCGCCGACTTCGCCGGGTACGAGTTCTCCTCCGGAACGTCACGCAGCGGGTAGGCGCGGTCGGCGCGGACACGCCTTCCACCAGGGCCTCACGACGGCCCTCCGTAACGGGTGGCCATCGCGGCGGCCCGCGCGCGCAGGGCGGCGCGCAACGAGTCGGGGGCCAGGGCCTCGGCGTCCGTGGCGAGTTGCCACAGCGCCCACTCGGCATGCCGTAGGTCCTGGAACGTCGCCTCCAGCCGCAGCCGGCCGTCCGCCTCGGGTTCCGCGACGCGGACCGCCACCGCGGTCCTCAGCAGGTCCTCCCGCCGCTCCGGGTTCAGCCGTAGCGACACGGCGACGTGGTCACCGGAGAGGAACCGCGCGCAGCGTTCCCGCCAGACCCGCTCCAGGTCCACCTGGTCGGGTCGCCGGGCCGGTTCGGGGAGTTCCTCGGCGGCGGAGATCCGCGACAGCCGGTAGGTACGGTCCGCGCCGGACCTCGTGGCCAGCAGGTAGCCCCGGTCGCGTACGGTGACCAGGCCGATCGGGTCCACCGTGCGCCACCGCGGCGGCCGGTCCACGGCCGTGTAGTGGATGCGCAGCCTGTGCCCGGTGAGCACCGCGCGCCGGATCTCGGTCATCGTCCGGTCAGGTACTTCCTCGGTGACCGGCCGACGTGAGAGCAGGTCGGTCTCCGGCTCGACGAGAATGCGCCGGACGGCGTCGCTCGCGGTGGCCCGATGGCTCTCGGGCAGGGCGTCGACGACTTTGCGCATGGCCGACGCGAGCGCGGAGCCGAGGCCGAACGCCTGCTCGCCGCGTCCCGATCCGGCGGTCAGCAGGGCGAGCGCCTCTTCGTGGTTCAGTCCGGTGAGCTCGGTGCGGAACCCGGGCAGCAACGCGAACCCGCCGTGCCGACCGCGTTCGGCGTACACCGGGACGCCGGCCGCGGACAGCGCCTCGATGTCACGCAGCACGGTACGGGTGGACACCTCCAGCTCGCGGGCCAGGGTGTCCGCGGTCAGCCGACCGCGCTGACGGAGCAACAGCACCAGCGAGACCAGCCGATCGGCGCGCATGCGGGAACCCTAGCGAATACATGACCGTCGGTGTCGTGATTCGTTGGCAGGCTCGTGCGCAGGGATATCGGCCCCGCGCCCGGCGCGCCGTGGGACGCACGTCCTTCCGACGAATCGACTGGAGCTGATGTGGCAGTGGAACGAACGGCGGTCAACCCGGTGCCGTGGTCGCTGGAGCTGGGATTCCACCAGGGTGAGCTCGTCTCCGGGCACACCCGGACCCTGTACTGCTCCGGGCAGACCGCGATGAGCGCCCACGGCGAACCCCTGCACGACGGCGACATGGCCGCGCAGTTGGTGCTGAGCCTCGACAACCTGGAGGCCGTGCTCGGCGCGGCCGGTATGACGCTCGCGAACCTGGTCCGGCTCAACGTCTACACCACCGACGTCGACGGTCTGTTCCCGCACTACGGCGTGCTGGCGTCGCGGCTGGGAGCCGCCGGGGTGGCCCCGGCCACCACGATGCTCGGGGTGACGCGGCTGGCGGTGCCGGGCCAGATGGTCGAGCTCGAGGGGACGGCAGTCGCGTGAGGCGGTCGAGGAGCGAGGCGGGCACGTGCTCGTCGGCCGCCCGGGCGGCGGCCCTCCCCTGGCCTGGCGCTCCTGGGCCCGGTGCTCCCGTGCCCGGCGCCAGGCCGGCTCCTCACCGCTGACGCGCGGTTCGGGTCGCTGTGCCGTCCGTCTCGGATCAGTCGAGCGCCCCGTCCCCGAGCTGGTCGCGGATCAGGCTGATCAGCTCATCGTCGTCGGCGGCCTGGACGAGATCGGTCTCGGCACTGTCCGCGGCGGCCGGTCGGTCGGCGGTCCACTTGTCGAGGAATGCCTGCAAGCGGACGGTAACCCGTGCTCTGGACAGTCCGTCCGGCGGCGAGTCGGCCATCGCCGCCTCCAGGCTGTCCAGTGCCCCGATGAGTGGCCCGATGTCGGTGACCGGATCGGCGCCGGGCAGTGTGGCGTGCAGATGGTCGACGAGGGCGGCCGGCGTCGGGTAGTCGAAGACGATCGTCGACGGGAGCGGCGTACCGCACTCGCGTGCCAGCACATCCCGGAACTCGACGGCGGTCAGCGAGTCGAAACCGAGGTCCCGGAAGGGGCGGGCACCGTCGATCTGCTCGTGCGCGTCGTAGCGGAGCACGACGACCAGCGCCCCTCTGATCAGCTCCGTCAGTTCGGCCAGTCGCTCAGCGGTGCTCAGCGTGGCGAGTCGGGCCCGCAGCCCGGTGTCGGCTTCCTCCTCGGTGGGTGTCCCGGTCGACGCCACCGCGCCGGTCGCCTCGGGCAGTTCGCGCAGCAGCGGACTCGGCCTGCCGGAGGTGAACGCCGGGGTGAACCGGGTCCAGTCCACGTCGGCGACGGTCACGTTCGTCTCGCCGTCCTCGACCGCCTGTGCCAGCGCGGCGACCGCCAGGGCCGGGTCGAGCGGTGTGAGGCCGCGACGGCGCAGGAACTGCTCCGCCTCTTGGGACACCGCCATACCGGCGCCGGCCCACGGGCCCCAGGCCACCGAGAGGGCGGCCAGTTTCCGGTCCGCGCGGCGCTGGGCGAGCGCGTCCAGATAGGCGTTGCCGGCCGCGTAGAGTGCCTGACCGCCGCTGCCCCAGGTGGCGGCGATGGACGAGAAGAGCACGAACAGCTCCAGATCGGCGTCCCTGGTGAGCTGGTCCAGATGGGCCGCGCCGAGCACCTTGCCGTCGGTGATCTCCGCGATGTCCGCGAGCCGGGTGGTCTCCACCGGGCCGGACTGAGCGACGCCGGCGGCGTGGACCACGCCGAGCAGGGGCCGATCGGCCGGTACGGCGGAGAGCAGTTCGGCCAGGGCCTCCCGGTCGGTGACGTCGCAGGAGGCGACCGTGGCCTCCGCACCCAGGGCCCTCAGCTCGGCGAGCAGCTCGTCGGCTCCCGGTGCCCGCGCACCGCGACGGCCGGTGAGCAGCAGATGCGACACCCCGCGTTCGGCGAGCCACCGCGCGACCGAGGCGCCCAGTGCGCCGGTGCCGCCGGTGACCAGCACGGTGCCCGGCCGAGACGGCGTCCAGGCCTCGGCGACCCAGTCCGGTCGGTCCGCCCGGACGAGGCGACGGGCGAGGAACCGGCCCTCACGCAGGGCGAGTTGGTCCTCCCCCGTGTCACCGCGCAGCACGGCGGCCAGCCGGGTCAGGTCCTGGTCCCCGTCCGAGGACAGATCGACCAGGCCGCCCCAACGGTGCGGGTGTTCGAGCGCCACGGCCTGCCCGAAGCCCCACACCCGCGCGTGCTCGGCCCGGGTGACCCGGTCCGCCGCGTCGACCGCGACGGCGCCGCGGGTCAGGGTCCACAGCGGAGCGGTCCACCCGGCGTCGCCGAGGGCCTGGACGAGTGTGAGGGCCACCGCCAGGTCGGCCCGGCGGCCCGCCGGGTGGACGACTCCGCGGAAGTCGCCCACCAGCGCGCCGAGTCGTGCGGCCAGCTCGTGCCGGTCGGGGTGGGTCGCGTCGACCGGCAGGGGTACGACGTGGGCGCCGGACCCGCGGAGTGCCTCCCCGACGCCGACGCCGTACTCGTCGCCCGCCTCGGTGACCAGGAGCCACGTGCCGTCCAGGGGGGCGTCCGGTACCGCGACCGGTGTCCACTCCACCCGGTAGCGCCAGCCGTCGACCGCCGCGTACTGCCGTGACTGCCGACGCCATGACGACAGTGCCGGCAGAACCTCCGCCAGCGCGTCCGGTCGTGCGGCCAACCGCAGGGTGCTCGCGACCTCGGTCACGTCCTCGCGTTCCACCGCCGCCCAGAACCGGGACTCCACCGGGGCCTGAGCCGGTGCCGGTGCCGCGGTCGCCGGCTCCGGCCAGTACCGGTCGCGCTGGAACGCGTACGTGGGCAGTGCGATCCGTCGGCCGTGCGGGGGCACCGCCGCCGTCCAGTCGACGTCGACCCCCACAGCCCAGATCCGGCCGAGCGCCTCCCACACCGTACGCACCTCGTCGCGGTCCCGCCGCAGGACCGGGGCGAAGGCGCCGGTCACGCCGGCCCCGCGCGCCATCGCGCACAGCACGCCGTCCGGGCCCAGTTCCACGAAGCGGGTGACGCCCTGTTCGGTCAACTGCCGCACTCCGTCGCCGAATCGGACGGTCTCGCGTACCTGCCTCACCCAGTAGTCGGGTGTGGTCAGGTCCGCGCCGGCCGCCGCGGGGATCACGGGGACGCGGGGCTCGGCGAAGGTCATCGTCTCCACGACCTCCGCGAACCCGGCCAGCATCGGCTCCATCAGGGCCGAGTGGAAGGCGTGCGACACCGTGAGACGGCTGGTCCTGCGGCCCTCCGCCGACCACCGCGCCGCGAACTCCTCGACCACCTCGGTCACACCGGAGACCACGAGCGAGGACGGGCCGTTCACCGCGGCGATGTCCAGCCGGCTCCGCACGGCGTCGAGGATCTCGGCCTCGGTCGCCTCGACCGCGAGCATCGCGCCGCCGGCGGGCAGTGCCTGCATCAACCGGCCGCGTTGCGCCACGAGCTCGCAGGCGTCCGCGAGCGAGAGGACACCCGCGCAGTGAGCGGCGGCGATCTCCCCGATCGAGTGGCCGAGCAGGACGTCGGGGACCACGCCGAAGGACTCCAGCAGCCGGAAGACCGCCACCTCGACGGCGAACAGGCCGGCTTGGGCCCACACCGTCCGGTCCAGTCCGTCGCCGTCGAACACCACGTCCCGCAGCGGGCGTTCGTGCTTCAGGTCCAGCTCGGCACAGACCGCGTCGAAGGCGTCGGCGTAGGCCGGGAAGGCCTCGTACAACTCCCGTCCCATACCGGCCCGCTGCGCGCCCTGCCCGGTGAACAGGAACGCCGTGCGGCCCTCGCCGGTCGTCTCCGAGATCAGGCCGGCGGCCGGTTCACCGGTGGCCAGTGCGGCGAGGCCGGCCATCAGGTCGTCGTAGCCGGTGCCCATGACCACCGCACGGTGCTCGAGGTCGGCTCGGGACAGCAGAGACCTGGCGACGTCCGCCGGGGCCACCTCCGGCCGCGCGGACAGGACTTCGTGCAACCTCCCCGCCTGCGCGGCGAGCGCGGTGGCGGACCGGCCGGACACCAGCCAGGGCGGTGTCGTCCCGTCGCCCGGGCGATCGGTCGGGGCCGCCTCGTCCGCCGGGACCGGTTCGGCCTCCAGGATGACGTGGGCGTTGGTACCGCTGATGCCGAACGAGGAGACGCCCGCCCGGCGCGGACGGTCCGCCTCGGGCCACGGTCGTGCCCGAGTCAGGAGCTCCACCGCGCCGGCCGACCAGTCCACCTGCTCCGTGGGCTCGTCGGCGTGCAGCGTCGGCGGCAGCGTGCCGTGTCGCAGCGCCAGCACCATCTTGATCACGCCCGCGACACCGGCGGCCGCCTGGGTGTGGCCCAGGTTCGACTTGATCGAACCGAGCCACAGCGGCCGGTCGGCGTCCCGGTCCTGGCCGTAGGTCGCCAGCAGCGCCTGCGCCTCGATCGGGTCGCCGAGTCTGGTGCCCGTACCGTGTGCCTCGACCGCGTCGACCTCCGACGGCGACAGCCGGGCGTCCGCCAGTGCCTGCCGGATGACTCGCTGCTGGGACGGGCCGTTGGGTGCCGTCAGACCGTTGGAGGCGCCGTCCTGGTTGACCGCGCTGCCCCGTACCAGCGCGAGGACCCGGTGCCCGTTGCGGCGGGCGTCCGCCAGCCGCTCCACCAGCAGGACGCCGACGCCCTCGCCCCAGCCCGTGCCGTCGGCGTCGGCCGAGAAGGCCTTGCAGCGGCCGTCGTCGGCCAGGCCGCCCTGCCGGGCGAACTCGGTGAACGCCGCCTCGGTGGACATCACCGACACACCGCCGGCGAGTGCCAGATCGCACTCGCCGCGCCGCAGCGCCTGCGCGGCCAGGTGAAGGGCCACCAGCGACGACGAACACGCCGTGTCGACGGTGACCGCCGGCCCTTCCAGGCCGAAGGCGTACGAGACCCGGCCGGACAGCACCGCCGCCGCGTTACCGGTGGCCGCGTGGGCGTCCAGGCCCTCGTCGGCGGATCCGGCCAACACCACCGGGTAGTCCTGTCCGTTGGTGCCGACGAACATCCCGACGGAACGACCGCGTACCGCGCGCGGGTCCACTCCGGCGGATTCGAAGGTCTCCCACACCGTCTCGAGGAGCAGCCGCTGCTGGGGGTCCATCGCCAACGCCTCGCGCGGGCTGATCCCGAACAGCCCCGCGTCGAACTCCGCGACGCCGTCGACGAAGCCGCCGCGCAGCGTGGGGGAATCCGGGAGCGCGGTGAGATCCCAGCCTCGGTCGGTGGGGAACGTCGTCATGGCGTCCACCCCGCCGATGAGCAGGTCCCACAGTTCGTCGGGGGAACCGACACCGCCGGGCAGCCGGCACGCCATCCCGACCAGCGCCAACGGCTCGTCCGCCGCGGTGACGGCTCGCGTCGCGGCCACGACGGCCGGTGCCGGCACCGGTTCGCCGCCGAACAGTTCCTCACCCAGGTACCGCGCCAACTCCGCCGGGGTCGGCCGGTCGAAGACCAGGGAGGCGGGCAACCGCAGCCCGGTCCGTACGCCGGCCAGGTTCCGGAACTCCACGGCCGCCAGCGAGTCGAAGCCGAGGTCCCGGAACGCCTGGCCGGCACCGACCGCCTCCGCCGAGCCGTGCCCCAGTACCGTCGCCGCCCACGAGCGGACCGCCGCCAGCAGCATCGCGCCGCGCCGCGCCGCCGGTGCCGCCGTCAGCTCCGCCCGGAACTCCGTGGCCGGGTCGGCCTCGGTGGCCGGGGTACGGGCGGACGCCGCTTCGGGCAGTTCCGTCAGCAACGCGCTGGCGCGCGCGCCGGTCAGCCCGGCCGCGAACTGCGACCAGTCGATGTCGGCGATGACCGGGTCCTGGTCACCGGGCACCAGAGCCCCCGCCAACGCCGCGACGGCCAGTTCCGGGTCCAGTGGTGACAGGCCACCGCGCCGCAGCCGGTCGGCGACCGCCTGGTCGTCGGCCGCCATACCGTCCTGCGCCCAGGGGCCCCAGGCGATCGAGACCCCGGGCAGCCCGCGGGCCCGGCGGCCCTGCATCCACGCGTCGACGAAGGCGTTGGCGGCGGCGTAGTTGCCCTGTCCCGCACTGCCCACCGTTCCGGCCAGCGAGGAGAACGCCACGAAGAACTCCAGCTCCGCTCCCCCGGTCACCTCGTCCAGTGCGACCAGTCCGGACACCTTCGCGGCCAGTACCGTCTCGAAGCGTTCCGGGGTGAGCGCGTCGAGCGTGCCGTCGTCCAGGACCCCGGCGGCATGCACCACACCGATCAGCGGGTGCTCGGCCGGGAGCCGCTCCAGTGCACCGGCCAGCGCCACGCGGTCGGTGACGTCGCCGGTCTCGACCGTGACACGGGTACCGACGTCGGCCAGTTCGCCGACCAGTCCGGTCACCCCCGGAGCCCGCGTACCCCGTCGGCCCATCAGCACGACGTGGGGTACGCCCCGGTCGGCGAGCCAGCGGGCGACCACCGCGCCGAGCGCTCCGGTGCCACCGGTCACCAGCACGGCACCGGGCCGCGACGGCGACCACGGGGTGCTGCCGGCCGACTCGGCGCGCACCAGGCGACGGCCGTACACGCCGGCCGCGCGTACCGCCACCTGGTCCTCACCGGTGTCGCCACCGAGGACGGCGGCGAGGCGTGCTCCGGCTCTGGCGTCCAGGACGGACGGGATGTCGAGGAGCCCGCCCCAACGGTCCGGCTGTTCCAGAGCCGCGACCCGACCGAGTCCCCAGATCTGCGCCGACACCGCGGCGGGCGACGCGTCCGACCGCCCGACCGAGACGGCGCCGCTGGTCAACGCCCACAGGGGGGCGTCGATCCCGGCGTCGCCGAGCGCCTGGAGCAGGCTCAGGGTCAGCCGAAGGCCGGCGGACGGACCGGGGCGCGGGGTCTCGTCGTCCGCCCAGGCCGCGAGTGAGACCACCCCGCTCACCGGGCCCACCGCGGCGAGTCGGGCGGCGAGCGCCGCCCGGTCCGAGCTGGTGGGGACGAGCCGCACGGCCTCGGCGCCCGCGCCGACCAGTGCGGAGGACACCTCTCGGGCGGGGGCGGGGGTCGGCTGGGACTCCGGGACGACCACCAGCCAGCGGCCGGTCAGGGCCGGGTGCGCGGGCAGGTCGGCGACCGGGCGCCAGGTCGCGAGGTAGCGCCATGAGTCGATCGCGGACTCCTTGCGCCGCTGCCGCCGCCACGAGGAGAGCATCGGCAGCGCGGCTCCGAGCAGGTCCAGAGTCCGGGGGTCGTCCAGGAGGTCGGCGAGCGCGTCGATGTCCTCGTGCTCGACCGCATCCCAGAAGCGGGAGTCCGTCGCATGGGCTGCCGGGCGCGTGACCGCGGCGGTGGCACGCGGCCAGTACCTGTCGCGCTGGAACGGGTAGGTGGGCAGGGCGACCCGGCGACCGCCGGGTGCCGTCGTCGACCAGTCGGCGTCCGCGCCGTCGGTCCACAGCTGGGCCAGGGCGAGCAGCGCGGTGACGGTGTCGTCCCGGTCGGCTCGCAGGACCGGGGCGCACACGGCGTCGATGCCGGCCTGTCGAGCCATCCCGCACAGCACCCCGTCCGGGCCCAGCTCCACCAGGCGGGTCACGCCCTCGCGCCGCAACCACTCGACCCCGTCGGCGAACCGGACGGCTTCGCGGACCTGTCGTACCCAGTAGTCCGGGCTGGACAGGAGGCCGGGCTCGGCCGGCCGGCCGGTCAGGTCGGACACGACGGGGATGCGGGGCTCGGCGAAGGCCGTCTTCTCCAGCACGGCGGCGAACTCGGTGAGCATCGGCTCCATCAGCACCGAGTGGAACGCGTGCGACACGGTCAGCCGGCGCGTACGACGCCCCTGGTCGCGCCAGAGGGCGGCGAACTCCTCGACCGTCTCGGCCGCGCCGGACACCACCACCGACGACGGGCCGTTCACCGCCGCGACGTCCAACCGGCCCTCGATCACCTCGACGACCTCGGCCTCGGTCGCCTCCACCGCGAGCATCGCCCCGCCGACGGGCAGCGCCTGCATCAACCGCCCGCGTGCCGCCACGAGCCGACACGCGTCCGGCAGCGAGAACACCCCGGCGCAGTGCGCCGCGGCCAGCTCGCCGACCGAGTGGCCGAGCAGCACGTCCGGGACCACGCCCCAGGACTCCAGCAGCCGGAACACCGCGACCTCCACGGCGAACAGCCCGGCCTGCGCCCACACCGTCCGGTCCAGGCCGGTGCCGTCGAACACCACGTCCCGCACCGGGTGCTCCAGGTGCGGTTCCAGTTCGGCGCAGACCGCGTCGAACGCGTCCGCGTACACCGGGAAGGTCTCGTACAGTCCACGTCCCATGCCCGCGCGCTGCGCCCCCTGGCCGGTGAACAGGAACGCGGTACGCCCCCGCGTCGCCTCCGCCGACAGCGTGTGGGCGGCGGTCCCGCCTCGGGCCAGCGCGGCGAGGCCGGCGAGGAGTTCGTCCCGGTCGGTGCCGACGACCACCGCTCGGTGATCCAGGGCCGCCCGGGTGGTGGCCAGCGACCAGGCCACGTCGTACGGGTCGATGTGGCGCTCGGCCACCAGCCCGCGCAGTCGCGCGGCCTGGGCCCGTAGACCGTCGGCGGTCTTGGCGGACAGCGTCCAGCCCAGTGGGCGCGGGGCACGCGCGGGTACGGACGCTTCGTCGTCGGACGACGGCGCGCTCTCCAGCAGGATGTGCGCGTTGGTGCCGCTGATGCCGAACGACGACACCCCGGCCCGGCGCGGACGGTCGGTGACGGTCCAGGGTCGGGCGTCGGTGAGCAGCTTCACCGCGCCGGTGGACCAGTCGACGTGCGGGGTCGGCTCGTCCACGTGGAGGGTCGCGGGGAGTACGCCGTGTCGCATGGCCATGACCATCTTGATCACGCCCGCCACCCCCGAGGCCGCCTGGGTGTGGCCGATGTTGGACTTGACCGAGCCCAGCCAGAGCGGGCGGTCCTCGTCCCGGCCCTGTCCGTACGTCGCCAACAGGGCCTGTGCCTCGATGGGATCGCCCAGGCGGGTTCCGGTGCCGTGTGCCTCGACGACGTCGACCTCGCCCGGAGCCAGGCCCGCGGTGGCCAGCGCCTGGCGGATGACCCGCTGCTGGGACGGGCCGTTGGGCGCGGTCAGTCCGTTGGACGCGCCGTCCTGGTTGACCGCGCTGCCGCGCACCACCGCGAGGATCTCGTGGCCGTTGCGGCGAGCGTCGGAGAGTCGCTCCAGCACCAGGACACCCACGCCCTCGCCCCAGCCGGTGCCGTCCGCACCGCCCGCGAACGACTTGCAGCGCCCGTCGGAGGCCAGTCCGTCCTGCCGGTCGAACTCGGCGAACGCCGCCGGCGACACCATGACCGTCACACCGCCGGCCAACGCCAGCTCGCACTCGCCGTTGCGCAACGCCTGCGCCGCCCAGTGCAGCGCCACCAGCGACGAGGAGCACGCGGTGTCGACGGTGACCGCCGGTCCCTCCAGACCGAAGGTGTACGCCACCCGGCCGGAGATCACGCTGTTGGCGGTGCCGGCCAGCAGGTACCCGCCGGCGCCTTCGAGGTCGTCGCCCGCGCCTCCGTACCCCGAGGAAGAAGCACCGGCGAAGACGCCGACCGGTCGGCCGCGCAGCGAGCGCGGATTCAGCCCGGCGGACTCGAACGCTTCCCAGGAGGCTTCGAGCAGCAGCCGCTGCTGGGGGTCCATCGCGAGCGCCTCACGTGGGCTGATTCCGAACAGACCGGCGTCGAACTCCGTCGCCCCGTCCACGAATCCGCCCCGTGCGGCCGCTCCGGCCACGACGTCGCTCGGCCACTCGCGGTCGGCCGGGAACTCGGCGGTGCCGTCGGCACCGTGCGCGACCAGCTCCCACAGCTGCTCGGCGTTGCGCACCCCGCCCGGGTAACGGGCGCTCATCCCGACGATCGCGATCGGTTCGTCGACGGCGCCGACGGCGGTGGGGCCGGCGTCCGTGCCGGTTCGCTCCAGGAGTCCGGCGGACAGGTGCTCGGCCAGTGCGGTGGGGCTTGGGTGGTCGAAGACCAGGGTGGCGGGCAGGGTCAGCCCGGTGTCCGCGCCGAGCAGGTTGCGCAGCTCGATGGCCGTGAGCGAGTCGAAGCCGGCGTCGCGGAAGGACCGGTCCGGGTCGATCGCCTCCGCGGAGGCGTGCCCGAGCGAGACGGCCGCGCGGGCCCGGATCAGGTCGAGCAGCATGCCGTGGCGGCGGCTCTCGGGGGCCGCGACCAGTTCGTCGCGGAAGGTCGAGCCGCGCTCGGCGGCGTCGGTCGCCGGTGCCAACGCCTGTGCTGCGTCCGTCAGTTCGGTGAGCAGAGCGCTGTCCCGGCCGGAGGTGAAGGCCGGGGCGAACCGCTCCCAGTCCACGTCGGCGACGGTCACACAGCTCTCGTCGAGTTCCACCGCGCGTTCCAGCGCGCGCAGGGCGAGGTCCGGTGCCATGGCGACCAGGCCGTGGCGGTACAGGTACTCCTCGGCCCCGCCCTGCGCGGCCATCCCTTCGCCCTCCCAGGGTCCCCAGGCCACGGAGGTACCGCTGCGTCCGTGCGCCCGCCGCTGCTCGACGAGCGCGTCGAGGTGGGCGTTGGCGGCCGCGTAGACGCCCTGCCCGCCGCTGCCCCAGGTCGCCGCGATCGAGGAGAAGACCACGAACAGGTCCAGATCGGTCTCACGGGTCAGCTCGTCGAGATGAGCCGCGCCCGTCACCTTGCCGTCCAGGACGCGGGTGATCTCGGCTTCGTCGGTGTCGGCGAGGGGTACGGCCTGTCCGAAGCCGGCCGCGTGCACGACGCCGGTCAGGGGGTGCTCTTCGGGGATCGCGTCCAGGACGGCCGCCAGCGCCGTGCGGTCGGTGACGTCGCAGGCAACGACGGTCGCCTCGCAGCCGTGAGCGGCCAGTTCGGCGGCCAGCTCGGTGGTGCCCGGCGCGTCGGCGCCCCGACGTCCCAGGAGCACCAGGCGCGGTGCTCCTCGTTCGGCCAGCCAACGGGCCACCCGCTTGCCGAGGGCTCCGGTGCCGCCGGTGACGAGGACGGTCCCGGAGGGCGTGTACGGGGTGCCGGTCGGTTCGCCGGCGGCGGCGCGGACCAGTCGGCGGCCGTACGCGCCGGAGGAACGTACGGCGACCTGGTCCTCACCCGTGCCACCGGCCAGTACGGATATCAGGAGGCGGGCGGCGCGGGCGTCGAACTCGGCCGGGAGGTCGATCAGCCCGCCCCAGCGGCGCGGCTGTTCCAGCGCCGCCACCCGCCCGAGTCCCCAGGCCTGCGCCTGGGCCACCTCGCGCAGCGGATCGGAGCGGCCTATCGACACCGCCCCGCTGGTGAGCATCCACACCGGTGCGTCCAGCTCCGCGTCGTCCAACTGGCGAAGGAGCGCCACCGACTCGGTGACGGCGTCGCTGGACGGGGCCAGCGCGACGACTCCGGCGACGGTGGCGGACGCGTGGGCGCCCTGCCGGTCGGCCTCGCGGTCCAGTGGGGCGACCTCGGCTCCGGCCGCGCGGAGTGCCTCGGCGAGACGGGCGGCCGGTTCGGCGTCGGCCGGGGCGGCCGCGACCAGCCAGGTGCCGGACAGGGTGGCGGGCGTGCTGGTGAGGTGCTGGAGCGGGGTCCAGGTGACGCGGTAGCGCCAGGAGCCGATCACCGACTCCTGGCGGCGGGAGCGCCGCCACCGGGAGAGCGCGGGGACCAGGGCGTCCAGAGGGGCGGAGGCGTCGGGCAGGCCGATGGTGTCGGCGAGTTCGGTCAGATCCGCGCGGTCGACGGCCGCCCAGAACCGGGCCTCGTCCGCGTCGGCGGGGGCGGCCGGGTCGGCCACCGTCGACGGCTCCGGCCAGTACCGCTCCCGCTGGAAGGCGTACGTCGGCAACGCGACCCGGCGGCCGGCGGGCAACACCGCCGGCCAGTGGATCTCCGCGCCGGCGGCCCACAGCCGACCGAGCGCGGCCAGGGCGGTCTCGTGCTCGTCCCGGTCACGGCGCAGTACCGGCGCGAACACGGCGTCGGCGGCGGTCTGCTGCGCCATTCCGCAGAGCACGCCGTCGGGGCCGACCTCCACGAAACGGGTGACGCCGCGTTCGGTCACCTCCGTCACGGCGTCGGCGAACCGGACGGTCTCGCGTACCTGGCGCACCCAGTACTCGGGGGTGGCCGGCTGCGCGCCCGCCGTCGCGGCGACCAGGGGGATGCGGGGTGCGCAGTAGCTCACCGACTCCGCGACCGAGGCGAAGTCCGCCAGCATGGGCTCCATCAACGCCGAGTGGAAGGCGTGCGACACCGTCAACCGGCTGGTTCTGCGCCCCTCTCCCCGCCACTTCGCGGCGAACTCGTCGATCGTCCCGGCGTCACCGGAGACCACCACCGACGAGGGTCCGTTCACCGCGGCGACGTCCAGTCGGCCCCGCACGTCCTCGACCACCTCCGCCTCGGTCGCCCGTACCGCCAGCATCGCCCCGCCGGCGGGCAGCGCCTGCATCAGCCGGCCTCGTGCGGCGACGAGCGCACACGCGTCGGCGAGCGAGAACACCCCCGCGCAGTGGGCGGCGGCGATCTCACCGATCGAGTGCCCCAGCAGTACGTCGGGGACCACACCCCAGGACTCCAGCAGCCGGAACACCGCGACCTCGACCGCGAACAGCCCGGCCTGCGTCCAGACCGTCCGATCGAGGTCGACGCCGTCGAAGACCGCCTCGCGCACCGGGCGTTCCAGCCTCCGGTCCAGTTCCGCGCAGACCGTGTCGAACGCCTCGGCGAACACCGGGTACGCCTCGTACAGCCCTCGCCCCATACCGGCCCGTTGCGCACCCTGGCCGGTGAAGAGGAACGCCGTGCGCCCCTCGGCGACCGCGCCCGAGACCACGTTCGCGGCGGGTTCGCCGCAGGCCAACGCGGTCAGCCCCGCGACCAGCTCGCCGTGGCCTTCGCCGACGACCGCCGCCCGGTGGTCCAGCGCGGTCCTGGTGGTGGCCAGCGACCAGGCCACGTCGTGCGCTTCGGCCCGCGCCGCGGAGAGGGTGGTCGCCAGTCGTTCCGCCTGGGCGCGCAGGCCCTCGGGGGTATGCGCGGAGACCAGCCAGCCGACCGGGCCGGGCGTGGACGGGATCGTGGGCGTGGCGTGGGAGTGGGCGGGCCCCGCCGCTTCGAGGATGACGTGGGCGTTGGTGCCGCTGATGCCGAACGACGACACTCCGGCCCGGTGGGGCCGGTCGGACAGCGGCCAGGGGCGTGCCTCGGTGAGCAGTTCAACCGCACCGGCCGACCAGTCGACGTGCGGGGTGGGCTCGTCCGCGTGCAGGAGCGTGGGCGGCAACACCCCGTTCCGCATCGCCAGCACCATCTTGATGACGCCCGCGACGC
This sequence comes from Streptomyces ambofaciens ATCC 23877, assembly GCF_001267885.1. Lineage (NCBI taxonomy): Bacteria > Bacillati > Actinomycetota > Actinomycetes > Kitasatosporales > Streptomycetaceae > Streptomyces > Streptomyces ambofaciens. The sequence continues at coordinate 7,802,363 of NZ_CP012382.1, read as the reverse complement.
CGGCGGCGGCCTGGGTGTGTCCGATGTTGGACTTCACCGACCCCAGCCACAGCGGACGGTCCTCGTCCCGGCCCTGTCCGTACGTCGCCAGCAGCGCCTGCGCCTCGATCGGGTCGCCGAGCCGGGTGCCGGTACCGTGCGCCTCGACCGCGTCGACCTCCGACGCCGCGAGCCGCGCGTTCGCCAGCGCCTGACGGATCACCCGCTCCTGGGAGGGGCCGTTCGGCGCCGTGAGACCGTTGGAGGCGCCGTCCTGGTTGACCGCGCTCCCCCGCACCACGGCCAGTACCTCGTGGCCGAGCCGCTCCGCGTCCGACAACCGCTCCACCAGCAGCAGGCCGACGCCCTCGGACATACCGGTGCCGTCCGCGGCGGCGGAGAACGCCTTGCAGCGTCCGTCCGAGGCCAGGCCGCGCTGGCGGTCGAACTCGGTGATCACGCCCGGGGTCGCGAGGACGGTCACGCCGCCGGCGAGCGCCATCGCGCACTCGCCGTTGCGCAGTGCCTGCACGGCGAGGTGCAGTGCCACCAGCGACGAGGAGCACGCGGTGTCGACGGTGACGGCCGGTCCCTCGAGGCCGAAGGTGTACGCCAGCCGGCCGGACGCCACGCTGGTCGTGGTGCCGGTCATCAGATGGCCGAGCGCGTTGTCCGGCAGTCGCATGCCGTAGCCGTACTGCGCGTGCGCGGCACCGATGAACACGCCGGTGGAGGAGCCGTGGGCGTCCGAGGTGGCGATACCGGCGGACTCGAACGCCTCCCAGGCGGTTTCGAGCAGCAGCCGCTGCTGGGGATCCATGGCGAGGGCCTCGCGCGGCGAGATCCCGAACAGGGCGGCGTCGAAGTCCGTGGCCTCGTCCAGGAATCCGCCGCGCGCCGCCTCGGCGCCGACGATGTCCAGCGGCCAGCCCCGGTCGGCCGGGAAGCCGGAGGTCGCGTCCATGCCCTCGCTGACCAGCGGCCACAGATCGGCCGGCGAGGCGACTCCGCCGGGGAGCCGGCAGGCCATGCCGACGATCGCGATGGGTTCGCCGGGCGCGGCGGCGGTCGTCGGGGGCGCGGCCGGGGTGGGGGCGGGCTCGCCGCCCAGGCGGGTGCTGAGGTGTTCGGCGAGCACGGTCGGGGTCGGATGGTCGAAGACGAGGGTGGCGGGGAGGCGGAGCCCGGTCGCGGTGTTGAGCCGGTTACGGAGTTCGACCGCGGTGAGCGAGTCGAAGCCGAGGTCGCGGAAGGCCTGGCGGGCGCCGACGGCATCGGCCCGGGCGTGGCCCAGCACGGTCGCGGCGTTGCCTCGGACGAGGTCCAGTACGAGGTCGCGCCGGTCGGCGGCGGACAGCCCGAGCAGCCGGGTGGCGAGGACGTTGTGGGTCTCCTCGTTCCGGCCGGCCGCGCGTCGGCCGGCCGCGCGTCGGCCGGCCGGGCGGATCAGGCCGCGCAGCAGTGCGGGGACCTCCCCGCCTCGGGCGAGGTCGAGGGGGATGGGCAGCAGATGCGGGGTGTGTGTCGCGGAGGCGACGTCGAACAGTGCCAGGCCCTGCTCGGTGCTCAGGGTGGCGCCCGTCCGGCCTCCGGTCGGGGTGGCGTCGTCGAGGAGGTGGCCGGTCATGGTGCTGGCCTGCTGCCAGAGGCCCCAACCGAGGGACTGGGCGGGCAGTCCACGGGCGCGGCGGTAGGAGGCGAGCGCGTCGAGGAAGCTGTTGGCGGCCGCGTAGTTGGCCTGGCCGCCGGTGCCGAGGGTGGCCGAGGCGGAGGAGTAGAGCACGAACAGGGCGAGGTCGGTGTCCAGGGTGAGGTCGTGCAGATTGACGGCGGCGTCCACCTTGGGGCGGAGCACCGCCTCGACCCGCTCCGGGGTCATCGACTCGAAGACGCCGTCGTCGAGGACGCCGGCCGCGTGTATCACTCCGGTCAGCGGATGCCGGTCCGGAATCGCCGTCAGTACGTCGGCCAGCGCGGCCCGATCGGCGGCGTCGCAGGCCACGACCGTAGCCCGGGCACCCATGGCGTGCAGGTCGGCGAGGAGCTCGGTCGCGCCGGGGCCGTCCGCGCCCCGACGGCTGAGCAGCAGGATGTTCCGTGCTCCGTGTTCGGTGACCAGGTGCCGGGCGAGCAGGCCGCCGAGCGTGCCGGTACCGCCGGTGATGAGGACGGTGCCGTCGGGGTCGAGCGGCGTCGGGACCGTGAGCACGTTCTTGCCCACGTGCCGCGCCTGGCTGATGTGCCGGAAGGCGGACACCGCGTCCCGTACGTCCCAGGCGGTGACCGGCAGCAGCTCCAGTACGCCGGTGTGGAACAGGTCGAGAACCTCGCCGAGTATCTCCCGTACCCGGTCGGCGCCGGCCTCGGCGGGGTTGAACGCCTGGTAGCGCACGCCCGGGTGGTCGGCCGCGACCTGTGCGGCGTCGCGGAGGTCGGTGCGGCTCAGGTCGGCGAACCGGCCGCCGTCGCCGAGGAGTCGCAGGGACGCGTCGACGAACTCGCCGGCGAGTGAGTTCAGCACCACGTCCACGCCCCGGCCGTCGCTCGTGGCGCGGAAGCGCTCCTCGAACGCGAGGTCCCGGGAGGAGGCGATGTGCGCGTCGTCGAGGCCGGCGGCGCGCAGGGTGCCCCATTTGCTGGGCTTGGCGGTGCCGAACACCTCCAGGCCGAGGTGGCGGCCGAGTTGTACCGCTGCCATGCCGACACCGCCCGCGGCGGAGTGCACGAGCACCGATTCGCCCGGCCGGGCGCGGGCCACGTCCACCAGCCCGTAGTACGCGGTGGCGAACACGACCGGTACGGCGGCCGCCTGGGCGAAGGTCCAGCCGGTGGGCACGGGGGCCAGCAGTCGCCGGTCGGTGACCGCGCGGGAGGCGATTCCGCCGGTGAAGAAGCCGAACACCCGGTCGCCCACGGCGAGGTCGTGCACCCCGGGGCCGGTCTCGGTCACGACGCCGGCCGCCTCGGCGCCCATCTGCGCGCGGTCCGGGTACATGCCGAGGGCGATCAGGACGTCGCGGAAGTTGACACCGGCGGCGCGTACGGCCACCCGCACCTGACCGGCGGTCAGCGGGGCGTCGGCGTCGGGCGCGGGGAGCATCGCCAGGTGGTCGAGGGTTCCCTCGTCGGTGACGTCCAGTCGCCAGGCGGCGGGTCCCGAGGGGAGGGGCAGGCCGTCGTCGGCGGCGGACGGGCGGACGAGACGGGGTGCGCGGGCCCGGCCGTCGCGTATCGCGACCTGCGGTTCGTCGTCGGCGACGGCCCAGTTCGGCCAGACGTCGCCGTCGGTGCCGGCGGGGTCGCGGTCCAGCAGGACGATGCGGCCGGGGTGTTCGGACTGCGCGGAACGCAGCAGGCCCCAGACCGACGCTCCGGCGAGGTCGGTCACCGACTGGCCGGGCACGGCGGGGACGGCTCCGCGGGTGACGACCACCAGACGGGTGTCGAGGTACCGGTCGTCGGCGAGCCAGTTCTGGACGGTGCGGAGCACGTCCTGGGTGGTGAGGTGGACGGTGTCCGCCGACAGGGCCGCGTCGGGCGCGGGCTGGGGGAGGGTGAGGACCGCGACGGGGGGCGGCGGCGTGTCGTGTGCCGGGGTCGGTCCGTCGGGGTCGAGGCGCAGCCATGCGGAGGTGTCGGGCGGGGCGTTGCCGGGGTCGGGCAGCACGGTCCAGTCGAGGGCGAACAGGGCCTCGCGCAGGCGTTGTTCGCCGACCTGCCGCAGGGCCTCGGGGGTGATGTCGCGCAGTACGAGGGCCTCGACGGTGACGACGGGTGCGCCGGTGGGGTCGACGGCTCGTACGGTGAGGCCGTCGGGGGTGTCGGTGAGGGCGACGCGGAGTACGGTCGCCTCGGTGGCGTGGAGTGTGACGCCGTGCCAGGCGAAGGGGAGTCGGGTGCCGGAGTCGGCGTCGGAGTCGGCGTCGGCGTCGGTGACCGCGACGGCGTGCAGGGCCGCGTCCAGCAATGCCGGGTGTATGCCGAAACCCGCGGGGTCGACCGCCTCGGGCAACTCCACTTCGGCGAAGACGGTGTCGCCGTCGCGCCACACGGCCCGTAGGCCCTGGAACGCCGGACCGTAGCCGTACCCGGCCTCCGCGAGTCCGTCGTAGAAGCCGGCCAGGTCCACGGGACGTGAGCCGGGCGGCGGCCACGTCGTCGACTCCGTGGGCGCGTCCGCGGCGGACTCGCCGAGCAGTCCGGTCGCGTGGCACACCCAGGCGGCGTCGTCGGAGGGGCGGGAGCACACCTCGACGGAGCGGTCACCGGAATCGTCGGGCGCACCGATGCCGACCTGGAGCGCGACGCCGGCCCGGTCGGAGAGCACCAGCGGCGTCTGTAGCACCAGTTCCCGCAGGAACCCACTGCCCACCTGGTCACCGGCGCGGAGTGCCAGCTCCGCGAACGCGGTACCGGGCACCAGTACCTGGCCGCGCACCGCGTGGTCCTGGAGCCAGGGGTGTGACGACGGCGACAACCGCCCCGTCAGCACCGCACCGCCGCTCGGCAGGGCGACGGTCGCGCCCAGAATCGCGTGGTGCAGGCCCTGTTGCCCCACCGCGGACACGTCACCGGACATCACGGGGCGCGGCCAGTAGCGTTCACGTTGGAAGGCGTAGGCCGGCAGTTCCACGCGGCGTCCGGCCGGTACGACGGAGGACCAGTCGACCCCGGCACCCGCCACCCACGCCTCGGCCAGGGCCGTCAGGAAACGCTCCTCACCCCCCTCACCACGACGCAGCGAACCCACCACCACGGCATCCACACCCGCCGCCTCAGCCGTCTCCTCCACACCCACCGCCAGCACCGGATGAGGACTGCACTCCACGAACACCGACCGCCCATCGGCCAGCAGCCCACGAGTCACCTCCTCGAACCGCACCGTGGAACGCAGATTCTCGAACCAGTACCCCGCGTCCATCGACGCCGTATCGATCGGAGCACCCGTCACCGTCGAATACAACGGAACACCCGACGACACCGGCGCCACCTCCGCCAACTCCGCCAGAATCCGCTCCCGCACCCCCTCCACCTGCACCGAATGCGACGCGTAATCCACCGGAATCCGACGCGCCCGCACCCCCCGCACCCCACACAACCCCAGCAACTCCTCCAACGCCCCCGGCTCACCCGACACCACCGTCGACCCCGGACCATTCACCGCCGCCACCGACAACCGCCCCCCGAACCCACCCACCAACTCCTCCACCACACCCCGGCCCTCAGCAACCGACACCATCCCCCCACCACCGGCCAGCGCCAGAATCGCCCGGCTCCGCAACGCCACCACCCGCGCCCCGTCCTCCAACGACAGACCACCCGCCACCACCGCCGCAGCGATCTCCCCCTGCGAATGACCCACCACCGCAGACGGCACCACCCCACACCCACGCCACAACCGCGCCAACGACACCATCACCGCCCACAACACCGGCTGCACCACATCCACCCGCTCCAACAACCCCTCATCACCACGCTCGATCACCTCCCACAACGACCACTCCACCCACGGCTCCAACGCCGCCTCACACTCCGCCAACGCCTCCCGGAACACCCCCGACCACCCAGCCAACTCCCGCCCCATCCCCACCCACTGCGACCCCTGACCCGGAAACACGAACACCACGTCCCCGGGGACCACTCCACCCGCCACCACGCCCGAGGACGCCACACCGGCGGCTACCGACTTCAGGCCTTCGGCCGCGCTCTCACGGTCGGCGCCCAGCACCACCGCCCGGTGCTCCAACCCCGCCCGCGACAACAGCGACCAGCCCACGTCGACCAGGTCGGGTCCGGACGTACCGGAGACCAGTTCCCGCAACCGGTCCGCCTGCGCGGCAAGGCCCACGACCGACTTCGCCGACACGGTCAACGGCACCCATGCGGAGCCGGTCGAAGGTTCCGGCGTCGGGGCCGCCACCGGCTCGGCCTGCTCGATGATCACGTGCGCGTTGGTGCCGCTCATCCCGAACGACGACACACCCGCCCGACGCGCACGCCCCGTCTCGGGCCACGCCCGCGACGCGACCGCCAGCCGCACGGCACCGGTCGTCCAGTCCACGTGCGGAGTCGGCTCATCCACATGCAGCGTCGCCGGAACCGTGCCGGAGCGCAGCGCCTGCACCATCTTGATGACGCCCGCCACCCCCGCGGCCGCCTGTGTGTGCCCGATGTTCGACTTGACCGAGCCCAGCCACAACGGACGGTCCTCGTCCCGGCCCTGTCCGTACGTCGCGAGCAGCGCCTGCGCCTCGATCGGGTCGCCCAGCCTGGTCCCGGTCCCGTGCGCCTCCACCACGTCCACGTCCGACGCCTCAAGACGCGCGTTGGCCAACGCCTGCCGGATCACCCGCTCCTGCGACGGACCATTGGGAGCCGTCAGACCGTTCGACGCACCGTCCTGGTTGACGGCACTCCCCCGCACCACCGCCAGCACCTCATGCCCCCGGCGCACCGCGTCGGACAACCGCTCCAACACCAGCACGCCCACGCCCTCGGCCCACCCGGTACCGTCCGCCGCACCCGCGAACGCCTTGCACCGCCCGTCGCCCGCCAACCCACCCTGCCGGTTGAACTCGGCGAAGATGCTCGGTGCCGCCATCACCGTCACGCCGCCGGCCAGTGCCCTGTCGCACTCGCCGTTGCGCAGCGCCTGCACCGCGAGGTGCACCGCCACCAGCGACGACGAACACGCCGTGTCCACCGTCACCGCGGGCCCTTCCAGGCCGAACGAGTACGCCACCCGGCCCGAGATCACGCTGTTCGATCCGCCCGCCAGCACGTGCCCTTCGGCGGTGGTGAAGAGGTCGGTGCCCAGGCCGTAGCCGGACGACGCGGCGCCGATGAGTACGCCGGTACGGGTGTGGTTCTGCGAGAGCGGGTCGATGCCGGCGTGTTCGAAGGCCTCCCAGGACGCTTCCAGCAGCAGCCGCTGCTGCGGGTCCATCGCCAGCGCCTCACGCGGCGAGATCCCGAACAGCGCAGCGTCGAACTCCGTCGCTCCGTCGACGAATCCGCCCCGGCGGGCGTAGTCGCCGTCCCCGCCCTCGGGCCAGCCACGGTCGGTGGGGAAGTCCGTGACGACGTCGCGGCCCGAGGCCACCAGGTCCCACAGTTGCTCGGCCGAGTTGGCTCCGCCGGGGTAGCGGCAGCTCATGCCGACGATCGCGATGGGTTCGTCGGCGGCGGCGGGGGTGTCGAGGGAGGGCGCGGCGGCGGCCGCGGAGGTGTCGCCGAAGAGCCTGCCGAGCAGGTGGTCGGTGAGCGCGGTCGGCGTGGGGTGGTCGAAGACCAGGGTGGTCGGCAGGGGCAGCCCGGTCTCGGAGGTGAGCAGGTTGCGCAGTTCGACGGCGGTGAGCGAGTCGAATCCGAGGTCGCGGAAGGCGCGCCGGGGTTCCACCACGGCGACGTTCGTATGCCCCAGTACCTGCGCGGTGTGCGTGCGGACCGCGTCCAGGAGCAGCCGGTGCCGTTCGGTTTCGGGGGCGGCGGCGAGCGCGTCGCGCAGTGCGGTGGACGGGGTGTCGGCGTCGGTGGTCGCCCTGGCCGGGACCCGTGCGTCGGGGAGTTCGGCGAGCAGGGGGCTCGGGCGGGCGGAGACGAACGCCGGAGCGAACAGCTTCCAGTCGACGTCGGCGACGCTCACGGTGGTCTCGTCATGGTCGACGGCCGAGGCGAGCGCCCGGAGAGCGACCGTACGGTCCATCACCGACAGGCCACGGCGCCGCAGGAACGCGGCGACCTCGTCGTCGGCGGCCATGCCGACCTCGGCCCACGGCCCCCAGGCGATCGCGGTTCCGCTCAGACCTCGGTGCCTGCGGTGCTCCACCAACGCGTCGAGGAAGGCGTTCCCGGCCGCGTAGGCGCCCTGGCCGCCGCTGCCCCAGGTCGCGGCGATGGAGGAGAAGACGACGAACAGGTCCAGTCCGTCGGTGAGTTCGTCGAGCAGGGCCGCGCCGGTGACCTTGGCGCGCAGCACCTCGGCGACCTCGGTCTCGTCGGTGTCCAGCAGCCGGCCCGGCGTCCCGACGCCGGCGGCGTGCACCACACCGGTGAGCGGGAACTCGGCGGGTACGGCGGCCAGTACGGCGGCCAGGGACTCACGGTCGGCCACGTCGCACCCGGCGACGGTCACCTGGGTACCCAGCGCGTGCAACTCGGCGCGGAGTTCGTCGGCGCCGGGTGCGTCCGCGCCGTGCCGGCTCAGCAGCAGCAGGTGCGGCACCCCGCGCCGGGCGAGCCATCGGGCCACCTCACCGCCGAGCCCTCCGGTTCCACCGGTGACCAGTACGGTGCCGTCGGTCGTCCACCGGGGTGCGGAAACCCGCGGCAGTGGTGCCCGTACGATCCGGCGGCCGTACGCCTGCCCGTCGCGGAGCGCGACCTGGTCCTCCCGGGCCCCGCCACCGAGCAGCGCGGCCAGCAAGTCGCCGGTGCTGTCGTCGCCGTGGGCCGGCAGGTCGACCAGTCCGCCCCAGGTGGTGGGGTGCTCCAGGGCCGCGACCCGGCCGAGCCCCCACAACGGTGCCTGCTCCGGGTGGAGCAGCGGGTCACCGTCGCCGGTGGACACCGCGCCCCGGGTCAGGCACCACAGCGGGGCGGCCGGCTCCGCGTCGGCCAGGGCCTGGTAGGTGCGGAGCAGCGCGGCGAGGTCGGTGGGTCGCGACGGTCGTGGGCTCGTGCCGCCCACGACGACCACGACGCCGTCCGGGGCGGCGGCGGTGAGCCGCTCGGTGAGGACGGCTCGGTCGTCGGCCGCGGTGAGGGTGAGTTCGACGACCCGCGCGCCGGAGGCACGGAGGGCGTTCGCCACGTGCTGGGCGTCGTCGCCGGCGTCTGCGGTGACGAGCAGCCAGGTCCCGGTGAGGGAGCCGCCCGGGGTGAGGGTGAGCGGCTTCCATCGGGCCTGGTAGCGCCAGGAATCCAGGAGGGAATCCTGGCGCAGGGAGCGTCGCCAGGACGACAGCGCCGGTACGAGGTTCGCCAGGGACTCGGGGTCGTCGCGCAGTCCGAGGGTGTCGGTGAGTCCGGTGAGATCAGCCCGTTCCACCGCTTCCCAGAACCGGTCCTCGTCCGGTGAGGTGGACGGCTGGGCGGCGCCCGCGTCGGGCAGCGCCTCGGGCCAGTAGCGCTCGCGCTGGAAGGCGTACGTCGGCAGCTCGACCCTGCGGCCCGCGGGGAGCAGTGAGCGCCAGTCCACCTCGGCGCCGGAGGTCCACAGCCGGGCCAGTGCGGTGAGCGCGGTGGCGGTGTCGTCCCGGTCCCTGCGCAGCAGGGGTGCGCACACGGCGTCGGCGGCGGTCTGCTGGGCCATGGCGCAGAGCACCCCGTCGGGGCCCAGCTCGACGAAGCGGGACACGCCCTGTTCCCGAAGCCGTGCCACCCCGTCGGCGAACCGGACCGCCTGCCGCACCTGCCGCACCCAGTACCCCGGGTCCGACAGCAGGCCGGACTCCGCCACCTCGCCGGTCAGGTTGGACACCACGGGGATGACGGGATCGGCGAAGTCCAGCTTCTCGACCACGGTGGCGAACTCGGCCAGCATGGGCTCCATCAGCGCGGAATGGAACGCGTGCGAGACCGTCAGCCGGCGGGTACGGCGCCCCTCCCCCGTCCAGCGCGTGGCCAGCGCGTCGAGGGTCTCCTCGGAGCCGGAGACCACCACCGACGTGGGGCCGTTGACGGCGGCGATGTCGGCCTGGCCGGCGATCATCTCGACGACCTCGCTCTCGGTCGCCTCGACCGCGAGCATCGCGCCGCCGGAGGGCAGCGCCTGCATCAGCCGGCCCCGCGCCTCGACGAGTCGACAGGCGTGTGCCAGCGAGAGGACGCCGGCGCAGTGCGCGGCGGCCACCTCACCGATCGAGTGGCCCAGCAGCAGGTCCGGGGCGACGCCCCAGGACTCCAGCAGCCGGAACGCCGCGACCTCGACGGCGAACAGACCGGCCTGCGTCCACGCGGTCCGGTCCAGCTCGGTGCCGCCGTCGAACACCACGTCCTTGAGCGGACGGTCACGCCTCGGGTCGAATTCCGCGCACACGGCGTCGAAGGCCTCGGCGAACACCGGGAACGACTCGTACAGTCCTCGCCCCATGCCGGCGCGTTGTGCGCCCTGGCCGGTGAAGAGGAACCCGGTCCGGCCCTCGTCGATCGTTCCCGTGACGACGCCGCCGGCCGGGTGCCCGATGGTCAACGACGCCAGTCCGTGGCGCAGTTGTGCCTCGTCGGTGCCGATCACCACGGCGCGCCGGGTCAACGCGGCCCGGGTCGTGGCCAGCGACCATGCCACATCGGCCGGATGCTCCGCGTGGTCCGTCAGCCGGCCGGAGAGACGCTCCGCCTGTGCGCGCAGCGCCTCGGACGTCTGCGCGGACACCGGCCAGAGCAGCGGCCCCGGCAGCGGGCCGGCGCCGGCGTCCGCCGGTTCCCCCGCCGACTCGTCGCCGGGGAGCGGGGCCGGTGCTTCCTCCAGGATCAGGTGGGCGTTGGTGCCGCTGACACCGAACGCGGAGACGCCGATCCGCCGCGGCACGTCCGTGCGGGGCCATGGGCGGGCGTCGGCGAGCAGGCGGACTCCGCGGCCCTCCCACACGACGTGGGGCGTGGGGACGGCGACGTGCAGGGTGCGGGGCAGCAGGCCGTTGCGCAGCGCCAGCACGCTCTTGATGACGCCGACCACACCTGAAGCGGCCTGGGTGTGACCGAGGTTGGACTTGGCCGAACCGAGCCACAGCGGGCGGTCGTCGGTGCGGTCCCTGCCGTAGGTGTCCTGCAGCGCCTCCAGCTCGATCGGGTCGCCGAGCGCCGTGCCGGTGCCGTGTGCCTCCACCGCGTCGACGTCGACGGTGGTGAGCTGGGCGTTGGCGAGTGCCTGGCGGATGACGCGCTGCTGGGAGGGGCCGTTGGGCGCGGTGAGACCGTTGGACGCGCCGTCCTGGTTCACCGCGCTGCCCCGGATGACCGCGAGGACGTCGTGGCCGTTCCGGCGCGCGTCGGAGAGGCGTTCCACGAGCAGTACGCCGACCCCCTCGCTCCAGCCGGTGCCGTCGGCCTCGGCGGAGAACGACTTGCACCGCCCGTCGGAGGCCATGCCGCCCTGCTTGCCGAACTCGGTGAACGCCGCCGGGGTGGTGATCACGGCGACGCCACCGACCAGCGCCCGGCCGCACTCGCCCTGCCGCAACGCCTGGACCGCCAGGTGGAGGGCGACCAGCGACGAGGAGCAGGCGGTGTCGACGGTGACCGCCGGGCCCTCCAGACCGAGCACGTAGGACAGCCGACCGGACAGTACGCTGCCGGCGCTGCCGGTCAGCTGGTAGCCCACGGTGGACTCGGGCAGCCGGCCCACCGTGTCGTACCCGGACGGTGAGGCGCCGACGAAGACGCCGGTGTCGCTGCCGGCCAGCGAGTGCGGGTCGATGCCGGCCCGTTCGGCGACCTCCCAGGCCGCTTCCAGCAGCATCCGCTGCTGGGGGTCCATCGCCAGCGCCTCGCGCGGGTTGATCCCGAACAGGGCCGCGTCGAACTCGGCGGCGTCCGGGACGAACCCGCCGCGTCGGGTGTAGCCACCGGTCTCGGCCACGGTCTGGGTCCAGCCGCGGTCGTCGGGGAAGTCGACGATCGCGTCGGTGCCGTCCGCGAGCAGCCGCCACAGATCCTCGGGTGCGCCGACGCCGCCGGGCAGCCGGCAGCTCATCGCGACGATGGCGATGGGTTCCCGGGCCGCCTGCCGCATCTCCCGGTTCTGCCGACGGAGCCGGTCGACTTCCTTGAGCGAGGCTCGGAGGGCCTCGACGGCCTTGTCGCTACGAGTGTTCATCGAGTTCTCCACAGGCTCAGGCATCGTCTCGGTCGGCGTTCAGCGCCATGTCGATCAACGCGTCGGCGTCCAGTTCGTCGATCGAGTCGCCGTCGGTGGACGGGGTGGACGGCTCGTCGGTGTCGCCGGCCAGTCGCAGCAGCGTGTCCACCAGGCCCTCCGCACGAAGGCGAGCGATCGGTACGGTCGCCAGTGCCGTCCGGATGGCGTCCTCTCCGGGCTCGGCGGGCGTCTTGTCGGCGCTCGGTCCGTGGTCGGCGACGCCGAGTTCCGATCCGAGGTAGGCGGCGACCCCCGTGGGGGTGCGGTGGTTGAAGGCCAGGCTCACCGGCAGCCGCAGCCCGGTCGTGCGGCTGAGCCGGTTGCGCAGCTCGACCGCGGTGAGCGAGTCGAAGCCGAGGTCCTTGAACGCCTGCGCGGCCTCGACGACCTGCCCCTCCCGGTACCGCAGGACCGCCGCGGCCTCGGTGCGGACCAGATCGAGCAGGATCTGCTGCCGCTGTCGGGCCGGTGCGGCGGAGAGCCGGTCGAGCAGTACGGAGGTCTCGTCGGCGCTCTGCTCGTCGGCCGCTTCCGGTGTCCGGTCGGCTTGCAGCGCGGCGATCAGAGGGCTCGGCCGGCTCGCGGTGAACGCGGGTCCGAAGACGTCCCAGTCGAGGTCGGCGACGACCAGACCGTCCTCGTGCCGGTCGATCGCGCCCGCCAGGGCCCGTACGGCCAGTGCGGGCGCCATCGGGACGACCCCGAGCCGCCGCAGCCGGTCGCCTCCCCCCGACGCGGCGAGGCCGCCACCGGCCCAGGAGCCCCACGCCACGGAGGTCCCGGCCAGGCCGGCCTGGCGGCGGTGCCGTACCAGGGCGTCCAGGAACGCGTTGCCCGCGGCGTACGCGCCCTGCCCTCCGCCGCCCCACACGGCGGCGCCGGAGGAGAAGACCACGAACCGCTCCAGGTTCCTCTCCCGGGTCAGCTCGTGCAGCAGGCGCGCGCCGGTGACCTTCGCGCCGAGCACGGTGGCGAGATGGTCCGCGTCGACCTCGTCCAGCGCGGTCACCCCGTCGACGCCGGCCGCGTGCAGCACTGCGGTCAGCGGCCACTGCGTCGGTACCGCGGCCAGGACCTCCGCCAGCGCGTCCCGGTCGGTCACGTCGCAGGCGGCCAGGGTGACCGTCGTGCCGAGTGCGGTCAGCTCCTCCGCCAGCTCCAGGGCACCGTCCGCCTTCTCACCGCGCCGGCCGACCAGCAGCAGATGGGGTGCGCCCCTGCCGGCCAGCCAGCGGGCCACCTCGGCGCCGACGGCCCCGGTTCCCCCGGTGACCAGCACCGTTCCGGTGGGGGTCCAGGCAGGTGGCGCGGGCTGGGTGGGGTCGGTGTCCTGAGGTGAGCGGACGAGCCGGCGGGCGGACATGCCGCGGTCGCGGAGGGCGACCTGGTCCTCGCCGGTGCCGCCGACCAGGACGACGGTCAGCAAGTCACCGGCGGCGCTGTCGGGAGCGGGTGGGATGTCGATCAGTCCGCCCCAGCGGTCGGGGTGTTCGAGCGCGGCGACCCGGCCGACACCCCAGACCGCTGCCTGGGCGGGGCGGTCGGCGGGTTCGTCGCGGGTGGACACCGCGCCTTGGGTCAGCGTCCACAGGGGTGCGGTGATGCCCGCGTCGCCGAGCGCCTGGGTCAGCGTCACGGTGGCGGCGACCCCGGCGGGCACCGCGGTGCCCGGTAGCGCGACGTCGGTCGTGGCGATGAGCGACAGGACACCGGAGAGGGGTTCCTCGGGGCCGGTGGTCTCCTTCAGGCGTGCGGCGAGCGTGTCGCGGTCCGGAGTGTGGTCGGCGTCGACTTCGTACTCCAGGGCGTCGGCCCCGGCGGCGCGCAGCGCGGTGGTGGCCCACTTCGTCAGCTCGCAGGCGAGGGGGGCGACGACCAGCCAGGTACCGGTGAGCGGGCTGGTGGCAGGGAGTCCGGTCAGCGGGGACCACTCGACCCGGTAACGCCAGGTGTCGATCGTCGTGTCCTGACGGCGTCGGGTACGCCAGGAGGAGAGTGCGGGCAGGAGCGCGCCGAGCTCCCGGGAGGACTCCAGCTCCAGGGTGCCGGTGAGTTCCGCGAGGTCGCCGCGTTCCACGGCGTCCCAGAAGGCGGCCTCCTCGGTGTCGGCGACTGCGGCCTCGCGGGTGGTCGGCGCGGGCTCCAGCCAGTAGCGCTCGTGCTGGAAGGCGTAGGCCGGCAGTTCCACGCGGCGTCCGGCCGGGACGACGGAGGACCAGTCGACCCCGGCACCCGCCACCCACGCCTCGGCCAGGGCCGTCAGGAAACGCTCCTCACCCCCCTCACCACGACGCAGCGAACCCACCACCACGGCATCCACACCCGCCGCCTCAGCCGTCTCCTCCACACCCACCGCCAGCACCGGATGAGGACTGCACTCCACGAACACCGACCGCCCATCGGCCAGCAGCCCACGAGTCACCTCCTCGAACCGCACCGTGGAACGCAGATTCTCGAACCAGTACCCCGCGTCCATCGACGCCGTATCGATCGGAGCACCCGTCACCGTCGAATACAACGGAACACCCGACGACACCGGCGCCACCTCCGCCAACTCCGCCAGAATCCGCTCCCGCACCCCCTCCACCTGCACCGAATGCGACGCGTAATCCACCGGAATCCGACGCGCCCGCACCCCCCGCACCCCACACAACCCCAGCAACTCCTCCAACGCCCCCGGCTCACCCGACACCACCGTCGACCCCGGACCATTCACCGCCGCCACCGACAACCGCCCCCCGAACCCACCCACCAACTCCTCCACCACACCCCGGCCCTCAGCAACCGACACCATCCCCCCACCACCGGCCAGCGCCAGAATCGCCCGGCTCCGCAACGCCACCACCCGCGCCCCGTCCTCCAACGACAGACCACCCGCCACCACCGCCGCAGCGATCTCCCCCTGCGAATGACCCACCACCGCAGACGGCACCACCCCACACCCACGCCACAACCGCGCCAACGACACCATCACCGCCCACAACACCGGCTGCACCACATCCACCCGCCCCAGCAACCCCTCATCACCACGCTCGATCACCTCCCACAACGACCACTCCACCCACGGCTCCAACGCCGCCTCACACTCCGCCAACGCCTCCCGGAACACCCCCGACCACCCAGCCAACTCCCGCCCCATCCCCACCCACTGCGACCCCTGACCCGGAAACACGAACACCACGCCACGCCCCCCGTTCACCACACCCCGCACGGAACCGGCGAACGCCCCCTCGACCACCGAACCCAAGCCCTCCACCGCGCTCTGACGGTCGGCGGCCAGCACCACCGCGCGGTGCTCCAGCCCTGCGCGCGACAGCAACGACCAGCCCACGTCGACCAGGTCGGGTCCGGACGCACCGGAGACCAGCTCCCGCAACCGGTCCGCCTGGCCCGACAGCGCACCCGCCGACCGCGCCGACACGACCAAGGGCACCGTCCCGCGAGCCACCCCGGACTCCGGCGTCGGGGCCGCCACCGGCTCGGCCTGCTCGATGATCACGTGCGCGTTGGTGCCGCTCATCCCGAACGACGACACACCCGCCCGACGCGCACGCCCCGTCTCGGGCCACGCCCGCGACTCGACCGCCAGCCGGATTCCGCCGGCCGACCAGTCGACATGCGATGTCGGCTCATCCACGTGCAAGGTCGCGGGGACCACTCCGGAGCGCAGCGCCTGCACCATCTTGATGACGCCCGCCACCCCCGCGGCCGACTGCGTGTGCCCGATGTTCGACTTGACCGATCCCAGCCACAACGGACGGTCCTCATGCCGGCCCTGTCCGTACGTCGCGAGCAGCGCCTGCGCCTCGATCGGGTCGCCCAGCCTGGTCCCGGTCCCGTGCGCCTCCACCACATCCACGTCCGACGCCTCAAGACGCGCGTTGGCCAACGCCTGCCGGATCACCCGCTCCTGCGACGGGCCATTGGGCGCCGTCAGACCGTTCGACGCACCGTCCTGGTTGACGGCACTCCCCCGCACCACCGCCAGCACCTCATGCCCCCGGCGCACCGCGTCGGACAACCGCTCCACCAGCAGCAACCCGACGCCTTCGGACCAGCCCGTACCGTCCGCGGCCTCCGCGAACGCCTTGCACCGCGCGTCCCCGGCCAGTCCGTCCAGGCGGCTGAACTCGCTGAAGACCCCGAAGCCGGCCATCACCGTCACTCCGCCGGCCAGTGCCATGTCGCACTCGCCGTTGTGCAGCGCCTGCACCGCGAGGTGCACCGCCACCAGCGACGACGAACACGCCGTGTCCACCGTCACCGCGGGCCCTTCCAGGCCGAACGAGTACGCCACCCGGCCGGAGAGGACACTGGTGGCGCCGCCGGTGAGCTGGTAGCCGGCGACGTCCTCCGGGAGCGCCTTGTCGAGGCCGTAGTACGAGGAAGCGGCGCCCGCGAACACGCCGATCGGCTCACCGGCGACCGCCAGGGGGTCGAGCCCCGCCGCCTCGAACGCCTCCCACGCGGTCTCCAGCAGCAGGCGCTGCTGGGGGTCCATCGCCAGCGCCTCGCGCGGCGAGATCCCGAACAGCCCGGCGTCGAAGCCTGCCACGTCGTCGAGGAACCCGCCGAGCGGCGCGTACGGCAGGTCCGTGGTGTCGATGTCCCAGCCGCGGTCGGTCGGGAAGGCGGTGATGGCGTCCTCTGCGGCGTGTACGAGCCGCCACAGGTCCGCGGGCGACCGGACACCGCCGGGCAGCCGGCACGACATGCCGATGATCGCGATCGGCTCGCCCCGGTCGGTGGCGGAGCCGGTGGTCGCCCGGTGCGTCGACCCGGCCTCGCCGACCAGTGCGGTGCCGAGGTGGCCGGCGAGCGCGACCGGGGTGGGATGGTCGAACAACAGCGTCGCCGGCAGGCGCAGTCCGGTAGCCGCGTTGATGCGGTTGCGCAGTTCGACGGAGGTCAGCGAGTCGAATCCGAGTTCCTTGAAGACCCGGTCCGGGGCGACCGCGTCCGCGCCCGTGTGCCCGAGGACGGTCGCGGCCTCGGCACACACCAGTCCGGTGAGCAGGCGGCGCTGTTCGGCGGCGGGGAGCGCCGCGAGGCGTCCGGCGAGGTCCGAACCGCCGGTGACGGTACCGGCGACGCGGCGCGCGGGCGCGCGTACCAGGCTGCGCAGGAGTGCGGGCACGGGCCGCAGCGTCCGGGCGACGGACGCGTCGAAGCGCAGCGGGAGCAGGTACGGCAGACCTGTGGCGTGGGCGGTGTCGAAGAGGGCGAGCCCTTCGTCGGCGGAGAGCGCGCCGCCGACGCGGGTGGCGCGGGCGAGGCCGGTGGTGCCGAGGCCGCCGCTGATGGCGCTCTCCTCGGCCCACAGGCCCCATCCGAGCGCGGTCGCGGCGAGCCCCCGGGTCCGGCGGTGCTGGGCCAGCGCCTCCAGGAAGGCGTTGGCGGCGGCGTAGTTGGCCTGGCCCGGGGAGCCGAAGGCGGAGGACGCGGACGCGTAGACGGTGAACAGCGCCAGGTCGAGGCCGGCCGTCAGTTCGTGCAGGGCGAGCGCGGCCTGGACCTTGGGGCGCAGCACGCCGGCGACCCGCTCGGGCGTCAGCGCTTCGATGACACCGTCGTCGGCGACACCGGCCGCGTGCACGACCCCGGTGAGCGGGTGCTCGGCGGGGAGGCCGGCCAGCAGTCCGGCCAGGGCCTCCCGGTCGGTGGCGTCGCACGCGACCACCCGCACCTGTGCGCCGAGCGCGCCGAGTCGCTCCGCCAGTTCCCGCGCGCCGGGCGCGGCGGGACCGCTCCGGCTCGTGAGGACCAGGTGTCGCACGCCCCGGTGCTCGACCAGGTGCCGGGCCAGCAGCGATCCGAGGGTGCCGGTGCCACCGGTGATGAGGACCGTGCCCTGCGGGTCGAGGGCCCGCGGCAGCATCAGGACGTTCTTGCCGACGTGGCCGCCCGAGGCGACGTGCCGGAAGACCTCCGGCGCCTGCCGGACGTCCCACGCCCGCGCGGGCAGCAGGGTGAACCGGCCGGCGCGGAACAGCTCCAGGATCTCCCGCAGCATCTCCTGCAGCCGGTCCGGCCCTGCCTCGCCGAGGTCGAAGGAGCGGTAGCGGCGGTCGCCGAACGAGTCCGGGTCGCGCAGGTCCGCCTTGCCCATCTCCACGAAGCGGCCGCCGGGGGCCAGCAGCCGCGCCGAGGCGTCGACGAACTCGCCGGCCAGCGCGTTGAGGACGACGTCCACGCCGCGCCCTTCGGTGCGCCGCGCGAAGGCCTGCTCGAAGCCCAGGTCGCGCGAGGACGCGAGGTGCGCCGGGTCCAGTCCGGTCGCCGCCCACTTCGCCGGCGAGGCCGTCCCGTACACCTCCGCACCCAGGTGCCGTGCGACCTGTACGGCGGCCATCCCCACGCCACCAGCGGCGGCGTGGACCAGCACCGACTCACCGGCGGACAGCCCCGCGAGGTCCACCAGCGCGTAGTAGGACGTCAGGAAGGCCATCGGCACCGAGGCCGCGTCCGAGAAGGTCCACTCCCGCGGCATCGCCGCCACCATCCGCCGGTCCACCACCGCCAGCGGCCCGAAGGCCCCCTCGAACAGGCCGAAGACGCGGTCACCCGGTACGAGGTCCCCGACCCCGGGGCCGACCTCCACCACGACCCCCGCGGCCTCCGACCCCATGAGGGCCGTGGGGTCCGGGTACTGCCCGAGCGCGATGAGCACATCGCGGAAGTTCACCCCCGCCGCACGCACCTCGACCCGTACCTCGCCCGGTGCCAGCTCCGCGGTCGCCCCGGAGGCGGGCGCGAGGGCCAGGTCGCGGAGGGAGCCGGAGGCGCGGTCGGCGGTGAGTCGCCAGCCCTCCGTGTCGGGCACGGCGAGTGCGCCGGACGCCGAGGCGCGGGCCAGCCTGGGGGCGAGCAGGGTGTCGCCGCGCCGGGCGAGCCAGGGTTCGTCGCCGCCCGTGAGCACGGCGAGCAGGTCGGCGTCGGTGTGGATGTCGGTGCCGGAGTGGGAGTCGGTGCCGGCACCGGTGTCGATGCCGGAGGCGGTGTCGGAGTCGGTGTCCAGCAGGACGAACCGGTCGGGGTGCTCGGCCTGCGCGGAGCGTACGAGACCGCCGACGGCCGCCCCGGACAGGCCGGTGACGTCGTCACCGGGTACCGCGGCCACGGCACGGCGGGTGATCAGCACCAGCCGGGACGCGGCGAACCGCTCGTCGGCCAGCCACGCCTGGATGCCGGCCAGGACCTCGTTGACGGCGACCTCGGCGTCCGCGTCCGCCACGGGCCACGCCACGACGTCGGGTGCGGCACCGGAGAACCCGGCCAGGAACGCGCCGAGTCCGTCGGTGGCCAGGGCGAGCGAACCCCGCCGGGCCGGCACGGGCACGGGCACGGGCACGGGCACGGGCGTCCAGTCGAGGAGGAACAGCGAGTCGTCGTGGCGCGGGCCGACGGCGGTCGCGGGCCGCAGGGTGAGCGACTCGACGGTGGCGACGGGGTTACCCACGGGGTCGCTGATCCGCAGCGTCCAGGCGTCCGCGCCGACGGGGGCCAGGTGGACGCGGGCCCGTGCGGCACCGGTCGCGTGCAGGGTGGCGCCCTGCCAGGCGAAGGGCAGCCCGGCCCGGTCCGGGTCGAGGCCGGTGAGGTGCAGCGCGGCGTCGAACAGGGCGGGGTGCAGTCCGCAGCGGCCCGCATCACGGTGGGCGGACTCGGGCAGCTCCACTTCGGCGTACAGCTCATCACCCGCCCGCCAGGCGGCCTTCAGCCCCTGGAAGACGGGACCGTACGCGAAACCGGCCCCGGTGGCCCGCTCGTAGAAGCCGTCGAGGTCCACCGGCTCGGCCTCTGGAGGCCATGTCCGCACGGTGCCGGCCGGACCGGCGGGAGCCGCGGGAGCGGCCTCGAGCAGTCCGACGGCGTGGCCGGTCCACTCCTCCTCGCCGTCGGGACGCGAGTGGATCTCCAGAGGGCGGGTGCCGTCCTCGCGCTCGGCTCCGGCGCTGACCTGGATCTGCACACCGCCGCGCGCGGGCAGCACGAGCGGCGCGGTGAGGGTGAGGTCCGCCACGGTCCCGCAGCCGACGTGTTCCCCGGCCTGCCAGGCGAGTTCGACGAACGCGGTGCCCGGGACGAGGACACCGCCGAGGATCGTGTGGTCGGTGAGCCAGCCGTGCGTGGCGGCGGAGAGCCGACCGGTGAGCAGCGCCCCTCCTCCGGCGGCCATCGACACGGCGGCGCCCAGCAGCGGGTGCCCCGTCGCGCCGAGGCCGGCGGAAGTCAGGTCCCCGGCACTCAGCCGGACGTCGGGCCAGTACGTCTGTCGTTCGAACGGGTAGGTGGGGAGTTCCACGCGCCGGGCTCCCGCCGCGCCGAGCGGAGCCGCCCAGTCGACGGGGGCCCCGTGCACGTGGACCCGCGCGATGCCGTGCAGCAGCGAGGCGGCCTCGTCCGGGCCGGAGCCCAGGGTGGGCACGGCGGTCGCGTCCTCGACGAGGTACGGGACGAGGGCGGACAGGGACCGGTCCGGGCCGAGTTCGAGGAAGCGGGTGGCGCCGAACTCGTGGGCCCGGCGCACGGCGTCCGCGAAACGGACGGGTGCGACGATCTGCCCGACCCAGTACTCGAAAGTGGCCGGGTCCCCGGGCGCGGTGGTGAGGACGGGGAGCGTCGGGGCACGGTACGTCAACGACCGTGCGACGGAGGCGAACTCGTCGAGCATCGGCTCCATCAGGCGCGAGTGGAACGCGTGCGAGACGGCCAGCCGTTTCACCCGCACGCCCCGTGCCCGGAACCGCTCCTCCAGGGCATCGATCGCGTCGGCGCCCCCGGAAACGGTGACCGAGGTGGGCCCGTTGACCGCCGCCACGTCGATCCCGTCGGGCAGTTCCAAGCCGTCCTCGGCCGCTTCGACGGCGAGCATCGCGCCGCCCTGCGGCAACGCGTCCATCAGCCGGGCGCGCGCCGACACCAGGGTGCACGCGTCCTCCAACGAGAGCACCCCGGCGAGGTGCGCGGCGGCCAGTTCACCGATCGAGTGGCCCACCAGCATGTCCGGGGCCAGCCCCCAGGACTCCACCAACCGGAACAACGCCACCTCGACGGCGAACAGGGCGGGCTGGGTGTACGCGGTACGCGCGAGGAGCCCCGCGTCCTCCCCGAACAGCACGTCCCTCAGGGGTTGCGGGAGTTCGACCTGCGCGCACACCGCGTCGAGCGCTTCGGCGAACACGGGGAAGGCCTCGTACAGGCCACGCCCCATCCCCACTCGCTGCGCGCCCTGACCCGAGAACAGGAACGCCGTGCGCCCGGGTGACGCCGTGCCGGACTCCGCCTCCGGCGGGACCGTGCCCTCGGTGAGGTCCGCGAGCGCCCGCAGCGCGTCGTCGCGCCCTGCCGCCAGTACGACGGTCCGCGCGGCCAGCGACGCGCGGGTGGTGGCCAGCGAGTGGCCGAGGTCGGCCAGGCGTGTCTCGGGCCGCTCGGCCAGGTGCGCGTGGAGTGCCACCGCCTGCCGGCGCAGAGCGCGCTGGGTGCCGGCGGAGAGCGGGAGCGGGATCAGCGGCGGTTCGGCGGCGGTGGGCGGCGCCGCGGCCGGGCCCTCCACGGCCTCGGGGTCGCCTTCGGGCGCCTGCTCCAGCACCGTGTGCGCGTTGGTGCCGCTCACCCCGAACGAGGAGACGGCGGCGCGTCTGGTGCGGCCGGGACCGGGCCAGGGCCGGTTCTCGGTGAGGAGCCGTACGGCGCCGGTCGACCAGTCCACCTGCCGGGTGGGCTCGTCGGCGTGCAGGGTGCGGGGCAGCACGCCGTGCCGCAGCGCCATGACCGTCTTGATGACGCCGGCGACACCGGCGGCGGCCTGCGTGTGCGCGATGTTGGACTTCACCGAGCCGAGCCACAGCGGGTGGCCGGCTGCGCGGTTCCGGCCGTAGGCGGCCAGCAGTGCCTGCGCCTCGATCGGGTCGCCGAGCCTCGTGCCCGTGCCGTGCGCCTCGACCAGGTCCACGTCGGAGGGCGCCAGGCCCGCCGAGGCCAGCGCGTCGCGGATGACCCGCTGCTGCGAGGGACCGTTCGGCGCGGTCAGCCCGTTGGACGCGCCGTCCTGGTTGACGGCCGACCCGCGTACCACCGCCAGCACCTCGTGGCCGTTGCGTACGGCGTCCGAGAGCCGCTCCACCAGCAGCACCCCGACGCCCTCGCCCCAGCCGGTGCCGTCCGCGCCGTCGCCGAAGGCCTTGCACCGGCCGTCGGCCGCCAGCCCCCGCTGACGGGAGAACTCGACGAACGCGGCCGGCGTGGCCATGACCGTCACACCGCCCGCGAGAGCCATGGTGCATTCGCCCCTGCGCAGCGACTGCACGGCCAGGTGCAGCGCCACCAGCGACGCCGAGCACGCGGTGTCCACGGTGAGGGCGGGGCCTTCCAGCCCGAAGACGTACGAGATCCGTCCGGACAGCACACTCGCGACGGCGCCGGTGGCGAGATAGCCGTCGGCCGCCTCCGGGTCGGCGGCGAGCGCGGTGGCGTAGTCCTGGCCGTTGGTGGCGGCGAACACGCCGACCCGGGCGCCGCGCACCGACTTCGGGTCGATGCCGGCTCGCTCGAAGACCTCCCACGAGGTCTCCAGGAGCAGCCGCTGCTGTGGGTCCATGGCGACGGCCTCGCGCGGGGAGATCTCGAAGAGCCCGGCGTCGAACTCGGCGGCCTCGTGGAGGAATCCGCCCTCGTGGCCGTAGCTGCCGCCGGGCCGCTCGGGGTCGGGGTCGAGCAGTGCGTCCAGGTCCCAGCCCCGGTCGGCGGGGAAGGGGCCGACCGCGTCGCGGCCCTCGGTGACCAGGTGCCACAGCTGTTCCGGGGTGCGGACGCCGCCGGGGAAGCGGCAGGCCATGGACACGATGGCGATGGGCTCGGAGTCCCGCTCCCGCTGTGCGCGCAACTCCTGGTGCGCCTGCCGCAGCTCACCCGTGACGAACTTCAGGTGGTCGAGCAGCTTCTCTTCGTTCGTCATCAGAGCGACTCCCAGCGGGCAGGACCGTACATGGCGTCAGGACTTGCCGAATTCGTTGTGGATGAGGTCGAAGAGGTCGTCGGCGCTCGCCGAGGCCAGGTCGAGGTCCGCGGTCCTGGGCTCGGAGCGGGCGGGTGGCACGGTCGCGGCGGCGCCGAGCCGGTCGGTGAGGTCGCGCAGGCGGGCGAGCAGGACCGCCGTCTCCTCGCCGTCGAGGGGGGTCTCGGCGAGCGCCGCCTCGAACTTCTCCAGCCGGGCGACCGCGCTCTCGCCGCCCGCCGGGGCGGCCTGGCCCGGGCCGCTCACGAGAAGGCCGCGCAGGTGCGTGGCGAGGGCGGCGGGGGTCGGGTGGTCGAACACCAGGGTCGCGGGCAGGGTCCGTCCGGTGGCCACGTCGAGCAGGTTGCGCAGTTCGACGGCCGTCACCGAGTCGGTGCCCAGGTCGCGGAACTGCCGGTCCGGGTCGATGGCGGCCGGGGTGCCGTGGCCGAGTACGGCGGCGGTCCGGGAGACCACCAGGTCGACCAGGATGCGTTCCTGTTCCGCCTGCGGCGCCCCGGCCAGCCGTTCGGCCAGGCCCGGCCCCTGCCGGCCGGGGGCGGGCGGCGCGGGCCTGACCGCGGCGGGCAGCAGGTCGAGCAGCCGCCCGCCGCGCCCCGCTTCCAGAACGGGACCGAAGCGGCTCCAGTCGATGCCGGCCACGCAGAGCGTCGCCCGC
Organism: Streptomyces ambofaciens ATCC 23877; assembly: GCF_001267885.1. Classification (NCBI taxonomy): domain Bacteria; kingdom Bacillati; phylum Actinomycetota; class Actinomycetes; order Kitasatosporales; family Streptomycetaceae; genus Streptomyces; species Streptomyces ambofaciens. Next base: position 7,778,846 of record NZ_CP012382.1, on the reverse strand, counting down.
CGCTCGGCGAGGGCCGCTTCCAACGACCGGAGGGCCTCTTCCGGGGGCAGCGGTGTCACGCCGGTGCGCTGCTGCTGCTCGCCCGCTGCCGTGCCCGCTCCCACGCCTGCTCCGGCCCACGGTCCCCACGCGAGGGCCGTGGTGGTACGTCCGGCCGCTCGGCGCCGCTCGGCGAAGGCGTCCAGCGCGGCGTTGCCCGCGGCGTACGCGGCCTGCCCGAGGTTGCCGACGACTCCGGCGAAGGAGGTGTACAGGACGAACGCGTCGAGGTCATGGCGCGCGGTCAGTTCGTCCAGGTGCCGGACAGCCGTCAGGCGCGCGTGCACCACCTCCCCGACGCGACCGGGGGTGAGCGAGCCGATCACTCCGTCGTCCACCGTCCCCGCCGCGTGCACGACGCCGGTGAGCGGCAGGTCCTCCGGTATGCCCGCGAGTACCTCCGCGAGCGCGGCGCGGTCCGTGACATCGCAGGCGACGAGGGTGACGCGGCTGCCGAGGGCGGTCAGTTCGGCGGCGAGCTCGTCGGCAGCGGGCGCGTCCGGGCCCCGGCGCCCGACGAGCACCAGGTGCGGCACGCCCCGCCGGGCGAGCAGCCGGGCGGTGTGCGCGCCGAGTGCGCCGGTACCACCGGTGACCAGCACGGTGCCGGCCGGCCGCCACTCGACGGACGTACGGTCCCCGTTGCCGGGGGCGCTCTCGACGAGGCGTCTGCCGAGTACACCGGTGCGGCGGATCGCCACCTGGTCCTCGGGTCCGTCGGCGCCGAGCAGCGCGGCCAGCCGTACGCCGGTCCGGTCGTCCCACTCGGCGGGGAGATCGACCAGGCCGCCCCAGCCGCGGGGCGTCTCCAGGGCCGCGACCCTGCCGAAGCCCCAGACGGCCGCCTGGTCCGGGTCGGGCCCCGGGTCGTCCGTGGAGACCCGCACCGCGCCGCGGGTGGCGCACCACAGCGGGCCTGTCACCGCCGCATCGTCGAGCGCCTGGACGAGGGCGACCACGGAGGGCAGGGCGGCGGAGCCCGAGCGAGGTGGCAGAGCCAGCACACCGGCCGGGGCGGTCTCCGTCGTCGCGGCGCGGAGCCGGGCCGCGAGGTCGGCGCGGTCGGTGCCCCCGGGGACGACGAGGGTACGTGCGCCGGCGCGGTGCAGCGCGCGGCCGATGTCGTCGGCGCCGGCATCCGCGCCGTCGTCCTCGCCGGGCGGCGTGACCAGGAACCACGTGCCGGTCGGCCGGGCGGCTTCTTCGGTCACCGGCACCCAGCGGACCTCGTACCGCCCTTCTCCGGAAGCGGCGCGGTGCCCGGCCGGGACGGTTTCGGGCCAGAAGCGGGTGTGCTGGAAGGGGTAGGGCGGCAGCGTGACGGGCGGGGCCTCGGGGAACACCGCCGCCAGGTCCACCGCCATCCCCTCGACCCACAGCCGTGCGACGGCCGCGAACAGGGCCTCCACCTCCGGACGGCGCCGGCGCATCGCGGGCACCGCGCCGGGGACGAGGCCGCTGAGGACGCCGTCGGGGCCGAGTTCCAGGAAGCGGGTGGCGCCGGCCTCGTGGGCACGGCCGAGCGCGTCGGCGAAGCGGACCGGCTCGCGCACCTGGCCCACCCAGTACTCGGGAGTGGCCAGGTCGCCGGGGGCGGTGGTGAGGACCGGGATCTGCGGGGCGTGGTAGGTCAACGACCGCGCCACGGCGGCGAAGTCGGCCAGCATCGGCTCCATCAGGCGGGAGTGGAAGGCGTGCGAGACCGCGAGGCGCTTGACGCGTACCTCCTGCGCCCGGAGCCGCTCCTCCAGCTCCGCGATCGCCTCCGCCTCACCGGACACCGTCACCGACGTGGGTCCGTTGACCGCCGCCAGGTCCACCCCGTCGAGCAGCTCCAGAGCTTCCTCGGCCACCTCCACGGCCAGCATCGCCCCGCCCTCGGGCAGCGCGTCCATCAACCGCCCCCGGGCGGAGACCAGAGCGCAGGCGTCGTCCAGCGACAACACCCCGGCCACGTGCGCGGCGGCCAGCTCGCCGATGGAATGTCCGACCAGCACGTCCGGGGTCACACCCCAGGACTCCACCAGCCGGAACAGCGCCACTTCCAGCGCGAACAACCCCGCCTGCGCGTAGACGGTCCGCTCCAGCAGCCCCGCGTCCTCGCCGAACACCACCTCACGCAGGGGACGTTCAAGGTCCACTCGCGCACACACCGCGTCGAAGGCGTCCGCGAACACCGGAAACGCCTCGTACAGGTCCCGGCCCATCCCCGACCGCTGCGAACCCTGACCGGAGAACAGCAGCGCCGTGGATCCCTCACGAGCTGTTCCTCGGACGGCCCTGGCCGACGGCTCGTCCGTCGTCAGTGCCGTCAGGCCCTCGGCGTACCCCGCGATGTCCTCGGCGAGCACGACGGCGCGGTGTGCCAGGCCGAGGCCGGTCGTGGCGAGTGCCCGGCCCGCCGCGACGCCGGAGACGCCGGGGTCGTCGCAGAGCACCAGGAGCCCCTTCGCCCGCGCGTTCAGCGCCGCGCCGGAGTGGGCCGAGAAGGCCCACGGCAGTACGGAGTCCTGGGCCGGCGCCGAAGGTACGGCGACATCGGCCTGCTCCAGGACGACATGGGCGTTCGTGCCGCTGATCCCGAACGAGGAGACGGCCGCCCGACGCGGCCGGTCGACCCGGGGCGTCCACGGAGTGGTCTCGGTGAGGAGGCTCAGGCTGCCCGAGTCCCAGTCGACCGACGGCGACGGTGCTGCCGCGTGCAGGGTGCGGGGCAGTTCGCCGTGGTCCATCGCCAGCAGCATCTTGATGACGCCGGCGATGCCCGCCGCCGCCTGGGTGTGCCCGATGTTGGACTTCACCGACCCCAGGTAGAGGGGTTCCGAGCGGTCCCTGCCGTACGTGGCGAGCAGCGCCTCCGCCTCGATCGGGTCGCCGAGCCTCGTACCGGTGCCGTGGGCCTCCACCGCGTCGACCTCCGAGGGCCACAGCCCGGCCGAGTTCAGCGCGGCGCGGATCACCCGCTGCTGCGCCGGACCGTTCGGCGCGGTCAGGCCGTTGGACGCGCCGTCCTGGTTGACCGCGCTGCCCCGCAGCAGCCCGAGCACGCGGTGGCCCTGGGCCCGGGCGTCCGAGAGCCGCTCCAGCAGCACCAGTCCGGCGCCCTCGCCCCAGCCGGTGCCGTCCGCGTCGGCCGAGAACGCCTTGCAGCGCCCGTCGGCCGCCAGGCCGCGCTGGTGGGCGAACTCCAGGAACGCGGTGGGCGCGGCCATGACCGTGACACCGCCGGCGAGCGCCATCGAGCACTCCCCCGACCGCAGTGACTGCGCCGCCAGGTGCAGGGCGACCAGGGACGAGGAGCAGGCGGTGTCCACCGTGACGGCCGGGCCCTCCAGCCCGTACGTGTAGGAGATCCGGCCGGACAGCACGCTGGCCGCGCTGCCGGTGGCCACGTGGCCCTCCAGCCCCGATCCGGTGGCGGGGAACAACCCGGCGTAGTCCTGGCCGTTCGTGCCCACGAACACGCCGACGCGGCTGCCCTGGAGGGAGGCGGGGTCCACACCGGCCCGCTCGAAGGTCTCCCAGGAGATCTCCAGCATCAGCCGCTGCTGCGGGTCCATGGCCTGCGCCTCGCGGGGGGAGACGCCGAAGAGGTCCGCGTCGAAGCCGGCCGCGTCGGGCAGGAAGCCACCGCGCCGTGCGAAGTCGGGGGCGTCGCGCAGGTCCCAGCCCCGGTCGGCCGGGAAGTCGCCCACCAGGTCGAGGCCTCGGGAGAGCAGATCCCAGAACTCCTCCGGGGTGGCCGCCCCGGGGAACCGGCAGCCCATCGCGACGACGGCGACGGGGTCCTCAGGTGCGGGGGGTGCTGGGCGGCCAGGGGCCGGGGTGGCGGTGGCGGTCCCGGCGCCTCCGGTCAGTTCGGCGCGCAGCCGGGTGGCCAGGGCGGCCGGTGTGGGGTGGTCGAAGATCAGGCCTGCCGGGAGCGGGAGCCCGGTGGCGGCCCGCAGGGCGTTGCGCAACTCGACGGCGGTGAGTGAGTCGAAGCCCAGGTCGCGGAACGCCTTGTCGGGCGCGACGGTGGCCGCCGTGCCGTGGCCCAGCACGAAGGCCGCCAGAGTGCGCACCAGTTCCTCGGTGATCCGGCGACGCTCGCCCTCACCGGCGGCGGCGAGGCGCGCCGCGAGACCGGTGGCGTCGCCGGAGTCTTCGGCACCGTCCGGTGGGTCGGCGGGGACGAGTTCGCGCAGCAGCGGACTCGGGCGTGCCGCCGTGAAGCCGGTGGCGAACCGCCTCCAGTCGACGTCCGCGACGACGACGGCGGCGTCGTCGGCCGTTCCGCCGCCGTCCGCGACCGCGGCGTCGAGCATCCGGTCGAGGACGGTCACGGCCAGGTCCGGTGGCAGGGGGGTCAGACCGGAACGGCGCAGCCGCTGGGTGAGCGCCTCGTCCTCGGCCATGCCGGTCTCCGCCCACGGCCCCCAGCCGATCGCCGTGGCGGGCAGCCCCTGGGCGCGGCGGCGCTCGGCAAGTGCGTCGAGGTGGGCGTTGGCGGCGGCGTAGTTGGCCTGGCCCGCCGTGCCGACAGCGCCGGTGAAGGAGGAGAAGAGGACGAAGGCGTCGAGTGGAAGGTCGCGCGTGAGGGCGTCGAGGTTCTCCGCGGCCAGGGTCTTGGCCCGGAGCACCTGTTCGAAACGTTCGGGTGTCAGGCCGTCGATCACCCCGTCGTCCAGCACACCGGCCGCGTGGACGACGGCGGTGAGCCGGTGCTGCTCCGGTATCCCCGCGAGCAGGGCGGCGAGCGCGTCGTGGTCGGCTACGTCGCAGGCCACGGCCGTCGCCATGGTGCCCACTGCCGCCAGTTCGGCAGCCAGCTCCGCGACGCCGGGCGCCTCGGGTCCGCGCCTGCTGACGAGCAGCAGCCGGTTGTGCCCGCGTGCGGCGAGCAGACGGGCCACCTGGGCACCGAGCGCGCCGGTTCCGCCGGTGACCAGCACGGTGCCGTCGGTGCGGGGCACGGGTTCCGCGGCCGGGGAGACCGGTGCGGCCGCGACGAGACGGCGGGCGAAGACGCCTTCGGCCCGGATCGCCACCTGGTCCTCTCCGTCGCCGGCGCGTGCGCCCCCGGCAGCGAGTACGGCGCAGAGCCGGTTCCCCGCCCGGGCGTCCAGGATCTCGGGCAGGTCGATCAACCCGCTCCAGACGTGCGGGAGTTCGAGGGCGGCGCCCCGGCCGAAGCCCCAGATCTGGGCCTGGGTGGGGTCGGGTGGGCCGTCGGACCGGCCGGTCGAGAGCGCACCCCGGGTGACGGACCACAGCGGGACGTCGGCGTCGGCGCACGCCTGGGTCAGCGCGAGGGTGGCGGCCAGCCCCCGGCCGAGGGCCGCACCCGTGCGCGAGACGCCGGTGTCGGTCCCCAGCAGCGAGACGACGCCCGCGAGTTCGCCGCAGGAGCGCAACCGGTCGGCGAGGGCGGTCCGGTCGGTGCCGGGGTCCGTCAGGGCGAGCACGGTGGCACCGCTGCGGCGCAACGCGTCGGCGACCTGCGCGTCCAGGGCATCCAGGGCGTCCAGGGCATCTGCTCTGACCGGGGCGTCCGGGACGTCAGCGCTGACCGGGGCGTCCGGGACGTCAGCGCTGACCGGGACGTCCCGAACGTCAGCGCTGACCGGGCTGTCCGGGGCGACGACGAGCCAGACGCCGTCGAGCACGGCGGGCGCCGGAGCGACGGGCCGCCAGACCGCCCGGTAGTACCAGGATCCGACGGCCGCCTCGGTGCGCCGGCGATCGTGCCAGGACGCGAGGTGCGGCATCAGGTCGGCCAGTCCACGCCGTGCTGCGTCGTCGGGCAGGCCCAGGGTGTCGGCGAGCCGGTCGATCTCGCGCCCGGCGACGGCCGTCCAGAATCCGGCCTCGGCCCGTTCGCGGGGGGCCGTGCCGCCGCCGTCGGCCACGGTGTCGGGCCAGTAGCGCCGACGCTGGAAGGCATAGGTCGGCAACTCGACGGCGTGGCCCCCGAGCGGCTCGAGGTACCTGTCCCAGGCTATGTCGGCGCCGTGTGCGTACATCTCGGCGACGCCGCGCAGCAGGGTGGTGTGCTCGTCGTGGCCGGAGCGCAGGGCGGGGACGGCGGCGACGTCCTCGGTGAGGTGCGCGACGAGGGCGGACAGGGGGCCGTCGGGACCGAGTTCCAGGAAGCGGGTGGCGCCGGCCTCGTGAGCACGGCGCACCGCGTCGGCGAAACGGACCGGCTCCCGCACCTGGCCCACCCAGTACTCGGGCGTGGCCGGGTCGCCGGGAGCGGTGGTGTCCACCGGGATCCGGGGGGCGTGGTAGGTCAACGACCGCACCACCTCCGCGAACTCCGCCAGCATCGGCTCCATCAGGCGGGAGTGGAACGCGTGCGAGACCGCCAGGCGCTTCACCCGCACACCCTGCGCCCTGAGCCGCTCCTCCAGCCCCGCGACCGCTGCCGCCTCACCCGACACCGTCACCGACGTGGGCCCGTTCACCGCCGCCAGCTCCACCCCGTCGGGCAGCTCCAGATCCTCCTCGGCCGCCTCCACGGCCAGCATCGCCCCGCCCTCGGGCAACGCGTCCATCAGACGCCCCCGCGCCGACACGAGCGCGCAGGCGTCGTCCAGGGACAACACCCCCGCCACATGCGCCGCGGCTATCTCTCCGACGGAATGCCCCACCAGCACATCCGGAGCCACACCCCAGGACTCCACCAGCCGGAACAGCGCCACTTCCAGCGCGAACAACCCCGCCTGCGCGTAGACGGTCCGCTCCAGCAGCCCCGCGTCCTCGCCGAACACCACCTCACGCAGGGGACGCTCAAGATCCACCCGCGCACACACCGCGTCGAAGGCATCCGCGAACACCGGGAAGGCCCCGTACAGCTCCCGGCCCATCCCCAGCCGCTGCGACCCCTGACCGGTGAACAGGAACCCCGTACGCCCGGGCGAGGCGACACCGCTCGGCGCGTTGCCGCGTCCCGCCGCCAACGCGTCCAGTTCGCGCAGCAGTTCCTCGCGCCCCGTCCCCAGCACCACCGCCCGGTGCTCCAGCGCCGCGCGCCGGGTCGCCAGGGCGAGCCCGATGTCGGCCGGCTCCTCGGCTGCGGCCGTTTCGCGCAGCCGGGCCGCCTGGGCGCGCAGGCCCTCCGGTGAGGCACCGCTGAGCACCCAGGGCACGAGCGTGTCCGGCACCCGGGTCTCCCGGCGGGGGGCGGGTTCGGGCTCGTCCGGTGCCTGTTCGATCACGGTGTGTGCGTTGGTGCCGCTGATCCCGAACGACGAGACCGCCGCGCGTCGGGGTCGCCCTACCGACGGCCACTCCCGCTCGTCGGTGAGCAGTTCCACCGCCCCCGCCGACCAGTCCACGTGCGACGAGGGTTCGTCGGCGTGCAGGGTGCGGGGCAGCACGCCGTGCCGCAGCGCCAGGACCGTCTTGATGATGCCGCCGACGCCCGCCGCCGCCTGGGTGTGCCCGATGTTGGACTTCAACGACCCCAGCCACAGCGGTCTTTCCGCGTCCCGGACCTGCCCGTACGTGGCGAGCAGCGCCTCCGCCTCGACCGGGTCGCCCAGCTTCGTGCCCGTACCGTGCGCCTCCACCATGTCCACGTCGCCGGGTGCCAGGCCGGCGTCGGCGAGAGCGGCGCGGATGACCCGCTGCTGCGAGGGGCCGTTCGGCGCCGTGAGACCGTTGGACGCGCCGTCCTGGTTGACGGCCGAGCCGCGCACCACCGCGAGGACGTCGTGCCCGTGGCGTCGCGCGTCGGACAGCCGCTCCACCAGCAGCACCCCGGCGCCCTCCGACCAGCCGGTGCCGTCCGCGTCCGCCGAGAAGGACTTGCAGCGGCCGTCGGGCGCGAGTCCCCGCTGCTTGCTGAAGTCCACGAACACGCCGGGGGCGGACATCACGGTGACGCCGCCGACGACGGCCATCGAGCACTCGCCCGCACGCAGTGACCTGGCGGCCAGGTGCAACGCCACCAGGGACGACGAACACGCCGTGTCCACCGTCACGGCCGGGCCCTCCAGCCCGTACGTGTAGGCGATCCGACCGGACACCACACTGCCGGCGCCACCGGTGGCCCGGTAGCCCTCGGTCTCGGGAAGGGCCTCGGCGGCATGCGCGTAGTCGTGGTACATGACGCCGGCGAAGACTCCGGTGTCGCTGCCGCGCAGGCCGGTCGGGTCGATGCCGGCCCGCTCGAAGGCCTCCCAGGACAGCTCCAGCAGAAGCCGCTGCTGCGGGTCCATCGCCAGCGCCTCGCGTGGCGAGATGCCGAACAGCTCCGCGTCGAAGTCGGCGGCATCGTGCAGGAAGCCACCGTGCCGTGCGTACGTGGTGCCGGGGCGGGACGGGTCCGGATCGTGGAGGCGCGCGAGGTCCCAGCCGCGGTCGGTGGGGAAACCGGTGATGCCGTCGCGCCCTTCCCGGACCATCCGCCAGAGTTCCTCGGGGCCGTCCACACCGCCCGGGTAGCGGCAGCTCATCGCGACGACGGCGATCGGCTCGTCCGCGGCGGCGGATTTCCGCGAGCGCGGTACGGCCGCGTCAGCGGCCGTACCGCTGAGCTCCTCGCAGAGGTGGGCGGTCAGTGCGGCCGGGCTGGGGTGGGAGAAGACCAGGGTGGCGGCCAATCGCAGCCCGGTGGCGGCGGCCAGCCGGTTGCGCAGTTCGACGCCGGTGAGGGAGTCGAACCCGAGGTCCTTGAAGGTGCGGCCGGTGTCCACTCCGGTACCGGAGGAGTGTCCCAGCACGGCCGCGACGGTCGTCCGCACCAGCTCCTCGACAGCGCGCGTCCGCTCGGGCTCGGGCAGCGCGGCGAGACCGTCGGTGTCCGCGGACGACCGGGCGGCGGCCGAGCGGAGCACAGGGCGTGCCAGGTGCCGCAGGAGCGGCGGTACGTAGCCGTCGCCGGGGGCGGGTTCGGCTGCCGTGGCCAGTACCTGGGCGGGCCCGGCGGTCACGGCCGCGTCGAGCAGCCTCACGCCCCGGTCGGGGTCGAGCGCGCCGCCCAGCCCGGCGAAGCGCGCGCGGTCCGTCGTACCGAGTCCGGCGGCCATGCCCTCGGTTCCGCCCCACAGCCCCCAGCCCACCGCGACGGCGGGCAGGTCTTCGGCGCGGCGGCGGGCGGCGAGCCCGTCGAGGAAGGCGTTGGCCGCCGCGTACGACGCCTGGCCGGCGGTGCCGAAGGAAGCGGCCACGGACGAGAACAGGACGAAGGAGGTGAGGCCGAGATCGCGGGTCGCCTCGTCGAGGAGGGCGGCCGCCTCGGCCTTGGGGCGCAGCACCGCGGCAGCGCGTTCGGGTGTCAGCGAGGTGAGCAGGCCGTCGTCGAGGACCCCCGCGGTGTGGACTACGGAGGTGACGGGGTGGTCGGCGAGCACCCGGTCGAGGTCGCCCCGGTCGGCGGCGTCACCGGCGACGACCACCACGGTGGCGCCCCGCCCGGTCAGTTCGGCGGCGAGGTCGGCGGCGCCCGGCGCCTCGGGGCCGCGCCGGCTGAGCAGCACCAGACCCGCGACCCCGTGCGCGCAGACCAGGTGCCGGGCGACACGGGCGCCGAGCGCCCCGGTGCCGCCCGTGATCAGAACGGTGTCGTGCGGGCCCCACGGGGGGTGGGCTCCGGCCCGCAGCCGGGACGCGCGCGGGACCAGCAGGGTGCCGGCGCGGAGGGCGGCCTGGGGGGTGTCGGCGGGCAGGCCGGCGGCGAGGACGGCGGCCGACACGGCCGTGCCGTCCAGATCCACGAGGCCGAACCGGCCGGGGTGTTCGGCCTGGGCGGACCGCAGCAGGCCCCAGACCGCTGCGGCGGCGGGATCGACGCTCTCACCGTCGGCCGTGGCGACGGCGTTCCGGGTGACGACCAGCAGCCTGCTGCCGGAACGGCGCTCGTCGTCCACCCAGTCGCGCACCAGGCCGAGTACGGCGGTGACCGTCTCGTGCGTCCGCCGCGCGAGGGCCGCGCCGGTCGCGGACGGCTCAGGGCCGACGCCCACGCAGGCGAGCATCGGGCCGGGCACGACCGCCACGTCCGCCAGGGTGGCCGGGCCGGGGAAGGAGCCCGCCGCGGTGACCGTGTCGAGGAGGTCGGTGGGTCCCACCGGTACGGCCGCGAACGGAGCTTCGCGGTCCCCGTCGCCGGCCGGGGTCCATTCGACGCCGTGGAGCACCCCGGAGGCCGGGGCGCCCAGCCGGTCGGCGGTCACGGGCCGGAACGCGAGCGACCGCACCGTCAGCACGGGCGCGCCCTTCGGGTCGGCGAGGCGGACCGCGTACTCGTCGGCACCGCGCCGGGTCAGCGTGACGCGCAGCGCGGTGGCGTCGAGGGCGTGCCGGGTTACGCCGGACCAGGCGAACGGCAGCAGGGTCGCGCCGTCCTCGCGGAGCAGGCCGGTGGCACCGAGCGCGTGGAGCGCGGCGTCGTACAGCGGGGCCTGCGGCCCTTCGGGCAGCTCGACCTCCGCGTACACGGTGTCCCCGTCGCGCCAGGCGACGCGCAGGCCCCGGAAGGCGGGGCCGTAGAAGAGTCCGGCGGCCGCGAGCGCGTCGTAGCCGGGGGCGGTGGCCGTGCCCGTGGGGTGCCAGGGGTCGCGTGTACCGGGGGCGTCCACGGGCCGGCGGACCGGCTCCAGGACGCCGGCGGCGTGGGTGGTCCAGAGCGCTCCGGAGTCGCCGTCGGGACGGCTGTGGATCTCGACGGCGCGGTCGGCCACGGTCATCTGGAGCTGGACGGCGCCCTGCTCGGGCAGGACCAGGGGTTCGCGCAGGGTCAGCTCGGCGAGTCCCGGCAGCCCCGCGCCGGTTCCCGCGTGGAGGGCGAGATCGACGAGGGCGGTGCCGGGCAGCACGATCCGGCCGTGGACCATGTGGTCGGCCAGCCAGGGGTGGGTGGCGAGGCCGACGACGCCGGTCCAGACCAGCCCGCCGTCGCCCGCCAGGGGCACGACGGCGCCCAGCAGCGGATGGCCGGCCGTGTCCACGCCCGCGGCGGCCAGTGCGGTGGCGGAGGAGGTCCGGGACGTCCAGTAGCGGGTGCGCTGGAAGGCGTAGGAGGGCAGTTCCACGGGGCGGGAGGTGCCTGTACCGGTGACGGCCGTCCAGTCCAGCGGCACGCCGCGGGTCCACAGCACCGCGGCGGCGTGGGCGGGCCGGGTGCCGTCCTGGCCGCGACGCAGCAGCGGTACGGCGACGGCCTCCGCCAGGAGGACCGGGACGAGGGCGGACAGGACTCCGTCGGGGCCGAGTTCCAGGAAGGTCCGCACCTCGGGGAGTGAGGCGAGTGCGTCGGCGAACCGGACGGGCTCGCGTATCTGCCCCACCCAGTACTCCGGGGTGTCGATCGCGCCCGGGGCCGTGGTGCGGACGGGGATCTGCGGGGCGTGGTAGGTCAACGACTCGGCGACGGCCGCGAAGTCGGCCAGCATCGGCTCCATCAGGCGGGAGTGGAAGGCGTGCGAGACCGCGAGGCGCTTCACCCGTATCTCACGCGCCCGCAGCCGCTCCTCCAGACCGGCGACCGCGTCCGCCTCACCCGACACCGTCACCGATGTCGGCCCGTTGACCGCCGCCAGGTCCACCCCGTCAGGCAGCCGCAACTCGCCCTCGGCCACCTCCACGGCCAGCATCGCCCCACCGGCGGGCAGCGCGTCCATCAACCGCCCCCGCGCCGACACCAACGCGCAGGCGTCCTCCAGCGACAGCACTCCCGCGCAATGCGCGGCGGCCAGTTCCCCGATCGAGTGCCCCACCAGCACATCCGGGACCACACCCCAGGACTCCACCAGCCGGAACAGCGCCACCTCCAGCGCGAACAACCCCGCCTGCGCGTAAACCGTCCGCTCCAGCAACCCCGCGTCCTCGCCGAACACCACCCCACGCAAAGGACGCTCAAGATCCACCCGCGCACACACCGCGTCGAAGGCATCCGCGAACACCGGGAACGCCCCGTACAGCTCCCGGCCCATCCCCAACCGCTGCGACCCCTGACCGGTGAACAGGAACCCCGTACGCCCGGGCGACGCGACCCCGTGCAGCACACCGGCCGCGTCGTGGCCCTCCGCCACCGCGTCCAGGCGGGCCGCCAGTTCCTCGCGGTCGGCCGCGAAGAGGGCCGCGCGGTGGTCCAGGGGGAAGCGGGTGGTCGCCGACGACCGTGCGATCGCGGTCGGCGGTACGGACGGTTCGGCGTCCAGGAAGGCGCGCAGCCGGGCGGCCTGGTCGCGCAGGGCGGCGGCCCCGTGCCCGGAGAGGAGCACGGGGAGCGCGAGGCGGGGGCCGGGCGTTCCCTCGTCCGGGACGGCCGGTTCGGGCGCCGCCTCGATGACCGCGTGTGCGTTGGTGCCGCTGATGCCGAACGAGGAGACACCCGCCCGGTACGGCCGGTCCGCAGGGGGCAGGGTCACGTTCTCGGTGAGCAGCCGCACGGCGCCCGCCGACCAGTCCACGTGCGGCGTCGGCTCGTCGGCGTGCAGGGTGCGGGGCAGCACGCCGTGCCGCAGCGCCAGAACCGTCTTGATGACGCCGGCGACACCGGCGGCGGACTGGGTGTGCCCGATGTTGGACTTCAAGGACCCCAGCCACAGGGGTCGTTCCGCGTCCCGCTCCTGCCCGTAGGTGGCCAACAGCGCCTGCGCCTCGATCGGGTCGCCCAGCCGGGTCCCGGTGCCGTGCGCCTCCACCATGTCCACGTCGGAGGGCCGCAGACCGGCCGCGTCGAGGGCCGCCCGGATGACCCGGCGCTGGGCCAGACCGTTGGGTGCGGTCAGCCCGTTGGAGGCGCCGTCGGAGTTGACGGCGGATCCCCGCAGCACGGCCAGGACGTGCTGCCCGTCGGCCAGCGCGTCGGACAGACGGCGCAGGACCAGCATGCCCGCCCCCTCTGACCACCCGGTGCCGTCGGCCCGTGCTCCGAACGCCTTGCAGCGGCCGTCCGGGGACAGGCCGTCCTGCCGCGCGAACTCGACGAGGACACCGGGTGTGGCCATCAGGGTGACGCCGCCCGCCAGGGCCGTGGAGCACTCTCCCGCGCGCAGCGACTGCGCCGCCAGGTGCAGCGCCACCAGCGACGACGAGCACGCGGTGTCCACGGTCACCGCCGGGCCGTCCAGCGCGAAGGCGTAGGCGATCCGGCCGGAGGCGACGCTCGCGGTCGTGCCGGTCAGCAGGTAGCCCTCGGAACTCTCGGCGGGCTCGTGCATCCGGGGGCCGTAGTCCTGTGCGGTGGCTCCGACGAAGACGCCGGTGCGGCTGCCGCGCAGGTCGGTCGGGTCGGTGCCGAGCCGCTCCAGCGCCTCCCACGTGACCTCCAGGAGCAACCGCTGCTGCGGGTCCATGGCGACGGCCTCGCGCGGCGAGATGCCGAAGAGTGCGGCGTCGAAGCCCGCGATGTCGTCCAGGAACCCGCCGGCCGTGGGAAGCGGGGTCTCCAGCGCGGCCAGGGCAGGCTGCCAGCCCCGGTCCTCGGGAAGGCCGGTCAGCACCTCGCGGCCCTCGCTCAGCGCCTCCCACAGCGCCGCGGGCGAGTCGATGCCGCCGGGGAAGCGGCAGGCCATGGAGACGATGACGACGGGGTCGTCGGCGTCGGCGGGCTGCGGGGCGGGCATGGCGCGGGAGGGGCGGGCGGCGTCCTCGCCGCGCAGCGCGTCGCACAGGTGGCGGGCGGCCGCGGCCGGGGTGGGGTGGTCGAAGAGAAAGGTGGGCGGCAGGGAGAGCCCGGTGGCCGTGGCGAGCCGGGTCCGCAGCTCGACCAGGGTCAGGGAGGCGATCCCGAGGGCTTTGAAGGTCTGTTCCGGGTCCACCTCCTCGGCCGCGGCGAACCCGCCGACCACGGCGGCGTGGGACCGGATCAGCTCGCGCACCGTGCCGCGGGCGGACTGCGGCGAGAGGGCGCGCAGCCGGTCGCGCAGTGAGTCGTCCGGAACGGCTGCCGTGTCCGGATCGGCGCCGGTGTCCGGGGCGGCGGCGTCCCGGACGGGCTCGCCGGTGCCGTCCCAGAGCGCGGCGGCCTCGCCGGGCCGCCAGTGGCGCTCTCGCTGGAAGGCGTACGTGGGCAGGTCCACGACCGTGCCCGGCGGGGCGGGCAGCCGGACGTCGCGGCCGTGGGCGAGCAGTTCGGCGGCGGAGCCGAGCAGCCGCGCGCGCCCCCCTTCGCCGCGCCGCAGCGAGCCGACCACCGCGGTGTCCGGCGCGTCCAGCTCGGCCAGGATGTCGCGTACGGCGGCCACCAGAACCGGGTGCGGGGTGGCTTCGACGATGAAGCGGAAGTCCTCGTCGGCCAACCGCCGGACGGCGGCGGAGAACTCGACGGTGGACCGCAGGTTCCGGTACCAGTAGGCGGCGTCCAGGCCGGCCGTGTCGGTCCACTCGCCGGTGACGGTGGACAGGAACGGCACCTCGGACGTGCGGGGTTCGATGTCCGCGAGCGCGGTCAGCAGCTCGTCGTGGATCAGCTCGACGTGCGCCGAGTGCGAGGCGTAGTCCACCGGTATGCGCCGGGTCTCGACGCCGTACGTCACGCACCGTGCCGCGAAGCCGTCCAGGGCGTCGACCGGCCCGGAGACCACGACCGCGGTGGGTCCGTTGTCGGCGGCGATCGAGAGGGCGGGCGCGGTCTCCAGCCAGGGGCGGACCCGTGCCGCCCCGGCCTGCACGGACAGCATCCCGCCCTGTCCGGCCAGGGCGCCGATGGCGCGGCTGCGCAGTGCGACGACCTTGGCCGCGTCCGGCAGCGAGAGCGCGCCCGCCACGCAGGCCGCGGCGATCTCGCCCTGGGAGTGTCCGGCGACGGCGTCGGGGACGACGCCCAGTGACCGCCAGGTCTCGGCCAGCGCCACCATCACGGCGAAGAGCGCGGGCTGCACCACGTCGACCCGCTCCAGCGTGGGCGCGCCCTCGGCGCCGCGCAGGACGTCCGTCAGCGAGAAGTCGGTGTGCGGGGCGAGCGCCTCCGCGCAGGCGTGGATCGCGCGGGTGAACACCTCGTCGGTGTCGAGCAGTCCGGTGGCCATGGCGGGCCACTGCGAACCCTGCCCGGAGAAGATCATGGCCAGCCGTCCGGTGCGCGCGGCGCCCTCGCTGACGCCCGTCGCCGGCAGGCCGGCGGCCACCGCGGAGAGCTGGGCGAGCAACTGCTCCCGGTCCTCGGCGAGGAGCACGGCGCGCCGGGCGAAGCGGGTGCGGGTGGTGGCCAGCGAGTGCGCCACGTCCGCCACGGCCAGGTCGGCTCCCTCCACCGCGTCCTTCAGCCGGGCGGCCTGGGCGCGCAGCGCCTGCGCGGTGTGGCCGGAGACCAGCACGGGCACGGGAGGAGTGGTCCGGTCGGAGCCGGGAGCCGGGGGCACGGCGGCATGAGCCGGTGGCTCGGCGGCCGGCCGGGCCACCGGGTCGGGTGCGGGGCCCAGCACCAGGTGGCAGTTGGTCCCGCCCATGCCGAAGGAGCTGACCCCGACGAATCCCTCGCCGCCCAGCGGGCCCGCCGCGGTCTGCACCCGCAGGTTCAGCCGTTCCAGCGGGATACCGGCGGGCGGGGAGGCGAAGTTGAGGCTCGGGGGGACGACGCCCCGTTCGACGACGAGAGCGGCCTTCAGCAGGCCCGCGATGCCGGCCGCGCCCTCGAGGTGTCCGATGTTGGTCTTCACCGAGCCGACCGGCAGCGGAGCGGTGCGTGCGGTGCCGAGGGCGGCGCCGAGGGCCGCGGCCTCGACGGGGTCGCCGACCGGGGTGCCGGTGCCGTGCAGTTCGACGTAGCCGACCGCGTCCGGGGCGATCCCGGCGCGGGCGTGTGCGGCGCGCAGGACGGCCTCCTGGGCGGCGGCGCTGGGAGTGGTGAGGCTGGGGCCGCCGCCGTCGTTGTTGACGGCGCTGCCGCGGACGACCGCGTGGATCCGGTCGCCGTCGGTGAGGGCCCGGGCCAGGGGTTTGAGGACGACGACCCCACCGCCCTCACCGCGTACGAACCCGTTGGCGCGTGCGTCGAAGGTGAAGCAGCGGCCGTCCGGGGAGAGTCCGCCGAAGCGCAGCGCTGAGACGGTGCTGTCGGGGGCCAGGACGAGGTTGACACCACCGGCGAGGGCCAGTTCGGACTCCCCGCGCGCCAGGCTCTCGCAGGCGAGGTGGACGGAGACCAGGGAGGAGGACTGGCCGGCGTCCACGGTGAGGCTGGGGCCGTGCAGCCCGAGGGTGTAGGAGAGGCGGTTGGCGATGAGGCCGCGCTGCAGTCCGGGCATGGAGTGCCGGTCGATGCCCGCGTCGCCCGCACGGTGCAGGAGGGCGGCGTAGTCGTCCCAGATGGCGCCGAGGAAGACACCGGTGCGGCTGCCGCCGAGGCCGGCGGGGAGGTGCCGGGCGTCCTCCAGTGCCTCCCAGGCGAGTTCGAGGGCGAGGCGCTGCTGCGGGTCGGTGGCGGCGGCCTCGCGCGGGGACATGCCGAAGAAGCCGGCGTCGAAGTCCGCGGCCCGTTCGATGAACCCGCCGCGGGTGACCGAGGGAACGCGCGCGCGGTCGGAGGGGATCTCGGTGATCGCGTCGGTCCCCGTGGCGAGCAGCTCCCACAGCGGTGCCGGTCCGGGCGCGCCGGGCAGCCTGCACGCGTACCCGATGATCGCGAAGGCCTCGGACCCACCGGTGTACGTATCCGACATGAATGCCCCGAAATCACTTGACGGCGCGAGATCGCCGGACCCGAATCCGGCCGGCTGCCAG
Source organism: Streptomyces ambofaciens ATCC 23877 (assembly GCF_001267885.1). Lineage (NCBI taxonomy): Bacteria > Bacillati > Actinomycetota > Actinomycetes > Kitasatosporales > Streptomycetaceae > Streptomyces > Streptomyces ambofaciens. Next base: position 7,762,151 of record NZ_CP012382.1, on the reverse strand, counting down.
GGCAGACGGTTACGCGCCCAGCGTGTTCCGGCCGCTCTTCCTCGGCTGAAGCACTCCGACGCTAGCCAGGGGCCCGACGAGCGGCCAACCCCTAGCCTTCGCGTCGCCGCCCCTGACCAGGTGACTAGGGGGCGGCTCCGCGGTCCGGCCCAGGGGTGTCCGGGGCGCGGTCAGCCGAGGAAACCGCGACGGTAGGCGACCGCCACCGCGGCGGCCCGGTCCCTCGCGTCCAGCTTGTCGTAGATGTGGGTCAGGTGCGTCTTGACGGTCGCCTCGCTGATGAACAGCTCACGGGCGATCTCCCTGTTGGACGTGCCGCGCGCCACGTGCTCCAGCACTTGCAGTTCCCGTGCCGAGAGCGTGTCGTCGACGGGCCTCCGGGCGGGGCCACGCACCGCCGTGACGAGGCGTGAGGCGACCGTCGGGGACAACACGGTGCGGCCCTCCGCCGCCGCCCGGATGGCCGCGAACAGCTCGTCGCGCAGCGCGTCCTTCAGCAGGTATCCCGTCGCCCCGGCCTCGATCGCCGGAAGGGTGTCGGAGTCGGTGTCGTAGGTGGTGAGCACCAGCACGCGGGCCCGTGCGCCCCGCCGGGTCAGCTCGGCGATGGCCTCCACGCCACTGCCGGCCGGCATGCGCAGGTCCATCAGGACGACGTCCGGGTCCAGGCGCAGCGTCATCTCGACCGCTTCCGTGCCGCCGGACGCCTCTCCGAGCACGGTGAAGCCGTCCGCGGGCTCCAGCATGCCGCGCAGGCCGTCGCGCACCACCGGGTGGTCGTCGACGATCAGCAGGGTGATCGTCCCGTTGTTCTCAGCGTCCATAGGGCACCGACGGTACGCGGGCGGACACGGCGGTGCCCAGGCCCGGCTCGGACTCGACGGTCAGCTCCCCCGCCAGCCGCTCCGCGCGGGCCCGCATGCCCTTGAGGCCGAAGCCGGACGCGGTGTCGCGCTCGGGCAGGGCGGACGGGTCGAAGCCCCGGCCGTCGTCGCGCACGTCGAGCACGACCTCCTCGCCCATGTAGGACAGCGTCACGCCGACCCGGGTGGCCTTGGCGTGGCGTGCCGTGTTGGACAGCGCCTCCGCCGCGATCCGCAGCAGCGTCCCCTGCACTTCCTCGTGCAGCGGTTCGTCGGAGCCGGTGAGGGCGAACTCGGCTTGTACCCCGGTGCGTTCGGACCAACGGACGACGGTCTTCTTCAGCGCCCCGGGCAGGTCGTCCTCGGCCAGTGCGACGGGCGCGAGGTTGGCGACGGCCCGGCGTGCCTCGCCGAGGCTGTGGCGGGCCAGCTGCAGGGCTCGTTCGGCGTGGACGCGGGCCGGGCCCTGTTCCTGGGTGTCGGTGACGACCTGGAGCTGGGTGATGACGCCGGTCAGGTCCTGGGCGACGGTGTCGTGGATCTCCGCGGCGAGGCGGCGGCGCTCGTCGGCGATCCCGGCCTCCCTCGCCTGGAGCATCAGCTGGTCGTGCAGGGCGGCGTTCTCCACCAGGGCCCGCTCCAGCGCGATGTTGGTGTGCTCCAGCTCGCGGATGGTCTCCACCCGTTCGCGGGCGCGGTCCTCCTCCTTCTCCGTGTCCTGCTGGACGGTCAGGAAGATGCCCGTGTTGACGGCGACCAGCATGCCGTAGAACACCCAGCTCGCCGTGTCGTCGGGGGGCAGGCCCCCGATCTGCGCGCCGGCGATCGTCGCGGCGGTGGCCAGCAGGCCGAGGGGAACCCAGCGGCGGGGTACCAGGCGCTCGGTGTCGAAGCATCCGACCGCGGCGTAGAAGGCGCAGAACGGGTTGATCCAGGCCAGGCCGAACGCCAGGACCGAGCGCAGCGCGTAGTACAGGGCGCCGGCCGCGCTGGGGCCGGGCCGGGCGCGTGCCACGCGGTCCCACCACAGCTGCAGGACGAGCGCCGCGGCGGCGAGCGTCCCGGCCGCCGCCCACTCGGTGCCGTCCATGCCGACCAGGGACGAGGTCGCCGCGGCGAGCACCAGGCCGACGCCGAGGAGGACGGGAGGGCTGAAGCGCAGGAGCAGCCGGGGCTGCGCGCCGGGCGCGGCCTGCGGCTCGGGGACGGGGAGGGTCGCGTCGGATGCCACGCCCTCAGTGTCGGCCATGGCACCCGGCGCGCGTGACACGTTCGTCACTCCCAGCGGAACCAGCGCGTGGCGGACGCGGACAGCACCAGCGTCCACAGGGCCAGTACTCCGAGGTGGATCCAGTCCGGCCAGTCGCCGGCGGTGGCCTGGTTGAGGGCCTGGGCGGCGGCGCCGAAGGGCAGCGCCTCCACGATGTCGGCCATCAGGTCGGGCATCTGCTGGACGGGCATGTAGACGCCGGCCGCGAGCATCGCGGGGAAGAACACCGTCAGGCTGACCGCCTGGGCGATCTTCGCGGTGGGGGACAGCGCGGAGATCAGCGCGCCGAGCGCCATCAGGCACACCACCGCCAGCAGCAGGGTCAGCGCGTAGCCCAGGACCTCGCCTGGCAGGCCGACGTCGGAGACGACGCGCCCCACCGCGAGGGTGAGCACGGCGGAGATCAGCGAGGCGACGGCGTGCAGGCCCACCTGGGCACCGAGAACGGCGGTGGGGCGCACCGGGGTGGTGGACATCCGGCGCAGGATGCCGCGCTCGCGGTAGCCGGTGATCACCGGGGGCATGGCCATCAGACCGGCCATGATCATCGAGAGGAGCACGGCGACGGGCACGTAGGCCTCGACGGTGGTGAGACCGCCGAGTTCGTCCATGGGCTCCGTCATGGAGGGGATGAAGCCGAGGACCACCAGCAGCAGCGTGGGGAAGGCCATGACCCAGAACACCGAGCCGGGCTCGCGGAAGAACAGGAGCAGTTCGGCGCGGAGCACGGCCCGCCCGGGACGGGGCGTGACGGTGGCGGAGGGTACCGGGGGTGCGGTGGCGGCGCTCATGCGTCGGCTCCCGTCAGGTTGAGGAAGGCGTCGTCGAGGGTGGAGTCGGTGACGCGCAGCTGGTGGGCGCTGACCCGGTTGCGGGCGAGCAGGCTGATCACCGCGTTGACGGTCTCGTCGGTACCGGCGAGGGTGATCCGTCCGTCGTGGTGGGTGACGGAGGCGAGACCGGGCAGGGCGGCGAGGACGTCCTCGTCCAGCGGGCGGGAGGGCGTGAAGGAGATGACGGTGCCGCTCGCGGACTGCGCCACCAGGCCGGAGGGGGTGTCCAGCGCGGCGACCCGCCCCCGGTCGAAGATCGCGACCCGGTCGCACAGCCGCTGCGCCTCCTCCATGAAGTGCGTGACCAGGAGGATGGTGACGCCGCTCGCCCGGACCTCCTCGATCAGCGACCACACCTCGCGTCGCGCCGCCGGGTCCAGGCCGGTCGTCAGCTCGTCCAGGATGACGACCCGGGGGCTGCCGACCAGGGCGAGCGCGATGGCCAGCCGCTGCTTCTGGCCGCCGGACAGCTGCGCGAAACGGGTGTCGAGCTTCTCCTCCAGGCCGAGGCGCGCGGCCAGGGTGCGCCAGTCGGCGGGGCGGGGGTAGCAGCCGGCGTAGAGCTGGAGTGCCTCGGTGACGGTGAGCTTTCCCTGCAGCTCGCTCTCCTGCAGCTGCGCGCCCACGATGAGTGTCGTCTTCGCACGGTCGGCGACCGGGTCGAGCCCGCACACGCGGATCGTGCCGCTGTCCGGAACGCGCAGTCCGAGGATGGACTCGACGGTGGTGGTCTTGCCGGCGCCGTTGGGTCCGAGGACCCCGAAGATCTCACCCTCCTCCACCGCGAGGGAGACGCCGTCCACGACGGGACGTCCGCCGTAGCTCTTGCGCAGGTCGCTCACTTCGATCAGAGTCATGCTTCCACCGTGCCGGGCCGGGCCCGGTCGGCACATCGCCCATCACGCTCGTCAGGGGGATCAACCGATCGGTTGATCCCCCTTACGCCCCCTACGGGACGACCCCTACGACCCCGACATCGCCTCGGGGTTCCCTCAGGGGGCTCGGCCGCCGGTCAGGCCGAGGGGGCGGTTCCGACGAACAGGCCACGTGGTGCGAGCGGGTGCTTCACGTACTCGACCTCGCACCCCGCGCGGACGAAGGCGCTCTCGTACTCCTCACGGGTGAACAGCGTGGTGCGGTGCACGTCGGAGAGGTGCGTGACACCGTCCTCCGCCGACGCCACCAGGTAGTGCACCTCCATGTGGCTGACCCCGCCGTCGCGGACGGAGTGGGACACGCGGACGTAGGTACGCCCGCCCGACTCGACCGTGTCGGTGCCCACGTAGCCCTCCAGGAAGTCCTCGGGGAGCCAGAAGGGTTCGATGACGATGACCCCGCCCGGTGAGAGGTGGCGGGCGAAGCTGCGGAGGGTGGCGGTGAGTTCGTCGGGGTCGGCGCAGTACGCCACCCCGCTGAAGAGGCTGACCACCGCGCCGAAGGTGCGGTCGAGGGTGAAGTCGCGCATGTCGCCCCGGTGGACGGGGACCCCGGTGTTCCTCCGGGCCAACTGCACCATGTCCTCGGACAGGTCGAGGCCCTCGACGTGCCCGAAGGAGGCGGCGAAGCGCGCGAGGTGGTCGCCCGAGCCGCAGGCGACGTCCAGCAGCGAGTCGGCCTCCGGCAGCCGTTCCCGTACCAGGGACGTCACCAGGTCGGCCTCGCCCGTGTAGTCCTTGCCCCGGCCCCGGTAGAAGGCCTCGTACATCTCGCCGCGTTCGTAGATGGTCTGGTGCCGGTCGGTCGTCACGCGTCTGCTCCCAGTGGTCGTTCGGTCGTCTGTGTGTCCACGTGCCGGTCGCCCGGCCCGTCCGTCCCGACCAGGCCGGCGACGGCTCCGGCACCGGCTCCGTCTCCGGCACCGGGAAGACGTACGGTCCGTACGAACTCGTCGTAGTCGTAGAGGTAGTCGTCCAGTGCGTACGGAGCCGAGGCGAGCACCAGGCAGATCGCGTCGGGCGAGAAGCCGGCGAACTCGGTCCACACTCCGGGTTCCACGTGGAGTGCCTGGTCCGGACGGTCCAGGCGCACCGTGGCGCGCGAGAAGCCGTCGTCCACGACGACCTCGAAGGACCCGGCGGCGGCCACGATCAGCTCGTGCAGTTCCCGGTGCATGTGCAGCCCCCTGACCGCCTGCGGCGGCACTCCGTGCACGAAGAAGACCCGCTCCACGGGGAAGTCGACGTGCTGTCCCCGCTCGATCACGGTGAGGGAGCCTCGCGGGTCGGTGTTGTCCGGGAGCGTGACGAGACGGCAGCCGCGTACCGTCTTCAGGGGCGCCTCGGGGCTCTGGTCTGTGACCATGGGGGCCTTCCTCAGGTGTGGGATGTGAGCTGTACGGGCACCCGTGCGGGCTGCGGGGCCTGGAGGCCGGCTCGGGGGCGGGGCCGGCCGGAGTGGGGTGGCTCCACCGCGGTCATCGGGGCAGCTCCCCGATCCACCGGTGGACGGCGCGGGCCGTGGTGCCGGCGTGCTCGGCCATCATCGTGAAGTGGTTGCCCGGTACGTCGACGATGTCGCGGGCCGCCTTCCACGAGCTGCGCCAGTCGCGGCCGTCGGCCGGTTCGCGCAGGGGCTCCGAGGCCCGCAGCAGGAGCGTGGGAACGCGGGTGTCCGGGCGCGGGATCTCCCAGAACAGACCGCCGTACCAGGTCATCGCGGTGAGACGGCTGTCGTCCATGGGCACGAACTGCTCCGCCCGGTCGAAGACCCCTTCGGAGAGTTCGGCGCTCCAGTCGGCCATCAGGGGGTCGTCCAGCCGGTAGACGTCCGCCAGCACCAACCCGGCCGGGGGTGCGCCGAGATCGGCCAGGCGCACGGCGAGGCGGTGGGCGAGGATCGCGCCACCGGAGTGCCCGAAGAGTACGACCGGCGTGTCCTGGGCGTGGGCGAGGATGCCCCGGGCCTGCCAGTCGAGGGCGACTTCGGGGGTCGCGGGCAGCAACTCGCCGCGACCGTAGCCGAGGACGGGTACCGCGGCCACGCGCCGTGCGCCGCGCAGAGGCGCGGCCAGTCGGACGAACTCCTGGGGACCGCCGCCGGCCGTCAGTCCGCTGACGCAGACCAGCAGCTCGGACGCCGGGCCGTCGGCCAGGGTGGTGAGCGCCGCCGGTCCGCCCGCCTCGGCCACGTCGTCGGCCATCGGCCGGAACTTCGCGGTCTGACCGACCAGTTCGAGGAACTCCGTGATGCGCCCGGTGCTCACGGCTTCCCGGTAGAGGGAGTCCAGCAGGCCGACCGGGTTCCGGTCGGTGGGCGAGATGCCGAGCGTCACGGCGGGCACCGCGCTGCCCGGGGACTGGCCGTCGGCGGCCGTGGTGGCGGCGAGGTGGCGGGCGAGTGCGGCGGGTGTGGGGTGGTCGAAGACGACGGTGGCCGGCAGCGACAGGCCCGTCGCCCGCTCCAGTGTGCCGCGGATCTCCAGCGCGGCGAGCGAGTCGACGCCGAGTTCCAGGAACTGCCGGTCGGGGGCGACGGACGCGGCGTCGGTGTGCCCGAGCACCGTGGCGGCCGTGCCGCGGACCAGGTCGAGCGCCGCCCCGTGCCGGTCCGGACCGGCGAGGCCGGGGGCCGCCCCCGGTTCCGGTGCCGCGTCACGCACGGCGGCGGACAGGGCCCGGACCTCGGGGAGTTCGTCGAAGAGCGGGCGGTGCCGGGCCAGGGTGTAGGCGCGGTGGAAGTGTTCCCAGTCCACGTCGGCGACGACGACGCAGGGTGCCGGACCGGCCACGGCCTCGCGCAGGGAGGACCAGACGGTGCCGGGGTCCAGGGGGCGCAGACCGTGTCGCCGCGCGGCCGCGCTCCCCTCCCCCGTCGCCCACGGCCCCCAGGAGACGGAGGTCGCGGGCAGGCCGAGGGAGTGCCGGTGTGCGGCGAGGGCGTCCATCCGGGCTGACGCGGCGGCCCGTACGGCTGCTCCGGTGCCGCCCCAGACGCCGGTCACCGAGGAGACCAGGACGAAGGCCTCCGGTTCGGTGGCCAGTTCACGGGTCACGTCGTGCAGCACCTGAGCGCCATCGGCCGCGGCCGTCGCACGCAGGTCGCCGGGGCTCAGCTCCGTCCAGGGGGTGTCCTCGCCCGCGCCGACCGCGTGGACCACGGCGGTGAGCGGACGGTCGGAGGGGATCGCCGCCAGTACCTCGGTGACGGCGGCCCGGTCGGTGACGTCCGCGGCGGCGAAGGTGACCGCGACGGGCAGGCTCTCGGCGAATGCGCGGGCGTCCGGCGCCTCGGCGCCCCGGCGACCGAGCAGCACCAGGTGTTCGGCTCCGTTCGCGGCGAGTGCCGTGGCGAGCGCCCGGCCCCGCCGGCCGGTTCCGCCGGTGATCAGCACGGTGCCCGAGGGCCGCCAGGGTGCGGCGTCGACCGGCGGGGCGGTGACGAGCCTGCGGACCACGGGAGTGGCGCGCAGGGCGATCTGGTCCTCACCCGCGCCGCCGGCGGCGAGCAGCGCGGCGAGCCGCGCCGCGGTCCTCGGGCCGGGGTGGGCGGGCAGGTCCACCAGGCCGCCCCAGCGGTGCGGGGCCTCCAGCCCCAGGGTGCGGCCCAGCCCCCAGACGGCGGCGCGGGCGGGGTCGGCGGGCGGGTCGGCCGGCCCTGTGGCGACCGCGCCCGTGGTCAGACACCACAGGGGCGCGTCCGCCGCGATGTCGCCGAGCGCCTGGGCGAGGGCGAGGACGTCACCGGGCTCCGCCACCAGGCTGAGCACTCCGGTGACCGCCGGCCCGTCGTCGTACGCGCGCCGCAGTGCCTCGGCGCGGGCCTCCCTGGTGCCGCCGGCATCGGGGACTTCGGTCACGCGCATACCCTGCTCGCGCAGCAGCGCGAGCAGGCCGGCGGCGCTCCGGTCTCCGCCGGTCACCGCGAGCCAGGTGCCCTGCGGCACCACCTGCTCCGGTTCGGGCAGAGGGCGCCAGGTCACCTGGTAGCGGCCGGTACGCGTGCCGTGGGGTGCCCCGGCGGGGTGCGGCTCGGGCCAGTAGCGGCGCCGCTGGAAGGCGTAGGTCGGCAGGTCCGGACGGGGCCCGGCGACGGGTCCGAGGAGCGCGTCCCAGCCGATGGGAACGCCGGCCGTGTGCAGCCGGGCGACGGCGGTGAGCAGGGCTGCGGGTTCCTCCCTGCCGGAGCGCTGGAGCGCCACGCAGAGGGTGCCGGTGGTGTCGTCGAGGGAGCGGGCGCGTTCCAGGGTCCGCTCCAGCGGGACGGTGAGCGCGGCCCCGGGCCCGATCTCGGCGAAGCGGGTCACGCCCTGGTCCAGGAGGGCGCCGACGGCGTCGGCGAAACGAACGGTGGCGCGTATCTGGCGGACCCAGTACTCCGGAGCGGACATCGCGCCGTCGTCGGGCAGGCCCGTGACCGTGGACACCAGCGGGATACGGGCGGGGTGGTACTTCAGGGAGGCGACCACGGCGGCGAAGTCGTCCAGCACGGGGTCCACGCGCGGGGAGTGGAAGGCGTGCGAGACGTCCAGGAAACGGAAGGTACGCCCCGTCCGCCCGGCCTCCTCGGCCAGCTCCGCCAGGGCGTCGGCGTCGCCGGAGAGGACGACGTCGTCCCGGCTGTTGACGGCGGCGACCGCCGCCCGGGCCTCGTAGCCGCTCAGCGCGGCGTGCGCCTCGGCCTCGGTCATCCGCACGGACATCATCGCGCCGCCCTCGGGCAGCGCCCCCATGAGCCGTCCCCTGGCGGCCACCAGGGTGCAGGCGTCGGCGAGCGAGAGGACGCCGGCGACGTGGGCGGCGGCGACCTCGCCCACGGAGTGTCCGGCCAGCCGGTCGGGGGCCACGCTCCAGGACTCCAGCAGCCGGAAGAGCGCGACCTCGAAGGCGAAGAGGCCGAGCTGGGTCCAGGCGGTGCGGCCCAGCGCGTCGGCGTCGTGCAGGACGACCTCGCGCAGCGGGCGGTCCAGGTCCGGGTCGAGGTGGGCGCAGACCGCGTCGAAGGCGTCGGCGAACACCGGGTAGGTCTCGTACAGTTCGCGGCCCATACCGACGCGCTGCGCACCCTGGCCGGAGAAGACGAAGGCCAGATCGCCGCGTCCGGCCTCGCCACGGACGAACCCGGCTTCGGTCCCGGCCGCCCCGGCGAGCCCGGCGAGCCCGCGGCGGAGCCCTTCGGCGTCGGGCGCCAGCACGACGGCGCGGTGTTCCAGGGCGGCCCTGGCGGTGGCCAGGTGATGGGCGACGGCGCGCGGGTCGAGCGTGGCGCCGGCGCGGTCGACGTGCGAGCGGAGCCGGTCGGCCTGGGCCCGCAGCGCGGCCTCGGACCGGCCGGAGACCGGCCAGAGCAGGAGCGGGGCGGCGGTGTCCGGCCCCCCGACCGGCGACGGTGCGGTCTCCGTCTCGGTCTCGGTCTCGGTCTCGGTCTCGGTCTCGGTCTCGGTCTCGGTCTCGGTCTCGGTCTCGGTCTCCCGCGGAGCCTCCTCGATGAGGACGTGGGCGTTGGTGCCGCTGATCCCGAACGAGGACACCCCGGCTCTGCGGGCACGGCCCGTGTCCGGCCAGGGCCGGTCGTCGGTGAGGAGTTCGACGGCGCCGGCCGACCAGTCGACCTCCGGGGTCGGCTCGTCGACGTGCAGCGTCCTGGGCAGCACGCCCCGGCGGATCGCCTCGACGGTCTTGATGACGCCCGCGATGCCCGAAGCGGCCTGGGTGTGACCGATGTTGGACTTCACCGACCCCAGGTAGAGGGGTTCCTCGCGGTCCTGGCCGTAGGTGGCCAGCAGCGCCTGCGCCTCGATCGGATCGCCCAGCTTCGTGCCCGTGCCGTGCGCCTCCACCGCGTCCACCTCGGCGGCCTCCAGGCCGGCGGCGGCCAGCGCGGCGCGGATGACCCGCTGCTGCGCCGGGCCGTTCGGCGCCGTCAGACCGTTGGAGGCACCGTCCTGGTTGATCGCGCTGCCCCGCACCACCCCGAGCACCCGGTGCCCGTTGCGGCGCGCGTCCGAGAGCCGCTCCAGCAGCACCAGGCCCACGCCCTCGCCCCAGCCGGTGCCGTCCGCGGAGGCGGCGAAGGAGCGGCAGCGGCCGTCGGAGGCGAGGCCGCCCTGACGGCCGAACTCGGCGAACACGACGGGCGAGTGCATCACGGTGACGCCGCCCGCGAGCGCCATGGAGCACTCGCCGTTGCGCAGCGACTGCGCCGCCAGGTGCAGGGCCACCAGGGACGACGAGCAGGCCGTGTCCACGGTGACCGCCGGACCCTCCAGGCCGAAGACGTAGGAGACGCGGCCGGACAGCACACTGTTGGAGGTGCCGGTCATGGCGTGGCTCTCGGAGCCCTCCGGCAGGACACCGGCCATCGCGTAGCCGCCGGCGGAGGCGCCGACGAAGACGCCGGTGCGGGTGCCCCGTACGGCGGTCGGCGCGATGCCCCCGCGCTCCAGCAGTTCCCAGGCGCTCTCCAGGAGCAGCCGCTGGTGCGGGTCCATGGCGACGGCCTCGCGGGGCGAGATGCCGAACAGGTCGGCGTCGAACTCCGTGGCGTCGTGCAGGAACCCGCCCTCGGTGGTGAAGTCGCCCGCGTCGGGCAGGTCCCAGCCCCGGTCCACGGGGAACGGCGACATGGCGTCGGTCCCGGCCGCGACCACCTCCCAGAGGTTCTCCGGAGAGTCGGCGCCGCCCGGGTAGCGGCAGCTCATGGAGACGATGACGACCGGGTCGTCCGCCTCGGCCCGCACGGCGGGACGCGGGGGCGCCTGCGTGGGGGCCGGCTCCGCGGCGCCCAGCAGGGTGAGCAGTTCGGTGGCGGCCACGCGGGCGGTGGGGTGGTCGAAGACCAGGGTGGCCGGGAGCCGGAGACCGGTGGCGTCGGCCAGACCGTCGCGGACCCGGAGCGCGGTGAGCGAGTCGATGCCGAGTTCGGTGAAGACGCGGTCGGGGTCGACGGACCGGGGGCCGGGGTGGCCGAGCACGGTGGCGACCACGGTGCGCACCAGGTCGAGCAGGAGACGGTGGCGGTCGGCGGCGCCGGCCGCCTTGAGCCTCGCGCGCAGCTCGCGGCCCTGCCCACGGTCGTCGGCCGCGGCCGTGGCCTCGGACGCGTCGGCCCGCCCGGTGGTCGCCTCCGGCAGGTCGCCCACCAGGGGGCTGGGGCGGCGGGCGGTGAACGTGGGGACGAAGCGGTCCCAGTCGACGTCGGCGAACACGCCGGTGGCGCGGCCGGAGTCGACGGCCGAGGCCAGGGCGGCCAGGCACAGCTGTGGCGGCATGGGGGTGATGCCCCGGTCCCGCAGGTAGTCTCCGGCTTCCCGGTCGGCGACCATGCCGCTGCCGTCCCAGGCTCCCCAGGCGACGGCGGTGGCCGTCCGGCCGTGGGCCCTGCGGTGTTCGGCGAGCGCGTCGAGGTGGGCGTTGGCGGCGGCGTACGCGGCCTGCCCTCCCCCGCCCCAGACACCGGCGATCGAGGAGAACAGCACGAAGAGGTCGGCCCGGTCGCCCAGCAGGGCGTCCAGGTGGACCGCGCCGAGCACCTTGGCGCGGACGTCGTCGGCGATCTCGGCCGGTGAGGTGCCGGCCAGGGGCGCGGTGGTCGAGATGCCCGCGGTGTGCACGACGCCGGTGACCGGGTGGCGTTCCAGCAGGGCGGCGAGGGCCTCCCGGTCGCTGACGTCGCAGGCGGCGACGACCGCGGTGGCGCCGAGCCCGGCCAGTTCGGCGACCAGTTCGCCGGTACCGGGCGCCTCCGGTCCCGACCGGCTGACGAGGAGCAGGTCGGTGACGCCGCGTCGGGCGAGCCAGCGGGCGACCTCGCGGCCGAGCGCCCCGGTCCCGCCGGTGACCAGGACCGGGCCGCCGGGGGTCCACGGGGTCGTGACGGGTTCCGGCGCGGCACGCCGTACCCGGCGGGAGAACACCCCGGAAGGTCGTACCGCCAGTTGGTCCTCGTCCTCGGCGGCGCCCGCCAGGAGTGCGCCGAGCCGGGCGGCGGAGCGGGCGTCCGCGGTCTCGCACAGGTCGATGAGCCCGCCCCAGCGCTCGGGGTGCTCCAGCGCGGCCACCCGGCCCAGGCCCCACAGCATGGCCCGGTCGCAGTCGGCCGCCGTGTCGAAGCGGCCCACGGCGACGGCGCCGCGGGTGAGGCACCACAGGGGTGCGCCGATCCCGACGTCGCCGAGCGCCTGAAGCAGGGTGACGGTCTCGCCGGTTCCGGGGGCGAGGACCTCGTCGCCGGGGTGCGGCCGGTCGGCGAGCGCCAGCAGGGAGACGACACCCGTGAAGTCGCCCAATTCGGGCAACTGGCCCAGTTCCTGCGCCAGTTCGCTCCGCCCGGTGTCGGCGGGGACGCGGACCTCGGTGACCTCGGCGTGGGCCAGGGCCGTGCGTACGGTCTCCGTCTCCGCCTCGGCGCCGGCCTGCGGGAGGGCGAGCAGCCATCGTCCCGTCGGCGTGGTGGTCGGCAGGCCGACCAGGGGGCGCCAGGTCACCTCGTAGCGCCGGGAGTCCACGGTGGCTTCCTGGTGGCGGGCCCGCCGCCAGGAGGCGAGGGCGGGCAGCACCTGGTCGAGCCCCGGTACGTCGAGGCCCAGGGTCCTGGCGACAGCGGGGGTGTCGCCGCGTTCGACGTCGTTCCAGAACGCCTGCTCCACCTGGTCCGTTCCGCCGGGAGGCGAGCCGGCCCGCCCGCCGGCGGCGTGCTCGACGGGGTCGGGCCAGTAGCGGTCGCGGTCGAAGGCGTAGGTGGGCAGGTCGACCGGCCGGCCCTCGGGGAGGAGGCGCTGCCAGTCGATCCCGACTCCGCGTACGTGGGCCTCGGCGAGCGCGGTGAGCCAGCGTTCGCGGCCGCCCTCGCCGCGTCGCAGGGTGTTCAGGACGGCGCCGGGGAGGTCCGTGTCGTCCAGGGTCTCCCGCAGGCCCATGGTGAGCACGGGGTGGGGGCTGACCTCGATCAGCAGCCGGTTCCCGTCGTCCAGCAGGGCGCGGGTGGCGTCCTCGAAGCGGACGGTGGCGCGCAGGTTGTCGTACCAGTACTCGGCGCCCAGGGTGGACGTGTCGATCCGTCCGCCGGTGAGTGCCGAGTAGAAGGGCACGGAGGAGGGCGCCGGGTCGACGTCCCGGAGGTCGGCCAGGAGACGGGTCCTCAGGCGCTCGACGTGCGCGGAGTGCGACGCGTAGTCCACCGGCAGGCGGCGGGCGCGGATCCCGGCGGCGGCGCAGTGGGCGGCCAGTGCCTCCAGCCCCGCCACGTTCCCCGAGACGACCGTCGAGCCGGGGCCGTTGACCGCCGCGACGGAGAGTCCTTCCCAGCGGCCGGTCAACTCCTGTGCCGCCTCGCGGGAGACGGCCAGCGACACCATTCCGCCGCACCCGGCCAGCTCGTCGGCGATGGCACGCGCCCGCAGCGCCACCACCCGCGCCCCGTCCTCCAACGACAGCGCCCCCGCCACCACGGCGGCAGCGATCTCTCCCTGCGAATGCCCCACCACAGCGGACGGGGCAACGCCCGCCGAAGTCCACAGCTCGGCCAGCGACACCATCACCGCCCACAGCACCGGTTGCACGACCTCGACCCGCTCCAGAGCGGTCCCCTCACCCCTGACCACCTCCAGCGGACAGAAGTCGGTGAAGGGCTCCAGCGCTCGACGGCACTGCTCCATCCGCGCGGCGAACACCGGCTCCGCGTCCAGCAGTTCGGCCGCCATTCCCGCCCACTGGGAGCCCTGTCCCGGGAACACGAACACCGTGCCGCCCCGGACCGCGCCGCCGCGCACCACTCCGGCCGCCTCTTCCGCAGCCACCAGCGCCCGCAGCTGGGTCGCGTGGTCGGGACCCAGCAGCACGGCACGCTGGTCCAGCAGCGCGCGCCCGGTGGCCAACGACCAGCCCACGTCCACAGGATCGCCGCCACCGGCGGCCAGCAGACGCTCCGCCTGCCCGCGCAGCGCTTCCCCGCTCCGCCCCGACAGCAGCCACGGCACCACCGCACCGGCGTCCGACGGTTCCTCCTCGGTCGCGTCGAGGGCCTGCGGCGCGCTCTCCAGGATCACGTGCGCGTTGGTGCCGCTCATCCCGAACGAGGACACGCCCGCCCGGCGCGGCCGGTCCGTCTCCGGCCACCGCCGCGCGTCGGTCAGCAGCTCCACGGCCCCCGCCGACCAGTCCACCTGTGCGGACGGCTCCCGCGCGTGCAGGGTGGCGGGCAGCACGCCGTGCCGCAGCGCCTCCACCATCTTGATGACGCCCGCGACACCGGCGGCCGCCTGCGTGTGCCCGATGTTCGACTTCACCGACCCCAGGTACAGGGGCTCCTCACGCCCCTGCCCGTACGTCGCCAGCAGCGCCTGCGCCTCGATCGGGTCGCCCAGCTTCGTGCCCGTACCGTGCGCCTCCACGGCGTCCACCTCGGCGGCGGTCAGCCTGGCGTCGGCCAGCGCCGCCCGGATCACCCGCTCCTGCGAGGGGCCGTTCGGCGCGGTCAGGCCGTTGGACGCGCCGTCCTGGTTGACCGCGCTGCCCCGCACCACCGCCAGCACGCGGTGCCCGTTGCGTTCGGCGTCCGAGAGCCGCTCCAGCAGGAGCAGACCGACGCCTTCTCCCCAGCCGGTGCCGTCGGCGTCGGCGGAGAACGCCTTGCAGCGGCCGTCGGAGGAGAGCGCGCCCTGGGTGCTGAACTCGATGAAGGTGCCGGGCAACGGCATCGCGGTGACCCCGCCGGCCAGGGCCATCGAGCACTCCCCCGCCCGCAGGGACCGGGCGGCGAGGTGCAGCGCGACCAGGGACGAGGAGCAGGCGGTGTCCACGCTGAGGGCGGGCCCGCGCAGACCGAAGGTGTACGAGATCCGGCCGGAGAGAACGCTGGCGGAGTTGCCGGTGCCCAGGTGTCCCTCGGTGGCGGCCGCGGAGCCGAGCAGCAGCGCCAGGTAGTCCTGGCCGTTGGTGCCCGCGAACACGCCGGTGTCGCTCCGGCGCACGGAGGTGGGGTCGATGCCCGCGCGTTCGAACGCCTCCCAGGCACTCTCCAGCAGCATCCGCTGTTGCGGGTCCATGGCGAGCGCCTCGTGCGGGGAGATGCCGAACAGTCCCGCGTCGAAGGCGGCGATGTCGTCGAGGAAGCCGCCCGAGCGGGTGTGCGAGGGGCCGTCGTGGCCGAGCAGGGTGTCGAGGTCCCAGCCCCGGTCGGCGGGGAAGTCGCCCATCGCGTCGACGCCGTCCCGCACCAGGCGCCACAGTGCCTCGGGCGAGTCGACTCCGCCGGGGAAGCGGCAGGACATGCCGATGATGGCGACGGGTTCGTCGTCCGCCGCCGGGCCCCCGTCTCCGGCCCGGGGGGTGTCGGAGGCGGCCGCTCCCCCGGACAGCGAGGTGAGCAGGTGTTCGGCGAGGGCGCCGGGGGTCGGGAAGTCGAAGACGAGGCCGGCGTGCAGGGTCAGCCCGGTCCGGGCTGCCAGGAGGTTGCGCAGCTCCAGGGCGGTGAGGGAGTCGAAGCCCATGTCGTGGAAGGCGCGTTCGCGGTCGACGTCGGCCGGCGAACCGTGGCCGAGGACGCCCGCGACGGCCTCCAGCACGAGGTGTTCCACGTGGCGGGCCTGCTCGGCGGCGTCCGTGCCCGGCGCGGCGGGGGCTACCGGGACGGTGGCCCGGACGCCGCGGACGACCGGGACGGCCTCGGGGAGTTCGGCGAACAGCTTGCTCTGCCGGACCGCGGTGAAGCCCGGCACGAACCGTTCCCAGTCGATGTCGGCGACGACCAGCGCGCCGTCCCGCTCGGTGAGGGCGGTGGCCAGTGCCTCCAGGGCCCGGCTCTCCGCCATGCCGGGCAGTCCGCCGCGCGCCAGCCGGGCGGCGGCGGCCGGGTCGGCGGCCATGCCGGCCCCGGCCCAGGCGCCCCAGGCGAGGGCGGTGCCGGGCAGGCCCCGGGCGCGGCGGCGTTCCACCAGGGCGTCGAGGTGCGCGTTGGCGGCCGCGTAGGGGCCCTGCCCGGCGCTGCCGATGACGCCCGCGACCGAGGAGAAGACGACGAAGTCGGTCAGCTCGCCGGTGAGTTCGTCCAGTGCGTCGGCGGAGTGGGCCTTGGCGTCGAGTACGGCGGCGAGTCGCTCTGGTGTCAACGCGTCGAGCACACCGTCGTCGACGATCCCCGCGGCGTGGACGACCGCGGTCACGGGGTGGCGCTCCAGCAACTCGGCCACCGCGCCACGGTCACTCAGGTCGCAGGGGACGACGACGGCGTCGCAGCCACGCTCCGCGAGGTCCGCGACGAGGTCGGACGCGCCGGGTGCGGCGGGGCCGCGCCGGCTCGCCACGACCAGCCGGGTGGCGCCGCGCTCGGCCAGCAGCCGGGCGACCTTGCCGCCCAGGGCACCGGTGCCGCCGGTGAGCAGGACCGGACCGTCGGCGTGCCACTCGGCGGACCGCGGCTGCCCGGGCGAGCCGGTGGGGGCGCGCCGCAGCCGGCGGGCGTGCAGGCCCGTCGGCCGGACGGCCGCCTGGTCCTCGCCCGAGGCTCCGGCCAGCAGCTGCACCAGCCGGTCGGCCGCTCGCCGGTCGAGGTGGGCCGGTACGTCGACCAGGCCGCCCCACCGGTCGGGGTGTTCGAGCGCGGCGACGCGGCCGAGGCCCCACAGCTGGGCGGCTGACGGCTCGCACACGTCGCCGGGTGCGACCGCGACCGCGCCGGAGGTGAGACACCACAGCGGTGCGGCGAGTCCGGCGTCGCCCTGGGCCTGGACGAGTCGCAGCAGGTCGGCGGCGGTGTCCACGCAGGCGAGCAGCCCGGCGACGGGACGGCCACGCTCGGCGGCGGCCGAGGCCAGACGGGCCAGCCGTTCCGCGCACTGCGCGCGTTCCGTGCCGGGTTCCGTCAGCTCGACGAGGTCGGCACCCGCGCCACGCAGGCCGTCGACGAGCCCGCCGGGCACCTCGCTCCCGGTGATGAGGAGCCAGGTACCGGTCAGTCGTGCCTGGCGGTCGGTGACCGGGCTCCAGCCGACGCGGTAGCGCCAGGCGTCGGTGGTGGCCTTGTGGAGGCTCCTCTCCCGCCAGGCGGCGAGAGCGGGCAGGACGGCGCCGAGGCCGTCGCGCTGCTCGTCGTCCAGAGACAGCGCGCCGGCGACGGCATCGGCGTCGGTCGAGTCCACGGCCGCCCAGAAGTCACGCTCGGCCGGGTTCTCCCCGGCGACGGGGCGGGCGGCGGCCACCGGTTCGGGCCAGTACCGCTGACGGGCGAAGGGGTAGGTGGGCAGCGCGACGCGGGCGCCCTCGAAGGGGGCGAGGTAGCTGGACCAGTCCACGGGGACGCCCCGCGTGTACAGGCGGGCGACGGCGCGGACGAGGGTGGCGGCCTCGGGGCGGTCCGGGCGCAGCGCGGGGACGGGGACCAGGGTGTCGTCCTGCTCCTGGGCCAGGGCGGAGAGCACTCCGGCGGGGCCCAGCTCCAGTGCCGTCCGCACCCCGGTGAGCCGGCCGAGCGCGTCGGCGAAGCGGACCGGCTCGCGCACCTGGCCCACCCAGTACTCGGGAGTGGCCAGGTCGCCGGGGGCGGTGGTGAGGACCGGGATCTGCGGGGCGTGGTAGGTCAACGACCGCGCCACGGCGGCGAAGTCGGCCAGCATCGGCTCCATCAGGCGGGAGTGGAAGGCGTGCGAGACCGCGAGGCGCTTGACGCGTATCCCCTGCGCCCGGAGCCGCTCCTCCAGCTCCGCGATCGCCTCCGCCTCACCGGACACCGTCACCGACGTGGGTCCGTTGACCGCCGCCAGGTCCACCCCGTCCGGCAGCTCCAGACCCTCCTCGGCCACCTCCACGGCCAGCATCGCCCCGCCCTCGGGCAACGCGTCCATCAAGCGCCCCCGCGCCGACACCAGCGCACACGCGTCGTCCAGGGACAACACTCCCGCGCAGTGCGCGGCGGCCAGCTCACCGATCGAGTGCCCCACCAGCACGTCCGGAGTCACACCCCAGGACTCCACCAGCCGGAACAGCGCCACTTCCAGCGCGAACAACCCCGCCTGCGCGTAGACGGTCCGCTCCAGCAGCCCCGCGTCCTCGCCGAACACCACCTCACGCAGGGGACGTTCAAGGTCCACCCGCGCACACACCGCGTCGAAGGCGTCCGCGAACACCGGAAACGCCTCGTACAACTCCCGGCCCATCCCCGACCGCTGCGAGCCCTGACCCGAGAACAGCAGCGCCAGGCCGCCGTGCACGACCTTGTCACTCACCGCGTCCTGGGTGTGCTCGCTCGTGGCGAGGGCCGTCAGGGCGGCCGTGTGGGAGCCGAGGACCACGGCGCGGTGCGCCAGTTCGGCCCGCGTGTTGGCCAGGGAGTGCGCCAGGTCGGCGGTGTCCGCGTCCAGTCCGGCGAGCAGGGCGGCTTGCCGGGCGAGTGCGTCCGGCGTGGCGCCGGACAGCGCGACGGGCAACGGGAGGTCGGGGCGCTCGCCTCGCGCACCGACGGACGCCTTCGCTGTTTCCTGCGCCTGTTCCAGGATGGTGTGTGCGTTGGTGCCGCTGATCCCGAACGAGGAGACGCCGGCCCGGCGCGGGCGGCCCGCCTCCGGCCAGGTGCGGTTCTCGGTGAGCAGTTCCACCGCGCCGGACGACCAGTCGACCTCCGGGGTCGGCTCGTCGACGTGCAGCGTCGCCGGCAGGACCCCGTGCCGCAGTGCCATGACGGCCTTGATCACGCCCACGACACCGGCGGCGGCCTGGGTGTGCCCGATGTTGGACTTCACCGACCCCAGATAGAGGGGTTCCGAGCGGTCCCTGCCGTACGTCGCCAGCAGTGCCTCTGCCTCGATCGGATCACCGAGCCGTGTGCCCGTACCGTGCGCCTCCACCAGATCGACGTCGGTCGCCTCCAGTCCCGCTGAGGCCAGCGCCGCGCGGATCACCCGCTGCTGCGCGGGCCCGTTCGGCGCGGTGAGGCCGTTCGAGGCGCCGTCGGAGTTGACGGCGCTGCCGCGGACCACGGCCAGCACCTCGTGTCCGCGCCGGCGGGCGTCCGAGAGCCGCTCGACCAGGAGTACGCCGACGCCCTCTCCCCAGCCGGCGCCGTCCGCGGAGGCGGAGAAGGCCTTGCAGCGGCCGTCGGCGGCCTGGCCGCGCTGCTTGCTGAACTCGGCGAAGACGGACGGCAGGGAGATCACGTTGACTCCGCCGACCAGGGCGAGGTCGCTCTCCTGGTGCCGCAGCGACTGGCAGGCCAGGTGCAGGGCCACCAGGGACGACGAGCAGGCCGTGTCCACGGTGACCGCCGGTCCCTCCAGCCCGAAGGCGTAGGCGACCCGGCCGGACAGCACGCTGGGGGAACCGCCGGTGACCAGGTAGCCTTCGCCGGCCACGGGGTCGCCCGCCAGCACGGCCAGGTAGTCCTGGCCGCCGGTGCCGGCGTACACCGCCGTGCGCGAACCGGCCAGCGACCGGGGGTGGATGCCCGCGCGCTCCAGCGCCTCCCAGGAGGCTTCGAGGAGCAGTCGCTGCTGCGGGTCCATGGCCAGCGCCTCGCGCGGCGAGATGCCGAACAGCTCGGCGTCGAAGTCGGTCGCGTCGGGGAGGAAGCCGCCCGTCCGCGGGTAGTCGCCGCCGAGCGCGTCGAGGTCCCAGCCTCGATCGGCCGGGAAGGGCCCCATGGCGTCGGTGCCGGACTCGACCAGCTTCCACAGGTCTTCCGGGGAGCGGACGCCGCCGGGGAAGCGGCAGGCCATGCCGACGATGACGATCGGGTCGTCCACGACGGGGGTGCCGTCACGCCCGGGCACCGCCGCGGCGGCGGCCTCGGCGACGCCGTCCTCGCTGCCGCCGGTGATCTCGGTGGCCAGGAAGCGGGCGAGGGCCAGTGGGCTGGGGTGGTCGAAGACGACCGTCGCGGAGATGCGCAGTCCGGTGGTGAAGGTGAGGCGGTTGCGCAGCTCGACGGCGCCCGCCGAGGTGAGGCCGAGTTCCCCGAGCGCCCGGCCCGGCTCCACCTCGGAGCCCGACTCGTAGCCGAGCACCAGCGCCACCTGGTCCCGGACCAGGTCGAGCAGGAACCGGTTGCGCTCCGCCTCCGAGGCCCCTGCCAGCCGCTGGGCCGGCGAGAGGCTCTCCTGGTCGGCGGCGCTGCCCTGGGCAGGGCCCTGCTGAGCGGGCTGCCGGAGCTTGCGCACGTCCGGGAGTTCGTCGAGCAGCCGGCTGGGGTGCGTGGCGGTGAAGAACCAGGAGAAGACGTCCCAGCGGATGTCGGCGAGGGCGAGCGTGGTCTCGTCGCCCTCCAGCGCCGTACGCAGCCCTGCCAGGGCGTGCTCGGGCTCCATCCGGTGGATGCCGTGGCGCTCCAGGACGTCACCGAAGTCGCCCTCCGCCATGCCGGCGCCCGCCCAGGAGCCCCAGGCGACCGAGGTCGCGACCAGGCCCTGGGCACGGCGGTACTGCGCGAAGGCGTCCAGGAAGGCGTTGCCGGGGGCGTAGTTGCCCTCGCCCGCCGAGCCGAAGACGCCGGCGAGCGACGAGAAGAGGACGAAGGCCGACAGGTCCAGGTCCGCGGTGGCCCGGTGCAGGGTGAGGGCGCCGGCGACCTTGGCCCGCAGCACGGTCTCGACGCGGTCCGGGGTGAGCGAGTCCAGGATGCTCGAGTCGACGATCCCGGCGGCGTGGAAGACGGCGGTCAGCGGCTGGGCGGCGGGCAGGTCCGCGAGGACGGCGGCCAGCGCGTCGTGGTCGGCCGCGTCCACCGCTGCCACGGTGACGTCGGTGCCCGACTCCCGCAGTTCGGCCACGAGTTCCTTCGCGCCGGGGGCCTCGGGACCGCGCCGGCTGAGCAGCAGCAGGTGTTCCGCGCCCGAGGCGGCGAGCCACCGGGCGACGTGGGCGCCGATGCCGCCGGTGCCGCCGGTGACGAGCACGGTGCCGGACGGCCGCCACATCCCGCGGGGCGCGGCCGGCTCGGCGCGGCGCAGGCGGGGTACGAAGATTCCGGTGGCGCGTATCGCCGTCTGGTCCTCGTCGGTGCCGGCGAGGACGGTGGCGAGCCGGGCGAGGGCGCGCGGTTCGGGTGCGGCGGGCAGGTCGACGAGCCCGCCCCACTGGGTGTACTCGTGGGCGGCGACCCGGCCGAGCCCCCATGCCAGGGCCTGGTCCGGGTGAGTGACCGTGTCCCCCGGTGCGGCGGCGACGGCGCCGGAGGTGGCGCACCACAGGCGGAGCGGTTCGCCCGTGTCGTGCACGGCGTGCAGCAGGGTGAGGGCGGCGGCGAAGGCGACCGGGGTGGCGGGGTGTTCGGGGACGGAGCCTTCGGCGAGGAAGAGCAGCGACAGCACGCCGCTCGCGCCACGCAGCCGCTCGGCGAGGGCGCCGCGCTCGTCCCGGTGGGAGACGGGCAGTGGTTCGGGGGCGGCGCCGGCCTCCGCCAGGGCCGCGGAGACGGCGGTGACCAGCGGGTGCGCCTGGTGGTCCGGCGGTACGGCCACCACCCAGCGTCCGTCGAGCCGCCCGGCGGGGAGGGCCGCGGGTGTCCAGGCGGTCCGGTAGCGCCAGCTCTCGATCCGGCTGCGTTCGCGGTCCCGCCGGTGCCATGCGGAGAGAGCGGTCAGCGCCTCCTCGAGCGGGGTCCGGCCGCTCACGTCGAGCATGCGCTGGAGGGCGGGCAGGTCCTCCTGCTCGACGGCCGACCAGAACCAGTCCTGCGGGCGGTCCACGGCGGGCGGTTCGAGTTCTAGGGTGTCCAGCCAGTAGCGGCGACGCTGGAAGGCGTAGGTGGGCAGTTCGACGCGGGTGCCGCCGCGGCCGGCGTACACCGCGGCCCAGTCGACGCGTACGCCGTGCACGTGGGCCTCGGCGACCGCGGTGAGCCAGCGCCGGACCCCGCCCTCGCCTCGGCGCAGGGTGCACAGTACGGAGGCGCGCAGCCCGAGGGCCTCGACGCTCTCGCCGATGCCCAGGCTGAGGCCGGGGTGCGGGCTGATCTCCAGGAACAGGGTGCGGCCCTCGGTCAGCAGGGCCCGCGTGACCTCCTCGAACCGCACCGTGTTGCGCAGATTGCCGTACCAGTACTCCGCATTCAGCCCAGCGGTGTCCATCCGCACACCGGTCACCGTCGAATGGAACGGCACCGCCGAGGAGCCCGGAGCGATCGGGGCCAGATCCTCCAGCAGCCGCTCACGGATCCGCTCCACCTGCGCACAGTGCGAGGCGTAATCCACCGGAACCCGCCGCGCCCTGATGCCCTCCGCCTCACAGTGCGCCAGCAACTCCTCCACCGCAGCCGCCTCACCGGACACCACCGTGGAACCCGGGCCGTTGACCGCCGCCACCGACAACCCCGGCCATCGTGCGGCCAGCTTCTCCGCCTCCACCACCGGCACCGCCAGGGACACCATCCCGCCCCGCCCCGCCAACTCCCGGGCGATCGCACGCGCCCGCAGAGCCACCACCCGCGCCCCGTCCTCCAACGACAGACCCCCGGCCACCACCGCCGCCGCGATCTCCCCCTGCGAATGACCCACCACCGCAGAGGGCACCACTCCCACCGAAGCCCACAGCTTCGCCAGCGACACCATCACCGCCCACAGAACCGGCTGGACCACCTCCACCCGCTCCAGCCCCACACCCTCACCCCGCATCACCGCCAGCAGAGAGAAGTCGGTGAACGGCTCCAACGCGCTTGCGCACTCCGCCATCGCCTCGGCGAACACCGGTTCCCGCTCCAGCAACTCCGCGGCCATCCCCGCCCACTGCGACCCCTGACCGGGAAACACGAACACCGTGCCACCCTGCCCGGGGTCCTGGGTGCGGGCGATCACCTCCGCGGTCTCCCGGCCCTCGGCCAGGGCGGTCAGGCCGCGGCGGAACCCGGCGTGGTCCTCGGCCAGCACCACCGCGCGGTGCTCCAGCGTCGCCCGGGTGGTGGCGCAGGAGAAGCCGATGTCCATGGGCGCCGGGGCGTTCTCCTCGCCGGCCTCCTGGAGGTGGCTGAGCAGCCGCGCGGCCTGTCCCTGCAGCGCCTGCCGGCTGCGCCCGGACAGAATCCAGGGCAGCACGGGGAGGGCGGATCCCCCCGGCCCGTGCTCCTCCACGGGCGCGGCGGCCGGCTCCGGTGCGCGGTATTCCTCCAGCACCACGTGCGCGTTGGTGCCGCTGACACCGAAGGAGGACACCGCGGCACGGCGCGGTTGCTCCCCGCTCGGCCACTCCAGGGCCTGGGTGAGCAGCTCGACGGCCCCTGAGGACCAGTCCACGTGCGGCGTGGGCTCGTCCGCGTGCAGGGTCCGCGGCAGCACCCCGTGCCGCAACGCCTGCACCATCTTGATCACACCTCCGGCACCCGCCGCGGCCTGCGTGTGCCCGATGTTGGACTTGAGCGACCCCAGCCACAAAGGCCGGTCGGCGGGCCGGTCCTGACCGTAGGCGTTCAGCAGCGCCTGCGCCTCGATCGGGTCACCCAGAGTCGTACCGGTGCCGTGCGCCTCCACCACGTCGATGTCCGCGGCGGTCAGCCGGGCCGCGGCCAAGGCGGCGCGGATCACACGTTCCTGCGAAGGACCGTTCGGCGCGGTCAGTCCGCTGGACGCGCCGTCCTGGTTGACCGCGGAACCGCGCACCACCGCCAGCACCTCGTGCCCGTTGCGGACGGCGTCCGACAGCCGCTCCACCAGCAGCACACCCACGCCCTCGGCCCATCCGGTGCCGTCGGCGTCCGCCGAGAAGGCCTTGCAGCGGCCGTCGGAGGCGAGGCCGCCGGACAGGGCGAAGTCGAAGAACGTGTTCGGGGTGACCATGATGGCCACGCCGCCGGCCAGCGCCAGCGAACTCTCCCCGCTGCGCAGCGACCGCATCGCCAGGTGCAGCGCCACCAGCGACGACGAGCAGGCGGTGTCCACGGTCAGGGCCGGGCCCTCCAGCCCCAGCGTGTAGGCGACCCGGCCGGAGACGACGCTTCCGCTGTTTCCGGTGCCGAGGTGTCCGGCGACCTCGTCCGGTACGGACATGATGCGCGAGGCGTATTCGTTGTACATGACACCGGTGAAGACGCCGGTGCGGCTGCCGCGCAGGGACAGCGGGTCGATGCCGGCGCGTTCCACGGCCTCCCAGGAGGTCTCCAGCATCAGCCGCTGCTGGGGGTCCATCGCGAGCGCCTCGTGCGGCGAGATGTTGAACAGCGACGGGTCGAAGTCGGCGACGCCGTCGAGGAAGCCTCCCTCCCGGGAGAACTCCACGTCCGCGGCGACACCGGTCTCGAAGTGCGTCATGTCCCAGCCGCGGTCGGCGGGGAAGGGCCCCATCGCGTCGATGCCGTCCCGCACCAGGCGCCACAGCGCCTCGGGCGAGTCCGCTCCGCCGGGGAAGCGGCAGGACATGCCGATGATGGCGATCGGCTCGTGCTCGGTGGACTCCGCGGCACGCAGCCGCTGACGGACCGAGGCGAGGTCCGTGGTGACCCTCTTCAGGTAGTCCCGCAGCTTGTCCTCGGTGGACACGGCACGTGCGCCGACGGTCTCGTCCGGCATCGCCTCAGGCTCCCAGTTCGTTGTCGATGAAGGCGAAGAGGTTGTCGTCGTCCGCCGCGTCGAGGTTTCCGGCGGCGGTGACGAGGCCCGAACCGTCCGCGGTGTCGTGCCGGGCGAGCAGTGCGTGCAGTCGCGAGATCACGCGGCTGCGGGTCTCGTCCCCCGGGCCGGTCCCGGCGAGGGCGGCGTCGAGCCGGTCGAGGTCGGCCAGGAGCGCGGCGGGGCCGGACTCGGCGCTCTCGACCACCAGTTGGTCCAGCAGGTGGTCGGCCAGGCGACTGGCGGTGGGGTGGTCGAAGACCAGCGTGGTCGTCAATCGCAGGCCGGTGGCGGCGCTGAGCTGGTTGCGGATCTCGATCGCGCTGAGCGAGCTGAACCCCAGGTCGACGAAGCCCGTGTCGGGGTCGACGGCCTCGGCGGAGGCGTGTCCGAGGACGGCGGCCGCGTGGCCGCGGACCAGGTCGAGCACCACCTGCCGTCGCTCGGACGGGTCGAGGGGTGCCAGACGGGCGCTGAGCGACGGCGTGTCCGGCCTCTCCCCTTCGGCCGTCCGCCGGACCGGCGGTGGAACGAGGGTACGCAGCAGCGCGGGCACCGGAACGCTGTCCGCGCGGGCCCGCAGGGCGGCCAGGTCCAGGCGTGCCGCCACCAGATGGGAGCGGCCGGTGGTGAGGGCGGCGTCGAGCAGGGTGAGGCCGTCCTGGTCGGTCAGAGCGGTTCCGCTGCCGGTCGCGTCCTCGCGTGCGGCGCCGTCGAGGTGGCCGGTCATGCCGGTGCCGGTGGCCCACATGCCCCAGCCGATGGAGAGGGCGTCCCCGCCCCGGGCCCGGATCCGGGCGGCCAGGGCGTCCAGAGTGGCATTGGCGGCGGCGTAGTTGGCCTGGCCGGCCGGCCCGAAGGTGCCGCCGGCGGAGGAGAAGAACACGAACAGTTCGGCCCCGGTCAGTCTGCTCAGGTGGAACGCCGCGTCGGCCTTGGGGCGCAGCACGGCCGCGACGCGCTTCGGTGTCATCGACTCGAAGACGCCGTCGTCGAGGACGCCCGCCGCGTGCACCACGGTGGCGATCCGGCGGCCGGTCAGCACCTCGGCGAGGCGGTCCGCGTCGGCGGTGTCGCAGGCCACGATGTCGGCCCGCGCGCCGAGGGCGGCGAGGTCGGCGGCGAGATCGGCGGCTCCGGGGGCGTCCGGGCCGGAGCGGCTGAGCAGGAGCAGGTCGGTGACGCCGTGGGCGGTGACGAGGTGCCGGGCCACCAGACCGCCGAGGACACCGGTGCCGCCGGTGACCAGGACGGTTCCGACGGGCAGCGCGGGCTCGCCCGCGGGCCGGGCCCGGACCAGGCGTGGCACCAGCAGGGAACCGCCGCGCAGCGCGGTCTCCGGCTCGTCGGGGACGAGTGCCTCGGCGAGCCCGGTGAGGTCGCCGTCGGTGTCGACGAGGACGAACCGGCCGGGGTGTTCGGCGTGTGCCGACCGGAGCAGTCCCCGGGCGGCCGCGCCGGGCAGGTCGGTGATGTCCTCGCCGTCCCGTACGGCGACGGAACCGCAGGTGAGCAGCGCGATGCGGGACCCGTCGAAGCGTCGGTCCGCGAGGAGGGTCTGTGCCGAGTCGAGCACCTCGGCCACCCGGCGGTGCACCGCCTGCGCGTCGTCCTCGTCCGGTGTTCCCGCCCCCGAGAGGAGGACGACCTCGGGCACGTTCATCCCCGCGTCGGCGTAGGCGAGCAGTGCGGCGGTGTCGGCGTGCCACTCGACGGCGAAGTTCTCCTCGGCCAGGTGGTCGGCCGCGCCGAGGACGTCGCCGCCGACCACGGCCCACGACGCGGGGAACGGGCCGGGCGCGGCGGACGTCCAGTCGGTCGTGAACAGTGCGTCGCCGGGCCCGTTCGCGGAGGCCAGCTGGGCGGCGGAGACCGGTCGGAGGTCCAGCGACTCGACATGGATCACCGGGGCGCCGGTGGTGGTCACGGCCTCCAGGCGTACGGCCTCCCGCTCGGCGGAGCGGCTCAGCCGGACCCGCAGTTCGGTACTGCCCGCCGCGTGCAGGGTGACGCCCTGCCACGCGAAGGGGATCCGCACCCCGCCGCCGCCCGGGAGGAGCCCTCCGGCACCGATGGCGTGCAGGGCGGCGTCGAAGAGGGCGGGGTGCACGGAGAACCCCTCGGCGCCGGCGCGGACGTCCTGAGGGAGCGTGACCTCGGCGAACACCTCGTCGTCCCGTCGCCAGACGGAGCGCAGGCCCCGGAAGGCGGGACCGTAGCCGTAACCGCTGTCGGCGGCGGGTTCGTAGAACCCGGTCAGGTCGACCGGTTCGGCGTCCGTGGGTGGCCACGGGACCGGCTCCGGGACGTACCCGGCCGGGTCGGCGGCCCGCACCGTGCCCCTCGCGTTGCGGGTCCAGGGTCCGTCGTCGCCCTCGATGCGGGAGTAGAGGGTGAGGGAGCGCGTGCTGTCCGTGGGAACGCTGTCCGCGATGACGGCCTGCAGGACGACCGCCCGTCCCTCGGGCAGGGTGAGCGGGGCCTCCAGGGCGAGGTCGTCCAGGTGCGGGCAGCCGGCCGACGTGCCGGCCCGGACGGCGAGTTCGACCAGTGCGGTGCCGGGGAGCAGGACGGTGCCCAGCAGGACGTGGTCGGCGATCCACGGGTGGGTGTCCGCTGCGATCCGTCCGGTGAGCAGCACGCCGTCCGTGCCGGCCACCGGAACCGCCGCGCCGAGCATCGGGTGGTCGGTGCGGTCGAGGCCCATGGCGGAGACGTCGGCGGGCAGCGCCCGGCTCTCGGGCCAGAAGCGGTCCCGCTGGAACGGGTAGGTGGGCAGCTCGACGCCGCTGCCGGTGCGGTCCTCCAGTACGCGCGTCCAGTCGACGGGGGCGCCGTGCACGTGGGCCTCGGCCAGCGCGGTCACCCAACGCTGCGCACCTCCCTCGCCGCGCCGCAACGTCCCCAGCACCACCCCCGCGCCGCCCGCGGCCTCCATGCTCTCCTGCACCCCGACAGCCAGCACCGGATGCGGACTCACCTCAACAAACAAGGTGCGGCCCTCGGTCAGCAGGGCCCGCGTGACCTCCTCGAACCGCACCGTGTTGCGCAGATTGCCGTACCAGTACTCCGCATCCAGCCCAGCGGTGTCCATCCGCACACCGGTCACCGTCGAATGGAACGGCACCGCCGAGGAGACCGGAGCGATCGGGGCCAGATCCTCCAGCAGCCGCTCACGGATCCGCTCCACCTGCGCACAGTGCGAGGCGTAGTCCACGGGGACCCGCCGCGCCCTGATGCCCTCCGCCTCGCAGTGCGCCAGCAGTTCCTCCACCGCAGCCGCCTCGCCGGACACCACCGTGGAACCAGGCCCGTTGACCGCCGCCACCGACAATCCCGGCCATCGTGCTGCCAGCTTCTCCGCCTCCACCACCGGCACCGCCAGGGACACCATCCCGCCCCGCCCCGCCAACTCCCCGGCGATCGCACGCGCCCGCAGAGCCACCACCCGCGCCCCGTCTTCCAACGACAGACCCCCGGCCACCACCGCCGCCGCGATCTCCCCCTGCGAATGACCCACCACCCCGGCCGGCACCACCCCCACCGAAGCCCACAGCTTCGCCAGCGACACCATCACCGCCCACAGGACCGGCTGGACCACCTCCACCCGCTCCAGCCCCACACCCTCACCCCGCACCACCTCCCCCAACGAGAAGTCGGTGAACGGCTCCAACGCCCTCCCGCACTCCGCCATCGCCTCGGCGAACACCGGTTCCCGCTCCAGCAACTCCGCGGCCATCCCCGCCCACTGCGACCCCTGACCGGGAAACACGAACACCGGAGACACCCGCGAACGCGCCACACCCCGCACCACACCCGGATGCGCCACACCCCCCGCCAACGCCCCCAACCCACCCACACGATCCGGACCCACCACCACCGCCCGGTGTTCCAGCACGGCACGTCCGGTGGCCAGCCGCCAAGCGGCGTCTGCGGGATCCGCTTCGTCCGCCACGGCGAGGAGCCTGGCGGCCGACTCCTGGAGGGCGGCCGCGCTCTTGCCGGACAGGATCCAGGGCGTCACCGGGAGAGCGGGCCGCACGGGCGCGCTGGCGTCCACGGGCGCGGGGGACGGAGCCGGTGCGCGGTATTCCTCCAGCACCACGTGCGCGTTGGTGCCGCTGATGCCGAAGGACGAGACAGCGGCACGGCGCGGTTGCTCCCCGCTCGGCCACTCCAGGGCCTGGGTGAGCAGCTCGACGGCCCCTGAGGACCAGTCCACGTGCGGCGTGGGCTCGTCCGCGTGCAGGGTCCGCGGCAGCACCCCGTGCCGCAACGCCTGCACCATCTTGATCACACCACCGGCACCCGCCGCGGCCTGCGTGTGCCCGATGTTGGACTTGAGCGACCCCAGCCACAAAGGCCGGTCGGCGGGCCGGTCCTGACCGTAGGCGTTCAGCAGCGCCTGCGCCTCGATCGGATCACCCAGAGTCGTACCGGTACCGTGCGCCTCCACCACGTCGATGTCCGCGGCGGTCAGCCGGGCCGCGGCCAGCGCGGCGCGGATCACACGTTCCTGCGAGGGACCGTTCGGGGCGGTCAGGCCGTTGGACGCGCCGTCCTGGTTGACCGCGGAACCGCGCACCACCGCCAGCACCTCGTGCCCGTTGCGGACGGCGTCCGACAGCCGCTCCACCAGCAGCACACCCACGCCCTCGGCCCAGCCGGTGCCGTCGGCGTCCGCGGAGAACGAGCGGCAGCGGCCGTCGGAGGCGAGGCCGCGCTGTCTGCTGAAGTCGACGAAGACGCCCGGGGTGGAGAGCACCGTGACGCCGCCCGCCAGTGCCATGTCGCACTCGCCGTTGCGCAGCGCCTGGCAGGCCAGGTGCAGGGTGACCAGGGACGACGAGCAGGCGGTGTCCACGGTCATGGCCGGGCCTTCGAGTCCGAAGGTGTAGGACACCCGGCCGGCCAGCACGCTGCCCGCGGTGCCGGTGCCGAGATAGCCCTCGACCCCCTCCGGCAGCACCGTCACGGTGGCGCCGTAGTCGTGGTACATGAGTCCGGCGAACACTCCGGTGGAGCTGCCGCGCAGCGAGGTCGGGTCGAGTCCGGCCCGTTCGAAGGCCTCCCAGGAGGCTTCCAGCATCAGCCGCTGCTGCGGGTCCATCGCCAGCGCCTCGCGCGGCGAGATACCGAAGAGCACGGGGTCGAAGCGGTCCGCGTCGTGGACGAAGCCGCCCTGGAGGACGTAGGACTTGCCGGCCGCGTCGGGGTCGGGGTCGTAGAGGGCCGTGGTGTCCCAGCCGCGGTTGTCCGGGAAGGGGCCGATGGCGTCGGAGCCCGTCGCCACCAGGCGCCACAGGTCCTCGGGGCTGTTCACCTCGCCGGGGTAGCGGCAGCTCATCGCGACGATGGCGATGGGCTCGTCGCTGCCGACGGTGCGGCCGGCCCGCACGGGCGCCGCGGTGTCCGCCCCGATCAGGCGGGGCAGGAGGTGGGCCACCAGGGCCTGCGGGGAGGGGTGGTCGAAGACGAGGCCCGCGGGCAGCCGCAGGCCCGTCACGGCGCCGAGCCGGTTGCGCAGTTCCACGGCGGTCAACGAGTCGAAGCCCAGGTCCTTGAACGGTCTGTGGTCCTCGATCGGCTCCGCGCCGGTGTGCCCGAGCACACCGGCGACCTCGGACCGCACCACGTCGGAGAGCAGCTCGGTGCGTTCGGCCTCGCCGAGGCCGGCGAGGCGCTCGCCCAGCGGGGAGGCGGCACCGCGCACCGCACGCCCCGCCTCGGGCAGGACGCGGCGGGTGACCAGACCTCGCAGCAGGGGCGCCACCGCGGCCGGGTCGCGGTCCGCGGCCTCCCGCAGCTCGGCGAGGTTCAGGCGGAGGGCGACCAGGTGCGGGGTGTCGCCCGTCCGGACGGCGTCCAGGACGGCCAGCGCTTCGTCGGTGGCCAGCGCGGAGCCCACCCGCCGGATCCTGGCCCGTCCCGTCTCGTCCAGCCCGGCGGAGATACCGGAGGTCTCCGCCCACAGGCCCCAGCCGACGGAGACGGCGCCCGGTCTGCGGCGGGCGACGGCGTCCAGGACGGCGTTCGCCGCCGCGTAGCCGGCCTGGCCGGCGGACCCGAAGGTCGCCGAGGCGGAGGAGAACAGCACGAACAGGGAGACGTCGCCGACCAGGTCGTCCAGGTGCAGCGCGGAGGCCGCCTTGGCGTCCAGGACCGCGTCGAGCCGGTCGGGGGTCAGGGAGGTGACCACGCCGTCGTCCACGATGCCGGCGGCGTGCACCACCCCGGTCAGCGGCCGGTCGGCGGGGAGGCCGGCGAGTACCTCGGCGAGCGCTTCGCGGTCGGCCACGTCGCAGGCGAGGGCACGGGCGCGGGCCCCCAGGGCGGCCAGCTCGGCGATCAGTTCGTCCGCCCCGGGCGCTTCAGGGCCGCGTCGGCTCACCAGCAGCAGGTCGCGGACGCCGTGTCGGGCGGCCAGGTGCCGGGCGACGCGGCCACCGAGGACGCCGGTGCCGCCGGTGACGAGTACCGTGCCGTGCGCCTCCGCCGGGTCCGGCGCGGCGGGGGGAACGGCGGCGCGGACGAGACGGGGCGCGAACAGCCGGCCTTCACGCAGGGCGAGTTGCGGTTCGTCGGCGTCCGCCAGGCCGGTCACCGGTGTGCAGCCGTCGGACGGGTCCAGGTCGAGCAGAACGAAACGTCCCGGGTGCTCGGTCTGCGCGCTGCGCACCAGCCCCCACACCGCGGCGGCGGCCGGGTCGACCGGGGTGTCCCCGGCGGGCACGGCGCCTCGGGTGAGCAGGACGAGCCGGGAGGCGGCGAAGCGCTCGTCGGCGAGCCAGGTCCGCACGTGGTCCAGGGCGCGGTGGGTGGCGCGGCGGACCGCGGCGGGCCCGTCGAGGGTCACCGGACCGTCGGGGTCCCCGTGGTCCGGGTCGGTGTGGACCGCCACCAGGGCGGGGGGCTCGGCCAGGGCCGCCAGTCCGTTCGCGCCGGTGACGACCGTCCACGGCGCGGCCGGGCCGGAGGCGGGCAGGGCGGTCCACTCGATCCGGAAGAGCGTGTCGGGCGGGATCCGGCCCTCCATGGGCGCCGCCGGTCGCAGCACCAGGGACTCCACGGAGGCGACCGGCCGTCCCGTCGGGTCGGCGAGTTCGAGCGAGACGGCGTCCGCACCGGTGGGGGTCAGGCGTACGCGCAGGGCGGTGGCACCCTTGGCGTGCAGGGTGACGCCGGACCAGCTGAACGGTATCCGGACGGCCGGGGCGTGCTGCGAGGGGCCGCTCAGGGCCGCGCAGTGCAGGGCGGCGTCGAAGAGGGCGGGGTGCAGGTCGAAGCCCGCGGCGTCCGGGGCGTCCGCGGTGTCGGCCACGACGGGCAGCGCCACGTCGGCGTACACCGCACCGTCGGGGGCGCGCCAGGCGCCGCGCAGGCCCTGGAAGAGTGGCCCGTAGTCGAGGCCGGCGGCCGCCGCGGTGGCGTAGAAGTCGTCCAGTACCACCGGTTCGGCGTCCCGGGGCGGCCACTCGGCCAGGGTTTCGCCCGCCGTCGGACGGGCGGGGGCCAGGACGCCGGTGGCGTGCCGGACCCAGCCGCCGTCGGTGCCGACGACCCCGTCGGCCTCGTCGGGCCGGGTGTAGAGGGCGATCTCCCGGGAGCCGTCCGCGAGCGGGGGGCCCACCTCCGCCTGGATCCGGAGACCGCCCGACTCGGGCAGGTGCACCGGGGTGTCCAGGGTCAGCTCGTCCACCACGGCGCAGCCCACCTGGCTGCCCGCGTGCAGGGCGAGGTCGACGAGCGCGGTGCCCGGAACGAGTACCGCACCGAGCACACGGTGGTCGTCGAGCCAGGGGTGGGTGGCGCGGGACAGCCGGCCGGTGAGCACGAGGCCCCCGTCACCGGCCACCGAGACGAGCGCGCCCAGCAGCGGGTGTCCGGCGCCGCTCAGCCCGGCCGTCCTGAGGTCGGCCGGGCTGCTGAGGGTCGGCCAGTAGTGCTGTCGCTGGAAGGCGTAGGTGGGCAGGTCCACCCGGCGGGGACTCCAGGGTTCCAGGACGGCCGCCCAGTCGGGGTCGAGCCCGGCGACGTGCAGCCGCGCCACGGCCCGCAGCAGGCTGTCCGTCTGGTCGCGGCCCCTGCGCTGGAGCGGAACGGTGACGGCGGTGTCGTCCACGGCGCCGATCAGGGCGCTGAGCAGCCCGTCGGGGCCCACCTCGACGTACCGGGTGACGCCGCGGCGTCCCAGTTCCTCGGCGGTGCCGGCGAACCGCACGGTCGAGCGGACCTGGCCGACCCAGTGCTCCCAGGTCGTCGGGTCGCTGTCGGGGCCGACGGTGGAGACCAGCGGGATCGTCGGCGGGTGGTACGTCAGGTCGCGGGCGATCGCGGCGAACTCGTCGAGGACGGGTTCCATCAGGTGCGA
Source organism: Streptomyces ambofaciens ATCC 23877 (assembly GCF_001267885.1). NCBI lineage: Bacteria > Bacillati > Actinomycetota > Actinomycetes > Kitasatosporales > Streptomycetaceae > Streptomyces > Streptomyces ambofaciens. The sequence continues at coordinate 7,729,360 of NZ_CP012382.1, read as the reverse complement.
GTGGAAGGCGTGCGAGACCGCGAGCCGCTTGACCTTGCGGCCCTGACCGCGCAGCCGTTCCTCCAGCGCGTCGATCGCGTCGGCGTCACCCGAGACCGTCAGGGACGACGGCCCGTTGACCGCCGCGAGGTCCACGCCCGCGGGCAGTTCGATCTCGTCCTCGGCCGCCTCGACGGCCAGCATCGCGCCGCCCTCGGGCAGTTCCTCCATCAGCCGGCCGCGGGCCGCGACCAGGCGGCAGGCGTCGTCCAGCGACAGGATGCCCGCGACGTGGGCGGCGGCCAGCTCGCCGATCGAGTGGCCCGCCAGTACGTCGGGGCGCAGGCCCCATGACTCGGCCAGGCGGAAGAGGGCGATCTCGACGGCGAACAGGGCCGGCTGGGTGTGGACGGTGCGGTCCAGCGCCGCGCCGTCCTCGAAGACGATCTCCTTCAGCGGCCGTTCACCCCCGACCTTCTGACACACCGTGTCGAAGGCCTCGGCGAACACCGGGAAGGTGTCGTACAGGTCACGCGCCATGCCCGCGTGCTGCGCGCCCTGCCCGGTGAACAGGAAGGCGGTCAGGCCGGGCCGTACGGCGCCGGTGAGCACGTCGGCCCCGGTGCGGCCCTCTTCTACGGCTCGCAGGCCCGTCCGGGCGTGCACCAGGTCGGTGGCGAGGACCACGGCACGGAGCTCGTGGGACCGGCGGGTCGCGCCGAGGGAGTGGGCGAGGTCGACGAGTTCGGTGGCGGCGCCCGCCCCGTCGTCCAGGAAGGCACGCAGCCGTTCGGCCTGCGCCGCCAGGGCGGGCGCGGTCCGGCCGGACACCGGCAGCGGGACCGTGCCGGGGGCGGGTCGACGGGTCGCGGGCCCCTCGGCGGGGACCTCGACGGGTGCTTCCTCCAGGATGACGTGCGCGTTGGTGCCGCTGATGCCGAACGAGGAGACGGCTGCCCTGCGGGGCTGTTCGCCGGGTTCCCAGGGCTGCTCCGCGGTGAGCAGTTCGATGCGGCCCGAGGACCAGTCCACGTGCGGGGTGGGCACGTCGGCGTGCAGGGTGCGGGGCAGCACACCGTGGCTCATCGCCAGCACCATCTTGATCACGCCGGCGGCCCCGGCGGCGGACTGGGCGTGGCCGATGTTGGACTTCAGCGAGCCGAGCCACAGCGGACGGTCACGGCCCCGGCCGTAGGTGGCCAACAGCGCCTGCGCCTCGATCGGGTCGCCGAGCGTGGTGCCGGTGCCGTGCGCCTCGACCACGTCGACCTGGTCCGGCGTCAGGCGGGCGTCGTCGAGCGCGGCGCGGATGACTCGTTCCTGGGCGGGACCGCTCGGGGCGGTGAGGCCGTTGGAGGCCCCGTCCTGGTTGACCGCGCTGCCGCGGATCAGCGCGAGCACCGGGTGGCCGTTGCGGCGGGCGTCGGAGAGCCGCTCGACGAGCAGGACGCCGACGCCCTCGCTCCAGCCGGTGCCGTCCGCGTCGGCGGAGAAGGCCTTGCACCGGCCGTCGGAGGCCAGGCCGCCCTGGCGGTTGAACTCGTGGAAGGCGATCGGGTGCGGCATGACGGTGACCCCGCCGGCAAAGGCCATGGAGCAGTCGCCGGCGCGGATGGACTGGGCGGCCAGGTGCAGGGCGGTCAGCGACGAGGAGCACGCGGTGTCCACACTGACGGCGGGCCCCCGCAGGCCCAGGGTGTAGGCGATACGGCCGGAGAGTACGGCGGTGGCGCTGCCGGTGAGCTGGTAGCCCTCGGTGCCGGCCATGCCCGCCTGCATGTTGATGCCGTAGCCCTGCCCGGTGGTGCCGATGAACACGCCCGTACGGGAGCCGCGCAGCGTGTCGGGATGGATTCCGGCTCGCTCCATCGCCTCCCAGACCGATTCCAGGACCAGCCGCTGCTGCGGGTCCATGGCCAGCGCCTCGCGCGGGTTGATGCCGAAGAACGCGGGGTCGAACATGCCCGCGTCGTGCAGGAAGCCGCCCTGGGACGCTTCGGGCGCCGCGACGCCCTCGGCGCCCACGAGTGGACCGTCGTCCCAGCCGCGGTCGCCGGGGAACGGGGTGACGGCGTCCGTGCCGGAGGCGAGCAGCCGCCAGAGGTCCTCGGGTGAGCGCACGCCGCCGGGCAGGGTGCAGGCCACCGACACCACGGCCATGGGCTCGTGCTCCTGCGACTCGGCCTCGCGCAACCGCCGGCGCGTGTCGTGCAGTTCGGCGATGGCCCGGCCGAGGTAGTCACGGAGCTTGTGCTCGGTGGGGCTCTTGCTCGCTTCGGTCGTCATCGTGCTCTCCCGCGGGGTTCTTGGAGCGGCGGCGGTCACTTGAGTCCCAGATCCCTCTCGACCAAATCGAACAGTTCGTCGTCCGTGGCGTCTCCCAGCCGGTCGGCCAGGGCGGCGCTCTCGGCGGAGGCCGTGCCGGTACCGGTCCCGCTCCGTGCCGTGGCGAGCAGTGACTCCAGCCGCATCACGATCCGGACCCGGTCGAGGTCGTCGCCGGAACGGCGGGCGAGCGCCGCCTCGAGCCGGTCGAGGTCGTCCGCCGACGGCAGGTCGTCGACGGTGTCCTCGGGCATCAGCAGGCCCAGCAGGTGCTCCGCCAGCGCTACGGGCGTCGGCTGGTCGAAGACGAGCGTGGCCGGCAGGGTCAGGCCGCTCGCGGAGGCCAGCCCGTCGCGCAGTGCCACGGCGGTCAGCGAGTCGGCGCCCAGGTCGCGGAAGGTGCGTTCCGGCTCGATGTCCTCCGCTCGCGCGTGGCCGAGCGCGACGGCGGCGTGTGTGCGGACGAGTTCCAGCGCCGCGCGCTCGCGCTCCACCGGGGACAGCGCGGCCAGCCGGGCGCGGAACCCGTCCTGGACCGTGTCGGGAGCGGCTGTGGCCGCGGCGGGCCGGAGGGCGCGTACCTCGGGCAGTTCGGCGAGCAGCGGGCTGGGGCGCAGCGCGGTGAAGGAGGGTGCGAACCGCTCCCAGTCGACCTCCGCGGCGGCCGTGGACGGTTCGCGGGCGTCGAGCGCCTGGCGCAGGGCGACCAGGGCGGGGCCGGGCTCGAGGAGTGAGATGCCGCGGCGCAGCATCGGTTGCACGGCGTCCTGGTCGACCATGCCGCCGCCGTCCCACGGCCCCCAGGCGACGGAGAGGACGGGGGCGCCTTCCCGGCCGCGCTGCTGGGCGAGCGCGTCGAGGTAGGCGTTGCCGGCCGCGTAGCCCCCGTGCTGTCCGACGCCCCACATCGCTGCGATGGAGGAGAAGTGGACGACGGCGTCCAGTCGCGCGGGGTCGAGCAGTTCGTCGAGGTGACGGGCGCCGGCTACCTTGCCGCCGACCAGGTGGGCGAGGTCCGCGACGCCGGTGTCGGCGAGCGGGGCCAGAACGCCCAGGCCGGCGGTGTGCATGACGGTCCGGACGGTGACGCCGTCGGCGGCCAGCGCGTCGAGCACCCGGCTGACGTCGCCGCGGTCCTGCAGATCGCAGGCGACGACGGTGACGCGGGCGCCGAGGGCGGTGAGTTCCCCGGTGAGTTCGCGGGCTCCCGGGGCGTCGGGGCCGCGCCGACTCAGCAGGACGAGGTGTTCGGCGCCCTCGGTCGCCAGCCAGCGGGCGACGTGGCCGCCGATGGCACCGGTGCCGCCGGTGACCAGCACCGTGCCGTCCGGCGTCCATCCCGTACCGGGACGCTGAGGGACGGGGTCGGCGTGGCGCAGCCGTCGTCCGAGGGTGGCCGCGGCCCGGACCGCCACCTGGTCCTCGCCGTCGGTGCGGGTCAGGGTCGCCGCGAGCCGCGCGGCGAGGCGCGGGTCGTCGCCGAGGCCGTCGGCGGGCAGGTCGACCAGACCGCCCCAGTGGCGGGGGTGTTCCAGCGCCGCGACCCGGCCCAGGCCCCACACGGCGGCCTGGGCCGGGCTGGTGGGTGCCTCGTCCTCGCCCGCGCCGACGGCGCCCGCGGTGACGGTCCACAGCGGACCCGGATCGACGTCGAGCGCGGCGTGCAGCAGGCAGAGGGTGCCGGCCAGGCCGGCGGTGAGCACCGGGTGGTCCGGGTGCGGCGTCTCGTCCAGGGCGAGCAGGGAGATCAGGCCGCGGAGTTGTTCGCCGGGGACGACGTAGTCGCGGAGCAGGTCCGCGAGCTCCTCCGCGTCGGTGGCGGAGGGGTCGACGACGAGCAGGTCGACCTCGCCCTGCCGTTCGGCGAGCGCCGCGCGGCAGGCGTCGACCGTCGCGTCGGCGTCGTCCGGAGCCACCAGAAGCCACCGTCCCGCGCAGGACGCCGCGGGCGGCTCCGCCAGGGGCTTCCAGGCGATCCGGTACCGCCAGGCACCGACGGCCTCGTGCTCGCGGGCGTCGCTGTGCCAGGCCGACAGGGCCGGCAGCAGGGGCTCCAGCGCCGCCGGGTCGAGGCCCGCGGTGGCGGCCAGGGACTCGACGTCGCCCTCGTCGACGGCCGCCCAGAAGCGGGACTCCGCCGGTGATGCGGCGGACGCCGGCGCCGCTGCCGCGTCGGGGGCCGGGGGGTCGGGCCAGTAGCGGGTGCGCTGGAAGGGGTACGTGGGCAGCTCGATCCGGTCTCCCACGCCCGTCACCGCCGACCAGTCGACCTCGGCGCCCCGTACGTGAGCCCGGGCGATCACGCGCAGCAGTGTCTCCGCCTCGCCGTGCCCCGGCCGCAGCGCGGGGACGGCCACCAGGCTGTCGACCTGCTCCTGGGCCAGGGCGGAGAGCACCCCGGCGGGGCCCAGCTCCAGTGCCGTCCGCACCCCGGCGAACCGGCCGAGCGCGTCGGCGAAGCGGACCGGCTCGCGCACCTGGCCCACCCAGTACTCGGGAGTGGCAATGTCACCGGGGGCGGTGGTGACGACCGGGATCCGGGGGGTGTGGTAGGTCAACGACCGCGCCACGGCCGCGAAGTCGGCCAGCATCGGCTCCATCAAGTGGGAGTGGAAGGCGTGCGAGACCGCGAGGCGCTTGACGCGGACCTCCTGCGCCCGGAGCCGCTCCTCCAGCTCCGCGATCGCCTCCGCCTCACCGGACACCGTCACCGACGTGGGTCCGTTGACCGCCGCCAGGTCCACCCCGTCGGGCAGCTCCAGAGCTTCCTCGGCCACCTCCACCGCCAGCATCGCCCCACCCCCGGGCAACGCATCCATCAACCGCCCCCGAGCCGACACCAACGCGCAGGCATCCTCCAGCGACAACACCCCTGCCACATGCGCGGCGGCCAGCTCACCGATCGAATGCCCCACCAGCACGTCCGGGGTCACACCCCACGACTCCACCAGCCGGAACAGCGCCACTTCCAGCGCGAACAACCCCGCCTGCGCGTAGACGGTCCGCTCCAGCAACCCCGCGTCCTCGCCGAACACCACCTCACGCAGCGGACGCTCAAGATCCACCCGCGCACACACCGCGTCGAAAGCGTCCGCGAACACCGGAAATGCCCCGTACAACTCCCGGCCCATCCCCAGCCGCTGCGAACCCTGACCGGAGAACAGCAGCGCCAAGCGGCCGGATTCGGCGCTGTCGCGGACTGTCAGGTGGCCGGCGTCAGCGAGGTCGGAGAGTTCGGTGAGCAAGGCCTCGCGGTCGTGTCCCAGGGCCACGGCCCGGTGTTCCAGGTGGGCCCGGCCGTCCGCCAGGGAGACCGCCACGTCGACCGGGTGGAGAGTGTCGTCCCGCGTGACCCGCTCGGCCAGTCGGGCGGCCTGCTCCCGCAGCGCCTGCGGCGTGCGGGCCGAGAGCACCCACGGGACCAGGGGTGGGGTCGTCCGGCGCACGGGGCTTTCGGAGCTCGTCGTCGCGGGAGCGTGCTCCAGCACCACGTGTGCGTTGGTGCCGCTGATTCCGAAGGCCGACACCCCCGCACGGCGGGGGCGGTCCGGCTCCGGCCACGGACGGGCCTCGGTGAGCAGTTCCACCGCGCCCGTCGTCCAGTCCACCTCGGGCGTGGGCTCGGTCACGTGCAGGGTACGGGGCAGCACACCGTGCCGCAGTGCCATGACCGTCTTGATGACGCCGCCGACCCCGGCCGCCGCCTGGGCGTGTCCGATGTTGGACTTCAACGAGCCCAGCCACAGGGGCCGTTCGGGGTCGCGCTCCTGTCCGTAGACGTCGAGCAGTGCCTGCGCCTCGATCGGATCGCCCAGCTTCGTGCCGGTGCCGTGCGCCTCTACGAGGTCCACCTCGTGCGGCGCGAGACCGGCCGTCGCCAGCGCCGCCCGGATCACCCGCTGCTGGGAAGGTCCGTTCGGCGCCGTCAACCCGTTGGAAGCACCGTCGGAGTTCACCGCGGAGCCGCGCACCACCGCCAGGACCTCGTGCCCGTTGCGCCGCGCCTCGGAGAGCCGCTCCACCAGCAGCAGCCCCACCCCCTCGCCCCAGCCGGTGCCGTCCGCGTCGGCGGAGAACGCCCGGCAGCGGCCGTCGGAGGCCAGGCCGTCCTGCCGGGCGAACTCGGAGAAGACGCCGGGGCTGGTCATCACCGCGACGCCGCCGACGACGGCCATCGTGCACTCGCCGTCGCGCAGCGACCGCGCCGCGAGGTGCAGGGCCACCAGGGACGACGAGCAGGCGGTGTCCACGGTCAGCGTCGGACCCTCCAGCCCGAAGACGTAGGCCACCCGGCCGGACAGCACGCTGCCCGACATTCCGGTGAGCGAGTGCCCTTCGGAGCCGGGGACGGCGACGCCCACTCCGTATCCGGACGGCGAGGCACCGATGAAGACCCCGGTGGGAGTCGAGCGCACGGCGTGCGGGCTCAGCCCAGCGCGCTCGAACAGCTCCCAGGAGGTCTCCAGCAGCAGCCGCTGCTGCGGGTCCATCGCCATGGCCTCGCGCGGCGAGATGCCGAACAGGTCGGCGTCGAAGGAGGTGGCGTCGTGCACGAAGCCTCCGACGCGCGTGTAGGAGGTCCCGGGGCCCGTGTCGTCGTCGGTGGGCCACCCGCGGTCGGACGGGAAGCCGCCGACCGCGTCGATGCCCTCGGTGACCAGCCGCCACAGTTCCTCGGGCGAGGAGGCGCCGCCCGGGTACCGGCATGCCATGCCGACGATCGCCAGCGGCTCGTCGGACACCTCGGCCGTCGTGACCGTCTCGCGGGCGTCGCCGCTGACCAGCGAAAGCACGTGGCGGGAGACGTCCGAGGGGGTGGGATGGTCGAAGACCAGGGTTGTGGGCAGGCGCAGATCGAGAGCGCCGGCCACCCGGTTGCGGACGGTGACGGCGGTGAGGGAGTCCACGCCCAGGTCCTTGAACGGGCGGTCGGCGTCGACCGGTTCGGCGTAGCCGAGGACCGCCGCGGTCTCCCGGCGGACCAGGTCGAGGACGGTGCGGGCCCACTCCGACTCCGGCAGCCCGGCCAGCAGGGTCCGCACGGCGGAGGCCTGGTCCTCGGCGGCCGGTCCGCCGGCCAGGGCCTCGGTGGCCTCGGGCAGGGCCGAGAGCAGCGGGCTGGGCCGGCGGCTGGTGAAGGCGGGGGCGAAGCGTGCCCAGTCGACGTCCGCGACGACCACACAGGTGTCGCCGGTGTCGATCGCGTGCTCCAACGCGGCGACGCACAGCCCCGGCGGCATGGGGCGCAGGCCCCGGCGCTTCAGGTACTCGTCGACACCGTCCCGGGCGGCCATGCCGATCTGCGCCCAGGAGCCCCAGGCCACGGCGGTGCCGCTCCGGCCCGCCGCCCGACGGGCCGCGACGAGGGCGTCGAGGTGGGCGTTGGCGGCGGCGTAGGCGGCCTGGCCACCGCTCCCCCACACTCCGGCGATCGAGGAGAACACCACGAACAGTTCGGCGTCGGGCAGGAGCGCGTCGAGGTGCTCGGCCCCGACGGCCTTGGCGCGCAGCCCCTCGGCCAGGACGGGTACGGAGGTGGAATCGAGCGGCAGGGCTGGATCGGTTCCGGCGGCGTGCACGACTCCGGTGACCGGGTGCTCGGCGAGCAGGGCGGCCAGCCCCTCACGGTCGGCCGCATCGCACGCGTGGGCGACGGCGGTGGCACCCAGGTCGGCGAGTTCGGCGACCAGTTCGGCGGCGCCGGGCGCGCCGGGGCCCCGCCTGCTGCTCAGTACCAGCTTCCGGGTGCCCCGGCGGGCGAGCATACGGGCGGTCTCGGCGCCCAGCGCGCCGGTGCCACCGGTGATCAGCACCGCCTCGGGTGCCACCTTCCCGGGCAGAAGCTCGGCGGCCGGCGCGTGGAGCAGGCGGCGCGTGTAGACGCCTTCGGCCCGTACGGCGACCTGGTCTTCCGTGCCGGCGAGCACGGCGGCGAGGCGGGCCGTCGCCCGGGGCTCGGGGTCGATCGGCAGGTCGATCAGTCCGCCCCACCGCTCGGGGTGCTCCAGAGCGGCCACCCGGCCCAGTCCCCAGAGGCGGGCGGCTGCGGGGTCGACGATCCGGTCGGCGCGGTGCGTGGCGACGGTGCCGGTCGTGACGCACCACAGCGGGGCGGTGACCTCGGCGTCGGCCAGCGCCTGGACGACCGTGAGGGTCGCGCCGAGGCCGACGGACACCGCCCCGTCCTCGGGGTGTGCCCGGCGGTCGTCGGCGAGGAGCGACAGGATTCCGGTGACCGGTTCCGCCCCCTCGGCTCCTCCGGCCGCCTCGCGCAGGAGTTCGCTGAGCCCCCACCGGTCGAGGGAGTCGTCGGGGACCGTGACGTCGACCGGTTCCGCGCCCGCCTCCAGCAGCGCTTGGGCGCAGCGTTCGGCATGGCCGGTGTCGACGCCCTCGGTGTGCAGCAGGAGCCAGCGCCCGTCGAGGGTGCCGGCCCGGGGGATGTCGAGGGGCTGCCAGGCTTCGCGGTAGCGCCAGGAGTTCACGGTGGAGTGTTCGGCCCGGTCCCGACGCCACACCGCCAGCGCCGGCAGGACGGACTCCAGGCCGTCATGTGAGTCCATGCGCAGGGTGCCGGACACCTGCTCGTAGTCGAGCCGGTCGACGGCTTCCCAGAAGTCCGCCTCGACGGGGTCGGCGTCCGTGGTGCCGCTCGCGGCGGCCACCGACTCGGGCGGGTCGGTCATCCAGTAGTGGGCACGCTGGAAGGCGTAGGTCGGCAGGTCGACGGGGTCGACCTGCGGCAGTACGCGCGTCCAGTCGACGGGGGCGCCGTGGACGTGGGCCTCGGCCAGCGCGGTCACCCAACGCTGCGCACCTCCCTCGCCGCGCCGCAACGTCCCCAGCACCACCCCCGCACCGCCCGCGGCCTCCATGCTCTCCTGCACCCCGACAGCCAGCACCGGATGCGGACTCACCTCCACGAACAAGGTGCGGCCCTCGGTCAGCAGGGCCCGCGTGACCTCCTCGAACCGCACCGTGTTGCGCAGATTGCCGTACCAGTACTCCGCATCCAGCCCAGCGGTGTCCATCCGCACACCGGTCACCGTCGAATGGAACGGCACCGCCGAGGAGACCGGAGTGATCGGGGCCAGATCCTCCAGCAGCCGCTCACGGATCCGCTCCACCTGCGCACAGTGCGAGGCGTAATCCACCGGAACCCGCCGCGCCCTGATGCCCTCCGCCTCACAGTGCGCCAGCAACTCCTCCACCGCGCCCGCCTCACCGGACACCACCGTGGAACCCGGGCCGTTGACCGCCGCCACCGACAACCCCGGCCACCGCCCTGCCAGCTTCTCCGCCTCCACCACCGGCACCGCCAGGGACACCATCCCGCCCCGCCCCGCCAACTCCCCGGCGATCGCACGCGCCCGCAGAGCCACCACCCGCGCCCCGTCCTCCAACGACAGACCACCGGCCACCACCGCCGCCGCGATCTCCCCCTGCGAATGACCCACCACCGCAGACGGCACCACCCCCACCGAAGCCCACAACCTCGCCAGCGACACCATCACCGCCCACAGAACCGGCTGGACCACCTCCACCCGCTCCAGCCCCACACCCTCACCGTCGCCCCGCACCACCTCCAGCAGAGAGAAGTCGGTGAACGGCTCCAACGCCCTCCCGCACTCCGCCATCGCCTCGGCGAACACCGGCTCCCGCTCCACCAACTCCGCGGCCATCCCCGCCCACTGCGACCCCTGACCGGGAAACACGAACACCGGAGACACCCGCGAACGCGCCACACCCCGCACCACACCCGGATGCGCCACACCCCCCGCCAACGCCCCCAACCCACCCATACGATCCGGACCCACCACCACCGCCCGGTGTTCCAACACCGCACGGGAGACCGCCAGGGTGCGCGCGACACCGGCCGGGTCGAGGTCGCCCGCGACCCCGGCCAGCCGTTCGGCCTGGCCCCGCAGCGCCTCAGGGGTCCGGGCGGAGAGGATCCAGGGCAGCGCCGCGGTGTCGAAGACGCGCGGCGCGGGCTCGTCGGTGCCGTCGGCCTTGCGCTCGGCCTCTTCCTCGGCCCTCCTCTCGCCCCCGTCGTCGGCCTCGTCCCCGGCCGGTGCGGCCGTGGCGTCGGCGCCCTCCAGTACGAGGTGAGCGTTGGTTCCGCTGATGCTGAACGAGGAGACGCCCGCCCGGCGAGGCCGCTCGGGATCCTGCGGCCAGGACGCGGAGTCGGTCAGCAGCCGGACGTGGCCCTGGGACCAGTCGACGTGCGGGGTGGGTTCGGTGACGTGGAGGGTGGGCGGCAGCTCCCCGGCGCGCAGGGCCATCACCATCTTGATGAGGCCGGCGACACCGGACGCGGCCTGGGCGTGCCCGATGTTGGACTTGATCGAGCCCAGCCACAGCGGCCGGTCGGCGGGCCGGTCCTGACCGTAGGCGTTCAGCAGCGCCTGCGCCTCGATCGGATCGCCCAGGGTGGTGCCGGTGCCGTGCGCCTCCACCACGTCGATGTCGGCGGCGGCGAGCCGGGCGTTCTCCAGCGCGGCGCGGATGACGCGTTCCTGCGAGGGGCCGTTCGGGGCGCTCAGGCCGTTGGACGCGCCGTCCTGGTTGACCGCGGAACCTTTGATCACGGCGAGCACACGGTCGCCGCGGCGACGGGCGTCCGACAGGCGGCGCAGCACGAGGACGCCGGCGCCCTCGGACCAGCCGGTGCCGTCGGCGTCGGCGGAGAACGGCTTGCAGCGGCCGTCGGCCGCGAGGCCTCGTTGCTTGCTGAACTCGGTGAAGATGCCCGGGCTGGTCATGACGGTGACGCCGCCCGCGAGCGCCGTGTCGCACTCGCCATTGCGCAACGCCTGCACGGCGAGGTGGGTGGCGACCAGCGAGGACGAACAGGCGGTGTCCACGGTGACCGCAAGCCCTTCGAGGCCCAGGGCGTAGGCGACGCGGCCGGAGACGACGCTGGGCGCGCTGCCGGTGAGCAGGTGGCCCTCGACGCCCTGCGGGAGGGTGCGCAGGCCGGTGCCGTAGGCGGAGGACGAGGAACCGATGAAGACGCCGGTGCGGGATCCGCGCAGGGACAGCGGGTCGATGCCCGCGCGTTCCAGGGCTTCCCAGGAGGTCTCCAGCATCAGCCGCTGCTGGGGGTCCATCGCGAGCGCCTCGTGGGGGGAGATGCCGAACAGGCCGGCGTCGAACTCCCCCGCGTCGTGGAGGAACCCGCCCTCGCGCACGTACGTCGTGCCGGCGGCGTCGGGGTCGTCGTCGTACACGGCGGTGTCCCAGCCTCGATCGAGGGGGAAGCCGGAGATCCCGTCACGGCCCTCGGAGACCAGGTGCCAGAGGTCCTCCGGGGAGTGCACACCGCCGGGGTAGCGGCAGCCCATGCCGACGACCGCCACGGGTTCGCTGCCGCGCGCCTCGACCTCCCGCAGCTGGCGCCGGGTCTGCCGCAGGTCCGCGGTGAGCCGCCTGAGGTAGTCGAGATACTTCTGATTGTCGGCCACTCGATGCCACCTTCTCCGGACCGGCAGTTCGTTTTTTCGCGCCGGGAAATCTCGCACAGCTCACACGGGCCGCGTGATGCGAAGTGTTGTGGGTTGCCGAATGATTTCGGATCCCCGGGAAAACCGCCCCCATACCGCCGGCAAAAACCCTCACCGAGGCTACGAACGACTCCAAGCCGCGGACAACCCCTAGCCCACCCCTAGGGGGGACGGACCGTGAGGTCCCTCCGGGCGCCCGGGCGGCGGGCCGGGGCGTCGGGAATAGCCGGTCCGAGGAAAGGGGTCGTGCCGTCCGAATACGCCGCGCGGCTCGGACCGCGCGGACCGGTCCGCGTCATCACGCGACGACCGTGGAAGGTATTTCTGGAACGGTTCGCGGAAATAGTCCGCACGGGACATATTCGGGTCGATTCCGGCACCCGGTGGGTGGGTCACGGGCTCTCCAGCTCATTGTCGATGAGCGCGAAGATGTTCTCCTCGGTGGCGGAATACAGATCGGCGTCCCGGGCCTCGTCGTCGGTGTCCGGGCCGTCGGGTCGATCCGCCCACCGGGCGAGCAGGGCGCTCATCCTGACCCGTAGCCGGGAGCGGTCGCTGTCGGACAAGTCGTCCGACGCGGCTTCCAGTTGGTCCAGTCCGGTCATCATGGCCTCCGCCGGGTCGTGGGCGGGTGGCACCAGGTCGGCCCCGAGCCGCTCGGCCAGCGCATCAGGCGTCGGGTAGTCGAACACCAGGGTGGCGGGCAGTCGGGTGCCGGTGGCCGCGCCGAGCCGGTTGCGCAGTTCCACGGCGGTCAGCGAGTCGAAGCCGAGGTCCTTGAACGCCCGGTCCCGTTCGACGGCTTCCGCTCCGGCGAAGCCGAGCACGGTGGCCGCCTCCGACCTCACCCAGTCCAGAAGCACCTGCGCCCGTTCCGCGGGAGGCAGGGCCCGCACCCGGTCGGCGAATCCGGTCTCGCGGGCCGCGGTGGCGGCGCGCCGACGTCCCCGCACCAGACCGCGCAGCAGATGCGGCACGTCGGAGCGGCCGGCGAACCCGGTGGCATCGACGGCACCCGGCACCACGGCGGGGTCGGGCCCGGTGAGAGCCTCGTCGAGCAGGGCCAGGCCTTCGTCGGCGGTGAGCACGGGCAGACCGGAGCGGGTGGCCCGACGGCGGTCGTCGTCGGTGAGCGCGCCGAGCATGCCCGCGCCGACGTCCCACGGGCCCCAGGCCAGGGACAGGGCCGGCAGCCCGCTGCCGTGGCGCTGTCGGGCCAAGGCGTCGAGGTAGGCGTTGGCCGCGGCGTACGACGCCTGGCCGGGACTGCCCAGGGTGGCGGAGACGGACGAGAAGAGCACGAACTCCTCGACCTCCGGGAGTAGTTCGTGCAGAGCGCGGGCCGCAGTGATCTTGGGCGCCAGTACCGGGGCGACACGTTCGGGGGTGAGGGCGGTGGCCACACCGTCGTCGAGGACACCCGCGAGGTGGAAGACGGAGCTGACGCGCCGCCCGTCCAGCACCTCGGCCAGGGCTTCGGGGTCGGTGACGTCGCAGGCCACGATCTCGACCCGCGCTCCGGCCGCCTCGAGGTCCGACGCCAGGGTGTCCGCACCCTCGGCGTCCGGGCCGCGGCGGCTGAGCAGCAGCAGCCGGTCCACCTCGCGCCGGTCCACCAGGTACCGGGCGACCAACGCACCCAGAGCACCCGTGCCACCGGTGATCAGCACCGTGCCGCCCGGCTCCACCGCACGCGGCAGGGACAGCACGACCTTGCCCACGTGGCGGGCCTGGCTCATGAAGCGGAACGCCTCCGGCGCCCGCCGTACGTCGAAGGTCCGCACCGGCGGCAGGCTGAGCACGCCCCGCGCGAACAGCGCCAGCACCTCGTCCAGCATCTGCCCGATCCGCTCGGGGCCCGCCTCGCTCAGATCGAACGCACGGTACATCCGGCCCGGCACCGAGTCCGGATCCCGTACGTCCGCCTTGCCCATCTCCACGAACCGCCCGCCCGCGGCCAGCAGCCGGACCGAAGCGTCGACGAACTCACCCGCCAGGGCGTTCAGCACCACGTCCACCCCGCGACCCGCCGTACGCTCCGCGAAGATCTTCTCGAATCCCAGGTCCCGCGAGGAGGCCAGGTGCCCCGCGTCCAGCCCGGTCGCGCCCCACTTGCCGGGCGAGGCCGTGCCGTACACCTCGGCTCCCACGTGCCGGGCGATCTGCACCGCCGCCATACCGACCCCGCCCGCGGCCGCATGGACCAGCACCGACTCCCCGGCCGCCAGACCGCCCACGTCCCGCAGGCCGTAGTACGCCGTCACGAACGCGATCGGAACCGCGGCACCCTGAACGAAGGACCACCCCTGCGGAAGGAGGGCCGTCAACCGCTCGTCCGCCACCGCCAACGGCCCCATCGCACCGCTGAAGAACCCCAGCACCCGGTCCCCCACGGCCAGCTTCGACACCCCGGGCCCGACCTCCACCACCACGCCGGCGGCCTCGCCCCCCAGCTCCACCTCCCCGGGGTACATGCCCAGCACGTTCAGCACGTCCCGGAAGTTCATCCCCGCCGCTCGTACCGCCACCCGCACCTGTCCTGCTTCCAGCGCGCCTTCCGCATCGGGCGCGGCCACCAGCCCCACACCCTCGACGGCGCCCCGCGACACCACACCCACACGCCACGGGCCCTCGGGGGCCCGCAGGGTGCGTTCGGCGAGCGAGGCCAGCCGGGCGGCGTACAACCGTCCGTCGCGGACGGCCAGTTCCGGTTCGTCCGCGCCGGGCACGCCGAGCAGCGCGGTCCACGGGTCGGCGTCGACGTCGACCAGCAGCAGGCGGCCGGGGTTCTCCGACTGCACGCTGCGCAGCAGCCCGCGCACCGCGGCGCCCGCCACGTCGGACAGGTCGTCGCCCGCGTCGACGGCGACGGCGCCCCGGGTGAGCACCACGAGGGTGGCGTCGGTGTCCTCACGGGCCAGGAACTCCTGGACGGTGGCCAGCATCGCGGTCACCCGGGCCTCCGCGTCGCCGCGGCCGGCGGCAGCGTCGCCGCGGCCAGTGGCAGCGTCGCCGCGGCCGGCGACCGGCGCGGAGGTGACCAGCAGCAGATCGGCCGAGGCCGCGGCGAGGTCGGACGCCCGCACGCAGTCGGCCCCCAGGACCGAGAGCGCCTCGGCCGCGCCGTACGGGTCGTCGCCCAGGACCGCCCAGGTGCCGGAGGTGCGTGCCACGTCGGGGAGCGGAGTCCAGTCCACCCGGTGCAGCGGCCGCATCGGGGCGGCACCCGTCGCGGCGTTCTCGGCGAGGGGACGCAGCACCACGCGTCCGACGGAGACGACGGTCTGCCCGCCCGGGTCGACGGCCACCAACTCCACCCCGTCGGCGCCGCGGGGTGAGACACGCACGCGGAGCCTGGTGGCGCCGGAGACGGTCAGCGCGATCCGGGACCAGGAGAACGGCAGTCCGGGCGGTCCGGCGCGGCCGTCGGACGTCACCGCCCCCACGGCGAGCGAGTGGAGCGCGGCGTCGAGCAGCGCCGGGTGCAGTCCGAAGCGTCCGGCGTCGGCGTGCGCCGCCTCGGGCAGCTCGACCTCGGCCCAGAGTTCCTCACCCGCTCGCCAGACTCCGCGCAGGCCCTGGAACACGGGCCCGTAGTCCAGGCCGGCCGCGGCCAACTCGGGGTAGAGGTCGTTCACCGGGACGGCCCGCGCGTCGGCCGGCGGCCAGGTCAGCTCCGGCACGGCCTCCGGGGTGGTGGCCGCCCGCAGCGTGCCGGAAGCGTTCCTGGTCCACGGCTGCCCGAACCAGCCGGTGTCGCCGGACGTACGCGAGTGGACGGTGATGGCCCGCTCCCCGTCGTCGCCCGGGGCGCCCACGGTGACCTGGAGCTGAACGGACTCCTCGGCGGTCAGCACCAGCGGTGTGTGCAGGACGAGTTCGTCCACGACGTCGCAGTCCGTCTCGTCGCCTGCGCGCACCGCGAGATCGACGAACACCGTGCCGGGCACCACGATCCGGCCGTGCACACGGTGTTCCGCGAGCCACGGGTGTGTACGGAGGGAGATGCGGCCGGTGAACAACAAGCCTCCGTCGTCGGCGAGATCCACACCGGCGGCGAGGACGGGGTGCCCGGTCTCCCCCAGTCCGGCGGAGACCACGTCACCGGGGTGTGCCGACGCCGGGACCGAGGGCCAGTAGCGCTCGCGGGCGAACGCGTAGGTGGGTAGTTCGACGCGCCGGCCTCCGACGGGGGCGAGCAGGGCGGACCAGTCCACCGCGATACCCCGTACGTGCAGGGTCCCCACGGCACGAAGGAGCGTTTCGGCCTCGTCGCGCCCACGCCGCAGTGCCGGTACGGCCACGGCCTGATCCAGCAGCGCCGAGGCGGCCGCCGACAGCACTCCGTCCGGGCCCAGCTCCAGTGCCGTCCGCACCCCGGCGAGCCGGCCGAGCGCGTCGGCGAAACGGACCGGCTCGCGCACCTGGCCCACCCAGTACTCGGGGGTGTCGATCGCACCCGGGGCGGTGGTGAGGATCGGGGTCCTCGGGGCGTGGTAGGTCAACGCCTCGGTGACGGCGGCGAAGTCGGCCAGCATGGGGTCCATCCGGCGGGAGTGGAAGGCGTGCGAGACCGCCAGGCGCTTGACCCGTACCTTCTGCGCCCGGAGCCGCTCCTCCAGCCCGGCGACCGCCTCCGCATCCCCCGACACCGTCACCGATGTCGGCCCGTTGACCGCCGCGAGATCCACCCCGTCGGGCAGCTCCAGACTCTCCTCGGCCGCCTCCACGGCCAGCATCGCCCCACCGGCCGGCAACGCGTCCATCAACCGCCCCCGCGCCGACACGAGCACGCAGGCATCGTCCAGGGACAACACCCCCGCCACATGCGCGGCGGCCAGCTCACCGACCGAATGCCCCACCAGCACATCCGGGGTCACACCCCAGGACTCCACCAGCCGGAACAGCGCCACCTCCAGCGCGAACAACCCCGCCTGCGCGTAGACGGTCCGCTCCAGCAACCCCGCGTCCTTGCCGAACACCACCTCACGCAGGGGACGTTCAAGGTCCACCCGCGCACACACCGCGTCGAAGGCATCCGCGAACACCGGAAACGCCCCGTACAACTCCCGGCCCATCCCCAACCGCTGCGAACCCTGACCCGAGAACAGCAGCGCCAGGGAGCCGTCCTCCTCGGCCCGGCCGACGACAGCGCCGCCGAGGTTCCGCAGGGCGGTGTCCGCAGTCTCGCTGTCGGCTGCCAGCACCACGGCCCGGTGCTCCAAGGCTCCCCTGGTCGTTGCCAGCGAGTGGGCCACGTCAGCGATCCGATGCCCGTCGAGGGCCGCTCGCAGCTTCTCCGCCTGCGCCGGAAGCGCGGCCGCCGTGCGGGCGGAGAGCAGCAGCGGCAGCAGGGAGGTGCTGTCACCGGCCGGGGCCGGCTTTTCCGCGGGCTCTCCCGCGGGCGCGGCCTCCAGCACCACGTGGGCGTTGGTGCCGCTGACGCCGAACGAGGAGACCCCTGCCCGGCGGGGCCGGTCCGTCTCCGGCCAGGGACGTGCCTCGGTCAGCAGCTCCACCGCACCCGCCGACCAGTCCACCTGGGGCGTGGGCTCGTCGACGTGCAACGTCCCCGGGAGTACGCCCCGGCGGAGCGCCTCCACCATCTTGATCACTCCGGCCACGCCGGCGGCGGCCTGGGTGTGCCCGATGTTCGATTTGAGTGAGCCAAGGTAGAGGGGTTCCGCACGCTCCTGGCCGTAGGTGGCCAACAGTGCCTGCGCCTCGATCGGGTCGCCCAGCTTCGTGCCCGTACCGTGCGCCTCCACCACGTCGACGTCGGAGTGCCGCAGGTCCGCGTCGGCCAGCGCCCTGCGGATGACGCGGCGCTGGGCGGGTCCGTTGGGGGCGGTGAGGCCGTTGGACGCGCCGTCGGAGTTGATGGCGCTGCCGCGTACCACGGCCAGCACCCGGTGCCCGTTGCGCCGGGCGTCCGACAGCCGCTCCACGAGGAGCACACCGACGCCCTCGCCCCAGCCGGTGCCGTCGGCGGCGGCGGCGAACGCCTTGCAGCGACCGTCGGCCGCGAGCCCCAGTTGTCGGCTGAACTCCACGAAGGCGGTCGGTGTGGACATCACCGTGACGCCGCCCGCCAGCGCCATCGAGCACTCGCCGGCCCGCAGGGCGCGTACCGCCAGGTGCAGCGCCACCAGGGACGACGAGCACGCGGTGTCCACCGTGAGGGTGGGTCCCTCGAAACCGAAGGTGTACGCGATGCGGCCGGAGAGCACGGCTGCCGCGTTGCCGGCGCCCTGGTGTCCCTCGCTGATGTCGGGATCCCCGGCGAGCAGGATCGGGTAGTCCTGCCCGTTGGTGCCCGCGAACACGGCGGTGTCGCTGCCGCGCAGCGCGGTGGGGTCGACGCCGGCGTGTTCCAGGGCCTCCCAGGCGACCTGAAGCATCAGGCGTTGCTGCGGGTCGGTGGCTACCGCCTCGCGGGGTGAGATGCCGAAGAACGGGGCGTCGAACTCGGCGACGTCGCCGAGGAATCCGCCCTCACGGACGTACGAGGTGCCCGGCGTGCCGTCGGGTTCGTACAGACGCGCGGTGTCCCAGCCCCGGTCCTCGGGGAAGTCGGTGACGCCGTCGCGGCCCTCGGCGACCAACTGCCACAGCTCGTCCGGCGAGGTGACGCCTCCGGGGTAGCGGCAGGCCATACCGATGATGGCGACGGGCTCGTCGGCGGCGGCGGAGGCCGTCACGCCCCCGTCACCGTCCAGGTGCTGGATGAGGTCGTCGAGGTGTTCGGCCAGCGCGGCGGGGGTGGGGTGGTCGAAGACGACGGTGGCGGGCAGGGTGAAGCCGGTGACTTCGGCGAGGAGGTTGCGCAGCTCGACGGCGGTGAGCGAGTCGAATCCCAGGTCCCTGAAGGCCCTGCGCGGTTCGATGGCATCGGCGTCGTGGTGGCCGAGTACCATGGCGGCGCGGGCACGCACCGACTCGACCAGTTCACGCCGTCTTTCCTTGGCGTCGAGCGCGGCGAGGCGGACCGCGAACGGGGAACCCGGCTCCGCGTCCGTCCTCCCGGCCGACTCCGCTCCCCCGTCCTGCGGCAAGGCGCCGGGCAGTCCGTCGAAGAGCCGCTGCGGCCGCGCGGCGGTGAAGGCGGGCAGGAAGCGCGCCCATTCCACGTCGGCCACGACCACGGAGACGTCCCCGCCGTCCACCGCCGCGCCCAGAGCGTCGAGTGCCTTGGCCGGTTCCATGGTGCGCAGTCCGCGACGCCGCAGGTAGTCGGCGGTCTCCTCCGCGCCGGCCATGCCGCTGCCGTGCCAAGGGCCCCACGCCACACAGGTGGCGGGCAGGCCCCGGGCGGCACGACGGGAGGCGAGGGCGTCCAGGGCGGCGTTGGCCGCCCCGTAGGCGGCCTGGCCGCCGCTGCCCCAGATGCCGGACACCGATGAGAAGAGCACGAAGGCGTCGAGATCCGCGTCCCGGAGCGCGTCGTCTAGGTGGAGGGCTCCGGTGACCTTGGCGGCCAGCACGGTGGCGATGTCGGCTTCACTCGCGTCGTCGAGGGTGCCGAACCCACCGCTCCCGGCGGCGTGCACCACGGCGCTCGGCGGGTGCGCGGCCAGCAGCTCGTCGAGGGCCGCGCGGTCACTGACGTCGCAGGCGGCGATCGTGACCTCGGTCCCCGCCGCGGTGAGTTCGGCGGCGAGGTCGGTCATGCCCGGGGCCTCGGCGCCCCGACGGCCGGCCAGCACCAGGTGCGGGGCGCCGCGGTCCGCGAGCCATCGGGCGACATGGGCGCCGAGTGCGCCGGTGCCGCCGGTGACCAATGTGGTGCCGCGCGGCCGCCAGGGTACGGCCGGACGCACGGGCGCCTGGGCCAGTCTCCGGCCGAAGACTCCCTCGGCACGGACGGCCACTTGGTCCTCGCCCGTACCGACGAGCACGGCCGCAAGTCTCCGTCCGGCTTCCGCGTCAAGGGCTCGCGGAAGGTCGACGGCACCGCCCCAGCGGTGCGGCTTCTCCAGCGCGGCTGCCCGGCCCATCGCCCACAGCTGTGCCGCCCCGGGGTCGACGACGGAATCATCCGCACCGGCCGTGACCGCGCCTCGGGTGAGTACCCACACCGGGGCGCCCTCTCCGCGCACCGCGTCGAGCAGTGCGGCCAGACCGAGGGACAGTTCCGGATGGGCGGAGCGCGGCCGGGGGTCGTGCGGGAGGATCAGCCCGTCGACGTCCGGGGCGGGTGTGCGGCCTACGACGACGGTGGCGCCGTGTGCGCCCAGCGCTTCGGCGCACCAGGCGACCAGATCGTCCTCCCGCGCATCGGGGTCTGCCAGTACCTGCCAGGTCCCCCGCAGTACCGGTTGCTCGGCTTCCGGCAGAGGTTGCCAGGTGACCGCGTACCGCCAGTCCGCCGGGTCGGAGCCTTCGGAGGAAGGCGGTACCGCCCAGAAGTGCTCCCGCTGGAAGGCGTAGGTGGGGAGGTCCACGACGCGACCGCCGAGGCAGCCGAAGACCGCGCCCCAGTCGCACCGCACTCCGGCGACGTGCGCTCCCCCGATCCCGGCGAGCAGAGCACCCACACCCTCACTGCCCGCACGCTGCAACGGAACAACGACCACCTCGGAGTGGTCAGCCAGACAAAGCCCCGCCTGCGCCGACAACACCCCGTCCGGACCGCACTCCACGAACCGAGTGACCCCGGTGCCATGCGCCCCACGCACCGCGTCCGCGAAACGCACCGGCTCCCGCACCTGACCCACCCAGTACTCCGGGGTGTCGATCGCACCCGGAGCCGTGGACAGGACCGCGAACCGAGGCGCGTGATAGGTCAAGGACCGCGCCACCTCCGCGAAGTCGGCCAGCATCGGCTCCATCAGGCGGGAATGGAACGCGTGCGAAACCGCCAGCCGCTTCACCCGCACACCTTGCGCCCGGAACCGCTCCTCCAGACCGGCAATCGCCTCCGCCTCACCCGACACCGTCACCGAAGCAGGACCATTGACCGCCGCCAAATCCACCCCGTCGGGCAGCTCCAACCCTTCCTCCGCCACCCCCACCGCCAGCATCGCCCCACCCTCGGGCAACGCATCCATCAGACGCCCCCGCGCTGACACCAGCACACACGCATCCTCCAGGGACAACACCCCCGCACAGTGCGCCGCGGCCAGCTCCCCGATCGAATGGCCCACCAGCACGTCAGGAGTCACACCCCAGGACTCCACCAGCCGGAACAACGCCACTTCCAGCGCGAACAACCCCGCCTGCGCGTAAACCGTCCGCTCCAACAGCCCCGCGTCCTCACCGAACACCACCTCATGCAACGGACGCCCCACATCCACCCCCGCACACACCGCGTCGAAGGCCTCCGCGAACACCGGAAACGCCCCGTACAACTCCCGGCCCATCCCCAGCCGCTGCGACCCCTGACCCGAGAACAGGAACGCCGTCCCGCCCGAACCCACCTCCCCCCTCACCACACCCACACCCGGCACACCCTCAGCCACCGACCCCAACCCCGCCAGCAACTCCTCCCGCCCACCGCCCACCACCACCGCACGACACTCCAACGCGGCCCGCGTCGTCGCCAGCGACAAACCCACATCCACCGGATCCACCTCAGGCCGCGCCACAAGAAACCCGCGCAACCGCCCGGCCTGAGCACGCAAAGAACGCTCGTCCCGCCCGGACAGCACCCACACCCCCACCGACGACGAAGAACCCGACCCCCCGCCGTCAGCCACCGCCCCCTCGGCCTCAACCCCCTCCAAGATCACGTGCGCGTTGGTACCGCTGACACCGAACGAGGACACCCCGGCCCGACGAGGTCCTCCGGAGTCGGGCCACGACCGGTTCTCGGTCAGCAGCTCGACGCTGCCCGAGGACCAGTCGACGTGCGGGCTGGGCGCGTCGACGTGGAGGGTCTTCGGGAGCACGCCGTGCCGCATCGCCTGAACCATCTTGATCACTCCGGCCACACCGGAAGCGGCTTGTGTGTGGCCGATGTTGGACTTCAGAGAGCCCAGGTACAGGGGCTGTGCACGCTCCTGGCCGTAGGTGGCCAGCAACGCGTGCGCCTCGATCGGATCACCCAGGGTCGTACCGGTGCCATGGGCCTCGACCGCGTCGATCTCGGCGGCGGAGAGCCGGGCGGCGGCCAGCGCGTCCAGGATGACGCGTCGCTGGGCGGGTCCGTTGGGGGCGGTGAGTCCGTTGGAGGCGCCGTCGGAGTTGACCGCGCTGCCGCGCACCACGGCCAGCACCCGGTGCCCGTGGCGCCGGGCGTCCGACAGCCGCTCCACCAGCAGCACACCGACGCCCTCGCTCCAGCCGGTGCCGTCGGCGGCGGCGGCGAACGCCTTGCAGCGGCCGTCACGTGCCAGACCGCGCTGCCTGCTGAACTCGACGAAGGCGGCCGGGGTGGCCATGACGGTGACTCCGCCCGCCAGCGCCATCGTGCACTCGCCGGCCTGTAGCGCGCGTACGGCCAGGTGCAGCGCCACCAGGGACGACGAGCACGCCGTGTCCACCGTGACCGCCGGCCCCTCGAAGCCGAAGCTGTACGCCACCCGGCCGCAGAGCACGCTGGTCGCGGTGCCGGTCAGCGCGTAGCCCGCCGCCTCCTCGGCGACGGGGACGCCGATGCCGTAGCCCGAGGTCCCGGCTCCGACGTACACGCCGACGGGACTGCCCTTGACTTCCTTCGGGTCGATCCCCGCCCGCTCGAACGCCTCCCAGGACGCCTCCAGGAGAAGACGCTGCTGCGGGTCCATCGCGGCGGCCTCGCGGGGCGAGATGCTGAAGAAGTCCGCGTCGAAGCGTCCCGCGTCGTGGACGAAGCCGCCCTGTCGGGAGTACGAGGTGCCCTCACCCCGGGAGTGCGGGTCGTACAGGGAGCCGAGGTCCCAGCCACGGTCGGCGGGAAACTCGCTGATGCCGTCGCCTCCGGCGGACACCAGGTCCCAGAGCGATGCGGGCGAGTCGACCCCGCCGGGCAGCCGACAGGCCATCCCGACGATGGCGATCGGCTCGTGTCCGGCGACGACCAGCTCCTGGTTGCGGGTCTTGAGCCGTTCGTTCTCCTTGATCAGGGTGCGCAGGGCTTCGACGTAACGTTCGTCGGCGGACGCCGCCATGGTCAGTGCTCCCCGTCGTTGGCTTCGACGAGCTTCAGCAGTGCCTCGCCGTCCAGTTCGTCCACCGCGTGCGCGGTCGGCGCTTCCACGTCGTCGGTCTTCTCCCCCGCCAGTCTCAGCAGGGGTTCGAGCAGTCCGGCCTCCCGGAGCCGGGCCGTCGGTACGGCGGCCAGGGCGGCGCGCACGCGCTGTTCCTCGTCGGCCTCGCCCTCGTCGACGTCCGGGGAGATGCCGCACTCCTCGAGAAGGTGCTCGGCGAGTTCGGCGGGCGTCGGGTAGTCGAAGACCACCGTGGCGGTCAGGGACAGGCCGCTCACCGCGGTCAGCCGGTTACGCATCTCCACGGCGGTGAGCGAGTCGAACCCGAGGTCCCGGAAAGCCCGGTCGGGTTTGATGTCACCACCGTGCGCGTGCCCGAGCACCAGGGCGGTCTGTGCTCGCACCAGTTCCAGGACCTTCTCGGACCTCTCGTACCGCGGCAGGGCGAGCAGGTCCGCGCGCAGGTCGCCGGGGGCTCCGGCGGCCTCCGCCCCGCCCGTGGCCGCGCCGCCCTCCAGCCGGGCCAGCAGGGAACTGGGCCGGGAGGACGTGAAGGTCCGCGCGAACACCGGCCAGTCGATGTCCGCCACTGTGACCGTGGGGGCCGTGTCCGCGACCGCGTCGGCCATGGCGGCGAGCGCCAGGTCCGGATCCATCGCCATGACTCCCCGACGGGCGAGTTCGGCGCCCGCGCCCTCCGCCATGCCCTCTCCGCCCCAGGCGCCGAAGGCGACACAGGTCGCGGGCGCCCCACGGGACGCCCGTCGCAGGGCCAGGGTCTCCAGCCGGGCGTTGGCGGCGGCGTACGCGGCCTGTCCGGCGCCGCCCCACACGGCGGCGACCGACCCGAACAGCACGAAGGCGTCGAGGTCGCCGCAGAGTGCGTCCAGGTTCTCGGCGCCGGCCGCCTTTCCCGCCTGAGCCGCCGCCAGGTCCTCCTCGGTGAGTTCGGCCAGCCTTCCCAGACCCCCGACGCCCGCGGCGTGCACCACGGCGTTCGGCGAGTACTCGGCCAGCAACGCGGCGACGGCGTCCCGGTCGGAGAAGTCGCAGGAGACCACCGCGGTCTCTGCCCCCAGCTCCGTCAGCTCCGTGGCCAGTTCGGCGGCACCCGGTGCATCGGCGCCCCGTCGTCCGGCCAGCACCAGTCGTGTGGCACCGGCGAGGGCCGCCCACCGGGCGACGCGGGAGCCGAGCGCTCCCGTTCCGCCGGTGATCAGGACGGTGCCCTGCGGGTGCCAGGGCGTGGCGGTGACCGGAGCCGCGGTGACCAGCCGACGTGCGAGCGGCACGTCCCGGAGGGCGACCTGGTCCTCGGCGGTGACCCCGGAGAGGACCGCGATCAGGGAGGCGTCGCCGACCCCGGTCCCGGGCAGGTCGATCAGCCCTCCCCACAGCGCGGGATGTTCCAGCGCGGCCACCCGACCCAGCGCCCACAGGGCGTGGCCGCCTGCCGCGGGGGGCTCCTCGCCCGGCAGCGCCACGGCACCGCGGGTGGCGCACCACAGGCGCGTGTCGGTGTCGGCCAGCGCCTGGACGAGGGCGAGTCCGGTGGCCACCGCGGTGTCGTCGGCCAGGCCGAGCAGTGACAGCACTCCTGCCCAGGGGCGGTCGGAGGAGGAACCCTTCGCCAGTGCCCGGAGTCCGGCCGGCGCGTCAGCAGGATCGATCACCTGGACGTGCGGATGTCCGCCGCTGCGTCGGATCGCCTCGGCGCAGTCGGCGGCGACGCCCCCGTGCTCCGGGTGCGCCAGCACCAACCAGCCACCCACGAGAACCGGGTCCACGGGGAGGGAGACCGGCTGCCACTCCTCCCGGTAGCGCAGGCTCCGGGAGGAACAGAGGTCGTGCCAACCCGCCAGCACCGACAACGTGTCGTCGAGCCGCTCCCGTTCCTCGTCGGTGTCCACACCGAGCAGTCCGGCCACGGCGTCCGCGTCACCCCCGCGCACGGCGGCCCAGAAGGCGTCGTCGGCGCCCTGCCCGCCGGTGCCGGAGGCGGGCAGCGGCCAGTACCTCTGGTGCTGGAAGGCGTAGGTGGGGAGGTCCACGACGCGTCCGCCGAGGCAGCCGAAGACGGCACCCCAGTCGCACCGCACTCCGGCGATGTGCGCTCCCCCGATCCCCGCGAGCAGAGCACCCACACCCTCACTGCCCGCACGCTGCAACGGAACAACGACCACCTCGGAGTGGTCAGCCAGACAAAGCCCCGCCTGCGCCGACAACACCCCGTCCGGACCGCACTCCACGAACCGGGTGACCCCGGTGCCATGCGCCTCACGCACCGCATCAGCGAAACGCACCGGCTCCCGCACCTGACCCACCCAGTACTCCGGGGTGTCGATCGCACCCGGGGCGGTGGTGAGGAGCGGGATCCGGGGGGCGTTGTAGGTCAACGCCTTGGTAACGGCGGTGAAGTCGGCCAGCATGGGCTCCATCAGGCGGGAGTGGAAGGCATGCGAGACCGCCAGCCGCTTGACCCGTACCTCCTGCGCCCGCAGCCGCTCCTCCAGACCGGCGACGGCATCCGCATCGCCGGACACCGTCACCGAGGCAGGACCATTCACGGCCGCCAGGTCCACGCCCTCGGGCAGCACCAGCCCCTCCTCGGCCAGCCCGACGGCGAGCATCGCCCCGCCCTCGGGCAACGCGTCCATCAAACGCCCCCGCGCCGACACCAACGTGCAGGCATCGTCGAGTGACAACACTCCCGCGCAGTGCGCCGCCGCCAGCTCACCGACCGAATGCCCCACCAGCACATCCGGTACCACGCCCCACGACTCCAGCAGCCGGAACAACGCCACTTCCAGCGCGAACAACCCCGCCTGCGCGTAAACCGTCCGCTCCAGCAGCCCCGCGTCCTCACCGAACACCACCTCACGCAACGGACGCCCCACATCCACCCGCGCACACACCGCGTCGAAAGCATCCGCGAACACCGGAAACGCCCCGTACAACTCCCGGCCCATCCCCAACCGCTGCGACCCCTGACCCGAGAACAGGAACGCCGTCCCGCCCGAACCCACCTCCCCCCTCACCACACCCACACCCGGCACACCCTCAGCCACCGACCCCAACCCCGCCAGCAACTCCTCCCGCCCACCACCCACCACCACCGCACGACACTCCAACGCGGCCCGCGTCGTCGCCAGCGACAAACCCACATCCACCGGATCCACCTCAGGCCGCGCCACAAGAAACCCACGCAACCGCTCAGCCTGAGCACGCAAAGAACCCTCGTCCCGCCCGGACAGCACCCACACCCCCACCGACGGCGAAGAACCCGACCCCCCGCCGCCAGCCACCGCCCCCTCGGCCTCAACCCCCTCCAAGATCACGTGCGCGTTGGTACCGCTGACACCGAACGAGGACACCCCGGCCCGACGGGGTCGTCCGGTCTCCGGCCAGGGGCGTGTCTCGGTCAGCAGCTCCACCGCACCCGCCGACCAGTCCACCTGGGGCGTGGGCGCGTCGACGTGCAAGGTCTTCGGGAGTACGCCCCGGCGGAGTCCCTCCACCATCTTGATCACACCCGCCATCCCTGCGGCGGCCTGGGTGTGCCCGATGTTGGACTTGATGGAGCCCAGGTACAGGGGTTCCGCACGCTCCTGGCCGTAGGTGGCCAGCAGCGCCTGCGCCTCGATGGGATCACCCAGGGTCGTACCGGTGCCATGGGCCTCGACCGCGTCGACCTCGGCCGGTACGAGTGCCGCGCTCGCCAGGGCCTGACGGATGACGCGCTGCTGGGCAGGTCCGTTGGGGGCGGTGAGGCCGCTGGAGGCACCGTCCTGGTTGACCGCGCTGCCGCGCACCACGGCCAGCACCCGGTGCCCGTGGCGCCGGGCGTCCGACAGCCGCTCCACCAGCAGCACACCGACACCCTCGCCCCAGCCGGTGCCGTCGGCGGCGGCGGCGAACGCCTTGCAGCGGCCGTCGGCGGCAGAGCCGTCTTCCAGGCCGAAGCCCGCGAACATCATCGGCCCGGACATGACCGTGACCCCGCCGACCAGGGCGAGTTCGCACTCGCCGGCGCGCAGCGCCTGGGCGGCGAGGTGCAGCGCCACCAGGGACGAGGAGCAGGCCGTGTCCACGGTGACCGCCGGTCCCTGAAGCCCGAAGGTGTAGGCGATGCGGCCGGAGAGAACGCTGCCGGCGTTGGCCGTGCCCAGGTAGCCGTCGAGCGCTTCGGGGTCGACCACCGACGGGTAGTCGTGGTACATCACGCCGGCGAAGACGCCGGTGCGTCCACCGCGCAGGGTGCGCATGTCGATGCCTGCCCGCTCGACCGCCTCCCAGGACGCTTCGAGGAGCTGGCGCTGCTGCGGATCGGTGGCGGCGGCTTCCCTCGGGCTGATGCCGAACAGCCCGGCGTCGAAGTCGCCCACGTCGTGGACGAATCCGCCGCGTGGCGCGGCCGACGTCCGCGCCGGGTCCCAGCCCCGGTCCGTGGGCAGCGGGCCGAGCGCGTCGGTGCCGGACTCGACGAGTTTCCACAGGTCTTCCGGGGAGCGGACGCCACCGGGGTACCGGCAGGCCATGCCGATCACCGCGATCGGTTCGCGCGACCGGTCCTCCAGTTCGCGTACGCGGCGGTTGGCGTCGCGCAGTTGCGTCGTGGCCCGCTTCAGGTAGGCGAGCAGTTTTTCCTGCTGGTCCGGGTCCGTGTCGCTCATGGTCTGCTGTTCGCGTCCTCTCACGGCGTCTCGAACTCGGTGTCGAGGAGGTCGAAGACCTCCTCGATCGAGGCGGCGTCCAGATTGTCGTCCCGCCTGGTCCGCTCGCCCTGGCACCGGTCGGCCAGGGCCCGCAGGCGGGCCGCCAGCCGGGTCCGGTCCTCCTCGTCGCCGTCCATCCGCGTCAGGTCGGCTTCGAGGCGGGCCAGTTCCGCCAGCAGTCGGTCGGCCTCCCGTACCGGTTCGGGAGCCAGTTCGGCGCGGAGTCGGCGGGCGAGTTCGGTGCAGTTCGGGTGGTCGAACACCAGCGTGGCGGGCAGCCGCAGCCCGGTGGAGGCGGCCAGCCGGTTGCGCAGCTCGACGCCGGTCAGGGAGTCCATGCCGAGTTCCAGGAAGCCGCGGTCGACGTCGACTTCCCCGGGGGTGGCGAAGCCGAGGGTGGCGGCGACCTGGCCGCGGACCAGGTCGAGCACGACGCGCCGCTGGTCGGCCTCGGGCACTCCGGAGAGCGCGGCCCGCAGGGCCGCGGGGTCCCCCGAGCCGGTCCCCGTCCGCCGCTTCTGGCGGGGAACCAGTGTCCTGAACAGCGGGGGCACCAGGTCGCGCCCCCGCAGGGCCGCCGGCCGGAAGGCCATCGGCACCACGAGCGGCCGGTCGGCGGCACAGGCCGCCGAGAAGGCGGCCATGCCGTCCTCCGTGGTCAGTGTGCTCATGCCGGAGCGCGTCACGCGGCGCACGTCGGCCTCGGTGAGGGTCCCGGTCAGTCCGGTGCGTTCGGCCCACGGCCCCCAGGCCAGCGACACCGCGGGCAGCCCCAGTCGGCGGCGGTGCGCGGCGAAGGCGTCCAGGAACACGTTGGCCGCCGCGTAGTTGGCCTGCCCCGCTCCGCCGAGCACACCGGCCGCGGAGGAGAAGAGAGCGAACGCCGTGAGGTCCGCGTCCCGGGTCAGCTCGTGCAGGTTGACCGCCCCTCGTACCTTGGGCCCGAGCACCCGGGCGACACTCCGGTCCGTCATCTGGGCGAGCACGCCGTCGTCCAGGACGGCGGCGGTGTGCACCACCGCGGTCAGCGGGTGTCGCGCGGGGATCCGGGCCAGGGTGTCGGCCAGTGCCTCGCGGTCGGCCACGTCGCAGGCGGCCACGGTCGCCCGGGCTCCCAGGTCCGTCAGTTCGGCGACCAGTTCCTCGGCGCCGGGAGCGGCGGGACCGCTGCGGCTGATGAGCAGGAGGTGCCGCACTCCGTGGTGTCGCACCAGGTGCCGGGCGAGGGCGCTGCCGAGGGTGCCGGTGGCACCGGTGACGAGGACCGTGCCGTCGGCCGTCTCCAGGCCGGTACGCGGCTCCGGTTCCGGTCCGTCGGTCCGTCCTCCGGGTACGGGCATCCGGACCAGCCGGGGCGCGAGGACCCGCCCGCCGCGTACGGCGACCTCGGTCTCCCCGGCCTCCAGTGCGGCGACGACGGCCCTGTGCAGGAGGGCGGGGTCGGGCTCGGCCGCCGGGTCGAGGTCGACCAGCAGGAACCGGCCGGGGTGCTCGGCCTGCCCGGAGCGCACCAGGCCGCGTACCGGTGCGTTGACCAGGTCCGTCAGGTCGTCGTCACCCGTGGCGACCGCGCCCCGGGTGACCAGCACCAGGGGTTGTCCGGATCGCTGTTCGTCCGCGACCCGGTCACGGACCAGGCCGAGGACCCGGGTGACGGCCTCCTCCACGGCGCCGGCCGTGTCGGCTCCGGTGGCGGGGTCGACGAACGGTGCTACGAGGATGTCGGCCTCGTCGGGCTTCGTCTCCCCGAACGCCCCGTCCAGCCAGGTGTCGTCCCCGAGCAGGGCGAGCCGGCCCGGAGCGGCGGCGGGGAGCGGCACCTCGGTGCCCCAGTCCACGTGCAGGAGTGTGTCGGCCGGACCGTGGCGGACAGCCGCCAGTTCGGCGCCCGCCGGCCGCGCCACCAGGGCCCCCACCCCGCCGACCGGGATTCCGGTGTCGTCGAAGAGTTCGAGGCCGACGCCGTCATCGGACTCGGTGAGCCGCACGCGGAGGGTCACGGCGCCGGTGGCGCCCAGCGTCACCTCCCGCCACATGAAGGGGAGGTCGGCCGTGCGGCCGGCTTCGGCCTCGGCGCCGTCGCGCAGGCGGCGCAGCAGGCCGATGCCGTGCAGAGCCGCGTCGAACAGCGCCGGGTGGAGAAGGAAGCCCTTGCCGGACACCTCGTCGGACAGACGCACCTCGGCGTAGAGCGCGTCGTCACGGTGCCAGGCTCCGGTGAGCGCCCGGAAGGCGGGCCCGTAGCTGTAGCCGGCGTCGGCGATGGCCTCGTAGAAGCCGGTGAGTTCGACCGGCTCGGCGCCCGGCGGAGGCCAGGTGGTGAGCGAGCGGGCGGCGGGCGCGGCGGCGGGCGCCAGCGTGCCGGTGGCGTGCCGGACCCACGGGGCGTCCTGGAGGTCGGCGTCGCGTGCGTGGACGGCCACCTCCCGGCGGCCCGTCTCACCGGCGGCGCCGACCGTGAGCTGCACCTCCACGGCCTGGTCCTCGCCCAGCACCAGGGGGGTGCCCAGGGCGAGTTCCTCCAGTACCGGGGCCTGTACCTGGGCGCCGGCGTGCAGGGCCATCTCCACGAAGGCGGTGCCCGGCAGCAGGACGGCGCCGAGGACGGCGTGGTCGGTCAGCCAGGGCTGGGTGCGTGCGGACAGCCGCCCGGTGAACACGGTGCTGGCGCCGTCGGCGAGCGTCAGCGTGGCGGTCAGCAGCGGGTGCCCGGTGCCGCTCAGGCCGGCCGCGCCGAGATCGCCGACGCCCGGGGACGCGGTGTCGAGCCAGTACCGCTCCCGCTGGAAGGGGTACACCGGCAGCGGAACGGTCCGCACCGGCAGTCCCGCGAGGGGCGCGGTGAGGTCGGCCGCGCCCCCGTGGGTGTGGAGTTCGGCGACGGAGAGGAGGAAGCGTTCCATGCCGCCCTGGTCGCGGCGGAGCGTACCGAGCACGGTGACCTCTCCCGGAGCGAGGTCGGGGATGTCGTCGAGGATCTCGCCGAGCGAGGGCGCGAGGACGGGATGCGGACCGATCTCCACCAGGAACCGGGCACCCTGCTCCACCAGCCCCCGCACGCCCCGGTCCAGGTCGACGGGGGTGACGAGGTTCCGCTGCCAGTAGGCGGCGTCGAGCAGTTCGCCGTCGGTCCGCTCGCCGGTGACCGTGGAGTGGAAGGGGACACCGCCCGGCGTGGGGCTGAGGCCGGTGAGCAGGTCCGCCAGCTCGCGGGCCGCCGGTTCCACCTGGGCGCAGTGGGAGGAGAAGTCCACCCGGATACGTCTCGCCCGGACGCCGTCCGCCTCGCAGGCGGCGAGGAAGTCGCCCAGTGCCTCGCGCTCCCCGGCGACCACGCTCCACGCGGGACTGTTGATCCCGGCCAGGGAGAGCCGCGTGCCCCACGGCTCCAGCAGTTCGCGGGTCTTCTCGGCCGGCAGGGCCACGGACGCCATGCCGCCGATGCCGGCCAGCGGGAGAAGCACCTTGCCGCGCAGGGCGACGACCCGGGCCGCCTCGGCGCGCGAGAGGACACCGGAGGCGTAGGCGGCGGCGATCTCGCCCTGCGAGTGGCCGAGGACCATGTCGGGTTCGACGCCGTGGGCCCGCCACAGGGCGACGAGCGCCGCGGTCACACCGAAGAGCACGACCGGTGTCACGTCGACCCGGTCCAGCGGCGGGGCGCCCTCGGCGCCGCGCAGCACGTCGATCAGCGACCAGTCCAGGTGGCGGGCGAACTCCTCGCCGCACGCGTACAGCTCGGCGGCGAAGACTTCGGAGGTCTCCATCAGTTCGACGGCCATGCCCTCCCACTGGCCACCCTGCCCGGGGAAGACGAAGGCGACCTTCCCGGGGCGCTCGACGCCCTGGACCAGGTGCGGCGCCGCCTCGCCGCGGGCGAGGGCGAGGAGCGCGGCCCGGCGGTCGGCGTCGGAGGCGGCGACCACGGCGGCACGGTGTCCGAGCAGCGCCCGGGTGGCGGTCAGCGAGTGGGCGACATCGGCGGGGTGGGCGGCGGGTGAGGCGTCCAGGTGCTCGAGGAGCCGCCGGGCCTGACCCCGCAGCGCTTCCGCGCCGCGCGCGGACAGCATCCACGGTGCCACCACGCCGTCGAGCTCGGGAGCCCGGTCGGGCTCAGCGGTCCGGTCGAGCTCGAGGGTCCGGCCGGCCTCGGGAGTCCGGTCGGGCTCGGGGGCACGCTCCGGGTCCTGGACCGGCGCGGGCTGTGCCACGTACTGCTCCAGCACCAGGTGGGCGTTGGTGCCGCTGCCACCGAAGGAGGACACGCCGGCCCGCCGGGGGCGCCCGTCGGTGTCGGGCCAGGGGATGGTTTCCGTCAGCAGCTCGACCGCGCCCGTCGACCAGTCGACGTGCGGGGTCGGCGCGTCGATGTGCAGGGTCCCGGGCAGGACCCCCTCGCGCAGCGCCATGACCGTCTTGATGACGCCCCCCACGCCGGCCGCCGACTGGGTGTGCCCGATGTTCGACTTCACCGAGCCGAGCCACAGCGGCCGGCCCTCGGCGCGGTTCTGGCCGTACGTCGCCAGGATCGACTGCGCCTCGATGGGGTCCCCGAGGGTGGTGCCCGTGCCGTGCGCCTCGACGGTGTCGATGTCGGCGGCGTCCAGACCCGAGTTGGCCAGCGCCTGGCGGATGACCTTCTGCTGGGCGCGGCCGCTGGGGGCGGTGAGGCCGTTGGAGGCGCCGTCCTGGTTGACGGCGGTGCCGCGGATCAGCGCGAGGACCGGGTGTCCCGCACGCAGCGCGTCCGAGAGGCGCTCCACCAGGATCATGCCGACCCCCTCGCCCCAGCCGGTGCCGTCGGCCGCCGCGGCGAACGGCTTGCACCGGCCGTCGGCGGCGAGGCCGCGCTGGCGGCTGAACTCCGTGAAGGAGGCGGGGGTGGCCAGGACGGCGGCGCCGCCCGCCACCGCCAGGTCGCATTCGTTGTTCCGCAGTGCCTGGCAGGCCAGGTGGATGGCGACGGCGGAGGACGAGCAGGCCGTGTCGACGGTGGCGGCGGGCCCTTCGAGGCCGAAGGTGTAGGAGATGCGCCCGGACGCGGCGGCGGTACCGGTGCCGGCGAGGAAGAAGCCCTCGGCCTCGTTGCCCGGCTGTTGGGCCCCGATGCCGTAGCCGACGAACGAGGTGCCGACGAAGACGCCCGTCGGGCTGCCCCGCAGGGAGGACGGGTCGATCGTGGCCCGTTCCATCGCCTCCCAGGTCGCCTCCAGCAGCAGCCGCTGCTGCGGGTCGGTGGCCACCGCCTCGCGGGGGCTGATCCCGAAGAGGGACGCGTCGAAGTGGGAGGCGTCCGCGAGGAACCCGCCCTCCTTGACGTAGGAGGTGCCGGGGTGGTCGGGGTCGGGGTGGTAGAGGTTCTCCACGTCCCAGCCGCGGTCCGACGGGAAGGGCCCCATGGCGTCGGTGCCGTCCAGCACGAGCCGCCACAGGTCCTCGGGCGAGTCCACTCCGCCGGCGTACCGGCAGCTCATGCCGATCACGGCCAGCGGCTCGTCCGCGGCGCCGCCGCCGGCTCGGGCCGCGGTGCCCTCGGCCGCCTCCTGCTCGCCGAGCACCTCCACGAGCAGGTGGCCGGCCAGGTCGGCGGGGGTGGGGTGGTCGAACACCAGAGTGGGCGGCAGCTTGCGGCCCGTGGCGGCCTGCAGGCGGTTGCGCACGTCGACGGCCATCAGTGAGTCGAAGCCCAGGTCCCGGAAGGCGCGGCCGGCCTCGATCGCGGCGGTGTCGGCGTAGCCCAGCGCGGCGGCGGCGTGCTCCCGTACGAGATCGAGCAGGTGCTGGGTCCGCTGCGGTCCGGTCAACCCGACCAGCCGGTCATGCAGTTCGCCGGTCTCTTCGGAGCGGTCGGCCGGGAGCTCGGCCGTCGCGAGCGCGGCCCGGGCCTCGGGGATGTCCATGATCAGCGGACGGGCGCGGGCCGCGGTGTAGCCGGGGGCGAAGCGTGCCCAGTCGATGTCGGCGACGGTCAGGCACGTGTCGTCGGCGTCCAGCGCCTGGTCGAGCGCTTCGAGGGCGAGGCGAGGATCCATCGCGTGCAGTCCGCGCCGGCCGAGTTCCGCGGCGGCCCGACCGTCGTCGGCCATGCCGCCCTCGGCCCAGCCGCCCCAGGCCACGGCGGTGGCCGGCAGACCCCGGGCCCGGCGGTCCTGGGCCAGCGCGTCGAGTACGGCGTTGCCCGCCGCGTAGGCGGCCTGACCCGCGCCGCCCCAGACACCCGCGCCGGAGGAGAAGAGCACGAACGTGCCGACGTCTGCGGCCAGTTCGTCCAGGTGCCGGGCGCCCTCGGTCTTGGCGGCCGTCACCGCGGCGAGTTCGCTCTCCCCGCAGTCGGCGAGGGCGGTCGCCTGCGCCACACCGGCGGCGTGGATCACCGCGTCGGCGGGGTGCTGGGCGAGCAGCGCGGCGACCTGGTTCCGGTCGGTGACGTCGCATGCGGCGACGATCGTCTCGACGCCTCGTGCGGTGAGTTCGGCGGCCAGCTCCCGGGCCCCGGGGGCGTCCGGGCCGCGGCGACCGGTGAGGACGAGCTTGCGCGCGCCCCGGGCGGCCATGTGGTGGGCGAGGTGCCGTCCGATGCCGCCCGTGCCGCCGGTGATCAGCACGGTGGAACCGGGCTGCCAGGACCGGACCGGCGTGCTCTTCGGGGCCCGGACCATGCGGCGTACGAAGACGCCGGCGGGACGGAGCGCCACCTGGTCCTCCGTACCGGAGTGCCCGGAGTGCCCGGAGTGCCCGGAGTCCCCTGAGCCCTTGGAGCCCTTGGAGCTCCCGGAGGTCTCGGGCTGACGCGCGATCAGCCGCAGCAGCTTGTTCAGCACCCGGTCGTCCGGCTGCTCCGGCAGGTCGACGAGGCCACCCCAGCAGTCGGGCCGCTCCAGGCCGGACACCAGGCCCAGGCCCCAGGTGGCGGCCTGGGCGATGTCCCGTACCGGGTCCGTGCGGCCGACGGAGACGGCGCCGCTGGTGACCAGGTGGACCGGGACCGGGGTCGGGCGGGCGGTCATGACACGCAGCAGGGCGAGGTTGAGCGCGGCGCCGACGCTGATGCCGGGGTGGGCGGGGTGCGGGCGGGAGTCGAGGGCGAGCAGCGAGATCACCCCGGACAGCGGTCGTTCCCCGGACGGTTCCGCGGGCGGGTCGGCGGTCACGTGGGCCGTGCCGCCGGCCCGGTCCACCAGAGCGGCGAGCCGGCCGGCCAGTTCCTCCTGCTCCTCCCCCGCGACGATCGCCCAGGTGCCGGTCAGCGCGGGCCGGCCGGGCCCGGTGAGGGGTGTGTGCCTCCACTCCACCCGGTAGCGCCAGCCGTCCACCGTGGACCGGTCGTGGGAGCGCCGCCGCCACGCCGCGAGCGCGGGCAGTGCGGGGGCCAGGACGTCGGTGCCCAGGGACTCGGCGAGCGCCTCGGCGTCGCCGCCCTCCACCGCTGCCCAGAAGCGGCCTTCCTCGGCCGTACCGCCCTGGGCGGGGCCGGCCGTCTCCTCCGGGAGGGGCTCCCACCAGTAGTGGTCGCGCTGGAAGGGATAGGTGGGCAGGTCGACGACGCTGCCACGGGACGCCCAGGAGGGGCCGACGCCCCGGACGAACGCTTCGGCGAGCGAGACGGAGAACCGTTCGAGCCCGCCCTCCTCACGGCGCAGCGAGGCCAGCAGCACGGGGTCGGACGCGCCGGCGTCCTCCGCGGTCTCCTGGACGGCCCCGGCGAGTGCCGGGTGGGGGCTGCACTCGACGAAGACGCCGAACCCGTCGGCGAGCAGTGCGCGCGTGGCCGGGGCGAACTGCACGGTCTGCCGCATGTTGCGGTACCAGTACTCCGCGTCCAGCTCGGTGGTGTCGAGCAGTCCGCCGGTGACCGTGGAGTAGAAGGGGATGCGCGAGGCACGGGGCCGTACGGGCGCCAGCACCGCGAGCGCCTCCTCGCGCAGCGGCTCGACGACGGCCGAGTGCGCCGCGCCCTTGATCCGGAGCTTGCGGCACCGTACGCCCTCGGTCTCCAGCTCGGCGAGGAACTCGTCCAGGGGTGCCTCGTCACCGGCGACGGAGACGGACGACACCCCGTTGACGGCGGCGATGCTGAGCGCGTCGCCCCAGCGTTCCAGCCGTGCCAGCGCCTCCTGTGCGGGCAGCGAGACCGAGGCCACCGCCCCCTGGCCGACCACCCGGGACAGCAGGCGGCTGCGGTGGGTGACGACCCGCGCGGCGTCCTCCAGGGACAGGGCGCCGGCGAGGTGGGCGGCGGCGATCTCACCCTGCGAGTGGCCGACCACCGCCTCCGGCTCGACGCCGTGTTCGCGCCAGAGCGCGGCGAGCGCCACCATCGTCGCGAAGAGTACGGGCTGGATGACCTCGGCCCGTTCCATGTTCCCGGCCCCGGGCAGGCCGCGCAGCGTGTCCTCGACCGACCAGTCGAGATGCTCCTCCAGTGCCTGCGCACAGGTCCGCAGAGTGTTCCGGAAGGTCGCGGACTCCGCCAGCAGCCGGTCGGCCATGCCGGGCCACTGCGAGCCCTGGCCGGGCAGCACGAACGCCACCCGGCCGGTCCGCCCCGCCGTCCCGGTCACCAGGCCCGGCGTGGGGGCGCCCTCGGCGAACGCGGTGAGCTGCGCGTGGTGGTCGGGGCCGAGGAGGACGGCGCGGTGCTCGAAACGGGAGCGGGTGGCGGCCAGGGAGTGGGCCACGTCGTGGCCGGCGGGCGCGGGGTCGGCGTCGAGGTGGGCGGCGAGGCGCCGTGCCTGGGCGCGCAGGGCGGCGGGGGTACGGGCGGAGAGCAGCCACGGCAGATCGACCTCCGAGCCCCCGTCGGTCCCGGGCGAGGCCGCGGCCGGCTCCGGGAGGGCCTGCTCGAGGATGGTGTGGGCGTTGGTCCCGCTCATGCCGAACGACGAGACGGCCGCCCGGCGCGGACGCTCCGTGTCCGCCCACTCGACCTGCCTGGTCAGCAGCCGGACCCCGCTGCCGTCCCAGTCCACGTGCCGGGTGGGTTCGGTGATGTGCAGGGAGCGCGGCAGCACGCCGTGGCGCAGGGCCATCACCATCTTGATGATCCCGGCGACGCCGGCGGCGGACTGGGTGTGCCCGATGTTGGACTTCAGCGAGCCCAGCCACAGCGGCTGTTCCTCGTCGCGCCCGCGCCCGTACGTGGCCATCAGGGCCTGGACCTCGATGGGGTCGCCGAGTTCCGTGCCGGTGCCGTGCGCCTCGACCGCGTCCACGTCGGCGGTGTCCAGGCCCGCGTCGGCGAGCGCCGCCCGGATGACCCGCTGCTGGGCGGGGCCGTGGGGGGCGGTGAGGCCGTTGGACGCGCCGTCCTGGTTGACCGCGCTGCCGCGCACCACGGCCAGGACCGGGTGCCCGTTGCGGCGCGCGTCGGAGAGCCGCTCGACCAGGAGCATCCCGACGCCCTCGCCCCAGCCGGTGCCTTCGGCGTCGGAGGAGAAGGCCCGGCAACGGCCGCCGGGCGCGAGCGCGCCGCCCTGCGCGGCGTCGGTGAAGATGCCCGGTACCGCCATGACGGTGGCACCGCCGGCCAGCGCCATCGCACACTCCCCGCGCCGCAGTGCCCCGATGGCCAGGTGCAGCGCGACCAGCGACGACGAACACGCGGTGTCCACGGTCACCGCCGGCCCTTCGAGCCCGAACGTGTAGGCCAGCCGGCCGGAGACGACGCTCGTCGCGGTGCCGGTGAGGACGTGGGGGCGGGAGCCGTCGGGCACGGCGAACCGGCCGAGTCCGTATCCGCTGGTGGCGGTGCCGACGTAGACGCCGGTGGAACTGGCGCGCAGCTCCGCCGGATCGACGCCGGCCCGCTCGAAGGCCTCCCAGGAGGTCTCCAGCAGCAGCCGCTGCTGCGGGTCCATCGCCAGCGCCTCACGGGGCGAGATGCCGAAGAACGCCGGGTCGAATCCGCCGGCGTCCTGGAGGAAGCCTCCCTCGAAGGTCCGCCGGTCGTCGGCCTTCTCGCTCTCGCCGTAGATGTGGGCGAGGTCCCAGGCCCGGTCGGTGGGGAAGTCGCCGACGGCGTCGGTCTCCTCGGCGACGAGCCGCCACAACGCCTCGGGGGTGTCGGCCCCACCGGGGAAGCGGCAGGCCATACCGACGATCGCGATGGGGTCGCCGGCGGTCTCCGCACGGGTGGTGGCCGGCACGGCGGGTGCGGGCGCGGCGAGGTCGCCGAGGACCTCCGTGACGAGGTGGGTGGCGAGTGCCTCGGGTGTCGGGTGGTCGAAGACGAGGGTCGCGGGCAGCCTGCGGCCGGCCGTCCGGCCGATGCGGTTGCGCAGCTCCACCGAGGTCAGCGAGTCGAAGCCGAGGTCCTTGAACGGCCGCGACGGGTCCACCGCGTCCGGCGACGCGAAGCCGAGCACCGACGCGACCAGACCGCGTACCAGGTCGAGCGCGGTGCGGGCCCGGTCCTCCGCGGGCAGCCGGCGCAGCCGCTCGGCGAGGCCGCCGGGGGCGACGGTACGGTCGGCGACCCGCCGGGCGGGACGGACCAGCCCGTGCAGCAGCGGGGGCGGTGTCGCCGGGGAGGCGGCGAGCCGTGCGGTGTCCAGGACGGCGGGGAGCAGTGCCGGGTCGGGCAGTGCCAGGGCGGTCTCCAGCAGGCCGAGGCCCCGCTCGGGGCCCAGCGGCGGGAATCCGGAGCGGCTGATGCGGGCCGCCTCGGACTCGGTGAGCGCGTCGGCCATGCCGCCGATGCCGGCCCAGGGACCCCAGGCGAGGGACAGCGCGGGCAGTCCGCGGGCGTGCCGGTGTCGGGCGAGGGCGTCCAGGTAGGCGTTGGCAGCCGCGTAGTTGCCCTGTCCGGGGCTGCCGAAGGTCCCGGACATCGAGGAGTACATGACGAACGCGGCCAGGTCGGCACCGGCCGTCGCCTCGTGCAGGGCGGTGGCCGCGGTCTTGGGCGCGAGGACGGCCTCGAGCCGGTCCTCCGTGAGCGACTCCACGAGGCCGTCGTCGAGGATGCCCGCCGCGTGCACGACGGCGGTGAGCGGATGCTGCGCAGGGACTTCGGCGAGCAGGGCTTCCAGTGCCTCGGGATCGGTGACGTCACAGGCGGCGACGGTGACCTCGGCGCCCAGGGCGGTCAGTTCGGCGCTCAGTGCGGCGGCGCCGTCGGCCTCCGCTCCCCGGCGTCCGACCAGCAACAGGTGGCGCAGGCCGTGTTCCACGACCAGGTGCCGGGCGGTGAGGGCGCCGAGCGCCCCCGTACCACCCGTCACCAGCACCGTGCCCTCGGCGTCCCACGCGGCCGGCACCGACAGCACGACCTTGCCCACGTGCCGGGCCTGGCTCACGAAACGGAACGCGTCCGGCGCCCGCCGCACGTCGAAGGCCCGCACCGGCGGCGCCGCCAACGTCCCCGTCGCGAACAGCGCCAGGACCTCGGCGAGGATCTCCCCGATCCGCTCCGGCCCCGCCTCCCGCAGGTCGAACGCCCGGTAGGCGCACCCGGCGAACGCGTCCGCCTCCCGCACGTCCGCCTTGCCCATCTCCACGAACCGTCCACCGGGCACCAGCAACCGCGCCGAGGCGTCCACGAACTCACCGGCCAACGCGTTGAGCACCACATCCACCCCACGCCCACCGGTCCGCTCCCTGAACACCCCCTCGAAGCCCACGTCCCGCGACGACGCGAGGTGCTCCGCGTCCAGGCCCGTGGCCGCCCACTTCGCCGGCGACGCCGTCCCGTACACCTCCGCGCCCAGATGACGCGCGACCTGCACCGCCGCCATCCCGACACCACCGGCCGCCGCGTGCACCAGCACCGACTCGCCGGCCGACAACCCCGCCAGGTCGACCAGCCCGTAGTACGCCGTCACGAAGGCGATCGGCACCGCCGCCGCCTGCGCGAAACCCCACCCGTGCGGCAGCTGCGCCAGCAGCCGCTCGTCGGTCACCGCCACCGGACCCATCGCGCCGTCGAAGAACCCCATCACCCGGTCCCCCACCGCGCAGCGGGTCACCCCAGGGCCCACCTCCAGCACCACGCCGGCGGCCTCGCCACCCACCAGCACCTCGCCCGGGTACATCCCCAACACGTTCAGCACGTCACGGAAGTTGACTCCCGCCGCACGCACCGCCACCCGCACCTGGCCCGGGCGCAGCTCTCCCTCCGCGTCCGGCGCCGGAAGCAGCGCCACGTTCTCCACCGCGCCGCGCTCCGTCACCCCCACCCGCCACGCACCGCCGGGAGGCGGTACGAGGCCGCGGTCCGCCGCCGTCAGCCGCGCCGCGAGCACGGTGTCCCCGCGTACGGCGGTCTGCGGTTCTCCGGATCTGACGCAGCGGGCGAGCGCCCGGGCGTCGTCCTCGGCCGACGGGTCCAGATCGACCAGGACGATGCGGCCGGGGTGCTCCGACTGCGCCGAGCGCACCAGGCCCCATACGGCGGCTCCCGCCACATCGGGCACGGTGTCGGCGGGGTCCGCCTGCACCGCGCCACGGGTGGCGACGATCAGGCTGCTGTCCGCGTACCGCTGGTCGCCGAGCCAGGACCGCAGCCGTCCGAGCACCTCGGTGGTACGCGCGAGCACCGCCTGCGCACCGGTGGCCGGGTGGGCGTCGGTGCAGGCGGACAGCACAAGATGGGTGGGCGTCCGGCCGCTGTCGGCGAGGTGGTCGAGCGTGCCCGCCCGGTCGACGAGCGGCTCGCCGCCTCCGAACTGTGCGAACTCGCCGGGCCCGGCCCCGGCCGCCGGGACCGGCGTCCACTCCAGCCGGTAGAGGTCATCGGGCTGTCGCGCCTCGTCGGTGAGGGCCGGTGCGGGCCGAGTGACGACACGCTCCACGGTGACGACCGGGCTGCCGGCCGGGTCGACCGCCCGCACCCGGACACCGTCGCCGTCGTCCACGGGCGAGACCCGGGCACGCAGGAGGGTCGCCCCGGACGCCCAGAGCGTCACCCCGGACCAGGAGAAGGGCAGGCCCGTCCCGGCGCCGTCCCCCTGCACGGCGGCCGACTGGAGCGCGGCGTCGAGCAGGGCCGGGTGCAGTCCGAAGCCAGGGGCGGCGCTCTCGGGCAGAGCGAGTTCGGCGAAGACGTCCCGGCCACGCGTCCACACGGCGGACACGCCGCGGAACAGCTCGCCGTACTCCAGCCCGGCGGCCGCCAGCCGCTCGTAGAGCGCGGCCGGGTCGGTGGGTGTGGCGTCCTGCGGCGGCCATACGCCGACGAGTTCGGGGTCTTCGGCGACGGTCCGGGGCCGAGGGACGAGGACGCCGGTGGCGTGCCGGGTCCAGGGACGGTCCGGCCATCCGTCGAACGCGCCCCCGTCGCCGCGCCGGGAGTGCACGGTGAGGGTCCGTCTGCCCTCGTCGTCGGCCGCGCCCACGGCCAGCTGCACCTGCACGGCGCCATCCTCGGGCACGATCAGCGGCGCCTCCAGCACCAGCTCGTCCAGCCGCTCGGTCTCCGCTTGCTCACCGGCTCGCACCGCGAGATCCACGAACGCCGTGCCGGGCACCACGATCCGCCCGTGCACCCGATGCTCCGCCAACCACGGCTGGGTGGCCGTCGAGATCCGGGCGGTGAAGAGGTATCCGTCCTCCTCCGCGAGCGCGACGCCCGCGCCCAGCAGCGGATGATCGGTGACGCCGAGGCCGGCGGACGCGACATCACCGACCCAGGAGACACCGGAGGGCCAGTAGTGGTCGGCGGCGAAGGCGTACACGGGCAGCGCGATACGCCGGCCACCACCGCGCGCGAACACGGCGGAACGGTCGAGGTTCGCACCGCGTGCGTGGACACACGCGAGGGCACGCAGCAGTGTGGCGTGCTCGTCGTGGCCGGAACGCAGAGCGGGGGTGGCGGTCACCTCCTCGGTGAGGTGAGGGACGAGGGCGGAGAGCACACCGTCCGGACCGAGTTCGAGAAACACGCCGGTACCGCTGTCACAGGCCTGGCGCACCGCGTCGGCGAAGCGGACCGGCTCCCGCACCTGACCCACCCAGTACTCGGGAGTGGCCAGGTCGCCGGGGGCGGTGGTGAGAACCGGGATCTGCGGGGCTTGGTAGGTCAACGACCGCGCCACGGCCGCGAAGTCGGCCAGCATTGGCTCCATCAGGCGGGAGTGGAAGGCGTGCGAGACCGCGAGACGCTTCACCCGCACACCCTGCGCCCGGAACCGCTCCTCCAGACCGGCGACCGCCTCCGCATCCCCCGACACCGTCATCGAGGTCGGCCCGTTGACCGCCGCCAGGTCCACCCCGTCGGGCAGCTCCAGAGCTTCCTCGGTCGCCTCCACGGCCAGCATTGCCCCACCCCCGGGCAACGCGTCCA
Source organism: Streptomyces ambofaciens ATCC 23877 (assembly GCF_001267885.1). Classification (NCBI taxonomy): domain Bacteria; kingdom Bacillati; phylum Actinomycetota; class Actinomycetes; order Kitasatosporales; family Streptomycetaceae; genus Streptomyces; species Streptomyces ambofaciens. The sequence goes on along the minus strand of NZ_CP012382.1, from coordinate 7,687,422 downwards.
TCAACCGCCCCCGCGCCGACACCAGCGCACACGCGTCGTCCAGGGACAACACCCCCGCCACATGCGCGGCGGCCAGCTCCCCGATCGAGTGCCCCACCAGCACATCCGGAGTCACACCCCACGACTCCACCAGCCGGAACAGCGCCACTTCCAGAGCGAACAACCCCGCCTGCGCGTAGACGGTCCGCTCCAGCAACCCCGCGTCCTCGCCGAACACCACATCCCGCAACGGACGCTCAAGATCCACCCGCGCACACACCGCGTCGAAGGCATCCGCGAACACCGGGAAGGCCCCGTACAACTCCCGGCCCATCCCCAGCCGCTGCGACCCCTGACCCGAGAACAGCAGCGCGAGGCCACCCCGCACGACCTTGTCGCACACCACCGACGGCATGTCCTCGCCCTCGGCCAGCGCCCGCAGCCCGGCCAGCAGCTCCTCCCGGTCGGCACCGAGCACCACCGCCCGGTGTTCCAGCGCCGCGCGCCCCGTCGCCAACGAGTGGCTCACATCGGCCGGGTGCGCCTGGGCGGCCACCGGCAGCAGCCGCCCGGCCTGGCGGCGCAGCGCATCGGCGGAGCGGCCGGACAGTGGCCACGCCAGCGGTCCGGCCTCGGTGCCCGTCCCGGTCTCGGTCGTCGTCTCCTGGTCGGCACCCGCGGCGGGCGCCTCCTCGAGGATGACGTGGCCGTTGGTGCCGCTCACCCCGAACGACGACACCCCCGCCCGGCGCGGCCGCTCGCCCCGGGGCCAGGACCGCCCCTCGGTCAGCAACTCCACCGCGCCTGCGGACCAGTCCACCTGGGTGGACGGCTCGTCCACGTGCAGCGTCCGGGGCAGCCGCTCGTGCCGCAGCGCCTGCACCATCTTGATGACGCCGGCGACACCCGCCGCGGCCTGCGCGTGCCCGATGTTGGACTTGACCGAGCCGAGCAGCAGCGGTCGCCCCTCGGGCCGGTCCTGGCCGTAGGCGGCGAGCAGCGCCTGCGCCTCGATCGGGTCCCCCAGCCTCGTGCCCGTACCGTGCGCCTCGACGACGTCCACGTCGGAGGCGGAGAGGCGGGCGTCGGCGAGCGCCTGGAGGATGACACGTTGCTGGGACGGTCCGTTGGGGGCGGTGAGTCCGTTGGACGCGCCGTCCTGGTTGACCGCGCTGCCGCGCACCACCGCCAGCACCTCGTGCCCGTTGCGCACGGCGTCGGAGAGCCGCTCGACCAGCAGCACGCCGACACCCTCGGACCAGCCCGTGCCGTCGGCGTCCACGGAGAAGGACTTGCAGCGGCCGTCGGCGGCCAGCCCGCGCTGCCTGGTGAACTCGGTGAACACGCCGGGTGTGGCCATGACCGTGACGCCGCCGGCCAGCGCGAGAGTGCTCTCGCCGCTGCGCAGCGACCGGCAGGCCAGGTGCAGGGCGACCAGCGACGACGAACAAGCGGTGTCCAAGGTCACCGCGGGCCCTTCCAGGCCGAGGGTGTAGGCGACCCGGCCGGAGATCACGGCGGTCGCACCGCCGGTCAACTGGTGCCCCACGGAACCTGGTTCGTTCGCCAGCAGCCGCAGGTAGCCCTGGTCGTTGCCGCCCGCGAACACCCCGGTGCGGGTGCCACGGACCGACTGGGGGTCGATGCCGGCGTGCTCGAACACCTCCCAGGCCGCCCGGAGCAGCAGCCGCTGCTGGGGGTCCATCGCCAGCGCCTCGCGGGGAGAGACGCCGAAGAAGTCGGCGTCGAAGGCGGTCGCGTCGTGGACGAAGCCGCCTTGGCGTGCGGAGCTGTGCCCCTCGCCGTCCGGGTCGCCGTCGAAGAGCCGGGCCAGGTCCCAGCCGCGGTCCTCGGGGAAGCCGGAGATCGCGTCCTGTTCCCCGGCCACCAACCGCCACAGGTCCTCGGGCGTGTGGACGTCGCCCGGGTAGCGACAGCTCATGCCGATGATCGCGATCGGCTCCTGGTCGGCGGCCTCCCGGTCACGCAGCTTCTGCTTGGTCCTGCGCAGATCGATCGTGACCAGTTTGAGGTAGTCCCGGAGCGTCTCGTCCTGTGCCATCTGCCAGTGCCTCCCAGGCTCCCGCTCGGCCACGGTCCACCCGGAGCCGCCATGGCGCGGGTGCCGTGTCCAACACATCCGCGTCCGCACGCTAGGGACGCCTCGCGAGGGCGGACAACCCCTAGAGGGTGAGGCCGCCCCTTATCTCGCGTCACCGTCCCGGGCTCGGGCCGCGCCTTTGCCGCTGCCGGACTCAGCGCAGGTCGACGGGGAACTGGAGCATCCCGCGGACGATGAAGGACCCCCGCCTGCGCACCGGCCCGGCCCGGCGGATCCCGGGCACCCGGACGGCGAGGGCGGCCAGCGCGGTCTCCGCCTCCATGCGGGCCAGCGCGGCGCCGAGACAGAAGTGGATACCCGCCGAGAAGGCCAGGTTCTCCGGTCCCGGGTCCCGTGTGATGTCGAACCTTCCGGGGTCGGGATAGACCTCTGGATCCCGGTTGGCCCCGCCCGCGCAGATCGCCACCTCCTCGCCCGCGGCGATCGACGCGCCCTCCATCTGGAGGTCGGTGTGCGCGATCCGGCGGTACTGCTGGACCGACGGGTCGTAGCGCAGGGTCTCGCGTACGACGGCATCCGCCAGCGACGGGTCGGCGACCAGCATGTCCCACTGCTCGGGGTGTTCGAGGAGGGCCAGCAGCCCGTTGCCGATCAGGTTGACGGTGGTCTCGGTACCGGCCAGCGGCAGGAACATGCACAGGGGGACCATCTCGTCCATGGTCATCCGACCGTCCTCCACCGCCGGGAGCAGGTCGCTGATCAGGTCCTCGCGCGGGTCGGCCCGCCGCTCGGCGATGATCTCGTGGAACATCACCGTCATCTCCGCCATGGCCGCCACCACGCCCCGTGCGGCCGGGGCGGTGGCCACGCCGTCGAGCAGGTAGGCCATGCGGCGGCTGAGCCGGAAGAACGACTGCCGGTGGTGGGGCGGGATGCCGACCAGATCGCCGATCACCCGCAGCGGGAGCTGCTGGGCGAAGGCCCGCATGAAGTTGACCTGGCCCCGCCCCGCCAGCATCTCGTCGATCAGCTCGTCGGTGAACCGCTCGACGTGCGGCTGCCAGTGGGCGAGCCGGCGCGGGTTGAGCGAGGGGGTGGCGAGCCTGCGCAGCCGCGTGTGGTCGGGCGGGTCCAGCCCGAGCATGGAGTTGTCGAACGGCATGAACTCGGGAGGCTTCTCCCCTTCCGGCGTACGGACACCGAAGCGCCGGTCCCTCAGTATCTGGTTCGCGACGCGGTGACTGGTGGTCGTCCACACGCCGACCGCGCTGCGGTGAAGCGTCCCCCGCTCGCGGACCCGCTCGTAGAACGGATAGGGATCGTCCGGTACCAGCAAGATCGAGGCGTACGGGTCACCGCCCGCGGCCGCGGTGCGCAGGGCTCCCTGCACCACGGTCGCCTGGTAGTGCGCCCTGCGCTCCGCCTCAAGCTCCGACATGCCGTCACTCCCCGCGCGTCGAGCAGCCCGTCTGCACCGGCCGTCACCCTACGGAGGGACGCCCCCCTAGCCTCAACCCCTAACCGATCAGCGGGGAGTTGCCGCCGGACCCGGCGCGGCGCGTCTGTGACCAGGCCGTCGGCGCGACACGCGCCCGCGCGGTGGGTGTTCAGGTGGTCACGGGCAACGGTGAGGCCGTCGGCTGCTCCGGGACGCGCAGACGTCGGCGTCCGGGGGAACGGTCCGGTCGCCGTTCTTTAGGGGTTCTCGGCGTCTCGGCGGCCCACTTAGCCTGTGGGGCAGACATCGGCCGGCGAACCGGGGTGGCGGCACGACCGCTCCCGAGCCGGCGTCCGGGTCCGCGTGGGCCTTCGGCTCCGAGAGGAGACCGGGCACGCGGACGTCTCGCCCCGCAGGACACGGCAACCACCGACGTAGAGGGATGGACGGCATGAGCGTTCTCTACGACCCGAACGATCCCGCCCTCGCCGCCGACAGGTTCGCCTACTACAAGCGGCTGCGCGAGGCCGATCCGGTGCACGAGATCGCGGCAGGGTACTGGCTGCTCACCCGGTACGACGACGTCGAGGCGCTGCTGCGCTCACCGCACTCCTCCAGCGCCTTCCCCAAGGACCCGGGCTGGGCGATGAGCCGGGGCGGGCCGACCTGCCCGGCCATGCGCAGCGTCAGCAAGTGGCTGCTGCTGCAGGACGGAGCCGAGCACCGTCGGCTGCGCAAGCTGATCGCGCGGGTGTTCACGCCGCGCTACATCGACCGCCTGCGGCCGCGTATCGGGGAGATCGTCGACGGTCTGCTCGACAGCATGGGCGAGGGCGAGGTCGACCTGATACGGGACCTGGCGCTGCCGATGCCCGTCGCGGTGGTCGGGGAGTTGCTGGGGATACCCGTCGAGGACCGCGCGCGGTGCCGTGACTGGACCGACAAGGTGGGTTACATCCTGGACCCCGATGTGACGCCCCGCAGACGCATCGCCATGAACAAGGCGGAGCCGGAGTTCCGCGCGTACCTGCTGGACCTGATGGCCTCCCGCCGCGGCGCCGACCCGGACCACGACCTGCTGTCGGTGTTGATGACGGCGGAGGACGACGAGCAGCTCACCGAGGAGGAGGTCGTCGCCAACATCCTGCTCATCTTCAACGCGGGTCACGAGACGACGGTCAACCTGATCGGCAACGGCATGCTGGCTCTGCTGCGACAGCCCGAGGCGCTGGAAGCGCTGCGTGCGGACCCGGGACTGATGGCGACAGCCGTGGACGAGCTGTCCCGGTTCGACCCGCCGGTCACCCTGTCCAGCCGGATCGCCACCGCGGAGATGGAGTTCGGCGGCAAGGTGATTCCCCCGGGTTCCCACGTGATCGGGTTCCTGGACGCCGCCGGCCGGGACCCGGAGCGCTATCCCGACCCCGACCGCCTGGATCTGTCCCGCACCGAGCCGAAGACGTTGGCGTTCAGCGCGGGCCCCCACTTCTGCCTGGGCGCGGTGCTGGGGCGCCTGGAGGCGGCCACCGTGTTCTCGAAGCTGCTGGAGCGGTATACGAAGATCGAGCTGCTCCGCGAGGACCTGCCGGTCAACAGTCACTTCAACCTGCACGGGCTGCTGGAGCTCCCCCTGCGACTCTCCCGCTGAACGCCGACTGCGCCGCGCGCCCGCCTCCCGGCCGCTCACCGGGACGCGGGCGCGCTGAGCCGTCCGGTCCGCGCCGACGGCCTCGCCCGGTTCAGACGGTGCGCAGCACCTCGCGCAGGGCCGCGATCACCCGGTCCTGCTGTTCCTCGGGGAGCGACGGGTACATCGGCAGCGAGAAGATCTCGTCCGCCAGCGCCTCGGTGACCGGCAGGGATCCCTTGGCCTGCTTCAGGTGCGCGAATCCGTCCATGGTGTGCACCGGCCGGCGGTAGTGCACGCTGAGGTGGACGCCTCGGGGCTGAAGGGCCTCGATGACCGCGTCGCGCCGGGGGTGCCGGACCACGTAGGCGTAGTAGACGTGGTCGTTGCCGGGTGTCACCGCGGGCAGGACCAGGTCGGTGTCGGCCAGTGCCTCGGCGTAGCGGGCCGCGATCCGGCGCCGGGCCTCGATGTATCCGTCGAGGCGCCGCAGCTTGCGGCGCAGGATCTCGGCGTGGATCTCGTCGAGGCGGGAGTTGTGGCCGGGGGTCCGGGCGACACTGCGTTGCTCATCCATGCCGTAGTACCGGAGCCTGCGCAGCGCGGCGTCGGTGCCCGCGTCGTCGGTGACCACCGCTCCCGCGTCGCCGTAGGCACCGAGGACCTTCGTCGGGTAGAAGGAGAACGCCGCGGCCTTGCCGGTGGTGCCGGCCGGTCGGCCGTGCCGACGGGCACCGTGCGCCTGGGCGCAGTCCTCGATGATCACCAGGTCGTGCCGGGTGGCGAGTTCCTCCAGCGAGGGGAGGTCGACGCACTGGCCGTAGAGGTGGACGGGCAGCAGGCAGCGGGTGCGCGGGGTGATCGCGGCCGCGACCTGGGCGGTGTCCAGCAGGTGGTCGCTCTCGCGCACGTCGACGAAGACGGGGGTGGCTCCGACCTGGTCGACGGCGACGACGGTGGCGGCGGCGGTGTTGGACACCGTGATCACCTCGTCGCCCGGTCCCACGCCCAGGGCGCGCAGCGCGAGGACGAGGGCGTTGGTGCCGTTGTCGACGCCGACGCCGTGCGCCAGTCCGAGGTAGGCGGCGAACTCCTCCTCGAAGGCACTGACGGAGGGTCCGAGTATAAGTTGTCCGGAGCGGAACACCTGGTCGACGGCGTCGAGGAGGTCCGCACGCTCCGCCTCGTACTCGGCGAGGTAGTCCCATACGCGCGTGGTCATGGCCGTTCTCTTCCTTCCGGGCCGGCCCGGCCGACCGCCTCGGGTGGGTGAGCGGAGCGTGTCGCCGAGGGTCGCGCCGGCCGTGAGGGCGGTGCGGAAACGAGTCGTGAGGGGGGCGGAGCGCGGCGGGGACAGCCGGGCCGCCGCGGACGCAGGTGCCGGGGGCGGGGGCGGGCAGGGTCGGCGACCGCGGCGCCGGTCCCGGCGGGCTCCGGGCCGCGCGGGGCCGCGACCCTCCCGTCAGCCCGTGGTCCGGTGGCGGGCGGTGAGATCCTCGAGGACCGGGACGACCTCGTTGGGCGAGGGCGCGGCGAGCACGTCCTTGCGGAGTGCGGCGGCTCCCTCGCGGAAGGCCGGATCCTCCAGCAGGCGGACCAGGTTCTCCCGGACCTGTTCGGGGGTGAACTGCTCCGCCGGCACCGAGATGCCCGCGCCGGACTGGTCCAGGAGGGCACCGCGGACCTTGGTGTCCCAGAGGCCCGGCAGGATCATCTGGGGGACGCCGTAGTAGGCGGCGGTGCACTGCACGCCCGCGCCGCCGATGTGGATGACGGCCGAGCAAGTGGGCAGCAGCCCGTGCATGGGCACGAAGTCGACGACGGTGGTGTTCTCCGGTGCGTCGTCCACCGACTCGCCCGGGCCCGGCAGCAGCGTGGCGATCAGCTCGATGTCCAGCCCGGCGAAGGCCTGCAGGGCGCTGATGCCGAAGATGTCGAACCCGAAGTAGCTGCGGACCGAGATGCCGGCGGTCACGGCGACGCGGGGTTTCGCGGGCTCGGCGGCCAGCCACTCGGGGAGCACGGCCCGTCCGTTGTAGGGCACGTACCGCACACCGACCACGGTCAGTCCGTTGTCAATCCGGTGGCTGGGCGGGTTGGTGTCGATCGTCCAGTCCCCGTTGACCACGGTCTCGTCGAACGCGGCGCCGTGCCGGGCGAGGGCCTCGGTGAGCCAGTCCCGCAGCGGATCCACCCGCTCGTTCTCGGGACGCTCGGCGAGCCGGGCCAGGAAGTCGTGGCGGGAGCGGGTGACCACGTCCGCTCCCCACAGCATGCGGGCATGCGCGGCACCGGTGACCTGAGCGGCTACGGCGCCGGCCCAGGTGAACTGCTCCCACACGATCAGGTCGGGTTTCCACCACCGGGAGTACTCGACGAGCGCGTCGAGGAACTCGTCGTTGTTGACGACGCGGAAGTACCGCTCGGTCGTCTCGTCGAAGAACCGGAGGAGTTCGTCGTGCCCCAGGTCCGCGGAGTGGGTGACGGCCTCGGCGACCCGGACCGGCCACTCCTCGTCCTGGTTGGCCTCCATGACCTGCTTCCACCGGTGGTCGGACCCCAGCGGAACCGCTGTGAGCCCGGCCTCGCTGACGCCCTCCGCCAGGTCCGGCTGGGTGGCGACGCGGACCTCGTGGCCCGCTGTTCGCAGTGCCCAGGCCAGCGGCACCATGCTGAAAAAGTGCGTCTTCTCCGCGTGCGTGACGAAGAGTATGCGCATTGTCGTCCTCCAGGCGGGCCCGCCGACGGAAACAGTTCGGACTCGTTCCTTATGCTCGGTTCGCGCTCAGAACCTATGGACTGCTCCGAACGAGGAACAACCCCTACCTCCCCTCCACCTGACCTCAGCCACCCCAGTGTCAGAGGCCGTGCGCACGCGACTTAGGGGTGATCGCGTACGGGACGGAGCGGCGGCCGACGGGTGCTTCTGACATCCTTCTACCGCAGGACGCCGCCGTGTCGGCGTCCCGCCTGTTCTTGTCGTGGGCTCGGGCGGCCGAGCCCCACGGCATCGATTCTCAGGTCGAGCGACTCCGCGCCGACACCAGAAGTCCGCCGGGCTCGCCCGCACGGCCAGCCCCTCGTCGGCCCGTGCACGGCCCGTGCGGCCGTGGCCGCGAGCCGTGTACCACCGCGAGGTCGGTCGTCGACCCACTCATCCCGTCCGTCCGGGCCCGGCCGTGCTGCGCGCCACCGTGTCGCGATCCCTGCGCACGGCGACCACAAGCGGCTCCGGCACGTCCGGCGGCACCGGCACAAGGACAGCAAGGAGACCTGACCCATGGCCACCGTTCTCGATGACATCCGCTCAGGCGGCGGGACACCGACCTTGCCCGAACTGTTGCGCCGGCGCGGTCAGCGGCAACCCGACGACACCGCCTACGTCTTCCTGTACAACGGTGAGGACCCCCGGGAGTCGCTCACCTACCGCGAGCTCGCCGACGCGGTGGACGTCCGGGCCCGGTGGTTCGCCGCCCGGGGCATGAGCGGGCAGAGCGCCGTGCTCATCTATCCGTCGGGGCTGGAGTTCGTCCGTACGCTCCTGGGATGCATGGCGTCCAAGGTGACCGCGGCGCCCGTCCAGACACCGCGCCACCTCAAGGACGTGGAGCGCATCCGCCGCATCGCACGGGACGCCGGCGCCACGACCGTGCTCACCGAAACCTCCGCCCGGCTCGAACTGGAGGACCGCTTCGGGAACCTGGAGGACCTCCTCGGCCTCACGGTCCTCGACACCGACGATCCCGCCGCGGCGAGGGACGACGTGCCGGGTTCGGTCCTACGGGGCCCCGCCCCCGGCCCGGACGACGTCGCCCTGCTCCAGTACACGTCGGGCTCCACCGGCGACCCCAAGGGCGTCGTCGTCACCCACGCCAACTTCCTCGCCAACGTCACCGAGACGGACGCCCTGTGGCCGTGCGCGCCCGAGGGCACCGTGGTCAACTGGCTCCCTCTCTTCCACGACATGGGCATGCTCTTCGGCGTCGTCATGCCGCTGTGGGCCGGTATCCCCTCGTATCTGATGGCACCCGCCGCCTTCATCCGCCGGCCCGCCCGCTGGCTGGAGGCGATCGCCCGGTTCCGCGGCACCCACTCCGCGGCGCCCAGCTTCGCCTACGAGATGTGCGCGCGGGTCGCGGCGGAGGGGAAGGCCGGTGGGGTCGGTGACCTCTCCTCGTGGCGCGTGGCGGCCAACGGCGCCGAACCCGTGCGCTGGCGTGCGATCCGGGACTTCACCGAGGCCTTCGTCCCGCACGGCTTCCGGCCCGAGGCCATGTGCCCGGGGTACGGACTCGCCGAGAACACCCTCAAGGTCACCGGCAGCGACCAGGACCGCGAACCGACGGCCGTGTGGCTGTCCGCGACCGCGCTGCGGGAGGGCCGCGCGGAGATCGTCGACGCACGGACACCCGGCGCCGTCCCGGTCACCAGCAGCGGCCGCACCGTCCCGGGCACCGAGGTGCGGATCGTCGATCCCGGCACCTCGCGCGGCTGCCCGCCGGACGTCATCGGGGAGATCTGGGTCAACGGACCGTGCGTGGCGGCGGAGTACAGGGGGCGGCCCGAGGCGAGCGCGGAGACCTTCCGCGCACGGCTGCGGGACGCCGACGGGCGCCCCGAGGACGGGCGGACCTACCTGCGCACCGGCGACCTGGGCTTCCTGCACGACGGTGAACTGCACGTCGCCGGCCGCTTCAAGGACCTGATCATCCACCAGGGCCGCAACTACTATCCCCAGGACGTCGAACTGTCCGCGGAGAAGTCCGTGGACGGCCTGCACCCCAACTGCGCCGTCGCGTTCGCCGTCGAACGCGACGAGAAGGAACACCTCGTGCTCGTCGTCGAGGCCGACGGCCGGACGGTGCGCGCCCACGGCACGGAGAGCCTGCGTGCACGGGTGGTCCGCGCCGTCCACGACCACCATCACCTCACGGTCGACACGGTCCTCGTCGTGCGCAGGGGCGCGATACCGAAGACCTCCAGCGGCAAGGTGCAGCGCCGGGCCTGCCGCGCGTTGTACGAGGGCGGCGACCTGACCGACCTCGCCGCTCCGTCACCGGGGCGGTGACGGAGCGGCCCGCGCGACCGGTGGGCCCCCGTACAGGAGCGGCCGGCACGACGAACGACGTCACAGGGGAATGTTCCCGTGTTTGCGTGCCGGGCGCGCCTGCCGCTTGTTCCGCAGGCTCGCCAGCGCCCTGGCGACCTCGTAGCGGGTGCGGGAGGGCGAGATGACCATGTCGACGTAGCCGTGCGCGGCGGCCTCGTAGGGGTTGCCGAACCTGCGACGGTAGTCGTCGACGAGGTTCTCCTTGACCGCCGCGCGCTCCTCGGGCGGGACGGCGGCCAGCTCGCGGCGGTGCAGGATGGGCACGGCGCTGTTGGCGCCCATCACGGCGATCTCGGCGGTGGGCCAGGCCATCACGCGGTCGGCGCCGATCTGCCGGGAACCCATCACCGCGTACCCGCCGCCGTAGGCCTTGCGGGTGATGACGGTGATCTTGGGGACGGTGGACTCGGCGTACGCGTAGAAGAGCTTGATGCCGCGCCGGATGATGCCCTGGTGCTCCTGTCCGACGCCAGGCAGGTAGCCGGGCACGTCCATGAAGGTGAGGACCGGAATGTTGAAGGAGTCACAGAAGCGGATGAAGCGGGCGGCCTTCTCGGAGGCGTCGATGTCCAGCACGCCGGCGAGGTGTCTCGGCTGGTTGGCGACGACGGCCACCGAGTGGCCCTCGACCCGGCCGAGCGCGCAGATGATGTTGCGGGCGAAGTCCGGATGGATCTCGAGGTAGTCGCCGTCGTCGAGGACCGCGGTGATGACGTCGGCCATGTCGTACACCTGTTGCTCACTGTCGGGGATGACGGTGTCGAGAGCCAGGTCCGCTTCGGTGATGCCGGGGGCGCAGTCGTGGTCGTAGACCGGGGCCGGGTCCAGGTTGTTGGGCGGCAGGTAGCCGAGGAGGGTCTGGACCCACGAGATGGCGTCCTGCTCGTCGTCGCCGACGTAGTGCGCGTTGCCGGAGACCTCGGCGTGGACGGCGGGACCGCCGAGTTGCTCGGCGGTCACCTGCTCGCCCATGACGGCGGAGACGACCTCGGGTCCGGTGACGAACATGTAGGAGATGTCCTTGACCATGACCGTGAAGTCGGTGAGGGCCGGCGAGTAGACCGAACCGCCCGCGCAGGGGCCCATGATGAGTGAGATCTGGGGGATCACGCCGGAGGAGTGAACGTTGCGGACGCCCAGTTCGGTGTAGTAGGCGATGGACATCACGCCTTCCTGGATGCGGGCGCCGCCGGAGTCGTTGATGCCGATGACGGGGCAGCCGACGCTCATGGCGAAGTCGTAGATCTTCACGACCTTGCTGCCGAAGGCCTCGCCCATGCTGCCGCCGAGGGTGGTGAAGTCGTGGGAGAAGACGCACACCTGGCGGCCGTCGATGGTGCCGTGTCCGGTCACCACCCCGTCGCCATAGGGGCGCGGAATGCCTGCTTCGACGGTCCGGTGGCGCACGAACTCGTCGAGTTCGACGAACGAGCCGGGGTCGAGCAGCAGGTCGATGCGCGCGCGGGCGGTGAGCTTCCCCTTGAGGTGCTGCCGGTCCGCGGCCTTCTTCTCGGCGAGGACGACGGCCTCTTCGTGCCGGGCGGCCAGATCGGCGATGCGGTCCGCCGTGGACGTGGGCGACTCCTCGACCGGCGAGACAGGCTCCTGGAGCGACATACCAGCCCTACCTTCCAACACGACGACCCTGCCTCCGATCCTCCTCGAATCAGGCCATCGGCAGCACCCCTAATCGCCCGGGCACGCCCCTAGACGCGCCGGCCGGTATCGGACGGCACGGAACCGGCCAGGGCACCGTCCTGCGCGGGCGGCGGACCAGTGAACACGACCGTGAGTCGACACGACCACGTCGCTCACCGACGGCGGAACGACGACCAGCGGTTTCGCGGCTTGCTCCGCCGTCCGGTCGACAACTCGTCGTGTCATCCGTCACGTTGTTAACGGCGATGCCGTTGTGGCATGGCCGGTAACTGTGAAAGATTCTCAAAAAACTTGTCCAAGTCGAGGGCGAGTCGAGGACGAATCGAGTTCGAAACAGTTCAGAAGGGCCGCCCACGCGGCCCAGGGGTCACCCTTGCACGCGCTCGGACACGTGTGAACGGGGAAGGTACGGAAGCTGTGCCGACCAGCGTCTGGCAATCCCCGTTCGGAACTGCTAACGGGGAGGCAGACGCCAGTCATGCTGGTCCATCGAGACGAACAACTGGCCCATCTACGCTGGGCGTTCCACGCCTGTGAGAAGCACGGACACGGACAGGTGGCGCTGGTCACCGGCGCTGTGGGCAGCGGTAAGACCCAGGTGCTGGAGACCTTCGGGGAGTGGGCTGCCACCGCCGGTGGGCAGGTGCTGAGCGCCGCCGGGTCACGCGCCGAGCAGGGACTCCATTTCGGAGTGCTCGGGCAACTCCTGCACAGCGCGCGGCTCAAACCGGAGGGGATCCGGGAGGTCGAGGAGCTGATACGCGAGGTCGCGCTGGCGGTGCCCACGGCGGAGGCCCGAAGCGGCGCGGCGCCCGAGACCTTAGCCGAGGCCCTGACAGCGGACGGGCTCTGGGCGCCACTGCTGCGGACCGCCTTCGACACGTTCCTGACCCTGGCCGGCCGAGGGCCTCTGGTGCTGGCGGTCGACGACCTCCAGCACACGGACGCCGCCTCACTGCACTGTCTGCTCTACGTCACCCGAAGACTCAGAAACGCACGCATCATGGTGCTGCTCTCGGAGGCGACGACGCTGCGTCCGGCGCATCCGCTCTTCCACGCGGAGCTGCGCAGCCTGCCTCGCTTCACCCGGGTCACCCTGCCGCTCCTCACCGCCGACTCCGTCTCCCGGCTGCTCGGCGAGGAGGCCGGGACACCCGACGTACGCGGCGACGGGGCCGGGGCACCGGACGTACGCGAGGAGGCCGGGCGGATCCTGAGGGTGACCGGCGGCAATCCGCTGCTGTCCCAGGCGCTGGTCGACGAACGGGCCCACCGCGGGACGGACAGCGCCCCCGATACCGGAGCGAGGGCCGGCGACACCTTCGAGAGGGCCGTGCTCGACTGCCTCTATCGCCACGAGCCGGGCGTTCGCCTGGTGGCCCAGGCGCTCGCCGCGCTGGACCGCCCGGCCTCACCGGAGCTGCTCGGTCAACTGCTCGACGTGCTGCCCGACTCCACCGTGCCCGCCGTCCGCGTCCTCGAGGGCGCGGGGCTCGTCCACGCGGGCCGGCTGCGCCATCCACGGATCGTGCTCGCGGTGCGTTCCGACATGCCGGCCGAGGAACGGCGGCGGCTGCACCAGCGGGCGGCCGAGGTGTTGCACGAGAACGGTGCGGAAGCGAGCGTGGTCGCCGAGCATCTGGTGGCCTCGGCGTGGACGGACGGTGCCTGGGTGGTGCCCGTCCTCCGGGACGCCGCGGCGCACGCGCTGTCCACCGGCCGCCCCGACCACGCCGCCGCGTGTCTGCGCCTGGGCGGTCGAGCCGAGACCGACAAGGACCGGCGCAACTCTCTGATGGCGATGCTGATCACCGCCCGGTGGCAGGTGAATCCGCTGGCCGTGACCGGTCAGGTGAGTCAGTTGGTGGAGGCGGCGCGGGCCGACGAGTCGTCCCCTTCCACGGCCGTGTCCGCGGTGCCGTACCTGTTGTGGCAGGGACGGGCGGAGGAGGCGGCCGAGGCGATCAGCGGTTGTGGTGCGGGCGACCACGGCCCCGCGTCGAACGAGCTGCGGCTGACCCGCCTGCTGATCGCGCTGTCCCATCCGGACTACCTGGGGACGGTACGGGAGGACCCGAGCTCCTGGACGCGGGCGGCGACGGCACCGGACTCCGCCAGTCCGCTGCTGCAGGCCGTGTCGGTGCTCGGCAACGCGCTGATGCCGACCGGCGGGGTGGACACCGTGGCCGCCGCGGAGCAGCTGCTGGAGCGGCATCATACGGACAGTGGCTCCCTGGGTCTGTTGACCGCCCCCCTCCTGGCGTTGCTCTGTGCCGGCCCCGCCGACCGGGTCGCGGTCTGGGGCGAACGGCTGCTGGCACGACAGGGTGTCCAGCACACACCGGCCTGGCGGGGTGTCATACGGGCGATCCACGCGGAAGCGACGCTGCGGCTGGGAGACATGGACGCGGCGGAGCGGGGCGCGCGGTTGGCGCTGGAGGATCTGCCCGCGCCTGCGTGGGGCGTGGCCGTCGGTGGTCCCCTGGGCACCCTGATCACCTGCACGACCGAGAGTGGCCGGCTGTTCGAGGCCGAACGCTGGCTGTCGCAGCCGGTACCGGCCGGCGTCTTCCGCACTCCGGTGGGCGCCCACTATCTGATCGCCCGGGGCCGGCACCATCTGGCCATGGGACAGCACCAGGCGGCCGCGGCCGATCTGCACCGCAGCGGTGAGTTGGTCCGTTCCTGGGGCATCGACGTGGCCGGACTGGTTCCGTGGCGCCTGGAGCTGGCCCGGGTACAGCTCAGCCTCGGCCACAGAACGCACGCCGCGCAACTGCTGCAGGAGCAGCTGCAGGTGTCCCGCGGGCTGGACGACCGTACTCGCGGGCGGGCGCTGCGGCTGCTGGCTTCCACGGCCACGCCGGTTCTGCGGCGCAAGCTGCTGTCCAAGGCGGTGACCGTGTTGCAGGCATGCAGTGACCAGCAGGAGCTGGCCCGGGCCCTGTCCGACACGAGTCAGACGCTCCCACAGACCGGTGACGCCCCACGGGCCCGGCTGTTCGTACGTCGCGCCGGCCGGCTGGCACAGGCCTCGGGCCGGGCTCCAGCGCTGCCGCAGCAGGTGCAGCGACGGTCCGCGCCCAGCGACGCGGCGCCGACGGGGGGTTCCTCCTCGGATGCGTCTTCGGACGGCTTCGAGTCCCGGGATCAGGACGGTCTGCTGAGCGAGGCCGAGCGAAGGGTCGCGGTACTGGCGGCACGGGGGCGTACCAACCGGCAGATCTCCAACGAGCTCTACATCACGGTGAGTACGGTGGAGCAGCACCTCACCCGGGTGTACCGGAAGCTGGACGTCAAGAGCCGCACGGACCTGCCGAACCGGCTCATGGCCCTTGCCGAGCCGATGGCCTAGGCCGACCGAGCACGGCGTCCGGCCGGGGCCGCGCACCGCGGTCTCGGCCGGAGGCGCGTCGACGGCCGTACCGCGCCCGGTGGTTGACACCGTCCGCCGGAAGCCTTGGAGAGAGCAGAGCCTGCCCACGACGGGCACCGGCCGCCGTCCCGCCACACACCCCCTAATTCGTCGCCGGCCCGGCGGTTGTCCGCGATCGTTAGGGGTTGTCGGCGGTTGGTGGCACTGAGATCGTCTGAGCCTGGGCCGATGTGCGGCCGCGCGCCGGTGGCGGCGTGGACGGCGAACGTTGAGGACATCTCCCCTCCGGGGGCGGACGACACCGGTTTGAAGGGACGACGAACGCGATGGCGACGAGCAGCGACGCGAGCGACCTGTGGGTGCGCCGCTTCCATCCCGCACCCCAGGCACCGGTCCGGCTGCTCTGCCTGCCGCACGCGGGCGGCTCCGCGAGCTACTACTTCCCGGTCTCACAACGTCTCGCTCCGCGCGTCGAGACCCTGGCCGTGCAGTACCCGGGCAGGCAGGACCGCAGGAACGAGTCGTGCCTGGAGTCGGTGCGGGACCTGGCCGACCGGATCGTCGAGGTCCTCGGCCCGTGGCAGGACAAGCCACTGGCGTTGTTCGGGCACAGTCTGGGTGCCACCGTCGCCTTCGAGGTGGCTCTGCGTCTGGAAGCACGGGGCAGCCTGCCCCTGGCGCTCATCGCGTCCGGGCGCCGCGCCCCGAGCGCGCCCCGGGACGAGCGGGTCCACCTGCGGGACGACGAGGGCCTGCTGGCGGAGATCAGGCGACTGGACGGCACCCAGTCCCAACTGCTCGAGGACGACGAGATCAGGCGCATGGTCCTGCCGTCGATCCGCGCCGACTACAAGGCCGCCGAGACCTACCGTTACGAGCCCGGCCCGCCGCTGTCGACGCCCGTCTATGCCCTGACAGGGGACTCGGACCCCAAGGCCACCACGGACGAGGTCCGCGCATGGGCCGACCACACCACGGGACGCTTCGAGATGAACGTGTATCCGGGTGGTCACTTCTATCTCAACGCCCATGCTCCGGCGGTGACCGAGGAGATCGCCGCATGGCTGGTACCTGCCGCCACCGCCGGCCGCTAGCGCGCGGATTCTCCTCCGGCGGGTTTCCCTACGCGAACGTTGAATTTACACCAGCCGTCCGTTGCGGCGATGAGTATCGACGTGCTCTCGCCGTCGGATATGCGAAATGACACGGAAATGCATGGGGCAGGGGATGAACGCACGGTCTGGAACAGCGGCCGGTCGTCCTTGCGTCTACCGAAGGGTACTGCCGCGCTTCTTCAGCGGCTCCCACCAGTCTCGCTGCTTCCTGTACCACTCGACGGTTTCCGCCAGCCCTTCCTCGAAAGAGACCCGCGGGCGGTAGCCGAGTTCCGTGGAAATCTTCGCGATGTCGACCGAGTACCGACGGTCGTGGCCCTTTCGGTCCGCCACGTTCTCCACCATGGACCAATCAGCGCCGACCATGCGCAGCAGCCGCTCGGTGAGGTCACGGTTGGCCAGCTCGGTACCGCCGCCGATGTTGTAGACCTCGCCCGCTTCTCCCTTTTCCGCCACCAGCGCGATGGCCCGGCAGTGGTCGTCCACGTGCAACCAGTCCCGCACGTGACCGCCATCCCCGTACAACGGCACTTTCCGCCCGTCCAGCAACTGGGTCACAAAGAGCGGGATCATCTTCTCGGGGTTCTGGTACGGGCCGTAGTTGTTGGAACACCGGGTGACGCAGACCGGCAGTCCGTGGGTGCGATGAAAAGCGCGCACCAGGAGATCGGAGGATGCCTTGGACGCCGAATAGGGGGAGTTGGGCTCCAGTGGCCGGTCCTCGCTCCACGAACCTTCGTCGATCGAGCCGTAGACCTCGTCCGTCGAGACGTGGACGAACTTCTGCACCTCGGCGCGCAGGGAGGCGTCCAGCAGTACCTGGGTGCCGAGGACATTGGTCCGGATGAATTCCTCGGATCCGCTGATCGAGCGGTCCACATGTGATTCCGCGGCGAAATGCACGACCAGGTCGCAGCCCGTGAGTACATCCGCGACCAGTGCGGGGTCACAGATGTCGCCGCGTACGAAGGTCAGTCCCGGGTAGTCCTCCGCCGGAGCCAGGTTGGCCCTGTTGCCGGCGTAGGTGAGTTTGTCCAGCACCACCACCTCGGGCGCGGTACCGCCGGTGTACGCGCCGGTCACGGCCTGCCGGACGAAGTGGGAACCGATGAACCCGGCGCCGCCGGTCACGACGATACGCATGCCGCCCCCTCAGTGATCCGCGCTCGCGATGGCCATGAGATAGGCACCGTACTCGGATGTGCCCAGCTGGCCGCCCAGGGCGTAGCAGGCGGCGGAGTCGATGAATCCCATACGGAAGGCGATCTCCTCCAGGCAGGCGATCCGCACGCCCTGGCGCTCCTCCAGAACCTGGATGTACTGACCGGCCTGGAGCAGTGAATCGTGTGTTCCGGTGTCGAGCCAGGCGAATCCGCGGCCCAGGTTGACCATTCTGGCCCGGCCCTGCTGGAGATAAGCCCGGTTGACGTCCGTGATCTCCAGTTCGCCACGGGCCGACGGCCGAACGTGCCGCGCGATGTCCACTACGCCGTTGTCGTAGAGATAAAGTCCGGTGACAGCCAGGTTCGATCGGGGGGCGACTGGCTTCTCCTCCAGCGATATCAGCTCACCCCGGCCATCGGTCTCCCCGACGCCGTAGCGTTCCGGGTCCTTCACCGCGTAGCCGAACAGCACACATCCGTCGACGTTTTTGCACTGATCGTTCAGCAGGTCCGAAAGACCGGGACCGTGAAAGATGTTGTCACCCAGAATCAGCGCCACCGAGTCATCGCCGATGAATTTTTCACCGATGACGAAGGCCTCCGCGATGCCGTTGGCCCGCGGCTGTTCAGCGTATTCGATGGAGAGACCGAGTCGACTCCCGTCACCCAGCAGCTCCCGGAAGAGACCTGTGTGCGAGGGAGTCGATATCACCAGGATGTCCTTGATGCCGCCGAGCATGAGGACCGAGAGCGGATAGTAGATCATCGGCTTGTTGTAGACGGGCAGTAACTGCTTGGACACGGCATGGGTGAGCGGATAAAGTCGCGTTCCGCTCCCCCCGGCCAGAACGATCCCTTTCATGCTGGTTAACCCCCCGTTTCCGATGATGAACTCGGGATGGACCGGGCGGGCCGCCACTCAACCGAGATCATGCCGAAGTCAGGATCGAGAGTATCGCTCACCGCGTGATGTCGTCTACCGCCACGACTAAGTCCTCAGCCTTCACAAAGCGCGCTCGCCGCCGGGCGCGAAAGGTCAGGAGGGCGACGCCGACAAACTCGCCAATACGACACTCGTCAATATTTGCAGTCGTGAAGTATGCCTCTTGTAACCGGTGATCCGACCAGAGGAGAGCGCGATGGCGGCGAGCACGGGGTCGTGCCCGCCGCAAGCGGCGGTTTCACTTCTTCCGGCCAGAGGGCGCAGCGGTCCGGCTCATGGAGAAGAGGCGACGCGTCATCGACGACCGGCGTGAGGCGTCACTGCGACCGGCGCGCTGGCGCGCTGGCGCGCTGGCGCGCTGCGACAACCGTCGTTTCGCAGAAACAGGTACTGCCTGTCGGTGCGGGCCTGCCTCGGAACGGGTCCGGTGTCAGCCCGTCATGCCGGCGCCGGCCGACGGCACCGGTCCGCCGGCCCGGGTGTCCGCCCCGGGCTCCGCGTCGATCCAGCCGTGCGACAGTGCGACCTGCACGAGGCCTTGACGGACCTGCAGGATCTGCTCGGAGGTCACGGTCGGAGCGGTCCGGAGAATGGTCTCGGTGACCTCCTCGATGTACTCCTTCACCGAGAGGACGTCACACAGTCCGTCCTCCGGGAGGAGGCCCGAGGGACCGGCGGGAGCCGAGAACGACCTCACCGGCAGCGAACCCGGGCGCTCACGCTCGGCGCTCCCGTTCTGGATGCGTACCCTGCTGGCCTTGAGGCCGCGGTCGCCCTCCTCGACGTCGAACTCCACCTTCATTCCGGGACCGAGCAGCCTCTTGTCGAAGGCGAGGTCGTTGACGTGAATGAACACATCCTCGCCACCGTTGTCGGGCGCGATGAATCCGTAGCCCCGGAACTCGTCAAACCGAATGATCTTGCCAACCGCCACAAATGCCCCACTCACCCAAAGGTGCGCTTACCTCCACCATGCGCAACTGCGGCCGAGGATACCCAGCAACGGGTGTACGCACAATGTTTCGTCCGACGGAAGACCGAGGGCGAGGCCGCGGTGGGTGGCGATCGCGCGAGGTGCGGTGCCGCTGTCCGTGCGGACAGCGGCACCCAGGCCTACGCCTCCCGCTCGATCTGCGGCAGAGACGCTTCAGTGCTTGATCGCGACACCGCAGACGGAGACGTCGGCCGTCGACTCCGCGGCCTGCTCGGGGTCCTGCCTCCAGGCAGCCGTCGACACGACCCCCGGCTCCACCAGTTCCAGCCCGGTGAAGAAGGAGGCGATCTCCTGCGGCGACCGCAGATGGTAGGTGTTGGCCGACTGGCCGTTGTAGACACCGACCGCCGTGTTGAGCGCCTCGTTGGTGTTCGTGCCGTCGCTCAGGGCGAGATAGCTCCCCGCCGGCAGACCCGACAGCAGCGAACTCACCAGTTCCGCGGGGCGTTCGGCGTCGGAGATCTGACCCATGATCCCCAGCATGGTCAGGGCGACCGGTCGGCTGAGGTCCAGGGTCTTCGCGGCTTCGGCCAGGATGCGTTCCGGGTCCCTGACGTCGGCGTCGATGTAGGCGCACGCGCCCTCGTCGCTGCTGGTGAGCAGTGCCTGCGCGTGGACCAGGACGAGGGGGTCGTTGTCCACGTACACGATGCGGCTCTCCG
Organism: Streptomyces ambofaciens ATCC 23877; assembly: GCF_001267885.1. NCBI lineage: Bacteria > Bacillati > Actinomycetota > Actinomycetes > Kitasatosporales > Streptomycetaceae > Streptomyces > Streptomyces ambofaciens. The sequence continues at coordinate 7,667,294 of NZ_CP012382.1, read as the reverse complement.
GCGCGATGCGCTGGGCCAGCTCGTGCGTGTTGTCCGCGGTGGGCAGGCCGGTGCCGATGTCGAGGAACTGGCGGACCCCGGCCTCTCCCGCCAGGAAGCGCACGGCGCGCGCGAGGAAGCGTCGTTGCACCCGGGCGACGGCGGCGAACTCCGGGAACGTCGTCAGGATGACCTCGCCGGCCTCACTGTCGACGGGATAGTTGTCCTTGCCTCCCAGCAGGTAGTTCCAGACACGGGCCGAGTGCGGGCGATCGGTCTGAAGTCTGGCCCTGACTTCTTCGCGCGGATGAGTCATGGGGAAAGCTTCACACAGAGCTGTATGTCCGTGGTCGACTACCGCGAAGAATCCTCGACTTCGGTCTCCTCCCACGCCCAGGGCCGCAGTTTCTCCGGGTTGCGCACCACCCGGATCCGGGTGACGCGGCCCTCGGAGACGCCGAACGAGGCGACGGTCATCACGACGCCGGCGCGCCGGGCCACCAGGCCCGGTACCCCGTTGACCGACCGCTCCAGGAGTTCGAGCCCCGGCGCCCTGATGTTCGGGCTGAGTCTGCTGGCACTGGTCCGGCGCTGAGTTCCGGTGCCGGACCCGCCGGACCTGAGGCCCCGGAGGCCGGGACCGTCCTCAGCCGGTCGGAGATGACGGTGCGGTGCCAGGGCGGTGGGCCCGGACGTCCACGGGGCGCCCGTCGGGGTCACGGGCCGTCATGGTCCACTGCGTGGGCAGGGTCTCGATCCGTCCGACCGGGAACCCGGCCCGCAGGATTCGCTCGCGAACCTCGCCCAGTCGCGCGTGTGTCGCCACGCGCAAGCCCCATCCCGCGCCACCGAGGGGGTCGGGCTCCGTACCGGGTGCGGTCGCGGTCTCGACGAACATCAGGTGGTCGTCCCCGCCGACGTCGACGACCGCGATCCGAGGGTCCGAGCCGGTCGCGGCGCGCTCGAAGGCGAGCGAGGCGCCGAGCAGCCCGGTGTAGTGGAGCCGGTCGAGGTCGGTCGTGGACAGGGTCAGATGGTTGATTCCGAGGAGATCCGGCATGGTCCGCCCACTCTGGTGCGGTGACCTCATGGCGGGCGGAAGGACGCGTCGCGGGCGGCCAACTGGCGTTCCACGAAACGGATCCGGGGGTCTGGACAGTGACGGACCGACGTGTTGTCATTCCGCTGTCGTGCGATTTCCAACGTTGAAAGAACGCCTCGCCGACCCGACGAACGCTCGCGCCCCACGCCCGCACGGCGCCGCCCAGCCGGTGCCGCCCGCCGTCCCGGTCCGGGACCCACAGCGAGGAAGGTTCGATGACAAGACGTACCGCACGCCCACGAGCAAGAGCGTGGGCTCTGCTGACCACCGCGGCCCTGGTACTGCCCACGACCGCTCTGATGCCCACCGCGTCGGCCGCCGAGACACCCGCCGGCGTCTCCGCCCCCGCGGCCGAGCAGGCCGCCGTCGCGGTGCACGGCCTGAAGGGCGAGTACTTCGCCATGTCGGCGCCGGGCGCCAGGGACTTCGCCGAGCTCGGTGGCACCGTACTCGACCCGCAGATCAACTTCTCCGGCCTGACCGGCACGTTCCAGGAACTGACCGGCAGGACGGAGCACACGACCGCCCGCTGGACCGGGCAGATCGAAGCACCGGCGACCGGGGACTACACCTTCCACGCCAGCGGCGACAACGGCTTCCGGCTGTTCATCGACGACGAACCCGTCATCGACCACTGGGAACCGGACTGGGACAACGAGCAGACCAGCGCGTCGGTCAGGCTCGCCGCCGGGGAGAAGCACCGGTTCCGTCTGGAGATGTTCCAGGACACCGGCGGCGCCAACATGTTCCTGCGCTGGTCCACTCCGGCCATGCCCAAGCAGGTCGTGCCGATGTCGGCGTTCACGCCCCCGGCAGGGTTCGAGGTGTACCCGGTCGAGCCGTCGGTGGCCGAGGACGGCCGGCGGGTGCAGGCCCGGTTCGAGGGCGAGGTGGGCGGTGACGTCGAGGCGTTGGCCGACCACCTGGAGATCGAGGCCGACACCACGCCCATGCCGGTCGAGTCGGTCGTGGTCTCCCCCGGCGACCGCAAGGTCCTGCAGATCACCCTCGCGGAGCCCGTTCAGAAGAACCAGCAGGTCAAGCTCACCTACGACGGCCAGGGCGGTCTCACCTCCGGTGGCGCGACCGTACCGTCGATCATTCGCTACGCGCAGAACGACTCGACCCACCGGCTCACCACCGAGTGGGGCGACGAGCTCGACGAGAAGCGTCCGCTGCCGGAGTACCCGCGCCCGCAGCAGACGCGTTCCGCCTGGAAGAACCTCAACGGGCCCTGGCAGTTCGCCGCCGCCGAGGCGGGCGAGCAACCGGTCTTCGGCAAGGACCTCGACGAGCGCATCGTCGTGCCGTTCCCGGTCGAGTCGCAGCTCTCCGGGCTGGAGCGGCACGAGGACCACATGTTCTACCGCAAGCTCGTCGACGTGCCGAAGAACTGGAAGGTCGGCAAAGGCGGCAAGGGCGACCGGCTGAAGCTCAACTTCGGGGCGGTGGACTACCAGGCCCGCGTGTGGGTCAACGGTCAGGAGGTCGCCGAACACACCGGCGGCTACACCGCGTTCAGCGCCGACATCACCGACGCCCTGCGAGGCAAGGGCCCGCAGGAGGTCGTCGTCGCGGTCACCGACACCGGCGGCGCCAACCAGCCGATGGGCAAACAGTCCACCCGTCCCGGCGGCATCTTCTACACCCAGTCCTCGGGTATCTGGCAGACGGTGTGGATGGAGCCGGTCGCGGAGACGTCCATTGACAACGTAGTCACGACCCCCGACATCGACACCGGCCGTCTGGCCGTGACCGTCGAGTCCGAGGGTGCCTCCGCCAGGGCGCGCGTCGAGGCCGTCGCCCGCGACAAGCGCGGCAAGGTCGTCGGGCGGATCAGCGGGCCGGCCAACGAGGAGCTGCGCCTCCCCGTGGCGAAGCAGCACCTCTGGAGCCCTGACGACCCCTACCTCTACGACCTCGACGTGACGCTCACCGACGGCAGGTCGAGGGACCAGGTGGGCAGCTACTTCGGCATGCGCGAGGTGGGCATCGAGAAGGTCGGCGGCTACCAGAAGCTGGTGCTCAACGGGAAGCCCGTCTTCTCCCTCGCCACCCTCGACCAGGGCTTCTGGCCCGACGGCCTGTACACGGCGCCCAGCGACGAGGCCCTCGCCTTCGACCTGAAGGCCCACAAGGAGCTGGGCTTCAACGCCGTCCGCAAGCACATCAAGGTGGAGCCGGCACGGTGGTTCCACCACGCGGACAAGCTCGGTCTGCTGGTCTGGCAGGACTTCGTCTCCGGCGACGTCACCGACGAGACCGGCCGGAAGGCGTTCGTCGACCAGGGCATGGAGGCGATGCGGCAGCACCACGACGCTCCCTCCGTCATCGGCAACATCGTCTTCAACGAGGGCTGGGGCGAGTGGGACCGCGAGGAGAGCGGCCGTATCGCCGAAGCCGTCAAGGCCGCCGACCCGTCCCGGATCGTCAACGCCCACAGCGGTGTGAACTGCTGCAACTCCAAGGGTGACTCGGGCAAGGGCGACATCATCGACCACCACGACTACAACAACGAGGACCCGCCGTTCCCCGACCACCGGGCCGCGATGGACGGTGAACACGGCGGCTTCACCCTGCGCACCCCCGGACACATGTGGCCGGGTGCCCCGACCGTGATCTACAGCGGCGTCGCCGACAAGGAGGCGCTGACCCGCAAGTACGTCGAGAACACCGAGAGGTTCTACCTCGACCAGGCCGGTGCCGAGTTGTCCGGCTCCGTGTACACGCAGATCTCCGACCTGGAGAACGAGCTCAACGGCCTGTACACCTACGACCGACGGGAGATCAAGGTCGACCCGGTCAGGGTCCGCGAGATCAACCGCAAGGTCATCGCGGCCGGTGCCGCCGCCGGTGACCGGGAGGAACTGAAGGGCGGCGGGCACTGGGCCCTGGACGAGGGCGCGGGCAGCACCGCCGGTGACGCGGGCCCGAACGGCTCGGCGCTGACGCTCTCCGAGGGCACCACCTGGACCTCCGGGGTCAGCGGCAGCGCGCTGAGGTTCGACGGCGAGGGACAGCACGCCGAGACCGACGGGCCGGTGCTCGACACCACCGGCAGCTACTCGGTCTCCGCCTGGGTGAGCCTCGACGAGCTTCCCGGCAACTACGCCACCGCCGTGAGCCAGGACGGCCGACGCCAGGCCAGTCCGTTCTACCTCCAGTACGGCCGGGGCGCCTTCGCCTTCAGCACGCCCGGCGAGCAGCGGGCCCGGCTGGCGATCACACCGGAGACGGGGCGCTGGTACCACCTGGTGGGGGTACGCGACGGCGCGAGCAACGAGATCAGGCTCTACGTCGACGGAAAGCCGGCCTCGACCGCGACGGCAGGCCCGAACCACCTCGGCTCCGGCCCCCTCGCGGTGGGGCGCGCCCAGTGGAACGGCACCGACACCGACTTCTGGAACGGTGGCGTCGACGAGGTCCGGGCCTACGACAGGGCACTCACCGCCGAGGAGGTGAGCGCCCTCCACGCCGAGCAGAAGCCGTAGGCGTCCGGTGCGCGAAGGTCCCGGCGAGCGACCACTCGCCGGGACCACGCGCGTGCGGCCCGGGGCGGCCGGGCCGGAGGTCACGGTGCCGGGCTCACCGCCACGTCGTCGAAGGAGGCGGCGGCGTCGAAGACCCGGACGCCGTTCGCTCCGCTGCGGTAGGTGCCGTCGGTGACGGAGATCTTCGGCGTCGTCATGTCGTCGACGTACACCTTGATGGACGAACCCACGGCGCTGACGCGCAGGCGATGGGTGGAACCGGGGGCGATCGGCATCCGTGCGGTGCCCAGCGGGGTCCAGTCGTCGTTCGCCCGGCCCAACAGCACCCTGCCGTCGGGACTGATGCCCGCGTAGTACCCCGAGTAGCTGTCCCAGCCGACCGACGGCCGGGTCACCCGGAACGCCAGGCCGGCATCGCCGGCGCCCGAGGTGACCGTGACGTCGGCGTCCTGGGTGAAGTCCGCGAAGTCCGTGTCGAGCAGCGCCTTGCCGCCCTGGGAACGGCCCACCCGGTAGCTTCCGTCGCCGGCCGACCAGGTGCCGCCGTACGTCTTCCAGCCCAGCGCGTTGCGGTCCGCGAAGTTGTCCTTCACCTGCATCCGCACCCGGCGGATGGTGCCGTCCGCGTTGAAGTGCAAGCGGTCGTAGGCGAGTTGGCGGTGGTTGCCGTCGGTCTCGCTGAGGGGGCGGCGGTGGTAGACGATGTACCACACGTCGGTGCCGGGCACGTTGACGACGGAGTGGTGCCCGGAGCCCCTGGCGACGGCCGGGTCCTGCGCGAGCACCCTGTCGATCTTCCTGAAGGGGCCGGTGGGCGAGTCGGACATGGCGTAGGACACCGAGTAGTCCGGGCCGGTCCAGCCGCCCTCGGACCACATCAGGTAGTACGTGCCGTTCCGCTTGAACATGAAGGAGCCCTCGGTGTAGTTCTCCGGGGTGATCTCCTTGTACGTCGAGCCGTCGGCGAAGGTGCCGAGGCTCGTCATGTCGGGGTTGAGCTTGACGACGTTGGCGTGGTGCCAGCCGCCGTAGTACATGTACGCCTGGCCGTCGTCGTCGATGAAGACGTCCTGGTCGATGGGTTGCGCGCCGTTGTGGAACCGGGAGATGAGCGGTTTGCCGAGGGCGTCCTCGTAGGGTCCCTCCGGCCGGTCGGCGACGGCGACCCCGATGCCGCCCGGCTCCGAGTCGCTCTGGATGTCGTTGGCGGCGAAGTACAGGTAGTACTTGCCGTTGCGCTGCACCGGCGCCGGGGCCCACAGGGCGTACTCGGCCCAGGGGATGTCCGCCGTCGTCAGCACGTCGGGGTGCTTGGTCCAGTTGACCATGTCGGTCGAGGAGAAGGCGTCGAGCCGGGTCTGCTCGGCGTAGCTCTTCGAGGTCGTCGGGTAGACCCAGTAGCGGCCGTCGTAGATCTCGGTGTCGGGGTCGGCGTACCAGCCGTCGACGAAGGGATTGCCGGCCTCGGAGGTCGCGTACTCGGGGGCGGCGACGGCGGCGGTGGGGGTGAGCAGGGCGAGGAGCCCGCCGACGAGCAGCGAGGCGCAGGACTTGGCTACGAACCCGGTCGTTCTGACGGTCATGGGGGACCTCCGCGGAGGGGACACGTGGGCGGACGGGGGGCGAGCTGAGGCCGCACCGCCGGACGGTCGGCCCGCCCGGCGCCGGAGGCGGCAGCCGGGTGTGCGGGGCACGGCTGTCGCGTCCGGGCTTGTCACATCAGGTGCCGTCTGCGGCCCAGCCAGGTCTGGGCGATCACGACGAGGGTCAGGAGGGCGCCGATCAGGTCCGTCGCACTGACGTTTTACATCGTTGAAAGAAGGCTGTAAACCCCCTGGACGTGACCTGCGGGTGGGCCGCGCGGAACGCGGCGGGGGCGCGACCGGCCAGGTGGCCTCGGCCTCGTCGCACCCCCGGGTGCGAACCGTTCGTCGCGATCCCACCGGGAGCGAAACGACGGAGACAGCGGCGAACCCCGCCCCTACGATGACCCGATGACGTCGATCAAGCAGTTCCAGGTCACCTTCGACTGCGCGGAGCCCGAGCGTGTGGCCCGCTTCTGGTGCGAGGTGTTGGGGTACGTCGTACCGCCGCCGCCGGAGGGGTTCGCCACGTGGGGCGACTACGATCGTTCGCTGCCGCCCGAGCGTCAGGGCGCGGCGTTCGCGTGCCAGGACCCCTCGGGCGTGGGCCCGCGCCTGTTCTTCCAGCGGGTTCCCGAGGGCAAGGTGGTCAAGAACCGGGTGCATCTGGACGTACGGGTGGGCACCGGCCTGGTGGGCGAGGAGCGCCTGGCCGCACTCGAGGCCGAGTGCGCGCGGCTCGTCCCGCTCGGCGCCGTGCGCGGACGCCTGCTGCTCGCCGACGACGAGAACGAGTCGTGCCTCAACATGCAGGACGTCGAGGGCAACGAGTTCTGTCTCGACTGAGCGCACGCGGACCCGGCGGCACCGTCCGGCCCGGCTCACGCGAGTGGGGCTCATGCCGGTTGCCCGCCGCTCCGCGCGGGGCGCCCGGACGACGGTCTCGCCGTCCGGGCGCCGCCCCGTCACACCGCGCCGCGGCCCAGCGTGCTCTCGCGCTCGACCAGGCGGTACTCCGCCCACACGCGCCGGGGTTCGGGAGCGGCGCCGCCGAGCCGGGCGAGGACCGACTCCACCGCGAGGCGGCCGATGGCCCCCTTGTCCGGCGAGACGGAGGTGAGGGTCACCGCGCCGAACCGCCCCTCGACCACGTCGTCGAAGCCGACCACCGCGATGTCCTCCGGCACCCGCAGTCCCCGCGCGTGGAGCACCCGCATCGCGCCTATGGCCATCGGGTCGTTGTAGGCGAAGACCGCGTCGGGACGCCTTCCGGCGTCGAGGATGCGGGTCATGGCCGCCGCGCCATCGGCGTGCCCCCAGCCGTCGGTGGCGGCGACGAGCCCGTCGTCCACGGGGAGTCCGGCGGCCGTCAGCTCCTCGCGCCAACCGCGTACCCGCAGTTGGGCGGGTTCGTTCCCGCCGCGCCGGGCGCCGATGAACGCCACCTCCCGGCGCCCCAGAGCGATCAGGTGCCCGACCGCCGCGCGCGCGGCGGCGACGTTGTCGATGGCGATGTGGTCGTACGGCAGGTCGTAGTCCCGCTCGCCCAGCAGCACCAGCGGCACGTTCTCCGCGCGGTCGCGCAGGTCCTCGGCCTCCAACTCGATGGGACTGAGGATCAGCCCGTCGATGACCCGTGCCCGGAACCCCTGGCTGACCAGGAGTTCCTGCTCGCGTCGTCCGCCCGTGTGGTCAAGGAGCACGGTGTAGTCGTGCTCGGCCGCCGTGTCGATGACGGCCGCGGCGAGTTCCGCGAAGTAGGGGTTGCCGAGTTCGGGCAGGGCGAGGGCGATGATGCCCGTGCGGCCGGCGCGCAGGTGCCGGGCGGTCAGGTTGGGCCGGTAGCCGAGCTCGTCGATGGAACGCTGGACGCGTTCTCGCATGGCGGGCGTGACGTGCCGGAAGTTGTTCACCACGTTGGAGACGGTCTTGATGGAGACTCCCGCGTGCGCGGCGACGTCCTTGAGGCTGACCCGCACGGCGTTCCCTTCCTGAGCGACCCGACTCGGGTCGGTGCGGAACCGGTGCCCTCACCGTGAGCCGTGCGCCGAGCCCGTGCGTTGGTTTTACAACGTTATACATCTGTTGTCGTCACGGTGACAAGGCGGTGGTCACCGCCTCCGCGGGTGCGTGCCCCGGGGCGTGCGTGGCCCCGATCGAGCGTCGTCACGCCGGCCTGGCCGGACCGTGCTCCCCGTCCGGTCCCCGGAGCGGGCGCTGGGCGATCCGGTCCTCCCCGACCGGCTCCGTGGGCGCGAGGGCGCGCGGCCCGTGGGTGTCGAAGCGGTCGGCGTTCTCGGCCACGGGGCCGGCCGGGCGGCGCTCCGGGACCCAGCCGTCGGGCGGTCCGGCGGTCCGGCGATCAGGCCGCCGGGCGGTCCAGCCGTCCGACGGCCCAGCCGCCCGGCGATCCGGGCACCGCGGCTACGAGACCGGGTTCTCGATCAGCGTGACGCGGTTGCCGTCGGGGTCGTGGACGGCGGCGAACCGCACGTTCCGGGAACCCGGCTGGACCGCCCCGGCGGCGATGTCGCGGCCGGCGAGGTCCGACAGGGTCTGGTCCAGGTCGTCCACCACGAGGTTGACCAGTGACGCCCCGGCGTGCTCGGGGTCCTGGAACACCTGGAGCCAGCCGGACGGGCTGATGTGCCAGTCGGCGAGCCCCGGCATCGGCCTCGCGTCGGCCGGCCTGCCGAGGAGCCGCTCGTACCAGGCCACCGCGGGCTCGATGTCACTCACCGGGGCGACCGCGAGCACATGGGTGAAGGACATGATGACGGCCTTTCGCTGCGAGTCGCGTCCGTACACCTGTACCGACTCCCGAAACGGACGAAACTCGTCGGCGTTCCCGGCGCCCGTGACCGGCCCGCGCCTCGTACGGGGTCAGGGCAGGGGCGTGCCACCGGTCACGTTCATGATCTCCGCCGTGACGTAGCCGGCTTCCTGCGAGGCGAGGTAGACGTACGCGGGTGCCAGCTCGGCGGGCTGCGCGGGCCGTCCCAGCGGGCTCTGCTTGCCGAACTCGGCCGTGTCCGGCAGCGTCGCCGGGATCAGCGGGGTCCACACCGGCCCGGGCGCCACCGCGTTCACCCTGATGCCGCGTTCCGCGAGCATCTGGGCGAGACCCTGGGTGAAGGTCACGATCGCGCCCTTGGTCATCGCGTAGTCCAGCAGGTGCGGGCTGGGCTTGTACGCCTGGACCGAGGTGGTGTTGATGACGCTGCCGCCCGCGGGAATGTGCGGCACGGCGAACTTCGTCAGCCAGAACATGCCGTAGAGGTTCGTCCGCATGACCCGGTCGAACTGCTCCGTCGGGATCGCCTCGATGCCGTCCGGCTGGGACATCTGGTAGGCCGCGTTGTTCACCAGGACGTCGATGCCGCCGAACTCCGCGACGGCCCGGTCGATCAGCGCCCGGCAGTTCTCCTCCTCACGGATGTCGCAGGAGACGGCCACGGCCTTGCGCCCGGCTTCCTCCACCAGGCGGGACGTCTCCCGGGCCTCGTCCTCCTCCTGCTCGAGGTAGGTGAACAGCACGTCGGCGCCCTCCCGGGCGAAGGCCAGTGCCACGGCCCGGCCGATGCCCGAGTCGCCGCCCGTGACGACGGTCCTGCGGCCCACCAGACGGCCCGACCCGCGGTACGACTCCTCACCGTGGTCGGGCGGCGGGTCCATCGGCCCGGTCCATCCGGGGTGCGGCTGGTCCTGCGCCGCGAAGTCGGGGCGCGGGTACTGATCCGTCGGGTCCTGCTGGTGACGCTGATCGCCCGCCACATCGGCCTCCTGTGTCTCGTGGAGCGAAGTCAGCGACCGTGTTCCCAGGCCAGGCGGTCCGAAAAGCCCCCGCACCCGACAACGCCGTCCTGCCGCCCGCGCCACGCGACACCGGGCCGGGCCACCCGCGCGGCCCGGCCGCCGGAGGCCGAGGCGTGCGGTCAGCAGAGGGGGACTCCGGGCAGCTGAGCCGCCGGATGGTCGATGTAGATGTTGCTGATGAAGCCGTTCTGGTCGCGCAGCTTGCTCCACCAGTTGTTGGTGTAGCCCTCGGCGTTCACCGTGTCGCCCTGCTTCTGGCACAGCACCCGGACGCTGGTGGGACCGGCGAGCGTGGTCACCACCGGCGCGCTGAGGCGGGCGTCGGCCCGGACCCGTGTCCCACTGCCCCAGGTCATGAACGGTGTGCCGCTCCCCCCGCACCCGTTGTCGCTGGTCAGGAAGTACTGGTGGTAGCCGCCCGGGTAGGCGAGCGCGCTGCCGTTGATGCGGATGTCCTGGCCGACGCCGTTGTACAGCTGCTCGTAGTGGATGTGGGGGCCGCTGGAGTTGCCGGTGCTCCCGGTGCTCCCGATCTGCTGTCCCTGGGCCACCTGGGCACCGTCGGGGACACCGAAGGCGGACAGGTGGAAGTAGTAGGTGCGCCAGCCGCCGCCGTGCTCGATGGAGACGTAGTTGCCGGCGCCGTTCGCCTGGTGGTGGCGGCGGGCGGTGCCCGCCGCGGAGGCGAGGACCGGAGTGCCGTCGGTGGTGCCACCGTCGGCGCGGACGAAGTCCAGTGCCCGGCGGACCTCGGCCGAGTGGTGGCTGTAGGTCCAGCGCTGGCCGCAGGGGTAGGGGGCCTTGAAGTCGGGGGCGGCGGCCACGGCCGTGCCGGAGGCGGCCGCGCCGGCCGACGGGACGAGGCCGAGCAACAGACCGGCCAGCGCGCACAGCACGACGGTGGTCGTCGCCCACAAGCGTCTGAATGGCATGGCGGATCGCTCCTTCGTGGGGGAAAGCAGCAGCAGGAGACCGCCGCCGGTCCGGACGGCGGGCCGCGGCACAAGGTAGGGAGGCGCGGTTTCGTACGGCAAGGCCGCGCCGGGGTCTTTCGCTCAGGCTGCAATGACTTGCTCACGTCAAGTCGGGCGGTCCATCCTGCTTCCACCGCCGGGCCGTGAACTTCCGCGCGCGGTAGTCCTGTTCGGCCCAGCCCCCGGTCGACCGCGCATTCCGGTGCCCGCGCGGCCGGCGAACCCCGCGGTCGGCACCGGTCCCTGGCCACCCGCGGGCGGACCCCCCACACGAAGGGCACCGGAGAGAGCGGAGAACCCCCACATGCCCTCCGGACTCCCCGTCAGACGCGACAGGCCCACCAGGCTCGACACATCCGACACCTCCGGCAGGCGCGTCGCGCGCCTCGGAGACGCCGGGGGTGTCGGACGCGTCGTGCGCTTGCGACGCGCACGGACCGCGCTGTGCGCCCTGGCCGTGACCGCCGCCCTGGCCCTCACCGGCCACGCGGCCCCGGCCGCCGCCGCTCCCCCGCCGCCGGCACCCGACGCGTCCCTGGGCGCGGCCTTCGCACGGGCGGCAGCCGTCCACGACGTCCCCCGCGACCTCCTGGTCGCCGTCGGGTACGGCGAGACCCGCCTCGACGGTCACGCCGACCTGCCCAGCCAGGACAACGGCTACGGTGTGATGCACCTGGTCAGCAACTCCGAACGGCGCACCCTCGAACGGGCCGCCCGGCTCTCCGGCGCGAGCGTCGCCGAGCTCAGGCGGGACACCGGCGCCAACATCGACGGCGCCGCGGCCGTGCTGCGCGCCCTGGCCGACGAGGCCGGACTGGACGCCGCGGACCGGGACCGGGTCGACGCCTGGTACCCGGTCGCCGCCCGTTACGGAGCCCCCGGCAGCAAGACCGCCGGCCGCCTCTACGCCGACGCCGTGTACGACGTCCTCGGCGAGGGCGTCCGGGCCCGCGTCGCCGGCGGCGAGCAGGTCACCGTCGCCCCGCGCGAGGTGCGGCCCCGGCGCGGACCGTACGCCGGCACCCGGCCCGGCGCGTCGCTCGGGCAGGACGGCGACTACCCGTCGGCGCTCTGGAATCCGGCGTACTCCGGCAACTACGCCGCCGGACGCGGCTCGGCGATCACCACCGTGGTCGTCCATGTCACGCAGGGCTCGTACGCCGGCTCCATCAGCTGGTTCCAGAACCCGGACGCGCAGGTGAGCGCCCATTACGTGGTGCGGTCCTCCGACGGACAGATCACCCAGTCGGTCCGGGAGAGCGACACCGCCTGGCACGCCCGCTCGGCGAACCCCTACTCCGTGGGCGTGGAGCACGAGGGCTACGTCAGCGACCCCGCCTGGTTCACCGACGCCATGTACCGCTCGTCGGCGGCGCTGACCCGCCACCTCACCGCCAAGTACGGCATCCCCCGGGACCGCGCGCACATCGTCGGGCACAACGAGGTGCCCGGCAACGACCACACCGATCCCGGACCGCACTGGGACTGGGCCTACTACATGAGCCTGGTCCGCGGCGACGACGGCGCCGGCGGGACCCCGTTCCCGACATGGGGCACGGACGTGAGCGTCCGTCAGCAGCCCTCGCAGGACTCCGCCCGGGTGGCGACGCTGCCCGGACCGACGTCCGTCCGCGTGGCCTGCCAGGTGCGCGGCGCACCGGTGGAGTACGACGGCTACAGCAACGACGCATGGTCGTACCTGCCCGACTACGGCGGCTACGTCTCCAACATCTTCATCGACGTCACTGACGCCTGGCTCCCGGGAGTCCCCACATGCTGACCCCTCCCCCCTCGTACCGGAGTTCCGCCCCGCGCCGCGGAACGCGGTCCACGCCCCTGCTGGCCGGCGCGGTGTGCCTGATCGCCCTCGCCGGTACGGCGCTGGCCTCGGCGCCGGCACCGGCCGCCGAGACCTCGTCGCCCGCCCCGGTGTCCTGGCAGCCGGACCTGTCCCGGACCGGCACCGACGACGTCAACGTCCAGTACCGGGAGGGCGCCCTGCGGGTGCGTGACGGTTCCGTCAGCCCCGCCTCCCTGGACCGCGACGGCGGGTACGCCTCCGCCGTGCTGGCGGCGCACCGCGTGGACCGGCCGGTGAACCGGGTCACGGTGGCCCTCGACGCGACGGTGCCCGCGGCGGCGAGCGCCGAGGTCGACGTGCGGGGCCGGTCGGCCGACGGAGCGTGGACCGAGTGGCGGAGCGCGGCGACCGGCGCCCCGACGCAACTGCCGCGCCGTGTCGTCGACGTCCAGGCCCGGCTCACCCTGTGGAACGCCGAGGGCGGGGCCACCGCCGCCGTGAGGGGACTGACGCTGACGGCGGACGACACGGGCAGCGTCCCCGCCGGACCCGGGATGACGGCGGCCTCCGCCTTCTCGGCCCGGGTCTACGCCACCCGCGAGGGTCTGGTCGGGCACACCACCGCCAACGGCCACGTCATCCGCGAGAACGACCACTTCGTGGCACTGCCCTCGCGCCGTGCGCTGTCTCCGGCCGGCAGCGGCCAGTACTCGGTGCAGGTGTGCGGTCCGGTCCGCTGCGAGACGGCGCCCGTGTGGGACGTCGGCCCCTGGAACACGCACGACGACCACTGGAACCCGTCGGCGCAGCGCGAGCAGTGGAAGGACCTGCCACGGGGCCTGCCCGAGGCCCAGGCCGCCTACGAGGACGGTTACAACGGCGGACGCGACGAGTTCGGCCGGCAGGTCGCCAACCCGGCGGGCATCGACCTGGCCGACGGCACCTTCTACAACGTGGGCCTCGACGACAACGGCTGGGTGACCGTCACCTATCTGTGGACGGACAGCGGGGGCGACACCACGTCCTTCCCGACGTGGGGCACCGACGTGGGCGTCCGGCAGCAGGCGACGACCGCATCGACCCGCGTGGCGAACCTGCCCGGTCCCACGACCGTGCGGGTGAGATGCCAGGTCCACGGTCAGCTGGTGAACCACGACGGCTACAGCAACGACGCGTGGTCGTACCTGCCCGACTACGGCGGCTACGTCTCCAACATCTTCATCGACGTCGCTGACGCCTGGCTCCCGGGCGTGCCCACCTGCTGACCCCGCGAGCGCCTCAGCGGGCGCCGCGCGGCGCGTACGGGGCGGCGCCCGCCGCAGGGGCCGCCCCGTCCAGCAGTGCGCCGCCCAGCGCGGTGCGACGGTGCAGCACCCGGTTGCCCTCCCGGTGCGCGGCCACCAGTCCGGCCTCGCGCAGCACCGCGGCGTGCCGGCTCGCCGTGGAGGGCGCCAGGCTCAGCGCCGCCGCCAGCGCCGTCGTCGTCATCGGCGTGCCCAGCGTCTCCAGCATCCGGGCCCGCGAGGCACCGATCAACTGCGCGACGGACGGCCGGGCCGTGCCCGCGCGCAGCCGGGGAAGCCAGCCCGGCGCCGGGGGCAGCGGGTGCACCAGCACCAACGGCAGCGACTCGTCCACGAGGACCAGGGGAGCCCGTACGCAGAAGAAGCCGGGTACCAGCGTCAACGGGCGTCCGCGCAGCCGCAGCAGCCGACGCTCGGGGTAGGGCGCCGCGAGCCGGGTGGCCTGCCGCCGCCAGCCGGGCAGTTCCGCGTAGTCGGCGAGCAGGGCCTCCGCGCCGCCGCCGAGGACCGCCTCGGTACGACGGGCGCGGTCCGCCCCCGCCCGGGCGCAGATCGCCGGCAGGTACGGTGCCACGGCCACCGCGTGGTACCGCCGCAGGGTGCTGCCGAGCCAGCGCAGCGCGGTCGCGTCGCCCGTGGCCACCCAGCGCACGCTGCGCGGCACCGGACCTCGCAGGTCCGTGCAGAGCCGGCTCAGTTCGGTGACGAGCCTGCGCCGGGGCGTCGACCGCACACGGTCCACGCCGTCCTCCAGGTCGAGGTCGCCGCGGCCGGGCGTGAGGAAGTCCGGGAAGTACCCGGTGGGCGGGCACAGCGGCATCAGCGCCCGCACGTCGTCGGCGAGTCCCGTGCGGTGCAACGCGCCGCGCACCTCGCGCCGCCAGCCGTCGTAGGCCAGGGACTCCTGTCCGGTCTGCAGGAGATGAAGGCTCAGTACCGTCTCCCACAGGGGGTCGGCACCTCGCGCCACCCGTAACCGGGCCAACGCGCCTTCGTCGAAGTCGACCTGAAGCACTCCGTACCACTCCACTCCCGAGGGGGCGGAGTCGTCGCGCACTCCGCCCGTCAGCCGTGAACGGCCCTCGGGACACGCGCCGGGCCCGGGTGGGCGTCGCGCACGTGTCCCGATCCCGTGTCGCCGACCGCGGTGGCGCCTCAGCAGCCGCCGCAGTTGTGGTACGTCACGTCCCAGTGGTTGCCCTCGTCGGCGTACACGTTGCCGGAGCCGGATCGCCACTGCGGAGCGCCGTCACCGCGGACGCCGATGTAGGTGAAGGTGTTCTTGATGTAGTTGCCGACGCACGTGTACTTGCTGAAGTCCAGCTTGTAGCCGTTCCAGTGCGAGTAGGTGCCGGAGGCGTGTCCCGTCTCGGTTCCGCCCGTGATGTTCAGCGCGCATCCGCTGGCCCGTTTGAGGGTCTGGGCGCCCTGAGCGGTGGCGAGGTTGAGCTGGTCGAAGGAGGTGCAGGTCGAGTTGTTCCGGTTGGAGCAGTTGCCGGAGGACGACCAGGTGATGCCGACGTCGCGGAACATCGACGTCGCGGTGGCGTGGCTGATCTTGGTGGCCGCGAAGGCGTCGCCGGCACTGCCGACGACGGCGGCGCCCGGTGCGGCCACCAGCGCGAGGGCCGTGACCACCGACCGGACGCGCGTGCCGGTCGTGCGGTGCCGCCTTCTCTTCGGTGCCGTCGAGGTGCCGCCGGGGACGGTCGGAGACTTCATCGGACCTCCATGCAGTACGTCATGCCGCCTGTGGGGTGGTTGAGCATGCGGTGCACGACGATGGTGCCCGAGGTCTACGCGCGTACGCCAGAGTGCGTCGGGACGTGGCGAACCAATCCCCTTCGGCCGGCGCTCAGTTGTGGGAGTCCGGGCCGTTGCCGTCGACCGCCGCTCGGATCCGGCCGAGCCACTCGGTGCCCAGCCGGTGCCCGTCGGGGAACCGGTCGTCCCGGTCCCAGCGCCACGTCGTGATCATCGCCAGGACGAGCAGCCGGCACGTGCGCAGCAACTCCTGGTCCGCTCCCGGGTAGTGCTCGCCGACCTCGTCGGGAGCGTGCGCGAGGTCGAACTCGACGGGCCCGCGGCAGCACGTCTCGAAGTCGATGAACAGCGGGCCGTGCTCCGTGGCGAGGAGGTTGCCCGGGTGCGGCTCGCCGTGCAGCAGCTGCTCGCGGCCGCCGCTCTCGCCGGCCACCCGGCTCAGGCCGCTCAGCGTGCGGGTGAGCAGCTCCCGGTCCGCGTCGGCGAGCGCGGGCGTGCGGTCGCGGTCCGTCAGGAGCCGTCGCGCCTGCTCCACCCGGTCCGTGAAGTGCGGCGTCGGGACGTCGAGTCTCCGCATGCCGGCGTGCAACCGGCCGAGCGCACCGGCGTAGTCGGCCGGCGGCATCTCGCGGGGTGTCACGGGCTCGTAGTGGGTCCACAGCGTGACCACGAAACCGTCGCGTTCGTGGACGCGGGGCTCCACCCGCGGGTCGAGTGCCGCCACCGGGCACCCGGCTTCGGCCAGCCGCAGGGCGAGGTCGACCTCGAAGCGCGCGACCTGCTGGGCCACGGGCGCCACCCGGGCCAGGACGTCGCTCGGGAGCAGACGCAGGGTGAGCTTGTTCGAGTCGTGGAGCACGACCGCGTCGTCGGCTTCCAGGCCGAGTGACGAGGCCGTGTCCCTGGCCGCCGCCACCGCCCGCGAGAACTGAGACCCCTGCATCGCGGCCCTGCCCCCCTCTCGTCGTCAGCGCACCCTAGCAATGCCGTCCGCGGGAGGGAGCGCGCCCGGACGCCGGCGGCGGTCGTCGAGCGCCGGCCGCCGGCGTCCGGTGGAGCGGACGCCGGCGCCGGCCCGGGCGGGTGCCGCCCGCTCGTCTCACCAGGTCTTGCCGGCCTGATCCCGGACCGTGCGGTTGATCCGGTTGAAGAAGTTGGTCACCGCGATGTCCAGGATGATCGCGGACAGCTGCTCCTCGCTGAAGTGGTCGGCCGCGGCATCCCAGATCTCGTCCGTCACGCCCGGCGCACCGTCCTGGAGCCGGGTGGCCGCCTCGGTCAGCGCGAGCGCCGCCCGCTCCTCGTCGGTGTAGAAGGGCGTCTCCCGCCACGCGACCACGTTGTGCAGCCGCTCCTCGGTCTCTCCGTGCTTCTTCGCCCCCTCGACACCGGCGAAGACACAGGGGCTGCAACCGTTGATCTGGCTGGCGCGCAGGTGGACCAGATCCAGCAGGCGCGGATCGACGCCGCCGGAGTGCATCGCCTTCATGAGGTGCTGAATCGCCGTGATCACGTCCGGATTCGCCGGGCTCTTCATCCGTGCTTCCATCAGTCCTGCTCCCTCGTCGGTTACCTGTGCCCGTCCGGGCACGTCATCCACATGACGGAGCGCACCGGAGGAAGGTAACGACATGTCCGAGAGCAGCCCGAAGGACCCGCTGGCCGAGGCGTTCGAGGCCCAGCGCGGCCGGCTGCGCGCGGTCGCCCACCGCGTGCTCGGCTCGCACGCCGACGCCGAGGACGTCGTCCAGGAGGCGTGGCTGCGGCTCTCCCGCCAGGACGACCCGGCGGCCATCCGCAATCTGGCGGGCTGGCTCACCACGGTGGTCGGCCGGCTCAGTCTCGACGTGCTGCGGTCGCGCCAGGCCCACCCGCAGGCGTCCTACGACGACCGGCTGCCCGAGCTGGTGGTCATCGCCGACGACGGCCCCGCGCCGGAGGACGACGTGGCGCTCGCCGACTCGGTCGGACTCGCCCTCCTCGTCGTCCTGGACTCGCTCGGGCCGAGCGAGCGGCTGGCGTTCGTGCTGCACGACCTGTTCGCCGTGCCGTTCGACGAGATCGGCCAGATCCTCGGCCGATCCACCAACGCCGCCAAGATGCTCGCCAGCCGCGCCCGCGGCAAGGTGCAGGCGACGGAGCGCCCGGCGGCCGTCGGCAGGGAGCAGCGGGAAGTGGTCGAGGCCTTCCTGGCCGCGGCCCGCCGCGGCGACTTCGAGGGCCTGCTGCGCGTGCTCGACCCCGACGTGCGACGGACCGTCGAGACCTCCGACGGCGTGGTCGTCACCCTCGGCGCCACCGAGGTCGCCGCCGGCGCACGGCTGTCGGCCGACGCGGCCGTACGGGGGAGGGCGGTGCTCGTCAACGGTCGTCCCGGTGTCATGTCCTGGCGTGCGGACGGCTCCCCGCTCTCGGTCGTCGCGTTCACCATCGCCGGCGGCCGCATCACCGACATCACGGTGGTGGTGGACCCGGTCCGGCTCGCGGCGGCGGAGCTGCCGGGTCCGGGGGTGGTTCACTGAGCCCCTCGGCGGTCCCGGAGCGGTGACGCGCCCGCCAGGGCCACGGCCGGTCCGCCGCCCCGCGCCGGGCCACGGCCGCCCGCCCAGCAGCGGCCGGCATGCCCCGGCGCGGGTACGCGTCTAGCGTGGGCCGGGCAGGAGCCACCGCGGAAAGGAACCTTCCATGCCGGTCGCCCGGAAGCCCTTGCACGGTCGCGTCGCCGTCGTGACCGGAGCCGCGCGCGGTCTCGGCGCCGCCATGGCCCGGGTCCTGGTCGAACGGGGCGCGAAGGTGGCGCTGCTGGGCCGTGAGGAGAGGACGCTGGCGCTGGTCAGGGACTCGCTGCCGGGCACCTCCGACTGCTGGGAGGTTGACGTCACCGACGACCGGGGCATGAGGCTGGCGGGCGCCGACATCCGCGCGCGACTCGGCCCTCCGTCGGTGGTGGTCGCCAACGCCGGTGTGGCCGAGGGCGGTCCCTTCGCCGAGTCGGACCCCCAGGTGTGGCGCCGCGTCGTGGAGGTGAACCTCGTCGGCAGCGCCGTCACCGCCCGGTCGTTCCTGCCCGACCTGTTCGACACGCGGGGCTATTTCCTGCAGGTGGCCTCCCTCGCGTCCATCGGAGCGGCTCCGATGATGAGCGCGTACTGCGCCTCGAAGGCCGGAGTCGAGTCGTTCGCCCACGCGCTGCGCGCCGAGGTCGCCCATCGGCGCGTGGGTGTGGGGATCGCCTACATCAACTGGACGGACACCGACATGGTGCGTGACGCCGACGAGCAAGCCGTGCTGCGGGAGCTGCGCGGGCACATGCCGCCGCCGGCGCGCAAGGTGTACCCGGCGGCGTACGTGGCGGGCCGGCTGGTCGACGCCGTCGAGCGACGCCGGCCGTCGGTCTACGTACCGGGATGGCTGCGCTCGACCCAGCTCGTACGCGGCGCGATGCCGCCCGTCGTCACCTGGCTGTCGCGGCGCGAGCTGCCGCGGCTCGCCGCCGCGGAGCCGTTCTCGGCGACGGGGCTCCTCGGCGCCGGCGGCCGGGCGGGACGGAGGGCGGGCGACGAGGTCCCGCCCGGATGACGGGACGGCGGCGCGCGCCTCGTGCATCCGCCGCAGGCGCGGGGTGCGAACAGGTGCTGAGCACGCAGGGGTGCCGGGTGGACTGGGACGAACCGGAGGACGGGCCGTGGAGACGAACGGACGGCGGGACGTGGAGCGGCTGCACTCTCTGGTGACCGGCGCGTCCGGATACATCGGCGGGCGCCTGGTCCCGGAGCTGCTGGCAGCCGGTCACCGGGTCCGGTGCCTGGCCCGCTCCCCCGGCAAACTGCGCGACCAGCCCTGGGCGGCGGACGTGGAGACCGTGCGGGGGGACGTCACCGACCCGCAGTCGGTGGCCGAGGCCATGCGCGGTGTCGACGTCGCCTACTACCTGGTGCACGCCCTCGGTTCGGGCGCGGATTTCGAGGAGACCGACCGTCGCGCGGCGTCGGTCTTCGCCCGGCAGGCGCGTGCGGCCGGTGTCCGCAGGATCGTCTACCTGGGCGGTCTCACTCCGCGGAACGTGCCCGAGCGGTCGCTCTCCCCCCATCTGCGCTCCCGCGCCGAAGTGGGGCGGATCTTCCTCGAGTCCGAGGTGCCCGCCACCGTGCTCCGGGCCGCGGTCGTCATCGGTTCGGGATCCGCCTCGTTCGAGATGCTGCGCTATCTGACCGAGCGGCTGCCGGTCATGGTCACCCCCAGTTGGGTGCACACCCTCACGCAGCCCATCGGGGTCCGCGACGTGTTGCGCTACCTGGTCGGGTCGGCCACCATGCCGGACGACGTCGACCGGGCCTTCGACATCGGCGGACCGGACGTGCTCACCTACCGCGAGATGATGCGCCGCTACGCCGTCGTCGCCGGGCTCCGGCGACGGGTCATCGTGCCGGTCCCCGTGCTCACCCCACGGCTGTCCAGCCACTGGGTCGGTCTCGTGACCCCCGTGCCGGCCTCCATCGCGCGGCCCCTCACGGAGTCCCTGCGGCACGAGGTCGTCTGCCACGAACACGACATCGCCCGCTACGTCCCCGATCCCCCGGGCCGGCCTCTGCCCTTCGACGAAGCGCTGGGCCTGGCCCTGCGGAAAGTGCGCGAGGCGCAGGTCGCCACCCGCTGGTCGTCCGCTTCCTACCCGGGCGCCCCCAGCGACCCCCTGCCCACCGACCCCGACTGGGCCGGAGGCAGCCTCTACACCGACGAGCGGCAGCTGCCCGTGGACGCGTCCCGGGAAGCGCTGTGGAAGGTGGTGGAGGGCATCGGGGGTGACAACGGCTGGTACTCCTTCCCGTTGGCCTGGGCGGTCCGCGGCTGGCTGGACCGGTTCGTCGGCGGCGTCGGCCTGCGCCGCGGACGACGTGACGCCGAGCGGCTGCGCGTCGGCGACTCGCTGGACTTCTGGCGCGTCGAGGAGATCGAGCCGGGACACCTGCTGCGGCTGCGGGCGGAGATGCGGCTGCCGGGACTGGCCTGGCTGGAGATGTACGACGAGACGGACGACGGAGGAGGCACCCGTTACCGGCAGCGCGCGCTGTTCCACCCGCGAGGTCTCTTCGGCCACGCCTACTGGTGGTCCGTCTCCCCCTTCCATGCCGTCGTCTTCGGCGGCATGGCCCGCAACATCACCCGGGCCGCCGCGCGCAGCCGACGACGAGGCCGACGCCGTGGCCGACCGTAGCGCCCCGCACCACCGCACCAGGAGCCAGCCATGAGCGTCGCGGTCGTCCTGTTCACCGCGGACCTGCGTCTGCACGACCATCCGCCGCTGCGCGCCGCGCTCAGGGCGGCGGACGAGGTGGTGCCGCTGTTCGTGCTGGATCCCGGCATCCACGCGGCCGGCTTCGACGCCCCCAACCGGCGGGCCTTCCTCGCCGACTGCCTGCACGACCTCGACGCCTCGCTGCGCCGTCGCGCCGGGCGGCTCGTCGTCCGTTCGGGACCGGTCGTCCGGGTGGTCCGCGAGGTCGTGGCCGAGTGCGGGGCCGGCGAGGTGCATCTGGCCGCGGGTGTCACCGCCTACGCGCACCACCGTGAGGAACGGCTGCGCGAGGGGCTCGGCGGCAGCGGCGTGGCCCTGCACGCCCACGAGACCGTGACGACCGTCGTCGCCCCCGGTGCGGTGACGCCGGCCGGTTCCGACCACTTCGCCGTGTTCACCCCCTACTTCCGCCGCTGGGCCCGGGAGTCGCTGCGGGAGCCCTTCGGCGCGCCGCGTACCGTGCGCGTCCCCGACGGTGTGCGCGGCGGCCCACTGCCCGACCGCGCGGAGGTACCGGGCACCTCGCCGGGTCTTCCGGACGGAGGGGAGACGGCGGGGCGTGACCGGTTCTCGCTGTGGTCGCGGGCCGGGATGTCCGCCTACGAGGACCGGCACGACGACCTGGCGGGGGACGCGACCTCGAGGCTGTCGCCGTACCTCCACTTCGGGGCTCTCTCAGCGGTGGAGCTCGTGCACCGGGCCCGTAGGCGGGGCGGCCCCGGAGCGGAGGCGTTCGTGCGTCAGCTGTGCTGGCGGGACTTCCACCACCAGGTGCTGGCCGCGCGGCCGAAGGCGTCCGCGGAGGACTACCGGACGCGCCACGACCACTGGCGGGGCGAGAAGGACGCCGCCGCGGACATCTCCGCGTGGCGGGAGGGACGCACGGGGTATCCCGTCGTCGACGCGGCCATGCGCCAGTTGCGTCACGAGGGCTGGATGCACAACCGGGCGCGCCTGCTGGTGGCGAGCTTCCTGACCAAGACGCTGTACGTGGACTGGCGGATCGGCGCCCGGCACTTCCTGGACCTCCTCGTGGACGGCGACATCGTCAACAATCAGCTCAACTGGCAGTGGGTCGCCGGTACCGGCACCGACACCCGGCCCCACCGCGTCCTCAACCCCGTGGTGCAGGGCAGGCGCTTCGATCCCGACGGCGCCTACGTGCACCGCTGGGTGCCCGAACTGAGGGACGTGGACGGGAAGAGGGTGCACGAGCCCTGGCGGCTCCCGGAGGATCAGCGCGCCGCGCTCGATTACCCCGCCCCGCTCATCGACCTCGCCGACGGGCTGGACCGGTTCCGGCACGCCCGCGGGCGCGACTGAGGAGGCAGCGGTGGTGCACCGGCTCTTCGGCGATCAGCTCGGCCCCCCACTTCCTCGCCCCGGACGAGGCGGGCCCCGGCCGCGACACGCCCGTCCTCGTCATCGAGGCCCGCTCGGTGTTCCGGCGGCGCCGCTTCCACCGGGCCGAGGCGCACCTGGTGCTGTCCGCGATGCGCCACCGGGCGGCGGAGCTCGGCGAACGCGTCACGTACGTCGGCGCCGACACCTACCGCGAGGGCCTGGACCGGGCGGCACGGGGGCGTCCGGTGCACCGCCGTGAGGCGCGCGCCGGGGATCACCGGGGTGCGGGGCCGGGACGGGCGCCGTACCGGACAGGTATCGGCGCATCCGCACGAGGGCACTCGGCGGAAGCATCGTCGTACAGATGACCGGACGTGAGAAGGGGTTGTGCATGCTCGGACCGCCGACGACGGCTCCCGCACCCGCCGGGGCCGTCGACGACCCCCTCACCGCGCTCGCTGCGACGGACGCCGTGGGCAGCGTCCTCCAGGAGGTTCTCGACGCGCGTCTGCGTCACTCCCGCGCGGTCGATCCCGTCTTCGCCCGGGACGTGGCCGACCGGGTCGCCGCGCTGGTCGCACGGGGCGGAAAGCGGCTGCGTACGGCTTTCGCCTGCTGCGGCTGGCGGGCGGCGGGCGGTTCGGGCGACCCCGCGGCGGTGCTGCGCGTCGGAGCCGCGCTCGAACTGCTCCAGGCCTGCGCCCTCGTGCACGACGACGTGATGGACGGGTCACTGCAACGCAGGGGCGCCCCGGCCCTGCACGTCGAGTTGGCCCGCGGGCACTGGGCCGCGGGCATGCACGGGTCGGCGGAGACGTTCGGGACCTCCGCCGCCGTGCTCGCCGGTGACCTGGCGCTGGTGTGGGCGGACGACCTGCTGACGGAGACGGCCCTCGGGACGCCGCACGGTCCGCGCCTGCACGAGGAGTGGCGGGCGATGCGCACCGAGATGGTCGCGGGGCAGTACCTGGACCTGCACGCCCAGGCCGCCCGTTCGTCCGGTGTCGACGAGGCCCTGACCGTCGCCACCCTGAAGAGCGCGCTGTACACGGTCGCCCGGCCCCTCGCCCTGGGCGCGTCGCTCGCCGGAGCCGACGAGGGCACGGTGGAGGCGCTGCGCATGGCCGGCCGGTGCGCCGGTCTGGCGTTCCAGCTCCGCGACGACCTCCTCGGCGCCTTCGGTGACCCGGCGCTGACCGGGAAGCCGGCCGGCGACGACCTGCGGTCGCGCAAGCTCACCTACCTCCTGGCCGTCGCGCACCGGACCGCCGACGCCACCGCGGACCACCAGGCCGCCGCCGTACTCGCGCCGGACGCGGACACCGGGTCGGAGTACGCGGTCGAGCGGATACGGGCGGCGCTGGAGCGCACCGGCGCCCGGGAGGCGGTGGAGGCGAAGATCGGTGAGCTGGCGGCCGCCGGCCTCCGGCACTTCGCACGCGCCGACGCTCCCCTGGCCGTACGGCAGGAGTTCGCCGCGCTGGTCGAACGCGCGTCGGGCGTGGCACCGCGTCGCGCTCAGGACGAGCGCTGAGGAGGCGCCGGGGCGGGCAGCCGTCCCCGGCGCCTCCCGGCGTTCCCGGCGTGCCGCGGGGCCGGTCCGGTCAGCGGCCGCCCCGGCCCCGTCCGGCGACGGCACCGAGGGCCCTCAGTGCGGCGGAGCGTCCCGTCCGGGGCACCGTCCACAGCACCTGGCCCCGCACCCCCCGGTCGGCGAGCAGCGCGTTCGCCGCCAGGAACCCGGTGGTGACGGCGCGTTCCATGAGGGCGACGGGCAGGTCGCAGCGGATCGCGTCGCCGGCCAGGGTCAGCCAGGGGTGGGGGGTGCGTACGGTGGGGCGGCGCCGGTGGGAGCCGACCGCGAAGAGCGGGCAGTCCGAGCGCCATTCGTGCCGGGCGTCGACGACGCGCGCCTCGCGGGTCTCCGGATACACCCGGTGCAGCTGGTCGACAAGCAGGTCCTGCACCTTCTTCGGTTCCGCGCCGGTGTCCACGGCGTAGGCGTGCAGCTCCACGACCGACCCTCCGTTCCGCCCGGCCCAGCGGGCGGCCTCGCCCTCGTACCGTTCCAGGACGCTGATGTTGTCCAGTCCGTCGTAGCCGCTGGTGCCGAGGAAACCGGGACGGTCGGTGCGGACCGGCCGGTCGAGCCAGAGCCGGGAGACGAGGAAGGGCGGCGCGGTGCGCAGGGCGGCGATGCCGGCGCGCCAGCCGGACGTGCCCAGACGGGGTGACTCGCTGACGATCCGGCGCAGGCCGCGGGTGTCGAGGGCGAGCACCACGGCCTGGTGGCGCCGGGCGTCCGCGTCGGTGCGCACGTGCGCACCTCCGTCGTCGAGGGGGACCACGTCGGTCACGGGGGTGCCGGTGCGGATGTCCGCCCCGAGGCGCTGGAGGTAGTCGCCCAGCGGATCCCAGAGCGCCTGGGGAAAGGGGTCGCTCGGTACGTCGAAGAGCAGGCCCTCGGACGACCCGAGGAAGTAGATGTGGAACATCAGCAGCAGTTCGGCGGCGGAGAGCTCCCGCGGGTCGGCGAAGAAGCTGCGCGAGAACACCTCGAACGCCAGGTGGTGGGCGGCTTCCGGGAAGCGCACGCTGTCCAGGAACCCGGTGGCGGTGACCTCGTCGAAACGCTCGTAGACCTCCGGCACGCGCACGTCGAGCAGGGGCAGCGCGGCCCGGGCGTCCATGGCGGCCAGGTCCCGCCAGCCGAACGTGGGGCTCAGGGCGACGAAGCCGAGCGCGCTGAACGGCGGTGTCCTCGGGACTCGGGCGAAGCTGTCCGTCAGGCCGCCGCTGTGCCGCAGGGGGTAGTCGGGCAGCGGGGTGAGCCGCGCGAGGGACGGGTCGGTGCGCCGGAGCAGACCGCGAAGGTTGTAGTACTGGCGGAAGAAGGCGTGGAACCCTCGGGTCATGGTCGCCGGGGAGCCGTCCGCCAGCCTGGTGGGCCCGCCGGAGAGCCGGCCGCCGAGCGCGTCCTCCTTCTCGTACAGGGTCACGCGGGCACCGCGCTCGGCCAGCAGGGTGGCCGCGGCGAGACCGGCGATCCCGCCACCGATCACCGCGACGGACGGCGCGTCCCCGCGCCGGAAGCGGTCCCTGCCGGGTGGGGGCGTCAGGATCTCGGCCTTGCGGTCACGGCCCCGTCGAGCGGCCCCGGTGCGGTGGGCGGTCACCGGGTGTCCTCCGTTTCCGTGGTCGAGCCGTTGCGGGCGAGGAAGGTGTGCACGATGCCCGTCTGCCATCCGGCCACCGGGGCGACGCGGACTCCGGTGAAGCCGGCTCGCCCCAGCCGGTCGGCGAAGGCGGGGGCGGTGTCGAAGGCGGTGACACTGTGCCGCAGGTGGCGGTAGAGGGCACGGTCGCCGGTGAGCGTGCCCGCCGGGATGAGGAGGCCGTGGCACACCGCCGACCACAGGGCCCGGTGCGTCGGTGAGCCGCTGAGGCTGTACTCGTGGACGGCGAGCCGGCCGCCCGGCCGCAGCAGGGTCCGCACGCTCCCGAGGACCGCGTCCGGGTCGGTGACGTTCCGGAACAGGTAGGCGGCGAAGACCGCGTCGAAGGGGCCTTCGCCGGCCGTCGCGACCTCCTCCGCGGTCAGGTGCAGGAAGCGCACGCGTGCGGGCCACGGCTTGGCCAGTGCGCGGCGCAGCATGCCCGCCGACGCGTCCACGGCGGTGATCCGGGCGCGGGGCGCGGCCCTGAGCAGGGCGAGGGTGGAGGCGCCGGTACCGCAGCCGAGATCGAGCACGCGCAGCCCGGCCCCTTCGCCGGGGAGCCGGAGACGGCGGGCCGAGCGCAGGAGGTCGGTGCGGTAGCCGGGATTGAGCGAGGTGAGGCGGTCGTAGGTGTGGGAGGCGTGGTCGAAGGCGCGGGCCAGGTCGTGGTCGCGCAGCAGGCTCATCGGTGGTTGTCTCCGTTTCGTGCGTCGGTCCGGGAGCGGCGGGGGAGGAAGGGCAGTTCGACTGCCGTGCGGAGCATCGGGCGGACGGGGGTGCGCAGCCCGATGCGCCATTCCTCCCCGAGTGAGGTGGCGCCGTCGAGGAAGCGCAGCAGCCGCTCCGCCGGGACGCCGCGGAACAGGCCGGTGAAGAAGTCCGGGCCGTCGATCCGCCCGGTGTCCAGGGCGCGCAGCAGCATCGCGTCCATGGCCAGTGCGCGCCGCCCGTGGGGCGCGGGGACGGTCCCGTGCCCCTCGCGCAGCGCGGCGGCGATGGCCCTGCTGTGCCGTTGCACCGCGGCGAAGGTGTAGCCGGTGGCCGGTCGGGTGGCGCCGCCGGCGGTGCCGATCCGGAAGACCGCCTTGCCGGCCCGCCGCGGGAAGCGGGCGTCGGTCATCGGGATCGCGCCCTGCTCCGTCCGCTCCACGGTGAGCGTGCCCAGGCCCAGGATGTCGGTGCAGTAGTGGCCGAGCGCCGTCTCGTACTCCTGGGTGGTGAGCGCGGTGCGGGAGAACTCGGTGTACTCCACGAGCGCCCGGTCCGGGGTCAGCGGCAGGACGTAGCCGAAGGCGAGCCCGTGCGCCGGCTGGGGCACCCGGAAGTCCATCAGGTCGGCGACCGCGGGATCGAAGCGTTCGGTGGCGGTGCGTACGAACCAGCCGCGGAAGTGCTGCAGCAGTTGTGTCCGGGCCGGCGGCAGGGCGCGCAGCGGCCGTGAGTCGAAGACACGCCGGGCACGCAGGGTCAGGGGGCGCCCCCCGGGGAGGGTGCAGCGGATCTCGGCGCCGCCGGGCACGTCGCGCACCGTGTCCGCCGTCGCCCGCAGGAGGCGCCCGCCGGGTGAACGGGCCAGCCGGGTGTGGACCAGTCGCTCGAACGACGTGGAGCGCACCATGCGGTACGTCAGGGGGGCCGGGTCGACGGTGACCTGCCGGCCGTCGGCGCCGTGCACGCGCAGCACGGACCACGACTTGGTGACGGCGTCGTCGAGGTCGCCCGGGTCCTGGTCCCAGTAGCACCAGGTGCGCTCCGCCGGGCGCGACGGGCCGTCCGGCGGCTCGACCACGGTCACGCTGGCGGTCCCGGTCTCGGTCAGCCGGTGCGCGAGGCTGAGTCCGGCCGCGCCGCCACCGAGGACGACCACGTCGGACGTGTCGTCGGGCGAGGAGGTCATCGGGTCCGCCGTTCGACGGGCGTACGGTCCGGGCCGGGGCGCGGGAGGCCGGCATCGGCTGCCGGTACGCCCGGGACGGGGTCCGCCGTCCGACGCGGGGCGCCGCCCGCCCGCGGCGGGGCCGCGCCCGCCGGGGATCGGTCGGTGCAGCAGGTGCCGAGGGGCCGGGCACGGGGCTCCGGTCCTCCGGCACCGGTCACCGGCACACACGCGCCGCTCAGTTCCACGCTTCGCTCCAGCCCGGGGTCGACGGACCGCTCGCCGTCGATCCCTCTTTCCGGCCGCCGACCGTCCCTGGATGCGGCGACCTCGACTGACCTACCGACGCCACCAGTACCCCAGGGCGGCGGGTACTCCCCGCGCGGCGCGCCTGGCGGCCCCGTCCGATTCCGGTCGCGCGGGGGCACGGCTCGGCTGTGCCGTGGACGCCGGAAGGGGCGCGGAATCCGGCGCGGTGTCCGCGCCAGGCACCTCGCGCCCGGCATCGGCGCAACCTGGCATCGGCCGGGCGGGGGAACCGTCCCGTGGTCCGGCGGCCACGGTTGCCGCCGGGGCGCGCCGGGCGACCCGTGACACGGATGGCCGGCTCTCGCGGTGCCCGGCTCGCGCGGCGCCCGTGTCGCGCGGCGCCCGTGTCGCGAGGAGCCCGCGCCGCGAGGAGCCCGTGACCCGGGAGGCCCGTACCGCAGGGCGCCCGCCCGTGTCGGGACGTCTGCGAGGCGAGGCGCCTGGCTACCCGGTACCGGGTGCCCGCCCGCCGTGTCCGAGCGGACGGCGCGTCACCGTCCCGAGTGGAGGACGCGTCACCGTCCGAGTGGAGGACGCGTCACCGTCCGGGCGGAGGACGCGTCACCGTCCGGGCGGAGGACGCGTCACCGTGACAGCGCCGACTCCACCGCGGCGACGGCCTCGGCGAGTCCCGCCGGGCGCGCCAGACCGGCCGCCCTCTGCCCCGTCCAGCCGGGACCGAGGGTCAGGACGACCGGCCTGCGGCGGGCACCGCGCACCCCCCACTCCATCGCGGCCACGTGCTGGGCCAGCGGCCTGCTGGCGGTGGTGCGCGACTGCGCCCACAGCCCCACCGCGGCCGGCCCGGTCCTGCGCACCGCCGCGACGAGGGACTCGACCGGCAGGGCACCGCCGAACATGCGCACCGGGAGGCCCCGCTCGGTGAGGGCGGCCGACAGCACTTCCAGCGGCAGCGTGTGGTTCTCCCCCGGCACGCAGGCGAGCAGCGTGGTGGCGCCGGGGCGGTCGGCGACCGTGGCGGACGTGCTGCGCCGCAGCGCGCCGGAGACGTGCCAGGACAGGAAGTGCTCGACCTCGACGTACTTCTCGCCCGACGTCTCCCACTTGCGGCCGACGGCCTGGAGCGTCGGCACGATCACCTCGGTCCAGGCGGCCACCAGTCCGTGCTCCGCGATCGAGGTGAGCAGCAGTTCGTCCAGCGCGGCGGCGTCGAGACGCAGGGCGGCACGGGCGATGCCTTTGCACTCCTGACGCACGTCACCCAACCGCAGCCCGCTGCCCGCCCGGCTGCGACCGCGGGCCGGGGCGCCGGTCCCGCCGGAACCCGCCGGAGGGCGGGGAGCCGGGGCCCGCGTCTGTTCGCGGCGCGCCAGCCGGGCGGCCTCGGCGGGCGGCAGTCCGGTCGCCGTCAACGCGCACATCCGCTCCAGCCGCGCCACGTCCCCGGGGGTCCAGCGTCGGTGCCGCCCTCCGGTGTGCGCCTCGGGCCCGAGTCCGTAGCGGCGGTCCCAGGTGCGGACCGTGGTGGGCGCCACGCCCAGTCGCCTGGCCACCTCCCCGGTGGTCAGCCCGCCGCCCTCCGCTCCGCCCCGGCCGTCCCGTTCGTCGTCACCGTCCACAAGGACACTCATGACCTCACTGTACGACGCACAACCGACGCATGTTGCCTGCGTCGTTCGTGCGTCCAAGACTGGAGTCACGTACGGCAACCCCGCAGGACAGGACGGCGTACACGCCGTCCGCGGGACGACGTTGTGTGCCCGTACGAGGCACGGCAGGAGGAATCAGGCCATGAGCACGAACGTGCGACCCGCCACCGCGCTCGTCCCGCCCTCGGAGGAGACCCGGTACGAGGAGGATCTGGCCCGTGGCCTCGTCGCAGCGGACGAAGAGGCGTTCGCGGCCATCTACCGGCACTGGGGTTCACTCGTCCACACCATGGCCACCCGGTCCCTCGGTGACCCGCACGAGGCCGAGGACGTGACCCAGCAGGTGTTCATCGGTGCCTGGCGCGGACGGCAGGGCTTCCGGCCGGAGCGCGGCGCGCTGGGTGCGTGGCTGGTCGGCATCACGCGCCGCAAGATCGTCGACGCGCTGGCCGCCAGGACGAGGCGCCTGACCCTCGTCGACTCGGTGGCCCGCGACTGCGACCCCGATCGGTCGCTGGAGCCGGCACCGGAGGCCGTACTGGACCGCGTGCTCCTCGTCGACGCCCTGTCCCGGCTGCCGCGCGCCCAGCGGGAGGTGCTGTGCATGGCCTTCTACGAGGACCTGACCCAGGTCCAGATCGCGGAACGCACGGGTGTGCCCCTGGGGACGGTCAAGAGTCACGCCCGCCGCGGACTGCACCGGCTGCGCCTGGCCGTCGACCAGGGCCGCACACAGGACGCGGACCGCTAGGTCATCGGGGGGAAGCAGGGCCGCGGACGCATCCGCGGCACCGCTCGTCCAGGAAACACGACTGAGACTCCGCAGCAGCGGAGACCGTATCGAAGGGATGATCCCCATGACTTCCCGGACCCCCCTCGCCGTGGCCGCCTCGGCCGGTGCCTGCGCGCTGGCCCTCGGTGTGGCCGCGCCCGCCATGGCAGAACCCGAGCAGGCGCAGGACAAGGCCATGGTCTCCGTCTTCCACGGCATTCCCGGGATGACGGTCGACGTCTACGCCAACGGCGACGAACTTCTCAGCGACTTCAAGCCCGGCACGGTGACCGACCCGCAGTCCCTGGATGCCGGGACCTACGACATCCAGATCTTCCAGGCGGGCCAGGGACCCGACGGCGCACCGGCCCTGGAGAAAGAGGTGAAGGTACCCGAAGGCGGCAACGCCACGCTCGCCGCACACCTCTCCGCGAACGGTGAACCGCAGCTGACGGCCTACACCGACAACGTCTCGCAGCCGGACGCCGGCAAGGCGCGCCTCACGGTGCGTCACGTCGCGGCCGCGCCCGCCGTGGACGTACGCGCCGGTGGTCAGCCTCTCTTCACCGGCCTGACCAACCCCGGCCAGGACACCGCGACGGTCGACGCGGGCACCGTCAACACCGACGTCGTCCTCGCCGGCACCGACACCGTCGCGATCGGCCCCGCCGACGTGAACCTGAAGGAGGGAACGAGCAACGTCGTCTACGCCTGGGGCAGCGCCGAGGACAAGAACCTGGCGCTGGCCACCCAGACGTTCGACAGCACGGGAACGAAGTCCCCCACCTCCCACGCGGGGACCGCCGTCTCCCCGAACTCCGCCGCCCAGTGGTCCGCTTGGGCCGCCGCCGCGGGAGCCGTCACGCTGACCGGCGCCCTGGTCTCCCGCCGCGTCGTGGGCCGGCGTGGCTGACACCACGCGTCGGCCCGCGGGAGGGACCAGGAGGACGCAGTGGGCCACGTAGAGTCGGCGCACCTGGTGGAACTGGCACTCGGCAACACGTCGGGCGACGAGGACGCCGGCGCCCTGCGGCACATCGCCGCGTGCCCGTTCTGCCGGGAGGAACTGACGGCGCTGACCCGCCTGGTGAACGCCGCGCGCGACGCGCAGGCGGTGGACCTGGCGACGGCGCCCCCCGCGCGCCTCTGGCAGCGGATCTCCGAGGAGGTGACACGCGAGTCCCGGACGCTCCCGCATCCGGGACGGCGCTCCGCCGCCGGGGCGGCATGCGGCGACCGGCTCACGCGCCCGGCCGGCGTCACGGGGCCCGGCGGCCTCCTGGCAGTCGCCCTGGCCGCCGGCGCCGCCGCCGCGGCCGTTGCCGTCCGACGGTGGTGGACAAGGACCGGCCAGGGACGGCTTCGAGGCCCCGCCCGACAGCTCCACGCCCGGACGCGCACCACCCCCCGGACACACCCCGGACGTCGGCGCCGCTGACGTCCGGGGACGTCCGGCCTGGAAACCCCGATGAAGTGTGCACCTCCGTGCACCGCGTCCCCCACCGCAGCCCGCTCGCCGACCGGCCGCCGGCACCACCGCCCGCACTGCGAGAACCTCCCCGCTCCCCCCGTGCACCGGGATGAGAGCATCCCAGCGGACCGTCGAGCGGGTTGAGGGAGACGTAGAGCATGACTCCAGGGCGAGTGACCTACGACGTGCGGTACGGAGTGTTTCCGCCCGCCGTCGTCAGTTCGGGCGGAAACGAGGCCCGAGGAGAGGCCTTCCGGCTCTGCCCTGACGACCCCGCCCCTGCCCCGGACCGGTACCGCTCCGTCCACGCCTTCCAC
Organism: Streptomyces ambofaciens ATCC 23877; assembly: GCF_001267885.1. Taxonomy (NCBI): domain Bacteria; kingdom Bacillati; phylum Actinomycetota; class Actinomycetes; order Kitasatosporales; family Streptomycetaceae; genus Streptomyces; species Streptomyces ambofaciens. The sequence goes on along the minus strand of NZ_CP012382.1, from coordinate 7,635,267 downwards.
GTCGTCCCCGACACGCAGGGCCCGTCGGCGCGCGTGGTCACCGAACGGCCCCTCGGCCCACGCGTGAGCGGGCATGCCGCCGTCTACCGTGTCGAGGATCCGTCCGGCACGTTGCTCGGGAGGATCACGATGCGGCGTCGCCGCTCCTTCCGGCCCGGCCGGACGAGGTGGACCGTGGAGCCGGCCGCCGGACCTGCCCTGCGCGGCTACCGAGGCCGCCTGGTGTGGTGGGCACTGTGGTGGCCGGTGGGGCTGGTGGTCAGCCTGCTGTGGGCGATCACGTCCCTCCTCGGCGAGGGTGACGGCGGGTTCGGGCCTCCACGCCGTGTGATCTGGCGCGACGGGACCGGACGGGCCCACCTCGTCTTCCGCGGCCTGGCCGACGACTACCGGGTGCTGACCCCCGGCTGGGACCCCCGCCTGGTCACCGCGCTGGTCGCACTCCACCAGTCGTTCGACCCCTCCGACGGCGCGGGGGCTCTCGGCTGGTATCAGGGCGGGAACCGACGCGGCCTCTGACGGCCGAATCTCCTCCGCTCCCGAAGTGTCGGAGCCCGGCCGGGTGTGACGGCCGGTTGCATGCATCACATCCGGCCCGCAGGGCAGAACCTTCTGCACGGAGAACGGGAGAGGGGCCTCATGAGCACAGCCGAGCCGCGGACCACCGACGCAGCGGACGGCGGGTCACCGTCGCTCAAGCGTGCCATCGGCCCCAAGCTGCTGATCCTCTTCGTCATCGGTGACATCCTCGGGACCGGTATCTACGCCACCACGGGCAAGGTGGCGGGCAAGGTCGGCGGTGCGCTGTGGCTGCCGTTCCTGATCGGGTTCGTCGTCGCGTTCCTCACCGCCGCCTCGTACGTCGAGCTGGTCGGCAAGTACCCGAAGGCCGCCGGTGCCGCGCTGTACACGCAGAAGGCGTTCAAGGTGCCGTTCCTGACCTTCATCGTCGCCTTCATGGTGATGTGCTCGGGCCTGTCGTCCGCCAGCGCGGCGGCCCGCGCCTTCAGCGGCGACTACTTCCAGGAGTTCACCGACGCGATCCCGCCGACCCTGATCGCGATCGTGTTCCTCCTCGCGCTCTCCTCCCTCGCCTTGCGGGGCGTGTCGGAGTCGGTGAAGACCAACGTGGTGCTGACGGTCGTCGAGTTGACCGGACTGCTGGTGATCCTCGGGATCGGGGCCTGGGCGGTGTTCAGCGGTGACGGCGAGCCGTCCAGGCTGGGTGAGTTCGAGGGATCGGGTACCGGATACGCGCTGATCACCGGAGTGCTCGGCGCCACGGCGCTCGGCTTCTTCGCCTTCGTCGGCTTCGAGGACTCCGTCAACATGGCCGAGGAGACGCAGAACCCGGTCCGCACCTTCCCCCGGGCGATCTTCACCGGCGTCGCCGTGACGGGCGTCATCTACGTCCTGGTGGCGCTGGTGTCGTCGCTGCTCGTGGACTACCGCACCCTGGAGGCGTCCAGCGGCCCGCTGCTGGAGGTCGTCAAGGCGGGCGGCGTCGACTTCCCGCCCAAGCTGTTCGCCCTGATAGCGCTCTTCGCCGTCACCAACTCCGCGCTGATCAACATCATGATGGCCTCACGGCTCTGCTACGGCCTGGCCAACGAACGGGTCCTGCCGCGCGTCATGGGCAAGGTGCTCCCCCGCCGGCGCACGCCGATCACCGGCATCGTCTTCGTCACCGTCCTCGCCATCGGTCTGGTGTCGACCGGCGAGATCGAGGGCCTCGGCGACACCACCTCGTTCCTCCTGCTCTGCGTGTTCGCCGTGGTCAACGTGACCGTCCTGGTCCTCCGCAAGGACCGGGTGGAGCACCGGCACTTCCGCACACCGACGATCCTGCCGGTCCTCGGAGCACTCACGGCACTGGTCCTGGCGAGCCCCCTCGCGGACCGGGAGGCGGACGTCTACATCCGCGCCGGCGTCCTGGTCGCCATCGGCGTCGCGCTGTGGGGCGTGAACAAGCTGGTCATGCGGCTGCGCCCGGAGGGGTGACGTGACCTGCCACCGGAACGCGTCGGGGACCTGCCCGGGGACAACGGACAGGCGCGTGGGCGCGCCGTCCCGGGCTCGGCGCCGGCCGGCCCTGCCGGCACGGCACGGCACGACCGGCTCGACGTTCCGAAACGGGTCCCGTCACGCCTGGGCCGGTGCGAGCACCACGAAGTCCGCGTTCGACGGATCGAGTCACAGGGCCAGCCGGCCGACGCCCGCCGCGTCCTCCGGGCCCATCTGCACGCTGCCGCCGTTCTCGAGGACCGTGGCGACGGCGGCGTCGCAGTCGGTGACGGCGAAGACCGGGGGCGAGGTCCTGCTCGCGGAGCTGCATGAGACCGCCGTGCATGCGCTCCTCGGGGAGACCGGCGGGAGTGATGAGCGAGTACGTGCCCCCGCCACCGTCCGGCATCTCCATGTCACCGAACTGCCAGCCGAAGACAGTGCCGTAGAACTCCTTGGCCGCCGCCGCGTCGCTCGTGTACAGCTCCGTCCAGCACAGCGAACCCGGCTGGTCCACCAGCTCGACGCCCTGGCTGGTGCCCGGCTGCCACGCGGCGAACTGACCGCCCGCCGGATCACTGTACTGGGCCATCCGGCCCCACTGGTCCAGATCCATCGGCGCCACGCGCACCGTACCGCCCGCCTGCCGCACGGCCCGGGTCGTGGCGTCCGCGTCGGCGACGCAGTAGTAGACCATCCAGGCGGAGCGCGCGCCCTCCTCGGTGAGCCGGCCGATACCGGCGACGATCTTGCCGTCCTTGCGGAACATGCCGCCCTCGACGTCCTCCCCCATGGACTCGAAGTCCCAGCCGAACACGGCGCCGTAGAAGGCCGCGGCGCCGCGGACGTCGGGGGTGCCGAGGTCGAGCCAACAGGGGGAGCCGGGGACGAAGTCAGTGGTGATCACGGCGGAGCCCTTTCGCAGTTCCTGTTCACCCCAGCGTGACACCGTGTGCCGACGCCCGCCCGTCGTCCGGGTCCGGGGGGTCACGCCCAGGGGATCTCCGTGGAGGCAAGGTAGGAGAGCCCGCGGTCCTCCCAGAGCCTGCCGTGCCGGGCGACACGGTCGCGGTGGGCGTCCCAGTCCGGGGCCCGGCCGGTCCACGCGGTGTGGGCGACGGACGGCAGGCGCGGCAGCAGCAGGGTGGTCAGGTCGTCGAGCCCCTGGATCGACTCCCCGAAGACCGTCGCCGCGATGCCGGCGATCCGCTCCTCGGGAATCCCGTACGCGGCCGGGTCCCAGGCGGCGGTGTGCCGCACCCCGCGGGGCCGGTAGGTGGCGAAGCCCAGCCGGGCGGCGTCCTCGGCCTGACCGGGCGGGACGATGTCCGGAGCGTAGCGGCGGTCGAGGTAGAGGTGGGACTGCGGGGAGAGCAGGACGCGTCCGCCGCCGTCCAGGATCCGGGCGAGGTCGTCGTCGGTCGGGGCGAAGAACCTCTTGAGGGCCCGGACCAGCTCGGGGGTGTAACCGGCCGCGAGCAGTTCGGGGCGGCGGTCGAGTTCCTCCTGGGTGTCGGGCAGGTCCATCATCGGCACGTCCACCCAGAACTGGGCGATGTCGTTCGCGGTCATGCCGGCGCGTGACGCCTCCTGCCAGGCCAGTGGATGCTTGCCGGCCGCCCGGACCAGGGCGCGTAGTTCACGTACGGCCAGGGCGAAGCTGTCCGCGGTCATGCCGACCGCCTCGTCGCCGCCGACGTGCACGAAGGGGCCGTCGGTCAGTTCGCACACCTCGGTGAGGACGGAGGCCACCAGGGACCGGGTGTCGGGATCGGCGAGGTCGAGTGGCGGCACGTAGGGGAAGCGGCCCTTCAGCCCTTCCGGCGCCGGGGCGGCGGGCAGTCCGGGCACCGCCTCGCGCAGAGCGGCGCAGTGGCCGGGCAGGTCGATCTCGGGGACGACGGTGACGAAGCGCTCGGCCGCGTAGGCCTGCAGGGCGCGGTAGTCGTCGGGAATGTAGTACTGCCGCGCGGCGGCGTCCGGTCCGCCGGTGGCGGCCGCGGCGGGCAGCGGCAGGCGCCAGCCCTCGTTGTCGGTCAGATGCAGGTGCAGGACGTTCAGTTTGTACAGGGCCGCGAGGTCGACGACGCGGCGCAGTTCCGCGGGCGTCAGGAAGCCGCGCGCCGGGTCGACCATGAGTCCGCGCCACGCGTAGTGCGGTGCGTCCGTCAGTTCCCCGCGAGGGACGGGGCCCGTGGCCGCGGCGAGCGTCTGGAGCGCCGTGGTGGCGGCGCGGAACACGCCCTCGGGCGTGGTGGACCGGCACCTGACGCCGTGTTCGTCGACCGTGATCCGGTACGACTCGTCGCCCGGTTCCGCGGTGCCGCGCGGCGAGATGCCGACGGGGGCCCGGTGCGGGGCCGACGAGGCGGCGTCGAGGACGAGTTCGAGGGTGGTGGCGGTGGTCCCGGTCGTGTCCGGGGGCAGCAGGCGGTCTCCCAGGTGGGGGGCGAGGAGCGCGCGAACCGTCCCGGCGACCGCGGTGAGGCGGTGGTCGGTGGTGGCGACGCGCCAGGGCCCGGCGAGGCCCAGTGCCTCTCCGGTGGCGGCTGCCGTCCGGTTCGCTGGGCCCGGGATGACGACGTCCATGGTTCTCCTCCACGCGGCTGGTGCGGTTGTCGGCACTGCGCCGGTCCCGTTGGCGGGGGGCCGCGGCTCGGGCCCGGTCGCCGTGGCCGCCGGCTCCGGGGGCCCGCGGCCGAGTCAGGTGGGCCGGGGGCCCCGGGCGGCGGGCCGCTCCGGAAGGGGGGCGGCCGGCGCGCCTTCCTGCCGGAGCGGCTCCGCCTGTACGCTAACACGAAAACCGATCAATGAACGCTTTTCACGGAGCTCGGCCCCGCCTCCCTCCGGGCCGGGCTCCGAGGCGAAAGGAGCCCCGCATGACACCCCCGACCGGGCCCGGTCTCGTGCTGCCGCACGGCTTCCTCATGGGAGCCTCCACCTCCGCCCACCAGGTCGAGGGGAACAACGTCTCCAGCGACTGGTGGGTGTTGGAGAACCGGCCGGACAGCTTCGTCGCCGAGCCGAGCGGCGACGCGGCCGACAGCTTCCACCGCTGGCCGCAGGACATGGACCTGTTGAGCGAACTCGGCTTCAACGCCTACCGTTTCGGGATCGAATGGGCCCGTGTGGAGCCCGAGCGGGGCCGGATCTCGCGGGCGGCCGTCGCCCACTACCGGGACATGGTGCGCGGGGCCCTGGCGCGCGGGCTGACTCCGGTGGTGACGCTGCACCACTTCACCTCGCCGCGGTGGTTCAGTGAACTCGGCGGCTGGTCCTCGCCCGAGTCGGCCGGACTGTTCGCGGCCTACGCGGGCGTGGCCGCCGAGATCCTCGCGGCGGGGGTCCGTCATGTGGTCACGATCAACGAGCCCAACATGGTCGCGCTGATGCACACCCTGATGCGCGAGGCCGCCCGCACCCGGGAACGCGGCGGCGAGCGCTCGGGCGCGGCGGCCTTCGACCCCGGTTCCCTGGAACCGGACGCCGACGTGACCCGGGCTCTGATCCGGGCGCACCGCGCGGCCCGCGGCGTACTCAGGGCCGCCGACCCGGGTCTGCGGGTGGGCTGGACCGTCGCCAACCAGGTCTACCAGGCCGAGCCGGGCGCCGAGGAGGTCGCCGCCGCGTACGCCGGGCCGCGCGAGGACGTCTTCCTGGAGGCCGCCCGCGAGGACGACTGGGTCGGCGTGCAGGCGTACACGCGGCACCGGATCGGCCCGGACGGACCACTGCCCGTGCCGCAGGGCGCCGAGACCACACTGACCGGCTGGGAGGTGTATCCGCAGGCACTGGGAGAGGCGGTACGGCACACCGCCGCCGTGGTGGGACCGGACGTGCCCATCCTGGTCACCGAGAACGGCATCGCCACCGACGACGACGCCCTGCGCATCTCCTACACCCGCAGGGCGCTGGCCGGCCTCGCCGCCGCCCTGCGCGACGGCGTGGACGTCCGCGGCTACCTGCACTGGAGCGCCCTGGACAACTACGAGTGGGGCTCCTACCGGCCGACGTTCGGCCTCATAGCGGTCGATCCGCACTCCTTCGCCCGCCGGCCCAAGGAGTCGGCCCGCTGGCTGGGCTCCGTGGCGCGTTCCGGGCGCCTGCCGGAGGTGCCCGCCACCTCGGCGGCCGGCGTCGCGCGCGCGGGTTAGGCTGGCCGGCATGGCGAAACGCGGCCCGTACGAGAAGGGCGAGGCGAAGCGCAGCGAGATCCTGCACGCGGCTCTGGAGATCTTCGCGGCCGAGGGATACCGGGGGACCTCGCTGCGGAAGGTGGCCGCCCAGTGCAATCTCAGCCTGCCCGGGCTGATGCACTACTTCGACTCCAAGGAGGACCTGCTCACTCAGGTGCTGCGCATGCGCGACGAGACCGCCCGCGTGCGGCAGGACGAACGGAGCAGCCCCGAGAGCTACCGGGAGATCATCCGGGAGAGCGCCAGGACCCCCGGTCTGGTGGAACTGTTCGTGTCCATGGCGGCGGCCGCCAGTGACACGGCCCACCCCGCGCACGCGCACTTCGCCGAGCGCTACCCGGTGCTGCGCGAGCGGGTGGCGACGTACGTGCGCGAGCGCATGGACGAGGGGCGCATGACCACCGTCGTCCCGCCCGAGCGACTGGCGGTACTGCTGCTGGCGGTGGCCGACGGCATCCAGTTGCAGTGGCTCATCGACCGGTCGACGGACATGGAACAGCCCATCGACGACATCATGCGGCTGCTGGCCCCGGACCGGGAGGGCTGACCGGGGCGGGGAGCGGTGTGGCGGAGGGCGGGACCCGGGCCGGGCCCCGCCCTCGGTCTTCTCCGGCTGCCGTGGGGCGCGCGGGGCCTGCTGGGCAGCGGCCCGAGGCGGTCGTCCGGATCCTCGTTCCCCCGGCCGCGCCACCGGCGGTGAAGGGCGGGTCCGGGCCGACCGGCCAGGCCGAGCGACCGGCCCTGCCCCGCCAGGTGTCAGGCCCGGCGGACGCCGGCAGCCGCCTCCCTGACCGCCGCGGTCCACGGCGTCCAGCGCGGATCGGGACCCGCGGACGGCTCCCAGGCCATGGCCGTGCAGACGTAGCCGACCGCCAGGCCGCTCTCCGGGTGCGCCATGGCGAGTCGGCCACCCGCTCCGGCGTGGCCGAAGGAACCTTCGCCGAGCAGGGGTTCGCCGGGGCGGGGCAGCTCGAAGCCGAGGCCGAACCTGGACCGGTCCGGTCCGTCGAAGCGGCGCAGCGGCCCTGGTGGCGGCAGGTGATCGGTCTGCGGGGCCCGGGCGCGGTCCACCGCCGCGGCCGACAGCAGCCGTACGCCGTCGACCTCCCCGATGAGCGCCGCGTACAGGCGGGACAACGACCGGGCGTCGCCGATGCCGCCCGCGGCGGGGAACTCGTGGGCCCGGCCCCGACGCGTACCGAACGCCTCGACGACCGAGGCCAGTTCACGCGCCGAGGCGCGCAGGGCGGCGGCCAGCCGGTCACCGGCCGCCAGGCCGAGGCGGCCGACCGCCGCGTCGATCTGCTCGGCGCCGGGCGTCGGCCGTACGGCGGTCTGCGGGACGAACCGGTGCTCCGCCGACCGGGGCAGACCCATCCACAGGTCCAGCCGCAGCGGCCCGGCCACGTCACGGGCGAAGAACGCCCCAATGCTCGTGCCCGTCACCCGGCGGACCACCTCGCCCAGCAGGTGGCCGTAGGTGAGGGCGTGGTAGAGGTACGCCGTTCCGGGCTTCCACACCGGCCGCATCGACGCGAGGGCGCGCACGCGGCCGACGTCGTCGAGGAGGGCGGGCAGGCCGACGCCGGCCGGGTCGTCGGTGAAGGCGGGCAGCCCGGCGCGGTGGGCGAGCAGGTCGGCCACGGTCGTCTCCGCCTTGCCCGCCGCGGCGAACTCCGGCCAGTGGCGGGAGACGGGCGCCTCCAGGTCCACCAGACCGCGTTCGGCGAGCAGATGGACGCACACGGCCGTCATGCCCTTGGTGACGGACATCAGCACGGTGACCGAGTCGGGACCGGTGGGCCGGACGGCAGCCGTGTCCTCGGTCCACAGGTCGACGACCGGCCGGCCCCGGTGGTGGACCGCCAGTTGCGCGGCGCCCGGATCGTCCGCCTGCCCGTGTCCGAAGGCCTCGCGTACGGCCTCCCAGCCCGGCCGCACTCGCCCCCGCACCACCGCGCCCACGGTCACCGCGCCGTGGGGCGGGGCGCGTCGTCGGTGGCGGCGGACGGCGGGGCGGTGGGGGCCGCCACAGGGGTGACGGGCGGGGGCACAGGTGCGGGCGCGGAGCCGGCCGTCCCGGGCACAGGTGCCGGCGCGGAGCCGGCCGTCCCGGGCGCGGGACCGGAAGCGGCCGTCGCGGCCCGAGGCGCCGAGGTCTCCGTGGAGGCGCCCGGTGTGGTCGGCGTGGTCCGGGTGGCGCTCGAGTCGGCGACCGTGGCGGCCAACTCCCTCACGTCGTCTGGCGATACGGGGCTCTGCGGGAAGTCGGAGATCACGTCGAGCGGCATGCCGGCGAGGAACCGCCGCATCACCGGGTCCTCCAGGGCTCCCGGCCCGGCCGCGTCCGCCCGAGCGCGGGCGAACCGCTCCGCGAGCAGTGGACCTCCCACGGGGTGGCGCAGCCATTCGGCGAGCGAGTTGCGCCCGGTCAGCCGCAGCCGCGAGGCGTCCCCTTGGAGGGTGATCTCCGCCGACAGCCGGACGTCCCGCGAGGAGGCGGCCGCCTCGATGCGGTGGACACCGCCCTCGACCCGCCAGCCGCCCTCGCGTTCGCTGTAGTGGGCCAGGTCGGCCCGCGTCAGTCGGACCACCACCTCGCGGCTCTCACCGGGGTCGAGCGACACCGAGGCGAAGGCCCGCAGTTCTCTCGGCGGCCGGGCGACCTCGGAGTCCGCCGGTGCCGCGCTGTAGAACTGGACCACCTCTCGGCCCGCCCGGTCCCCGGTGTTGGTGACGGTCACCGCGACGCCGAACGCCGCGCCGTCCTCCTGCGGGTCCACGCGCAGGCCGGAGTAGGCGAAGCTGGTGTAGGACAGCCCGTGGCCGAACGGGAAGGCCACCTCGCGGCGGGCGGCGTCGTAGCCGCGGTAGCCGACGAAGACCCCCTCTCCGTACCGGACCCGGCCCTCCTCGCCGGGAAAGGACAAGTGGCTCGGGCAGTCCTCCAGGCGCAACGGCAGCGTCTCGGCCAGCTTGCCGGAGGGGTTGACCGTGCCGAACAGCACCCGGGCCAGCGCGCCACCGCCGGCCTGGCCGAGCAACCAGCCCTCGACCACGGCGGGCACCGTCTCGTGCCAGGGCGAGGTGCGCACCGCTCCGCCGTTGGACAGCACCACGCACACCCGGTCGTTGACGGCCCGGACGCGCTCCAGGAGACGCACCTGGTCGGCGGGCAGATCGATGTGGGTGCGGTCGAAGCCCTCGGACTCGTCCTGTGCGGAGAGTCCGAGGAAGAGCACGACCGTGTCGCTCCCGGCGGCGAGCCGCACCGCCTCGTCCTCGATGGCACCGGCGGCACCCTCACCGGTGCCGTCGAGGGTGTACCCCGGGGCGAACTCCACACGAGCGCCGTCGGCGAGCCGCCGGAGGCCGTCGAGCGGCGTGTCGAGGCGGGTGGGCGTCACCTGGGAGCTGCCCGCGCCCTGGTAGCGGGGAGTGCGGGCCAGTTCACCGATGACGGCCACGCTGCCGGCGGCCGGGTCGAGGGGCAGGAGTCCGCCGTCGTTCTTGAGGAGCACCACGCACCGGTCCGCAGCCTCGCCGGCCAGACGGTGGTGCTCCTCGGCGGAGAACCGGCGACCGGCCGTGACACCGCCCGCCGCGCGCCGGGCGAAGCGGACGAGGCGCTCGACCGCGGCATCGAGCACCGACTCGTCGAGGCGGCTGCCAGTCACCGCGGCGACGACCTCCCGGTCGGTACGCCCACCGGTGCCCGGCATCTGGAGATCGAGGCCGGCGCGCAGCGCGGCGACCCGGTCGCGCACCGCACCCCAGTCGGACAGGACGATGCCGTCGAATCCCCATTCCGTGCGCAGGATGTCGGTGAGCAGCCGGGTGTTCTCCGACAGCGGGACGCCGTTGAGCGCGTTGTAGGAGGCCATGACGGACCAGGGGCGGTCGCGCCGGACGATGCGTTCGAAGGCGCGCAGGTAGATCTCGCGCAGCGGACGCTCGTCGACGTCGGCACTGACGCGCATGCGGTCCGTCTCCTGGTTGTTGGCCGCGTAGTGCTTGAGCGCCGCGCCGACACCCGCCTCCTGAAGACCCCGGACCATGGCTCCGCCGAGTTCGGCGGTCAGCAGGGGATCCTCCGAGAAGTACTCGAAGTTGCGCCCGCACAGGGGCGACCGCTTGATGTTGATGCCGGGACCGAGCACCACGTGCACCCCGTGCGCGGAGGCCTCGGCGGCGATCGCGCCGGCGACGCGACGCGTCAGCTCGGGGTCCCAGCCGCTGCCCAGGGCCACGGCCGGCGGGAAGCAGGTGGCGGGTGCGGCGCTGTGCAGGTCGAGTTGGCCGCCGTCGCCGCTCTCCCTCGGCAGCCGCAGGCCGTGCGGACCGTCGGACAGGGTGACGGCGGGGACGTCGGCGGCGCCGAGGCCGGACGTGACGAAGTCACCCGCGCCACTGGTCAGCGAGGCCTTGTCGGGCAGCGGGAGGGACGGCGTCGACGGGGTCTGCTGGGTCATACGCGCACCTGTTCGGCTCTGGTGAGGCTGGTGAGTACGGCGGGGTGAGGGCCTGTTCGGATGAGTGAAGTTTCAAAAACCGTACGATGATCGGTTTTTACTGTCAAGAACCTTCTACCCGCCGGTAGTCGCCCCTCGTCGACACCGCCGCCCCATATCGGCGCACCCTATTGACGACCAGAAACCGATCACCGTACGGTTTTCGCACTCTCCCCCATCGCCCGAAACGAGGAACCGCCATGCCTCCCTCCAGCCGGCCGGCCACCGCGCCACCCGGAAGACGAGCGGCGCGACGCGCGGTCACCGCCGCCGCGGCCTTCGCCGCCCTGATCGGCGCCACCACGGCCGCCTCCGCAACGGGACCGGCGCCCGCGGCCGAGCCGGCCATCACGGAGGTGCGCTACGTCGCCCTCGGCGACTCCTTCAGCTCCGGGCCCGGCGTCCCCGAACAGACCGACCCGGTCTGCGGACGCTCGTCGGCCAACTACGCCACGCTGGTCGCCCGGGCGGTGCACGCCGCGTCGTTCACCGACGTGACCTGCGCGGGCGCCGAGACGAGCCACATGACGGGCCCTCAGGACGCCGTACCACCGCAGCTGGACGCCCTGCGCCCCGACACCACCCTGGTGACGCTGGGCATCGGCGGCAACGACCTCGACCTGCCCGGCGTCATCACCCGCTGCGTACTCCTCGGGTACCTGGCCCCGCAGGGCGCGCCCTGCAAATGGAGTTACACCCTGCTCGGCGCGGACGAGATCGCCTCCCGCATCGACGCCACGGCACCGCGCGTCGCAGCCGTCCTCGACGAGATCCGCGTCCGCTCCCCGCACGCCCGGGTCCTGGTGGTCGGGTACCCGGCGATCTTCCCCGACGACGGAACGGCCTGCCGGGCTACGGTCGCGCTCGCCGAAGGGGACTTCCCCTGGCTGCGCGACAAGGCGAAGCACCTCAACGCCATGCTCGCCGCACAGGCCGCTCCGAACGACGCCACCTACGTCGACGCCTACAGCCCCTCCGTGGGGCACGAGGTGTGCCGACCGGCGGGGGTGCGCTGGATCGAACCGGAGGACACCGCGGCCGCGGCCGGATTCCACCCCAACGCCGACGGGCACCGGAGTACGGCCGATGCGGTGCTCGCCGCCCTCACCCGCTGACGCCGGCCTCCCGCACGCCGCCGTCCGGATCGAGACCGAGGCGGACCAGGTAGTCACGCACCAGGTCCTCCATCGCCACGGCCCCGGGCTCCAGCAGCCACTGGGTCTGCAGCCCGTCCATCAACGCCAGCAACTGCCGGGCGACGACCGCCGGATCGACGGCGGGCGGCCGGTCGGACCCGGCTCGCACTGCCTCGACCAGGACGGTCAGCTCCTCCCGCAGGACGCGGTACCGCTCCTTGAAGTAGTGGTGGGCGGGATGCCCGGGGTCCGTGGCCTCGGCGGACAGCTTCGTGTACAGCGCGACCAGACCCGGGGTCGCACTGTTGCGGGCCACCAGGCCGACGAGCATGCGCAGCCGCTCCGCCGGCGACGGCTCGGGGGCGCCCGGATGGGTGATGCCGGGGAAGACCGACTGCGCGTCCATCCGGTCGCGGTGGCCCAGCACCGCGGTCAGCAGGGACTCCTTGCCGGAGAAGTGGTGCAGCACACCGGCGTGGGTCAGCCCCGCGTGCGCGGCGATGTCCCGCAGCGACACGGCGTTGAAGCCGGAACGGGAGAACAACTCGGCCGCGGAGTCCAGGATGCGCGCCCGTGTCCGTTCTCCTTTGGACGGGCGACGCGGGGCGTCCTGGGGTCGTGCGCTCACTTCTGCGGTCTCCTGCCGTCGTCGCCGAGGGATCGCGGGGCCGCGCCGTCGACAGGGCGCGAGGTCCCCGGAAGTTACCAGCCGGCCGGCCGCACCCGAGAAAAACCTACCAAGTGGTCAGTTCTGCGGCTAAGCTCACCGCCCACCTCGTCCGGGACGTCCTTCCCCGGCTCTCCACACGGAGCGAAAACCATGACCAGAACCACCCGAACCGGGGCCCTCGCCGCCTGTCTGGCGGCCTCTCTCGCCGTCGCGGGATGCACCGACTCCGGCACCGCGGACACCGGCACGTCGACGCTGAACATCGCGACCATGACGTTCCCGCAGAGCCTCGATCCCGCCCAGGCTGTCGGCAGTGCCCTGCCGTACTTCCAGGCGACGTACGACACGCTCGTCAAGCGTGAGCCCGACGGCGAGCTGCGTCCCATGCTCGCCACCGAGTGGCAGTACAACGCCGACCGCACCGAGCTCGGTCTCACCCTGCGCAAGGACGCGAAGTTCGCGGACGGCACCGTCTTCGACGCGGCTGCGGTCAAGGCGAACATGGAGCGCTTCAAGACGGGTGGGGGTGCGGACGCCAAGTGGCTGAAGGACCTGGAGTCGGTGGCGGTCGACGACCCCACGCACGTGACGCTGAAACTGAGGCAGCCCAACCCCGCCATGCTGTTCTACCTGAGCGACGCGGCCGGTCTGATGGCCAACCCGGCGGCCTTCGACAAGGGCGACGGGCTCAAGACGACCCCCGACGGAACCGGCCCCTACCGCCTCGACAGGACGAAGACCACGGTCGGCACCAAGTGGGTCTACCAGCGCAACCCCGACTACTGGGGCGAGCCGCTGCCCTACGAGACGCTGACGATGAGCTTCTTCGACAACGAGACGGCGATCGTCAACGGCCTGAAGACCGGTCAGGTGAACGCGGCCCTCCTGCAGAGCGCCGACCAGCAGATCAGCATCGAGTCCGACCCCCGGATGAAGACGACGGAGCAGGAGTTCGACTTCCAGGGACTGCTCCTGTTCGACCGGGGCGGGAAGCTGACCCCGGCGCTGAAGGACGCCCGCGTCCGTCAGGCCCTCAACCTCGCCATCGACCGGAAGACGATGCTCGAGGCGATCCGCCAGAACCGCGGCGAGATCACCTCCCAGGTCTTCGGCCCCGACACGCACGGGTACGACCGGAAGCTGGACACGTACTACGCCCACGACCCGGCCAGGGCCAAGGAGCTGCTGCGGACGGCCGGCCACGCCGAGGGCTTCACGCTGAAGCTCCCCCGCATCGCCGCCATCGTCAACGACGCGCTCGCCGCGTCGCTCGCCTCCGACCTCGAGGCCGTCGGGGTGAAGCTGGTCTGGGACGACCTCGACGGAGCCTCGGCGGTCCAGAAGGTGTTCACCGACCGCGCCTACTCCGGGATGGTCATGAACATGGGCCAGTCCTCGTCGGACTGGGTCGTGGTCGACGAACTGGTCAACCCGGGGGCCTTCAACATGTTCGGCACCTCCGACGCCACCGTGCGCGAGCTGGTCCCCCGCGTCCAGTCCGGCACGGCCGAGCAGGCCGGGGCGGCGGTACGGGCGCTGGGCGAGCACCTGGTGAAGGAGGCGTGGTTCGTGCCCTTCTACCGGATGACGTACCTGCACGTCTCGGACGGCTCGGTGACCATCCGCCCGCAGTCCGGCATGGCCGTCCCGTCGATCTACAACTACTCCCCCGCCAAGTGACCCCGGGCCGGGGCCGGGCCGGGCGGCCGACGCCCGCACCGTCCCCGGCGGTCCGTCACGGATACCGAGTGCCATGCTGACCTTCATCACCCGCCGGATCGCCTCCGGCGCCCTGCTCCTGGCCGTCATCTCCTTCCTCACCTACGTGCTGCTGTCGGTCCCCGACACCGACGTCGGCAGGCAACTCCTCGGCCAGGGGGCCGACCAGGCCGCCGTCGACGCCAAGAACACCTCCCTCGGCCTGGACCGGCCGGTGTGGGAGCAGTACGCCGACTGGCTGTCCCACGCCGTCCGCGGCGACCTGGGAACCTCCTGGTTCACCAGCGAGGACGTCACCCAGGCGGTGCTGGGCCGGCTGCCGGTCACCGCCAGCCTGATGCTCGGCGTCACGCTGGTCACCACGGTCGTGTCGTTCCTGCTCGGCGTCTGGGCGGGGGTCCGTCGCGGCGCCGTCGACCGCGTGGTGCAGGTGCTGGGCGTCGTGGGCTACGCGCTCCCCGGCTTCCTCGTGACCCTCGTCCTCGTGCTGGTCTTCGCGGTCGAGCTGAACTGGTTCCCCGCCATCGGCTACATCCCGTTCACCGACTCGCCCGGCGGCTGGCTGTCCACGATCACCCTCCCGGTGCTGGCCCTGTCGGTGGCCTCCGTGGCCGGCGTCTCCCAGCAGGTGCGCGGCGCGGTGATCGACGTACTGCGCCAGGACTACGTGCGCACCCTGCGCGCCCGCGGTTTGCCCGCCTCCCGGATCGTCCTCCGGCACGTCCTGCGCAACGCCTGCGCGCCCGCGCTGTCCGTTCTCGGCATGCAGTTCGTGGGGCTGCTCGGCGGCGCGGTCGTCGTGGAGCAGATCTTCGGGCTGCCCGGCATCGGCAGCATGACCGTCACCTACACCACCCGCGGCGACATCCCGGTGATCATGGCACTGGTCATGCTCACGGTGGTCGGCGTCGTCCTGATCAACCTTCTGGTCGACATCATGATCGGCTGGCTCAACCCCAAGGCGAGGGTCGCATGAGCGAGAACCTTCCGGCCGACCCGGCCCGCACGGGCCGCCCCGGCACCGGGGCGGCCTCCGCCGGCAGCCCCACCGCGCCCGCCCCTCGCGTCCTGCGGCGGCTGCTGCGCAACCCGCTCGGCGCCGGGTCCGCCGCGGTGCTCGTACTGCTCGTCGCCGCGGTCCTCCTGGCGCCCTGGCTGGCACCGCAGGACCCCGCTGCCGCTTCGCTCGGCCAGGCCTTCGCCGACCCCGGCGGCGGACATCCGCTGGGCATGGACTCGGCGGGCCGCGACATCCTCTCGCGCATCCTGTACGGCGGGCGCAACACCCTGGGCGGCGCGCTGATCGCCCTCGGCATCGCCCTCGTCCTCGGCGTGCCCTCCGGGCTGTACGCGGGCTATCGCGGCGGCCGGTTCGACTCCGCCGCCAACTGGACGGTGGATCTCGTCATGGCACTGCCCGCCATGGTGGTCCTTCTCGCCTCCCGTGCCATTCTCGGCCCCGACGTGTGGGCCCTGATGATCGTGCTGGGCGTGCTCGCGGCACCGAGCTTCCACCGCCTCGTGCGGGGCATCGTCGCGGGCGTGCGCAAGGAGCTGTACATCGACGCGGCGAAGGTCTCCGGGCTCTCCGACGCCCGCATCGTGGCCCGGCACGTCCTGATCGTGGTGCGCGGCCCCGTCATCATCCAGGTCGCGCTCGTCGCCGGCGTCGCGATCGGCCTCCAGGCGGGTCTGGAGTTCCTGGGGGTGGGCGGCGGCTCGGCGGCGACCTGGGGCGCGATGCTCAACGAGGCGTTCCAGAACATCCAGCGCGCGCCTCTGCTCATGCTGTGGCCGGGGCTCGCCCTCGGGCTGACCAACGGCGCCCTCGTCCTGCTCGCCTCGGCCCTGCGCGACGGGCTGGAGGACCGCGCGGGCCGCCCGGACGCCGCCCGCCCGCGGTCCGCGCGACGCGGCCGCGCCGTGCGGGCACCCGGGGACGCACGACGTCCCGGCCCGGCGGGCGGCGCGTCCGCGGACGCCGACGACCGGGCCGAACTGCTGTCGATGCGCGGGCTCACCGTCGCCTACGCACAGGCGGACGGCACCGAGAAGGAGGTCGTCCACGGGGTCGACCTCGACGTGCGCGCCGGGGAGGTCGTCGGGCTCGTCGGCGAATCCGGCTCCGGCAAGACCCAGACGGCCTTCGCGGTGCTGGGCATCCTGCCCGACGGGGGCCGGATCGGCGCGGGCAGCGTCCTGGTCGGGGGACGCGAGGTGGTCGGGCTGCCCGAACGCGACCACCGGGCGCTGCGCGGCCGCACCGTGGCCTACGTGCCGCAGGAGCCGATGAGCAACCTCGACCCGGCCTTCACCATCGGCAGCCAGCTCATGGAGCCCATGCGCCACGCCCTCGGCCTCTCCCGCCGGGAGGCGGCCCGGCGCGCCGTCGACCTGCTGCGCCTGGTGGAGATCCCGGACCCCGAGCGCACGCTGCGCCTGTACCCGCACCAGATCTCCGGGGGCATGGCCCAGCGGGTCCTCATCGCCGGCGCGATGTCGTGCGATCCCGAGCTGCTCATCGCCGACGAACCGACCACCGCGCTCGACGTCCGGGTCCAGGCGGAGATCCTGGCCCTGCTGCGCAGGCTCCAGCGGGACCGCGGCCTCGGCGTCCTCCTGGTCACCCACGACCTCGGAGTGGTCGCTGACCTGTGCGACCGCGTCGCCGTCATGAACGGCGGCCGGATCGTGGAGACCGGCACCACCCAGCAGGTCCTCCACTCCCCCGAGGACCCCTACACCCGGACCCTGCTCGACGCCGTCCTCGACGAGGCCCCGGCACGGGATCCCTGGCAGCCCCGAGAGGCGAGGAGCACCGCCGTATGACCGCCGTCGACGTCACCGAGACCACCGATCCCGCCGTCGCCGCGGACGCCCTTCTCCAGGTGCGGGACCTGCGGGTCTCCTTTCCCGGACGGAACCGGCGCGCCGCGCGCACCGAGGTGCTCAAGGGCGTGTCGCTGGACGTCCGGCCGGGCGAGACCCTCGGCCTGGTCGGGGAGTCCGGGTCGGGTAAGACCACCATCGGCCGGGCCGTGCTCGGCCTGGTGCCGGTGCTCTCCGGCACGGTCGCCTTCGCCGGAGAGCACATCCACCGGGCCGGCCGCGCCCGCCGCCGCGCACTGAGCCGGGACCTCCAGGTCGTCTTCCAGGACCCCTACACCTCCCTGAACCCCTCCCTCACCGTCGGGGACATCCTCGCCGAGCCCCTGATCGCGCACGGTACGAGGCCGCAGGAGGCCCGGGACCGGGTCCGCGCTCTGCTCGACCGCGTCCACCTGCCCGCGGACGCCGTCCACCGGTTGCCCCGGGAGTTCTCCGGGGGTCAACGACAGCGGATCGCCATCGCGCGGGCGCTGGCGCTGCGCCCGCGCCTCGTCATCTGCGACGAGCCGGTCTCCGCGCTCGACCTGACGACCCAGCGGGCCGTGCTCGACCTGCTGCTGGACATCCAGGAGCAGACCGGCACGGCGTACCTGTTCGTGACGCACGACCTGTCCGTGGTGCGCTTCATGAGCCACCGGGTGGCGGTGATCCACCGTGGGGAGATCGTGGAGACCGGTGACGCCGCCGACGTCACCGGCACACCACGGCACCCCTACACCCGGGCGCTGATGCTGGCCGCCCCCGTGGCGGACGTCGCCGCACAGCGGCGGCGCAGGGAGGCGGCGGAGAGCGCCGGAAGATGACCCGCCGACGCCGGCGTCATGGCCGTACGCCTGCTCCCGGCGTGCCCGGTGGCTGGAGGCCGCCCCGTCCGCGACCGTTCACCTACGGCGCCGCTCGGCTCACACGAGTTCGGGCTGCGGTGTCACGGTCCTCGGTCCGGGGAGGGGCACCGGTACGGCCGTCGACTCCCAGGACCTGGTGGTCCGCACGTAGAAGAGGATCACCGAGGCCGTCGCCAGGAGGAGCAGCGGTCCGGCAAGCCACGGGTGGGCGGCCATCTCCTCGGGCAGGAAGCGGTACGACACCAGGAGCGCGGTGAAGACCACCGCGCCGTAGGCGACGAGCCGGGTTCCCGAGCGGTCCCAGCCCCGCGCGAGCGAGCGCATCGCCGCCTCGACGGTGAGGGCGAAGACCACTCCGGCGACGAGGTCCACGCCGTAGTGGTAGCCGAAGCCCAGCGTCGCGCCGAGGGTGGCGACCAGCCAGAAGGTACCCGCGTACCGCATCGTCCGTGAGCCGTTGCGGGTGTGGATGAAGAGCGTGGTGGCCCAGGCCGTGTGCAGGCTGGGCATGCAGTTGCGCGGGGTGATCCCGTCGAAGGGCATCGGAAGCGGTGCGCCGATGGGCGGAGGCGTGTTCGGCCACACGTCGGCCATCGCCCAGTGACCGCCTTCGGCGCCGAAGGCGTAGACGGGCCCGACGACCGGGAAGATCATGTAGATGGCCGGGCCGAGGAGCCCGATGACCAGGAACGTCCGCACCATGTGGTGGGCCGGGAAGCGGCGCTCGGCCGCCACGTGGCGCAGTTGGTACAGCCCGACGAGGGCCGCCGCCAGCGGGAGCTGGCCGTAGACGACTTCCAGGGTCCGGACGCCGACCGGCCCGGTGGCGTCGACGAGGCGGCCGACGAGCCAGGAGGGGTTGCCCAGCGCGTGATCGGCGGTGGCCAGGTACTGGTCGAGCACCAGGGCGCGGGTCTTGGACGTGATGAGCAGCCAGGTGTCACCCGTCTTGTGGCCCGCCACCAGCAGCAGGCCCAGTCCGGCGCCCTTGAGCAGCAGTACCCGTTCCCGGCCGGCACGGCGTGTGACGGCGACGGCCGCGCAGCCCAGCACCACCCACAGCGCGCCGTTGCCGAAGTTCATCTCGGCGCCGACGGCCCACCGCACCAGCCAGAAGGCGATGTCGATGCCGATCGCTGCGCCGGCCGCGATGACCCGTTGCCGCCACGTGAGCACCACCATCGTCAATGCCAGACCGGCGTACAGCAGGGGTCCCGAGTGCGGGGCGAGGATCACCTCTCGCGACTGAGCGGTGAGCGGGCCCGGGTGCCCGTGGCGTCGGGCGGCGAACTCCAGCGCCAGGAGGGACGCGAGGACCGCGACCCCCGCCGACGCCCACAGCTTCGTCCCCGGCTCACCCAGGACGGCGCGCGAGAAGCCGCGGCGCGGCGGCACGGGTATGCGCTTTGGTGTCTTTTTCAATTGTCTGGGCCATTTGCTCGATACCGGACACAAGATCACACATCACGAAGGATGACGTGTGAGTTCGAACATGCTAACGGTGCGGTGGGACGGGCCTCGCCCCTGGTCGGAGCATGGACAGTCGCCGATCGGCTGTGATGTGATCCGTGCGGCGGAACGGTCCCCTCCGTCCCCGTCCCCCCGCGCCCGAAAGTTTCCGTTCACATGCAGAAGACCAAGGCCGCCCTCTGGGAGTTCCTCCAGGGGCTCGGCAAGACGTTCATGCTCCCCGTGGCCCTGCTCGCGTTCTGCGGCATCATGCTGGGCATCGGCTCCTCGCTGTCCAGCGAGGCCGTCACTGACAACGTTGCCTTCCTCCAGGGCGAGGGCTGGCATCTCGTCTTCACCTGGATGGCCAACACCGGTCTGGTCGCCTTCACGTTCCTGCCCGTGCTCTTCGCGATGGCGATTCCGCTCGGTCTGGCCCGTGAGGACAAGGGAGTCGCCGCCTTCTCCGGCTTCGTGGGCTTCGCCGCCATGAACCTCGCGGTGAACTTCTACCTCACCGCCAAGGGCGTCGACTTCGAGGACGAGAAGGCGATCGAGCACTACGGGATCGCCGACGTACTGGGCGTGCAGTCCATCGACACGGGCCTGCTGGGCGCCGTGGCCGTTGGCATCGTTGTCAGCCTGCTGCACCGGCGTTTCCGTACTCAGCGGATGCCCGACGCGCTGGCCTTCTTCGGCGGGCTGCGCTTCGTCCCGATCGTCTCGGCCCTGGCCTTGAGCGTGCTCGGTCTGCTCATCCCGCTCGTCTGGCCGACCTTCAACGGCTGGATCACCGCCGTCGGCCGGGGCATCGGCCACACCGGGGTCTTCGGCCCCTTCTTCTTCGGCATGGGCGAGGTACTGCTGCGGCCGATCGGCCTGCACCACATCCTCGTCGCCATGTTCCGCTTCACGGACGTCGGCGGTTCGGGAGCCGTGTGCGGCGACCAGGTCTCCGGCGCACTGAACATGTTCTACGCCCACCTCGACTGCTCGGCCGCGCCGAACGCGGCCGTCACCGACGCGACGCACTTCCTCTCCCAGGGCAAGATGGCCGCCTATCTGGGCGGCCTGCCGGGCGCGGCACTGGCGATGTACCACTGCGCGAACCGGCGGATGCGCCCGGAGATCAAGGCCCTGCTCGTGTCCGGCGTCGTGGCCTGCGTGGTGGGCGGCATCACGGAGCCGCTGGAGTTCCTCTTCCTCTTCGTCGCACCGTGGCTGTATGTCATCCACGCGGTCCTCGTGGGCCTCGGCTTCCTCACCGCGGCCGTGCTCGGCGTCTTCATCGGGAACACCGACGGCAACGTCATCGACTGGCTCGTCTTCGGAGTCCTCCAGGGTTCGACGACCAAGTGGTACCTGATCCCCGTGATCGCGGCGGTGTGGTTCGCCGTGTACTACTTCCTCTTCCGCTGGGCCATCACCCGCTTCGACCTCAGGACTCCGGGCCGTGAGGAGACCCCGGCCCAGGACGGGCGGGAGCCGGACGGAGAGGGCGACGGGCCCGCCGGTGCGGCCGAGCCCTCCGGTGCGGCCGAGGGCGCCGCATCGGACGCGGTGGCGGAACCGGAGCGCGTGCTGGTCGCGGGGAAGTACGACGCCGTCGCCATCCTCGAGGCGATCGGAGGCGCCGACAACATCCGCTCCCTGGACAACTGCATCACGCGTCTGCGGATGACCGTCGGCGACGCCGGGCAGGTGGACGAGGCACGGCTGAAGCGACTGGGAGCGGTGGGAGTCATCAAGCTCGACGACCACAACGTCCAGGTCGTCATCGGCCCGCAGGTCCAGTCGGTGAAGGACGCCATCGCCACCATGATCCCGGTGGGGTGACCATGGCCCCCTCCCCCGTTCCTTCCGGTGGCCCGGCCCGCGAGAGCGCGCCGGCTCCCTACGACTTCGACACCCCGGTGGACCGGCGCGGCACCTGGTGCACGCAGTGGGACTACGTCCAGGACCGCTTCGGTGTGCCGGACCTGCTGCCGTTCACGATCTCCGACATGGACTTCGAGACCGCCCCGGAGATCCTGGCGGCGCTCCGCGGCCGTCTGGAGCACGGAGTCCTCGGCTACTCACGGTGGCGCCAGAACGACTTCCTCTCCGCCGTCGTCCACTGGTACGCGACGCGGCACGCCACGGAGGTCGACCCCGAGTCCATCGTCTACGCGCCCTCCGTCGTCTACCAGGTCTCGCAGCTCCTGCGGCTGTGGTCGCGGCCCGGTGACGGCGTGGTCGCCCACTCCCCCCTGTACGACGCGTTCCCCAAGACGGTGGCGGCGGGCGGACGGCGGCTCCGGGAGTGCCCGATCGACGACTGGGCGGAGTTCGAGCGGCTCCTGGCGCTCCCCGACACGGCCGTGCTGCTGCTGTGCTCGCCGCACAACCCGACGGGCAGGGTGTGGTCCGCCGACGAACTGGACCGGATGGCCCGGCTGTGCGCACGGTACGACGTGGCGGTCATCAGCGACGAGATCCACTCCGACCTGGCGTACGCCCCGCACGTCCACCGTCCCTGGGCCCGGCACGGCGGCGAGGGACGGTGGGCCGTGCTCACCTCGGCCTCCAAGTCGTTCAACGTGCCCGCGCTGACCGGAAGTTACGGCATCATCGGCGATCCCGCGTCGCGTGACGCCTTCCTCCGTCAGCTCAAGGAGGCGGACGGCCTGTCCTCCCCCGCCGTGCTGTCGCTGGTCGGGCACATCGCCGCGTACCGGGAGGGTGCGGCCTGGCTGGACGCCCTGCGCACGTACCTCGCGGGCAACCTCGCCATGGTCGCCGACCGGCTGCGCGAGGAGTTCCCGCAGCTCGGCTGGGAGCCGCCGCAAGCCGGATACCTGGCCTGGATCGACCTGCGGCCCCTCGGTGTCGACGACGACGCGTTGCAGCGCGAGCTCGTGGCGGTGGAGAAGGTGGCCGTCATGCCCGGGACCGCCTACGGAGCCCCGGGCCGGGTACGGCTCAACGTCGGTTGCCCCCGGTCCAAGGCGCAGGCGGGCGTCGAGGCCCTGGTGCGCGCGCTGCGCCGGCTCACGGCGGCGTGACCGGCCGCCGCCCCCGCCGCGAACCGGCGTACGGTCACGCCGCCTGGACGAGTTCGGCTCGGCCGAAGAGGATCCCGTAGCCGGAAGGGAGCCGGCCGATGATGCGGTCGAGCAGGTCCGGTCCGGCGAGGCGGGCGACCACGCCGAGGACGGAACCGACGTCCCAGCGTGTGGTGGCGAGGGAACCACCGGTGCGGTCGGCGAGGTCCCGGACGAAGGCCCAGCCGGTCATCGGTTCGGCCACGGGAACCTGTGCGGCGAAGATCTGCGCGGCCTCACGGGGCAGACGGGCCGCCAGCTCGACGCGTTCCTCGCCGGTGACCCGGCGGCCGAGGGCGGCCAGCACGGCGGACACGACCTCCTCGGCCCGCTCGCGGGTGGAGTAGGCACCGTGGTAGCGGACCTGCTCCAGCATCCGGACGTACGGCGTGTCCTGTTCGGCCGTGACTGCCGCCGGAACCCGGGCCGTCATGGACTGCATCGGTGAAGGGATCCTTCCTCGTTCGTGGTGGAGGCTTGGGGGCTTCCGCGGTCGGGGGTTCGCGGTGATGGCTTTGCTTTTCGCGGACAGGGCTTCTCGTCGTCCCGAGGGCCTCGTGGGGGCCTGGGGACGCCGGACGAGCCCATCGCGGTGGGGAAACGGGACCGTCAGTACCGGTGTGTAGGACGGCCGGGCGGCGGAGGGCGGGAGTCGCGGGGGCGCGGTCCTCCTCCGCCGCCGGTACGGCCGCCGCTCAGCCGGAGATCTCCTTGCGCTCCGACGCGCCGGTGATGGAGATCTTGCGCGGCTTGGCCCGCTCGGCGATCGGAACACGGAGGGTGAGCACGCCCGCGTCGTAGTCGGCGGTGATGTGCTCGGTGTCGAGGGTGTCCGCCAGCATCACCTGCCGGGAGAAGACGCCGAGCGGCCGCTCCGACAGCTCCATCTGCACACCGTCGGCCTTGGGGGCGGGCCGGCGTTCGGCCCGGACGGTCAGCATGTTCCGTTCGACGTCGATGTCGATCGCTTCCGGGTCGACGCCGGGCAGGTCGAGGGCGATCACGTACGAGTCGCCCTCCCGGTACGCGTCCATGGGCATCGCCGAGGGACGCGACCAGGTACCGGACGGACCACCGAGCAGCTGCTGGGTGAGCCGGTCGAAGTCACGGAAGGGGTCGGTGCGCATCAGCATCGAAAACACCTCCTACATCGAGCGGATTCGCTCATGCGCTGTTTCTGCATCTCTTGTAGCATGTCATCTAAACGATGACAAGCGACGACGTCATCCAACGGGTGACACCGACGGAGGTGGCCATGACCGCAGACCCACGGGAGGCCGGCGCACGGCCCGCGTCCTTCCTCGCCGCCCAGGCGGCGCTGGCGGCGATCGAGGAGGCCGTCCACACCGCGCAGCAGCCGCGGCGCTCCGAGCCGCCCGGCACCGAGGTCGCGTCCGACCAGGCTCTCGCCGCACTGCTGCTGCTGCGCGAGGTGCGGGACCAGCTCGCGGGCTGGGAGACGGGACTGATCGAGACCGCCCGGGACGCGGGCGCGAGCTGGGCCGACCTCGCGCGCCCCCTCGGGGTCGCCAGCCGGCAGGCCGCCGAACGCCGGTACCTTCGCCTGCGGCCAGGAGCCCCCGGCACCACCGGCGAACAGCGCGTGCGGGCCACCCGGGACAGTCGTGCGGCCGACCGCGCCGTCACCGCCTGGGCGCGGGGCAACGCGGCCGACCTCCGTCAGCTCGCCGGCCAGGTCGCCGCCCTCACCGGGCTCCCGGCCGAGGCCCGCAGCCCCCTCGTGCGGGCCCTCGGGCACGACGACGCCGCCGGTCTCCTCGGCCCGCTGACCGGAGCTCGTGAGCACCTTCCTGCCGATCAAGCGGAGCTGGCGACCCGTCTGGACACCCTGGCCCGTCGCACGGACCGGCTCCGCCGCTCGGGGACGGACGAACGGGGTGCTGCGCAGTGAGGTCCGGCGGCCTGGGCGGCGCCGCCCAGGCCGCGTTGCGGGCCCGCGAGGTGCGGCGGAGACTGACCGGGAGACGACCGCGGCCGGAGAGGGCCTGGAGCGATGGGCGACTACGCCGACCTTCCTGGTGTCAGAACCTGGTACGAGAGCGAGGGGGCCGGCGACCCTCTGGTCCTCCTGCACGGCGGCTTCTGCACCAACGACACGTGGGGTGCGCTGCGCACGGACCTGGCCGCCGCCCACCGCGTCTTCCTGCCCGAGCGGCGCGCGCACGGACACACCCCCGACGTCGAGGGGCCGTTGTCGTACCGGGCGATGGCCGACGACACGGTGGACTTCGTCGAGACCGTCGTCGGGGAGCCGGCGCACCTGGTCGGCTGGAGCGACGGCGGCGTCGTGGCGCTGCTCGTCGCGCTCGCACGGCCCGACCTCGTCCGGAAGGCCGTGGTGATCGGGGCCAACTTCCGGCCCGCCACCGAGTGCTTCGCCGAGCCCGCGATGCTCGACGCGATGACGCCGGACGCGGAGGATCTCGCGTTCTTCCGGGAGCTGTACGAGGCCGTCACGCCGGACGGCCCGGACCACTGGCCGATGGTGGCGGCCAAGGTCGTCGACATGTGGCGCACCCAGCCGACGCTCTCCACCGAGGAGCTGGCCCGTGTCGCGGCGCCCACCCTCGTCGTGGTCGGGGACGACGACCTGGTGACGCTGGAGCACACGACCGCGCTGTACCGGGCGATCCCGGGTTCGCAGCTGGCCGTCGTGCCCGGGGCGTCCCACGTGGTCCCGCTGGAGAAGCCGGACGCGGTGAAGCGGCTGGTCCTCGACCACCTGGCGCAGGACGCGGTCGAGACCATGATGCCCGTCCGCCGCGCCGCGGCTCCCGCCCGGACGGCCTGACCGGGCGGCTCGACCGGGCAGCGTGACCGGGCGGCCCGACCGGACGGCCTCGCGGGGCGGCGCGAGCGGGCGGCCCGAGCGGGCGGCCCGACCGGGCGGCGCGAGCGGCCCGGGGGCCGCGCTACCGCGCCGCCGGCGCCGCGGGACGCACCCGGATCACCGGCCGTCGGCGACCGGGTCGAGGGCCAGCGCGGCGAACGTGGCCAGCCAGTGGTCGGTGGTGAAGTCACCGCGTTCCACCGCCGGCAGGCCCGCCGAGAGGTGCGCCTCGGCCGCTCCGTCGAGGCGGCTGCGGGCCGGCCCCTCCGGCAGGGCGTCCGCGAGGCTGCGCAGAGCGGCGGCCCTGCTGAGCGTCAGCCCGAGCAGATGACCGATCTGCGGGTCGGCGTGGTCGGAGACGACCGGTACGTCCAGCAGCGGGCAGGGGGCGCCGGTCCCCAGCGCGGGCAGGAAACGGTCGAGCCACGCGGCGAGGTCGTCCCTCGGGAGCACCCTGCGCATCGTGTCGGCCTCGCTCAGCGCCGGGGAGAGGAAGTCCTGTCCCGACGGCTCCCAGTGCGCGGGGGCGTCGTGGTCGTCGGCGAACCAGGCCAGCAGGCCTTCCCGTACGGCCCGGTCGGTCGCGGCCGACAGCTGGCCCGAGTCGAGCGCGAGGCCCAGCGCGAAGGCGCTGTTGGGGTGGTTGCCGTGGCGTACCGGATACGTGGCCTTGGGCAGCCAGTCGGACAGCAGGTCGTCCACGACGGCCACGGCCGGCGCCAGCGCCCCGGCCCAACGGGTGCCCGCCTCACCGGGGAAGGCCCGGCACTCGGCGGCGAGGGCGAGCAGCCACGCCCAGCCGTAGGGCCGCTCGAAGGAGGGGCGGGCTCGCAGGTAGGCCGCCTCGACGGCGAGGTTCCCGGCAGTGAGGTGCCGGTCGAGCACGTCGACGGCCATACCGGTCTCCGGCAGTGCGGGCGTACCGCCGTGCCGGCGCAGCAACCGGACGAGCAGCCAGTGCATGTGGACCGAGGAGTGCCAGTCGTAGGCGCCGTAGAAGGCGGGGTGCAGGGAGCTGGGTTCCAGGCGCTCGTCGGGGCCGGTGTTCAGGTGGGCGGGGAAGTTGGGGTACTCGCGGGTGATGTTGGCGAGGGCGAGCCCGGCGAAGCGGGAGGCGTAGGCGCTGAGCGGCATCAGTGGGTGGCTCCTTCGGTGACCTTCAGGTCCTGTTCCGCCGGCGTGCGGGCGGCGGTGGCCAGCAGGGCACGCAGGCCGTGGGCGACGGTGGTGGGCGGCAGGGACGGAGCGGTCCCGTCGGTGACCTGTTCCGGCGCCCAGGGCACGTGCACGAAACCGCCTCGTACGTGCGGGAACTCGGTGGCGATGAGGTGGCCGAGGCCGTAGGCGACGTGGTTGCAGACGAAGGTGCCGGCTGTGTGGGAGAGGGCGGCCGGGACCCCGACCTCGCGCATCGCGGCGACGCAGGCCTTGACGGGCAGGGTGGAGAAGTAGGCGGCGGGGCCGCCCGGGACCACCGGTTCGTCGATGGGCTGTCGCCCGGCGTTGTCCGCGATGCGTGCGTCGTCGACGTTGATGGCGACGCGCTCGACGGTGACGCCGGGGCGCCCGCCCGCCTGGCCCAGGCAGAGCACCAGGTCAGGGGCTTTCGCGTGGACGGCGTCGCGCAGGGCGTCGAGGGACGTGCCGAAGACGCAGGGCAGCTCGACGGCGCTGACGGTGAGCCCGGCGGGGGGTTCGGCGGCCACCAGGGACGCCGCCTGCCACGACGGGTTCACGCTCTCGCCGCCGAAGGGGGCGAAGCCGGTGATGAGGACACGGGGCATGGACGTTCCTTGCGTGGTCGGGCGGGCGCGGGGAGGGGCGGTGCGGTGCGGTGTCCCGGGGGCCGGCCGGAGCGGTCTCTCAGAAGGCGAAGAGCGCCATGATGACGGTGCAGCATCCCAGGAGCGCGATGCCCGTCGGCAGCTGCGCCTTGATCGGCCCGTACTGGTCCTTGAGCTCGAGCAGGGTGGCCGGGACGATGTTGAAGTTGGCGGCCATCGGCGTGCAGAGCGTGCCGGCGAAACCGGCGAGCATGCCGATCGCGAGGACGGCGGGCTCGTTGGCGTGCATCTGCTGGATGAGGACGGGCCAGCCGATCGCCGCGGTCATGACGGGGAACGCGGCGAAGGCGTTGCCCATGATGACGGTGAACAGGAACATGCCGACGCAGTACGCGATGACGGCCAGGTACCGGGAGTCGTCCGGCAGCACCCCGTTCACGATGTCCCCCACCTGGGTGCCCACCCCGGCGGCGGCGAAGATCGAGCCGAGGACGGCCAGGAGCTGGGGCAGCAGCAGGGCGGAGCCCATCGCCTCCAGCATGGAGCGGCCGGACTGGATCGGTACGGAGACCTTCTTCTCGCCGGTGACCAGCATGCCGACGACGAGGGCCGCGATGCAGCCGAGGCCGAGGCCCAGCAGGGTGGCCTTGCCCGTCTCGAACAGTCCGGACTCGTCCAGGACGGAGGCGCAGACGATGGCCACGAGCGGGATGGTCAGCGCCGGGATGAAGATCTTGCTGCCGAGCCGGGTGGCCGCGGCCTCGCGCTGCGCGTCGGTGGTGGTGACCGGGACGCCCTTGCCGAGGAAGTTGAACCCGGCGAGCACGATCAGGGCGAGGACCGCGACGCCGAGCGGTTCGGCGGGCAGGGTCCAGCCGCCGTTGCCGGCCGTGGCGTTGGCGACTCCGGTGCCGTAGGGGAAGGTGAGTCCGAGCAGTCCCCAGAACGCGGCGGAGGTCCAGCGCTTGGGGTTGCTGCGGTCGGCGGCCATCTGGAAGGCCATGACCACGAAGACGAGGCCTATCAGCCAGTAGAGCCATTCGACTTTGATCACTTGTCGGCCCCCTCGGGAAGCGGCAGCTCGTGCTCGGCGGCGGCGAGGGCCATCTCGCGCTCCAGCTGCCTGTCCATGACCAGCAGCCGGGCACCGTGGATGACGAAGGCGCAGACCGCGAGCGGGATCGCCCACAGGGCCAGCTGGGTCGGTTCGATCTCCTGGTGGTACGTGGAGTTCACGAAGCCGGTGATCAGCAGGATGGAGCCGATGGCGATGAAGCAGTCCTCGCCGAAGAAGACGCCCACGGTGTCGGCGGACGCGGAGTAGGACCGCACCTTCTCGCGCAGGCGGTCGGGCAGCTTCGCCCCCGTGGAGCGTTCCGCGGCGGCCTCGGCCATGGGTGCCACCAGGGGCCGCACGGTCTGCGCCGGGCCGCCGATGCTGTTGAGACCGAAGGCCGCGGTGACCTGGCGGACCAGCAGGTAGACCGTGAGGAACCGGCCGGCGCTGAGCTTGCCCAGGCGGCCGATGAGGTTACGGGCCTGCTCGCGCAGGCCGTAGCGCTCCAGCAGGCCGATCACCGGGAGCACGATGGCGTAGACGGTGACCGAACGGCTGTCGGCGAAGGACCGGCCGAAGGCCGCGAGGACCTCCAGCGGGCTCATCCTGCCGAGCAGTCCGGTGACGATACCGGCGACGCCCACCACGAGGACGGGGTTGCGGCGCGTGACGAATCCGAGGATCACCACGACCACACCGAGAAGAACGATCATTCGGTGGCCTTCTTCAGGCATGAGGGGGCAGAGCACGGATCCGGGAGTCGCGGAGCCGGAACTTCATGGCCCCCGGACCCTAACCCCGGATACGTGGCAGATGCACGGACACTAGCGATCGTTCAACGATCTAACAAGAGGTGGATTCTGCGAGGTCCGCGCCGCCACGTCCGGCCGACCACATCTTGTCGGATCGTTCAACAATCGTCTACGTTCGGAGGGTGATCGACCTCAACGCAGATCTCGGTGAAGGCTTCGGCCGCTGGACCCTCACCGACGACGACGCCCTGCTCTCCGTCGTCACCAGCGCCAATGTCGCCTGCGGTTTCCACGCGGGCGACCCGTCGGTGATGCGCCGCGTCTGCCGGCTCGCCGCCGAGCGCGGGGTGCGGATCGGGGCGCAGGTGTCCTACCGCGACCTGGCGGGCTTCGGACGGCGGGCGATGGAGGTGCCCCCCGACGAGCTGACGGCCGAGGTGGCGTACCAGATCGGGGCGCTCAGGGTGTTCGCCGAGGCCGCCGGTGCCGAGGTCGCCTACGTGAAACCGCACGGCGCGCTCTACAACCGCACCGTCCACGACGCCGAGCAGGCAGAGGCGGTCGTGGCCGGTGTGCGGCTCGCCGGTGGCGCCCTGCCGGTGCTCGGACTGCCCGGCTCCCGGCTGCTCGCCGCCGCCCGGGACGCCGGCCTCACCGGTGTGCCCGAGGCCTTCGCGGACCGCGCCTACACGGCACGGGGCACCCTCGTCCCCCGGCGCGAGGCGGGCTCCGTGGTGACCGACGAGGACGCGGTGGTGCGGCGCGCGCTCGCGATAGCGGTGGACGGCACGGTCGAGGCCGCGGACGGCACGACCGTCGCGGTCGCCGCCCGCTCGCTGTGTGTGCACGGCGACACTCCGAACGCGGCCAGGATCGCGGCCCGGGTGCGCGAGGCGCTGGAGGCGTCCGGGGCCGGGATCGGGGCGTTCGCATGACCGGGAGCCGGACGGTCACGACGCGTCCCGCCGGCCACCGCGCGCTCCTGGTCGAACTGCCCGACGCCGAGCACACCGCGGCCTTCCACGCCGAGCTGCTCCGTCGCCGCGCCGCCGGGGCCCTGCCGCCCGTGGAGGAGATCGTGCCGGGGGCGCGCACCGTGCTGGTGGACGGCGCGGCGGACCCGGAAGCGCTGGCCCGCGAGCTCTCCGGCTGGAAGGTGCGGCCGGGGGACGAGGACGAAGGCGACGTCGTGGAGATCGCCGTACGCTACGACGGCCCGGACCTGGCGGACGTGGCGGACCGATGGGGGGTCGCTCCCGACGACGTCGCCGCACTGCACATGTCCCGCACGTACCGCGTCGCGTTCTGCGGGTTCGCGCCCGGCTTCGGTTACCTCACGGGACTGCCCGAAGAGCTGCACGTCCCCCGCCGGACCACGCCCAGGACCAGGGTGCCGGCCGGCGCGGTCGCACTCGCCGGGCCCTACAGCGCGGTCTACCCGCGCTCCACGCCGGGCGGCTGGCAGCTGATCGGCGCCATGCCGGACCCGGGACGGCTGTGGGACACCGGACGGGAGCGGGCGGCGCTGCTCACCCCGGGGACGCGGGTGCGCTTCGTCCCGGCGGACGGCGTTGCCGCGGGGGCCACGGGATGACCGCCAAGCTCACGGCCGTGCGCTGCGGCGCGCTCACCACGGTGCAGGACGCGGGCCGGCGGGGCCACGCCCACCTGGGCGTGCCCCGCTCCGGCGCCCTCGACGCTCCGGCGATGCGGCTCGCCAACCGGCTGCTCGGCAACCACCCCGACGCCGCCGTCCTGGAGACCACCCTCACCGGCTGCGCCCTCCGGCCCGACCGTGCCGTCACCGCCGTGGTGGGCGGTGCTCCCTGCCCCGTCACCGTGGACGGACGGCCCGCGGCCTGGGGAGCTCCGGTGCGGGTGCCGGCCGGGGCGATCCTCGACGTGGGAACGGCGAGCGCGGGCGTGCGCTCGTACGTGGCGGTGGCGGGAGGAATCGCCGTCGAACCCGTGCTGGGCAGCCGCTCGACGGACCTGCTCTCGGGGCTCGGACCGGATCCCCTGCGGGACGGGGACGTCGTCCCGCTGGGCCTGCCCGCACGGCCGGTGGCACTTCCCTCCGCCGCCCCCTGGCCGGCGCCGCCCACCGAACTGGTCCTTCCGGTACGTCCGGGCCCGCGCGCCGACTGGTTCTCCCCGGCCGCCCTGCGCACCCTCACCTCGGCCACGTACCGCGTCTCCCCGCACAGCAACCGCATCGGGCTGCGGACCGAGGGGCCGGCGCTGGAGCGCGCGTCGACGGGAGAACTGCCCAGTGAGGGCATGGTCCTGGGCGCCGTACAGGTCCCGCCGGACGGACGTCCGGTGATCTTCCTCCACGACCATCCGACGACCGGCGGCTACCCGGTCGTCGCGGTCGTCGCGGAGCCCGCGCTGGCGGCGGCGGCCCAGGCGGTGGCCGGGACGCCGGTGCGCTTCACACCGGGCTGACGTGCCGGGGAAAGTCGCCGGTCGGCCCACCCGTGAGCCCGCCGAAGGCGGGTAGAGGGGAGGCAGTCAGGACATGACCTTCTCCCGGGAGGAACCGAGGATGACCGACGACGCCTACCTCGTTCTGCTGGACGGCACGGCCGTGACGCTCGGGGTGCCTCCCGCGGCGGTCGGTGATCTGGCCTGCATGGAGACCCCCGCCGTGCGTGCCTGGCTGGACGCGCAGGGCGTCGGCGCCTCGTCCGCCGGACTCCGTCTGGTGCCGCCGGAGGACACGGCCGCCGTCCCCGAGGGCGCGGAGCGACTGCCCGTACCGCTGAGCGAGGAGGAGCTGAGCCGGGTACGCCACCAGGCCGCTCCGGAGAGCGTCGCCCGTCTTGAGGACGAGCTGCTCGCCTACCGCACCTGCGCGGACGGCCGCGAGGCCCTGCTCGTCCGCGCGTTGGCGGCCGGCGTGCCGGCCCACCGCGTCGCGCAACTCACCGGGGAGGACCTGTCGACCGTCCGGGCGATCGCCGTGTGAGGTCGCCGGTGCCGTCGGCCCCCTCGGCGCTGGCGGCGTAGCCGGTGTTGCCGCCGTGGACGGCGCAGTCGGTGTGCCCTCGGTGGACGGTCCGGTACCGCTTCACCCCAACTCGGCGACCATGTCGCCGGCGGTCACGCGGCTCAGGGCCTCCGAGGCGTCGCCCGGCCCCGGGAACACGCGGTACAGCGTGCCCGAAGCCCGGTCCGGGCCGATGTCCCCGTGGACCGTCGCGAGGAACACCCGCTTGCCGGCGGCCAGTCGGGCCGCCGCCTCGTCAGGGTCGGAGTGCGGGAGACACGCATCGCCGTCCTCCGTGGACGCCACTCTGGCGGCGAACCCCTGGAGGGTCTCCTCCGGCCGCCGGAGGTACCTCAGCAGCGCGGGTTCCGGCCCTCGGCACGTCACGGCGACCTCGGAGGAACGCGCCGCCGCCCGCCACACCGCGAGGTCCCACAGGGTGGCCCGGCCGCCGGAGGTGAACTGCTCCCACACGTTCCGGGCCACCGTCGCCAGCTCGCCCCCGCCGTGCGAGCCGACGCTCTGGAAACCGCTCGCGGACGGCAGATGGATGTCGGTCCACAGCGTCCGGCGGCGGCCCAGGTCCACGATCATCGGCAGGCACACCCGCGAGTCGCCCGCCAGGTCGAAGCGCTGACGCACCGTGCGCGGGTCGTACGACGCGTCCCGCGGGCCGCCTGCGGGCAGGGCCATGAACCCCGCGAAGGCGTCCGGCAACTCCTCGAACGGCACGTTGTTGAAGCTGAAGACCAGAGGGACGGCGTAGACGTCCCCCCGCCGGGCCAGCCGTTCCAGATCCAGATCCACGTACTCGGTGGCGCCCCGCGGTGCCGGTGCCGAGGTGAGGTCGCCGGAGTGGACCGCGGCGTCCACCCCGTGCACCAGGTTCGTGTAGTCGCACAGCCCGGTGAACTCCCACGCCGCGTCGAAGAAGGCGACGGAGAGGTCGAGGTCCGTACGGTTGCCCCGCGGTTCGGTCCAGTGCAGGAACAACCGGAGCAGCGCGCCGCCGGGAAGCGGCTGCGCGCTGCCCCGGCCCAGCGCGACCAGTGCCTTCGCGGCGCTCCGCTCGGTGAAGGGCACGGTGACGTCGGCCAGGCCCGGGTCCAGCACCGAGAGTTCGTACGGCGGCCCGGCGGCGAAGCGGCGCAGCACCTCCCCCTCCAGGGACGCGACCGCCGCCGACACCAGCCCGGCGGGCAGGGGGGCCCGGCGCTCCGCGACGGTCAGGGCTCGGGTCACGTCCCCGCGCGGGAAGAACACGCGCCGGCCGCCGGTGCGATCCTCGGTGCGCACCCGCAGCGCCCCGAGGGCCGACAGCAGCGGCCCCGGGCCCACCTTGGGCAGTCCGCGCCGGAGGGCCTTCTCCAGTTCCGCTTCGAGGGCGTCGCCGGTGTGCAGACACAGCAACCGGTCGAGTCGGCGCACGAGTTCGCCGGGGCGCTCCCCCGCGAGGGCCGCGGCCCGGCCGACGTCGCCCTCGGCCACCGCCTGCTCCAGGCGTCCGGCCCAGGTCGCGGGGCGGATCCGGCCGCCGTCCACCCGGACGGCGTCGGGGTGCGCGGCGGCCGTGCCGAGCAGGGCGGCGCCGAAGGGGGTGCCGGGGTCGACGGGGGTGCCGCGGAGCACCGCGACGGCGAGGGCGGCACGCGGGTGCCGGGTGTGCCGCTCGAAGGGGTGCAGGACCTCCGCGGCCCGCTTCCATGCCGTCGGGTGGCGCAGCACGTCCTCCACGAGGTACGCCGTCGGCAAGCCGTCGAGGATCGCGAGCAGTTCGCGGCGCAGCGGGCGCGACGGGTTCGTGAAACGGGTCGGCGTCACCAGCCCGGCGTCGCCGTCGGAGAGCACGGCGAGCAGCCGCAACACGTCGGTGGCGGTGGTGAGCCGCTCGGCGAGCAGCTTCCCTACCGGAACGCCGTCCGCCGCCTCCCGTACGAGCGCCCCCAGCACGAGTGCCTTGGTCTCCCGGACCGGGATGTCCTCGGGCAGTTCCCCCCGGCCTGCCGGTGTGAGGGGCAGCAGGGTCAGCAGGTCGTCCCGGTCCTGCGGGGAGAGGGGCGTACGACGGGCCAGCAGGGCGTCCACCACGTCGGTGGCGTCGGCGGCCCGGTCGGTGCCCAGCCGCAGCAGCCGCAACGGGCCGGGCACGGGCGCCTTCGCGGCCCCGACGGCGCGGACCGGCCGCAGGAAGGGGTCGTCCGCGTCGATCCGGCGGTGGCACACGGGGCAGCCCGCGTAGTCGGCGCCGTCCCAGCACAGCCGGCACACCAGGTGTGCGCACGGCGAGACGGGGTGCACGGTGCGCGCCTCGCCGCACAGCACGCAGGGGTGCTGCGGCTGTTGCAGCAGGAAGGCGAACACCCGGTCCACGTACAGCGCCTCGGTGTCGCGCGGCACGGTGCGGGGGAAGCGGCGGAAGAGCGGGGTGTGGGTGCGGTCGGAGCCGAGCAGGTCGTCGGCCAGCCCCACCAGGCGGGTGTGCGCGGCGGCCAGTTCGTCGAGGGCCAGGGAGCCGAGTGCCGCGTGCAGTCGGGCGGACAGGACGTGACCGCGGCCGAGCAGTTCGGCCTCGAGTCGGCGCATCGCCGGGCCACTTCCGCCACCGGCCGGGGACGCCCCGTCGACGTACGCGGTCTGGACACGGCGCAGCAGTACGGACTCGGCAGCGAGCAACAGGGAAACCCTCCACGACGACCCTGGACAGTGGGAAACGGGGACGGAGAGTGGGCGCGCGAGTCTTTTCGAGAGGATGAGAAGGATGCACGCCGGGGAGCCGCCCCCGTTGACCTCATCCCACCACAGGCGCGCAGCGAGCACCAAGGGATTTAAACCTCACCCGCCCCGGCGACGGGGGCCCCGCGGCGCGGGCGTTGGTCAGTCCGGTGCAGGGCGTCGGACCTCAGGCGTCCATGGCCTCGGCGAGGGAACGCGGGCGCAGGTCCGTCCAGTTGGCCTCGACGTACTCCAGGCAGGCGTCCCGGGTGTTCTCCTCGAAGGCGACCGTCCACCCTCCGGGCACCTCCGCGAAGGAGGGCCAGAGCGAGTGCTGGCCCTCGTCGTTCACCAGGACGAGGAAACGGCCCTCGGTGTCATCGAAGGGGTTGGTGCTCATTCCGCGGTACCTCCCGACACGTTAAGTTAGGCTGCCCTAATCCGAGTTGAGCTTAGCCTTCTCGCTCTTCGCTCCACAAGGAGACGTTCATGAGGCTGGTGGGGGACGACTTCGCGGTGTTCGGCCTGTCCGGCACGCCCGGCACCGACGCGTTCTGGGCGACGGCGAGGGCACCGGTCTCACGGCCCGACGGCGACGGCTGGGTGACCCTTTTCCTGCGGCGCGGGAGCGAGGCGGCGACGGTCGTCTTCGAGAGCTGGTCGGCGCCGGTTCCCCTGCGGCGGTGGGGCGACACGGACTGCTGGTACGCGCGAGTGCGCATGCCCGCACGGCTGCGGGTGACGTACCAGTTCCTCGTCGGCGACTCGGCGTACGCCGATCCCCTCAACCCGGCCGGTGCCGGCGGCGAACGGTCCATCGCCGCCACCCCGGACGCGCCGGCCCAGCCGCACTGGCCCCTCGTCGACGCCGCCGGGGTCCTCCCCCTCCCCCGCGCCCGGTTCCGCTGGGCCAGCCGACGGCTCGGTGGGCGACGCACCGTGCGGGTCCATCCGGTGGGCGGCGGCGGACCGCTGGTCCTGTTGCTGGACGGGGACGACTGGCTGTACCTGCACCCGGCGATGACGGCGTTCGAGTCGGCCGTGGCGGGAGGTGAGATGCCTCCGGTCACCCTCGTCTTCCTGCCGGCCGGGGACCGGACGGCCGAGTTCGGGTGCCGGCCAGAACTGTGGGAGGCGGTCGAGGAGGAACTGCTGCCCCTGGTGGCGGAGAGCGGCGTGCGCGCCGACGCGGACCGGATGGTGGTCGCGGGACAGAGCCTCGGCGGGCTGAGCGCGTTGTACGCGGCCCTGGAGTTCCCCGGTCTGGTGACCCGCGTCGCCTGCCAGTCGGCGTCGTTCTGGTGGACACCCGACGCCGCCGACCGGGCCGACCCCTTGGCCGGTCCGGTCGGCGGCGCCTTGGCCGCGCGGCTGCGGGAGCGGCCCGACCTGTCCGCTCTGCGGGTCGCGTTCGACGTGGGGGAGCACGAACGCCGGATGCTCCCCCACTGCGACCTGGTGGAGTCCCTGACCGAGCGGGCCGGGGCGACCGTACGGATCTCGCGGTCGGCGTCGGACCACGACCGGGCGGGCTGGCGCCATGCCCTGCTCCGGGACGTCGGCTGGGCGCTCGGCCTCCCTGCCGGTGCCCCGGCCGTCGAGCCCGCCGCGTCGAACGACTGATCCCCCGCACCCCGGGAACGGACGTCGTCCCGCTCGGTACCGGAGGCGTGCGCACGCCACGAGGAGGGACGTCGACGGCGTGCGGGCACCCGCTCCGACGTGCGCGGTCCTGTGCATGCTCCCGCCGTGAACGGGCAGATGAACGGTCCGAACCAGGAGGGTGAACATGACCACTACCGCCGAACCGACCGACGAGGCACGGGCCGGTCGATGCGACGCATGTGACGGCCGTGCCTCCGCCGACGAGCTCGAACCACCCGAGACGCCGCGCGAGCGTGTCAACCGAAGATGGAACGAGATCATGCAGGAGACGCGCGTAGCACAGACAGGGGTGCAGATCCTCTTCGGCTTCCTGCTGAGCGTCGCCTTCACGCCCCTCTTCCGGTCCCTCGACACCTTCGACCACGTGGTCTACGTCATCACGGTGGTCCTCGGGGCGTCGGCCACGGCTTCGCTGATAGCACCGGTCTCCCTCCACCGCTTCCTGTCCGGGCAGCGCATGAAGGACGAGATGGTGGAGATCGCGCACCGCCTCATGATGTGCGGCATGGTGCTGTTGGCGTTGACGATCGGCTGCACACTCCTGCTCATCCTGCACGTCGTCGTGCCCGGTGTGCTGGCCGAAGTCCTCACGGGGGTGGTGATGCTGTGGTTCGTACTGTCCTGGTACGCCCTTCCCCTCTGGTTGCGCCGGCGCTCGGCCCGGAAGTGACCCGAGGGCCGGCAGCGGGCGCGGGTGGGCGGCGTCGGCCGCCCACCCGGTTCCCCGGGCCGTCTCAGCTCTGCGGACGGCTGCCGTGATTCGCGCCGTTCTTGCGGCGGGCCTTCTTCTTGCGACGTCGCTTCGAGGACATCGAAACCTCCTTGGTTCTCGTATTTCCACACGCTTCGCACCGGTATGTCGCCACCGGTGACCACAGAGCCCCTTTCCCAGGGGGGCCATCGCAAACACCGCAAACGACTGCAATCAGGTGGCACACCTCACGGGCCGGAAGAGGCGCGCGGTCACCGGGTGACCGCCAGGCGATAGTCGTGGTCGGTGGCGAGCAGGTTGCGATGCGTGTCCTCGGCGGTGATGACGCCCTCGTCCAGTACGAGGACCCGGTCGGCGGCGTCCAGGAGGGCCGGACTGCTGGTGATCACGAGGGTGGTGCGGCCCCGGCGCAGCTTCGCGACGTTGCGCGCGATGAGCTGCTCGGTCACCGCGTCGACGGCCGTGGTCGGATCGCGCAGGACCAGGACGTCGGCGTCCGCGGCGAGGGCACGGGCGAGGGACAGGCGCTGGCGCTGTCCGCCGGAGAGGTTGGCGCCGCGGTCGCGGACCGCGTAGTCCAGCCCTTCCCGGTGCAGGGCGACGACGTCGGTCAGCATGGACGCCTCGACGGCCTCCGGGACCGTCCGGCTGGTGTTCGACGGGTCGATGTTGCTGCGCAGGGTGCCCGCGAAGATCTCCCCGTCGTACGGGTTGACCAGCATCAGCTCGCGGGCCGCCCCGATCGACAGGTCCGCCAGGTCCCGGCCGCCGACCCGCACCGCGCCCTCGTACGCGTCGGGCGGGACGTTCAGGGCGAGGACCGCGGCGAGGTCGGCCGCCGCCCGCGGCTGGTAGGCGGCGATCGCGACGAACTCGCCGGCGGCCACCGTGAACTTCACGTTCCGCAGCGCCCCGTGGCGCACGCAGTCGACCTCCAGGTCCCCGCCGGAGGCCGGCTGCTCGGCCCCCGGGGCCGTCACCGGGGGCGCGGCCAGGACGAGCGCCATCCGCTCGGCGGAGGCGCGCGCGATCATCACGTACTTCGGCATCTCGGAGAACAGCCTGAGCGGTTCCATGATGAACTGCGCGAGCCCCACGGCCATGACGAGTTCCCCGATGTTGATCCGCCCCTCGAACGCCAGC
The DNA here is from genome assembly GCF_001267885.1 of Streptomyces ambofaciens ATCC 23877. Classification (NCBI taxonomy): domain Bacteria; kingdom Bacillati; phylum Actinomycetota; class Actinomycetes; order Kitasatosporales; family Streptomycetaceae; genus Streptomyces; species Streptomyces ambofaciens. The sequence goes on along the minus strand of NZ_CP012382.1, from coordinate 7,597,097 downwards.
ACGCCGGCCGTCAGGGTCACGGCGGCGGCGAGCACCGCGTTGAGGGCCAGCGCGGTGCCCGCGTACGCTCCGTTCACCCGGGCGACGGTGACCGCCTGCCGCTTCGCCTCCGTGCTGACCTTCCGGTAGGACCGGAACGCCGCGTGGTTGCCGCCGAAACCGTGCAGCGGCCGCAGCCCGATGATGAGGTCGGCTACCTTGGCTCCCGCCCGTGCCACCCGTGCCTGCTGTTCACGGGTGCTGGAGCCGATCCGCTTGGACATCACGCTCAGCACGGACAGGATCGCGACGGTCCCCACGATCACGAGCGCGCCGAGCCGGAGGTCGGCCAGGCCCAGTGCCAGCGCCGCGATCAGCACCGCGACCAGTGAACTGATCAGCAGCGGCACCACCTCGATGATGTCGGCGGTCTGGTCGGCGTCCTCGGTGGCGATGGTCAGCACCTCACCGGACTTGAGGTCCACGTCCCTGGCCACCGGCTGGAGCCCGCACCCCGCGACCCGCACCCGCCATCGGTGCGCCTCGGTGGTGTTGGCCTTCTGCAGGATGCGCATCCCGAACCGCCACGACAGCGAAACGGTCGTGATGATCACGGCCAGGGCGGCGATCGCCAGGCCGAGCGAGCCGGGGCTCCGGTCCCGCATGGTGTGTTCGACGATCAGGCCGAGCGCGATGGGGAAGGCGGTCTCACCGGCCTGGTAGAGGCCCATCAGCACGGTGCCCGAGGTCATGGCGCCGATGTTGCGACGCAGCGCGGTCCGCAGGATGTCGGACCCGGCGCGGGTCCGCTGCGTGTCAGGAGTTCTCATCGAGGTGACGGGCAATCGCTTCCGGGGTTCGCAGGGTGAACAGATCGCGGATCGTGATCACTGGACCGTACTCGCGGCGGAGCAGCCCGGCCAGCCGCACCGCCAGCATGGAGTGGCCCCCCAGGGCCACGAAGTCGCTCACCGCGCTCACCTCGTCGTCGTCCAGGTCCAGGGCCTCGGCGAAGAACTCGCACACCACGGTCTCCGTCCCGGTCGCCGGGCCGCGCTCCTCCGCCGTGGTCAGCGCTCCCAGCGGCTTGGCCTCGGGCAGCGCCCTGGTGTCGGCCTTGCCGTTCACGGTCAACGGGATGCCGTCGACCCGGGCGTAGTGCGTCGGGCGCAGGAAGTCCGGCAGCGCGGCGCCCACTTCGGCGGCCACCTCGGCCAGGTCGGCGCCGTCCAGCACCAGGTAGGCGGCCAGCCGGTACGCGCCGTCGACCTGCGGGTCGGGCTGGGCCACCGCGGCGGCGAACCGCACCGCGGAGTGCGCCGCGAACACGGCCTCGACCTCGCCGAGTTCGACCCGGTGCCCGCGGATCTTGACCTGCTGGTCGGTGCGGCCGAGGTACGTCAGGTTGCCGTCGGAGCGGCGGGCCACCAGGTCCCCGGTGCGGTACATGCGCGCGCCGGGTTCGCCGAACGGGCAGGCCACGAAGCGGTGCGCGGTCTGGGCCGGCTGTCCGAGGTAGCCCCGCGCGATGCCGATGCCCGACACGTACAGCTCGCCGGGGACGCCGTCCGGCAGCGGCCGCAGCCACGGGTCCAGCACGTACACGTCCGTGTTGTCGATCGCCACCCCCACCACCGGGTCCTGGCACTCGAAGGTGCCGACGCCCAGGGTGTTGATGGTGTACTCGGTGGGTCCGTAGAGGTTGTAGCCGACCGTTCCCTCGGTCTCGGCGAGCCGCCGCCACAGCGTCGGGGTGACGGCCTCGCCGCCCAGCAGCACGAGCGCGGGCCGCCGTCCCGGATCGTCGAGCAGTCCCTCGCCGAGGAGTTGCTGCGCGTAGGTCGGGGTCACGTTGATGACGTCGATGCCGTGCGCGAGGCAGTACTCGACCAGTGCGGGCGCGTCCCGGCGGAGTTCCTCGTCGCAGATGTGCACCTCGTGGCCGTCGGCGAGCCACAGCAGTTCCTCCCACGACATGTCGAAGGCGAAGGACACGGTGTGCGCGACGCGGAAGACCCGGTGGCCGTGTTCGGCCAGCACCGGTTCGAAGATGCGGCGCTGGTGGTTGACCAGCATGTTGGTGAGTCCGGCGTACTCGGTCACCACGCCCTTGGGCTTCCCGGTCGACCCCGAGGTGTAGATGGTGTACGCCGGGTGCCGGAGCCGGTGCGGGTCGTCGGGCGCGAACGTCACGAGCGGCTCGGCCGCCGGCAGCGGACGGTCCAGCTCGATCAGGTCGCCGGTCAGCCGGGGCGCCACCGCGCTCACGGTGAGGGTCACGGCCGGGCGGGCGTCCGCGACGATCGCGGCGATCCGCTCGTCCGGGTGGTCCAGCTCCAGCGGCACGTACGCGGCACCGGTGCGCAGCACGGCGAACAACGCCACGATCGAGTCGAGGGACCGGGGGATCGCGAGGCCCACGGCCGTCTCCGGGCCGATGCCGCGCCGGGCGAGCACGCCCGCCACCGCGCGGCTGCGGTCCCGCAGTTCGGCGAAGGTCATGGTCGCGCCGTGGGCGACGAGGGCCACCCGCTCCGGATCGCGGTCCGCCGCCCGGTCGAACCGGTCGACGACGGTGTCCGTGCCGACGTCGGTGCGCTCGGCGGGTACGGGCAGCGGTCCGAGGCCGCGCAGCGCGCCGACCGGTCCGGTCGCCCCGGCCAGATCGTCGAGTACGCGCAGGTAGTCGTCGAGGAGGCACCGGGCCCGCCCGGTGTCGTCGTCGCGGTACTCCAGCTTCACGGTGAGCCGGTCGCCGGGCGTGACGACCCAGGTGAACGGATAGTGGGTCGAGTCGTCGGCCCGCACCGAGGTGATGCCGTGCCTGGCGTTCATCTCGGCGAAGGCGTCCAGGTCCAGGAAGTTCTGCAGGACGAAGAGGTTGTCGAACAAGGTGCCGTGTCCGCCGGCCCGTTGGATCTCGCCGAGCCCCAGGTGCTCGTGGTCCATCGCCTCGACCCGGGCCGCCTGCACGGCCGTCAGGTACTCCCGGACGGTGTCCCCCGGCCGGGCCCGCGTCCACTGGGGCACGGTGTTGAGCAGGACGCCGACGATGCCGGAGAGCCCCGCGCCCTCCCGGCCGGAGACGGTCACGCCGAACACGGCGTCACCGCGGCCGGTCCGGGCTCCCAGGAGGAGGCCGAACGCGCCGGTCAGCACCGTGTTCAGGGTGACCCCGTGCGTCCTGGCCGCCTCCCGCAGGAGCTCGGACCGTTCGGCGGAGAGGGTGTGGACCAGCGCCCGCGGCAGGTCGTCCGAGAGGGACGGCGCCGGCCCGGCGAGCAGCGTCGGACCGGACAGACCGGTCAGGTGCTCCGCCCAGAAGCGTTCCGATGCCGCGGTGTCCTTGGCGGCGAGCACCCGGGCATGGTCCTCGAAGCTCGGCACGGCCGGGACCGGGGCCGGTGACTCGCCGGCGAGGACGGCCTCGTAGGCGCCGAACAGGTCCCGCAGGACGATCTCGCGCGACCAGCCGTCCCACAGCAGCAGGTGGTAGCTGAGCAGCAGCCCGTCGCGGTCGCCGGGCAGGTGGACCACGGTCAGCCGGATCAGGGGCGGCTCGCCCGGGTCGAACCCGGTGGCCCGGTCCCGGGCCCGCAGGGCCTCGGCCTCCTCGTCCGTCGCCGCCGCGACCGTACGGACGTCGACCCGCCGGCCCGCCGCGAGCACCTGGACGGGGTTTCCGTCCGCGTCGGTGGTGAAACCGGCGCCCACGCCCGGGTGGCGTGCGAGGACGTGGGTCATCGCCTCGGCCAGCGCGCCGGTGTCCAGGCGCCGGTCGAAGGTGAACCAGCTCTGCGCGACGTAGTGTCCGGCCGGACCCGTCAGCTGCGCCTGGAAGAACAGGCCCCGCTGGAGCGCGGTGACCGGCGCCGTGCGCTCGGCCGTCACGGAGGCGTCCGCCACGCGTTCGAGTGCGTCGCGCCAGTGCGCGGTGATCTCGTCGGGAACGCCGTCGGCGAGGGTGAAGACCGCGTGCAGGCTGCCGGTGGCGTCGTCGGTCCAGGCGTTGACCTCGACCGCGTACGGGCTGCCCTGGTCACCGCCGGTGAGGCGGAGTGCCTGGGACTCGCTGCCTCTCCCGAGGTAGTTGAACAGCACCTGGGGACGTGCTCGCAGGAGCGGGGCGGTCTGCGGGTTGAGGTACCTGAGCAGGCCGTAGGCGACGTGGGCGTGTTCGTCCGGTTGGCGGTCGGCGACCTCGCGCGCCGCCGCCACGGGGTCGGTGTGCGCGGTGAGCCGTACCGGTGCGATGGAGGTGAACCAGCCGACCGTGCGGGTGTAGTCGTGGTGGTCGAGGGCCGGGACCCGGCCGTGCCGCTCCAGGTCGACGGCGAGGTCGGTGGGCGCCGCCTGGATGTGCGTCAGCGCGGTGCGCAGGGCGCCGCACAGCAGCTCGGTGAGGCCGACGCCGAGCGCGGCGGGCGCGGTGCGCGTCACGCGCTCGCTCGTGTCGGACGCGAGCACGACCGTGGTCTCGCGCACTCCCCCGACCGCGGGGAGCAGCGCGGGCGCCCGGAGGGTGGAGAGCCAGTGACCCAGTTCGCCGGTCGGGTGGGTGGACCGGTGGGTCAGTGCTTGCGCGTACTCGGTGTAGGACGTCGTCGGCGGCGCCAGGGGCGCCCCGCGCAGGGCGGTGGCCAGGTCGTCCAGCAGGATGAGCCAGGACACGGCGTCGACGGCGAGGTGGTGCGCGGTGACGACCAGGGTCCGGGTGGCGTCCAGCCAGGCGAACGCGATGACGTTCCCGGCTTCGGCGTCGAGCCGGCCGGCGGCGTCGTCGGCCACCGCGGTCGCGTCGGTGGCATCGCTCCGGGCGACGGTGACCTCGCGGGCGGGCTCGGTGCGCAGCGACCACACCCCGTGGTCCACGCTCAGCCGCAGGCGGAGGGCCGGATGCGCGGCCACGACGGCGTGCGCGGCACGCTCGGCGTCGGTGAAGCCGGTGCCCTCGGGTGCCCGCACCGCCCTGGCCTGCGCGAAGCGGGTGAGTGAGCCGCCCAGTTCCCGCTGGCGCAGGATGATCGGGGTCGGCGGCAGCGGGCCGTCCTCGTGGCGGGCGGGTGGGGTGGCCGCGGCCGGCGGGGTGCTCGCCGACACGTGCTCGGCGAGGGCGCGCGGGGTCCTGAGCAGGAAGACGTCCCGTGGGGTGACCGGCAGGCCGAGCGCCCTGGCCCGGTTGATCACCGTGATGGCGACGATGCTGTCGCCCCCGGCGCGGAAGAAGTCGGTGTCGGCGTCCACGGCGGCGCCGGGCAGCGTGTCGGCGTAGATGCCGATGAGGCCGGCGAGAGCCGCGTCGTCCGGACGCGCCGTGCCCCGCGCCGCGACGGTGCCGTCCCCGGGGGTCCGTGCTCCGGCGCCGGCGGGCCGGTGGGGAGCGCCGCTCGGGGGGTGGGTCACCGCTCCCGGCTCGGGGGCCCTCGCGTCCCCGGGCTCCGGGGTGACGCGCTCGGCCAGGGCCTTGCGGTCCAGCTTGCCGTTGACCGTGAGCGGCAGCACGTCGAGGGGCAGTGTCCGGCGCGGGACCATGTGCGCGGGGAGCTTCTCGGACAGCAGGGCGGTGAGGTCGGCGGGCACCTCGCCGACGAGGTGCGCGACGAGATGGTCGCCGCCGTCCGCGACGGTCACGGCCACGTCGACCACGCCGTCGAGCTCCCTGATCGCGGCCTCGACCTCGCCGAGTTCGATGCGGAAGCCCTTGAGCTGCACCTGGTCGTCGGCCCGGCCGGTGAACCGCAGCTCGCCGTCGAGCGTGCGGCGCGCGAGGTCGCCCGTGTGGTACATGCGGGTGCCGTCGCCGGTGAACGGGTTCGCCACGAACCGGCCCGCCGTGAGCGCCGGCCGGCCGAGGTAGCCGAGTGACACCTGGTCACCGGCGACGTAGATGGCGCCCTCCCGCCCGGGCGGTACCGGCCGGAGCCGGTCGTCGAGCAGGTAGGTCACCAGTCCGGGCAGCGGAGCGCCGATCGGGCTGACGTCGACGCCGGGGGCGAGGTCCTCGGCCGTCAGCACCCGGTGCGTGACATGGACGGTGGTCTCGGTGATGCCGTACATGTTGACCAGCTCGGGCGCGTGGACGCCGTGCCGCCGGACCCAGTCGCGCAGTCGTCCGGGGTCCAGGGCCTCGCCGCCGAAGACGATCAGACGCAGTGCGGGGAGCGGCTCGCCGGCGTGCCGGTCGGCCTCGACGAACTGGTAGAACGCGGACGGCGTCTGGTTGAGCACGGTCACGCCGCGTTCCCGGACCAGTCGGTGGAAGTCGACCGGGGAGCGCGTCAGACCGTACTCCGGGACGAGCAGCTCACCGCCGTGTGCCAGGGCGCCCCACAGCTCCCAGACCGCGAAGTCGAAGGAGAAGGAGTGGAACTGGACCCACACGTCGTCCGGGCCGAACCCCATGTCGGGGCCGGTGTTCGCGAGCAGCGTCACCACGCTGGAGTGGGGGACGACGACGCCCTTGGGCCTGCCGGTCGATCCGGAGGTGTAGATCACGTAGGCGGGGTCGTGGCCGGCGGGCCCGCGCTCCGGTCCCGGGTCGGCCGGTGGTGACTCGTCGCCCAGCACCAGGACGCGGGCCGTCGGCAGGTCCGCCCGGGAGAGCAGCCGGGTGAAGCGGTCGCGGTGCTCGGGAGTCACGAGAACGACCTGCGGAGCGGCGTCGGTGAGGATGTACCGCAGCCGTTCGTCGGGGTACGCGAGGTCCAGCGGTACGTAGGCGCCTCCCGCGCTGACGACGCCGACCAGGGCGACGACCTGCTCGACGGAGCGCGGGACGGCCACGGCGACCCGGGCGCCCGGCCCGACACCCGCCGCGCGCAGGAGCGAGGCGAGTCCGTTCTTCTCCCGTGCCAGTTCACCGTAGGTCAGGGACCGTGTGCCGCCGTCGAGTGCGCACCAGGTGACGGCGGGGGCGGCCGGGTCGCGTCGGGCGGCGGTGTCGAAGAGTCCGCCCAGGGTCGTCGGGACGATCCGCTCGGGGTTACGGGGCTCCGGGAGCGTCAGCTCGCCGACCAGGGCGTCCGGCCGGGTGAGCAGGCCGGTGAGGGCGCGGGTGAAGGTGCGCAGGATCGCCTCGGCGCCCTTGTGCGTCAGCAGCGCCCCGTCGTGGATCAGTTGGAAGCGCGGCCGGCCGTCGGAGGTGCGTTCGGCCACCAGTGTCAACGGGTAGTGCGGAGCGCCCTCGTTCGTGATGCCGGTGACGACGAGGGTGTCGTCCGGCCGCCGGAGGCCGCGCACGTCGGCCGCGACGTCGAAGACCACCAGCGTGTCGAAGAGGGGGCCGGGGCCGGCCAGGCGGGTGAGGCCGGCCAGTGAGACGTGCTGGTGCGGCAGTACCGCGCTCTGGTGCTCCCTGACCGAGGCGAGCAGCTCGCGCGCCGTGGTGTCGCCGGTCCACCGGGCGCGCAGGGGGATCGTGTTGATGAACAGTCCCACCATGTCCTCGATGCCGGGCACCTCCGCGTCGCGCCCGGACACCGTGGACCCGAACACCACGTCCGTGCCGTGCAGGATGCCGCCCAGCGTCACCGCCCACGCGCTGTGCACGGCCACGCTCAGCGGCACGCCGGCCGACCGGACGGCCGCGTCGATGTCGTCCGCCGGTTCCACGGCGGTGTCGGCGAAACGGTCGGACGGCGTGTGCCCCTCGGCGACCAGCGAAGGGCCCGGCAGGCCGGCCAGCTGGGTGCGCCACACGCGCTCGCTCGCGTCGTCGCCGCGTGCGGCGAGCAGGCGGACGTAGGCGGGAAAGCCGCCGAGCGGGTGCACGGACCCCGGCACGTGGTACTCGGCGAGCAGCGTGCGGAGCATCGGCATCACCGACCAGCCGTCGGCGATGATGTGGTGCACGGTCTGCACCAGGACGTTCCTGCCGGGGCCCCCGCGGATGAGGGTGTACCGCATCAGTGGGCCGGTGGCCAGGTCGAAGCCGGCGCGGCGGTCCCGTTCGGCGTGCGCGCGGATCTCGTCGTCGGTGATGCCGGGGCGGTCCAGGGTGGTGAAGGGCGCTTCGACGCCGCCGTCCAGGACGGAGACCACCCGGCCGTCGGCGAGGGCCACGAACCGTGCGGCCAGGTTCGGGTGGAGGGTGAGCAACCGGGTGGCCGCCGTCGCGAGCCGGCCGGCGTCCACCTCACCGTCCAGGGTCAGCAGCTGCTGCTCGACGTAGCTGCCGGCCGAGTCGTCGTCGTAGACCGAGTGGAAGTAGAGGCCCTCCTGCAGCGGGGTCAGCGGGAGGACGTCCCGCAGCGCCGGCCCGTCCAGGGCGTCGACGTCGGCCTGGGTGAGGGACAGCGGGCGGAAGTCGCTGGGTGAGTGACCGCCCGCGTCGAGCGCGGCCAGCCCGGTGAGGGCCTCCTCGTAGTAGGCGCCGAGTGCCGTGACGTCCTCGTCGGTGAACACGCCGTCGGGCCAGGAGACGGTGGTCACGAGCTCGTACGCGCCGTCGGCGGCGGGTTCGGCGATCGCGTTGAACTCCAGGGCCCGGGGCAGGCGCATCCGCGGGTCGCGCCTCTCGCCCAACTGGCCCGTGGCCCGGGCGAGCTTCCAGTCCTCCGAGCCGCCCGCGTCGAAGCGGCCCAGGTAGTTGAACAGGACCTGGGGCGCGGGTGCCTGGAACTCGGCGTGGCCGAGGTACCGCAGGGCCCCGTAGGAGACGCCGTTGTGCGGCACCCGGGCGAGGTCCTCCTTGACCGCCTTGAGCGCGGCGGCCAGGTACGCGGGTGCCGTGGGGTCGGGGGCCGCGCCGGGGTCCACGGTCACCGGGAAGAGGGTGGTGAACCAGCCCACGGTCCGGGACAGCTCCGGCTCGAAGCCGGCGGAGGGCGCCACGAACCGCCCCTCCCGGCCGTGTCCTTCGAGTTCGACGTGCGCGAAGGTCTGGTCCTGCCCGAGGTCGCGGCGCCGACGGGCGAGGGCGACGGCCAGGGCGGTCAGCAGCACGTCGTTGACGCCGGCGTGGAACTTCGCGGGTGTCTCGCCCAGCAGGGCGGCCGTGACCTCGGGGCCGACCGACACGGTCCGGGTCCGTTCCCGTGCCACGGTGTCCGCCTCGGTGAGGGGCCGCCTGCCCAGGGGCAGGTCCGCTCCCGGCAGGGGGCGCCGGTAGTAGGCGCTGTCCGCGTCGAAGGCCGCATGCTCCAGCAACCGGGTCCAGCGCCGGAACGACGTGCCCACGGCGGGCAGTTCGATCGGGGCGCCCGAGGAGAGCTGCCGCCACGCCGTGGCCAGGTCCTCCATGAGGACCCGCCAGGACACGCCGTCGATCACCACGTGGTGGACGACCACGACCAGTTGCCGTGCCGCCCGACGCCAGACGGCCCGCAGCATCACACCGCTCTCCGGGTCCAGTCCGTCGGTGGCGAGCGCGACGCACGCGTCGAGGGGCAGGTCGCTCTCCTGCCACGGCGCGGCGGACCGGTGCGCCTCCGGGACGGTGAAGCTCCAGCGCTCCCCGCGCACCAGCTCGGCGCGGAGCATGGCGTGGTGGCCGACCAGGGCGGCGAGGATCTCGTCGAGAGCCGCGGGAGTCAGCTCCGCGGGGGTGTTCAGCACGACCGACTGCACGAAGCCGTCGATCGCGTCCGTGGTCTCGCCGAGCCACTGCACGATGGGCGAGGCGACGACGGAGCCGGTGGCGACGTCGTGGTGGTCCACGACGGCCGTGTCCTCCCGGGCAGCCACCGCCGCCAGTGCGCCCACGGTGCTGTGGGTGAAGATCTGCCGTGCCGTGACGTGGAGCCCCGCGTCGCGCAGGGCGCTCAGCAGCGAGATGGCGAGGATGCTGTCTCCGCCGAGCTGGAAGAAGTCCTGGTCGACACCGACCGCCTCCAGCCGGAGCAGGGTCGCGACCGCCGTGCACACCGCGCGCTCGTTCTCGGTGGTGGGCGGGACGATCGAGGCCGTCGCGAGCTCGGGTTCGGGCAGCGCGTGGCGGTCCAGCTTGCCGTTCGCGGTGAGCGGGAACCGTGTCATCACGACGATGTGGGCGGGCACCATGTACTCCACCAGGTGCGTGCCGGCCCACGCCTTGACGTCGGCCGCCCGCAGGTCTTCGTGCCCGGCGGCCGGGATCACGTACCCCACCAGGTAGGTGCCGCCGGCGCTGTTCCTCTTCGCGACGACGCAGGTGTGCCGCACTCCGGGGTGCTCGGCGAGGCCGACCTCGACGTCCTCGATCTCCAGCCGCATCCCGCGGATCTTGACCTGGTTGTCGGCCCGGCCGAGGAAGTCCAGCGAACCGTCGGGGGCGAAGCGCGCGAGGTCGCCGGTCCGGTACAGCCGGGACCCGTCGTCGGCGAAGGGGTTCGCCACGAACCGGGAGGCCGTCAGGGCGGGTGCGTTCACGTATCCGCGCCCCAGGAGGAACCCGCCGACGTAGAGTTCGCCGCCGACGCCGACCGGGACCGGGCGCAGTTCGTCGTCCAGGACGTACAACTGGGTGTTGGGGTTGGCCTTGCCGATCGACGTGGACAGGCGTTCGGCCGCGCCCCGGTAGATCACGTGCGAGACGCCGATGGTCGTCTCCGCGGGGCCGTAGCCGTGGTACATGGGGATGTCGAGCCGGGTGCGGAACCGTTCGTACAGCTCGGGGGTGAGCACCTCGCCGCCGCACCAGACGTGCCGCAGGCTGTCGAGGCGCCCGGAGTCGCCCGCGATCTCCAGCAGCACGTCCAGCATGGACGACACCAGGTACGTGAAGGTGACGCGCTGCTCGGCTATCACGCTCAGCAGGTGGTGCGGGTCGCGTTCGCCACCGGGGCGCAGGACCACCAGCCGGGCACCGGACACCAGCGGCAGGAAGATCTCGTTGACGGAGATGTCGAAGGACAGCGGCGCCTTGAAGAGCGAGGCGTCGTCGTGGCCGAACCCCAGGATCTCGTGGACCTGCCACAGCAGCCGCTCGCTGATCGCTTCGTGCCGGATCATCGCGCCCTTGGGGCGTCCGGTCGAGCCGGAGGTGAAGATCACGTAGGCCAGGGCGTCGCCGGGGACGGCGACCTCGCCCCCCGCGGACGGCCGGGAACCGAACCGCCAGTCACCGAGGTCGACGGCCACGGCCTCCGGCTCCCCCGCCGCGTGCTCGCCGGAGGCGCTGAGCTGGAGCACGACTCGGGCGTCCTCGACGACGACGGCCCGGCGCGCGGCGGGCCAGTGCGGGTCGAGCGGCACGAAGGCACAGCCGGCCCGGAGCACGCCGAGGAGGCCGATCACCATGTCGGCGGAGCGTTCCAGGGAGATGCCGACGACCTGTTCGGCGGTGAGTCCGCGTGCGACGAGGTGGTGGGCCAACTGGCCGGAGAGCTCGTCGGCCTGGCGGTAGGTCAGCGTCCGGTGCTCGTCGACCACGGCGACGGCGTCCGGTCTGGTCCGCGCCTGCTCCCGGAACATCTCCACCAGGGTCGGGCGGACCCGGTCGGCCCGGGTGTCGTTCCACTCGGCCAGCCGGCGGCGCCGCTGCGCCGCGGTGGACGGGCCGATGGTCCCGATGGGCCGGTCCGGGAAGTCGGCCAGGTCGTCCAGTGCGAGACGTGCGTCGTCCGGTGCGACGCCCTGCGGCAGCGGCACGCTCCGGCCGTCCTCTCCGGCGTGCCGGCCGCTCGCTCCGCCGCCGCCGTTGTCGACCCAGCCGAGCACGTCGGCGAACAGGGTGCCGGGGGTGAGGTCGAGTCCGTCGGGGCTCCGGCCCGTCGCCCAGTACGAGAGCCCGAGGGCGCAGGCCCGCGCGATGGTCCGGTCGGTGAAGTCGCCGGCGCGCCGGCGGATGTCGGCCAGCTGCCTGGGAGAAAGCCGTACGAGACGAGCGCTCGGTTCCATCATCGAAGACTCAACGCCCCTTCAAAGGAATGACGGCAGGCTAACGGAACTTAGGCTTACCTAACTACCCTCGCGCCAGGCTCGCCACAGCCGTGCGTACCGGCCGCCCAGCGCCACCAGCTCCTGGTGCGTTCCCTGTTCCACGACGCGCCCCGCGTCGAGCACGGCGATCCGGTCCGCCGCCATCGCCTGGGTCAGCCGGTGCGCCACGAACAACGTGGTCCGGCCGGCGCAGGCCGCCAGCACGGCCCGTTCCAGCTCGGCGGCGCCCTCGCTGCCCGCCTCCGCGGTCGACTCGTCCAGCACCACCACCGGGGACCGGCTCAGCACCAGCCGGGCCAGGGCGATCTGGGCGACCTTGGTGACGTCGAGACGCTCGCCGCCCTCACCGACCGTGGTGTCCAGGCCCTCGGGCAGCGCGCGGACCCACCCGTCCGCGCCGACCGTGCGCAACGCGTCCATGAGTTCGGCGTCGGTCGCCTCCGGCGCGGCCAGCCGCAGGTCGTCGGCGAGCGGACCGGAGAACACGTGCGTCTCCTGGGTCAGGATGCTCACCAGGGCCCGGGCCCCGGCCTCGTCCAGGCCCGCCAGATCGGTCTGCCCGACGCGTACCGACCCGGCCTGCGGGGTCCCGACGCCCGCGATCAGCGCGGCCAGGGTCGTCTTGCCGGCACCCGTCGCCCCCACGAGGGCCAGCGAGCCCCCCGCCGGGATCGTCAGGTCGACCTCCCTGAGCACCGGCTCCTCGCTGCCGGGGTAACGGAACGTCAGCCCCTCCACCGTCACCGGGCGGGGGGCGACACCGGCCCGCGCCACGGACGCGTCGCCCACCAGCCGGTCCTCGGCGTCCTCCCCGAGGACCCCCACCAGCCGGGTCAGGCTGGCACCCGACTTCTGCGCCTCGTCGAAGGTGAACATGATGGCGCCCAGCGGGGTGAACAGCCGGTGGAAGAGCAACGGGGCGGCCGACACCTCCCCCAGGCTCGCGGCGCCGGCCTCCAGGAGGGCGTAGCCCACCACGAGGATCAAGGTCAGGCCGATGAACTCGGCGCGGTTCTCCCGGCCGACGAAGCGGCCGAAGAAGCGGAACACCTCGATGCCGAGGTCACGCACCCGCCACGACTCGGCGGTGACCTTCTCGCGGAAGGCACCTTCGAGCCGGTACGCCCGCACCGTCTCGATGCCGTTCAACCCGCTGATCAGGGCCTGGGCCCGGTCGGCCTGGGCCACCCGCTGCCTGCGGTACAGCGGGGCGGACCGGGGCAGGTACCAGCGCAGGGCCAGCGCGTACGCGGGCAGCGCGCCGGCGCCCGCCAGCCCCAGGCGCCAGTCCAGTCCGAACATGCCGGCCGTGGCGATGACCACCAGGACCCCCGCCGAGAACACGGTGGGGACCGCCGTCCTGATGCCCTTGGAGATCACGGCGACGTCGTCACCGACCCGGGACAGCACGTCTCCGCGGCCGACCTGCTCGATCCGGGTGCTGGGCATCCCGAGCACGGCCCGCACGGCGCCCTCCCTCAGCCGGGCGAGCAGGTCGGCGCCCAGCCGCCCGATCAGATAGGTCGACACCGCGGTGGCCGCCGCGCCGAGCAGCGCCGCGGCCACCATCAGGGCTCCGATCGTGACCAGGACCGACTGCGACTCCCCCTCGACCACCGCGTCGACCACCCGGCCGAGCAGCAGCACCGGAAGTACCTGGAGCGCCGCTCCGGCCACCGTCGTGAGGACGGTGGTGAGCGTCAGCCAGGGCACCTCGCGGCAGTGGGCCGCGACCCATCGGCCGGCCTCGCGTCCGGTCGCCGTACGCAGGGCCGCCGGGGCGACGCGCGTGTCCGTGCCGGTCACACCTACCCGGCCGACTTGACGAGTTCGTCGATGGCGTACGGCATCGACAGCAGCGTCCCCTGGGAGATGGCGGCGCCGACGGCCGGGCCCTCGCTGTCGAGCAGGTACGACACCTTGCCGTTCTTGACGGCGTCCAGGTTGGTGAAGAGCTCGAACTTCTTCAGTGCGTCCTGGTCGGCCTTGTCGTTGATGACGAAAACGCGGTCGACGTCGACCAGGTCGACGCGCTCCGGGGAGAGCGTCGTGTAGAAGTTGCCGTCCGCGACCTTGTCGATCTCGGTCTGGTAGGTGTAGCCGAGGCCCGTGACGAGCCGTCCGCGTACGTCGGTGGAGGTGAACGGGGCCACCGCGTCCTCGTACCAGGACAGCACCACGGCGGTGCGACCGGCGAACTCGGGGTGGGCCTTCTTGGCCGTGTCGAGCTTGCCCTGGATGTCGGCCACCATCTTCTCGCCCTCCTCGGCCTTGCCGAGCGTCTTGGCGATGTGGAGCGCGTTGTCCTGCCACGGAGCGCTGAAGGGCTCCTTCTCCGCCTTGGTGCGGCCCACCGTCGGGGCGATCTTCGAGAGCTTGTCGTAGGCGGCCTGGTCGATCTCGGAGTAGACCGCGATGATCAGGTCGGGGCGCAGGGCGGCGATCTTCTCGAAGTTGGGGCCGGAGTCGCCGTTCTTCATGACGACCTCGGGCTTGGTGTCGCCCCACTTCTCCTTCACCCAGGGCCACTGGGTGTTGATGTCGGGGCTCTGGCCGGCCGGGTTCGGGTACTGGTCGACCATGCCGACCGGCTTGATGCCGAAGGCCAGGACGGTCTGGTCGTCCGTGTAGCCGACGGTGACGACCCGCTCGGGAGCCTCGGTGACCTTCGTCGTTCCGAACGCGTGCTCCACGGTGACCGGGAAGGCGCCGGCGGCGGCCGAGGTGTCGTTGCCCGCGTTGTCCGCCGAGTCGTTCGAGTCGTCCGAGTCGGAACCGCAGCCCGCGAGGAGCCCGACGCCGAGGGTGGCGGCGGACAGTGCGGCCGCCCACCGCCGCCAGGGCTTCGTACGCGTCGTTCTAAGGAGGAGCATCCGCAGATCCCTTGCTGTCGCGCTGTCCACTGCGCCCCCGTCTAAGGGCAGCAAACCTTACCGCGCCGGAGTGAGGTTAGCCTACCCTCACTCTCACAACTCTGGTGCCTCTCGGTCGAGTTCGGCGTGGGTACGCCCGATCGGCACGATCAGCGGCCGGTCCCCCACGGGGTCGTCGATCACCCGGGCACGCAGTCCGAAGGCCTCCCTGAGCAGCTCGGCGGTGACGACGTCCCGCGGGTGCCCCTGCGCCAGGATCGCGCCCTCGCGCATGACGACGAGGTTGTCGCTGTAGCGCGTGGCGAGGTTGAGGTCGTGCAGCACCATGATCACGGTGCACCCCGACTCGTGCAGGTCGTCCACCAGGTCGAGCACGTCGATGGCGTGCGCCAGGTCCAGGTAGGTGGTCGGTTCGTCGAGGAGCAGCAGGTCGGTGCCCTGGGCGAGGGTCATCGAGATCCAGACGCGCTGGCGTTGGCCACCCGACAGCGAGTCCACCGGGCGGTCGGCGAGGTCGGCCACCCCGGTCATCGCCAGCGCGCGCTCCACCACGGCGGCGTCGTCCGACGACCACTGCCGCAGCCAGCTCTGGTGGGGGTGACGCCCCCTGGCGACCAGGTCGGACACCGTCAGTCCGTCCGGCGCGACGGGCGCCTGCGGCAGCAGACCGAGCTTCTTCGCCACGTCCCTGGTCCTGAGGGTGCCGATGTCCTCGCCGTCCAGCACGACCGTCCCCCTCGTCGGCTTGAGCAGCCGCGACAAGGTGCGCAGGAGCGTCGACTTCCCGCAGCCGTTGGGGCCGATGATCGTGGTGATCACCCCGGGCGGGATCGCGACGTCGAGCGCGTCGATGACCGTCCGGGTGCCGTACCCGACCGTGACGCCCCTGGCCGTCAGCCGTGAGACGTCGTCGGCCCCGGACTTCACTCCGGCGATGGACTGTACGACCACAAGGCCCCCTCTTTAGGCTTGCCTTACTTTGTACCAGCTATCGGCGGTTCGCCCGCACCAGCAGATAGACGAGGAAAGGGCCGCCGATCGCCGCGGTCACCACGCCGACCGGCAGCGAGACCGGCAGCGCCGTGCGCGCGACCAGGTCGGAGCCGATCAGCAGCAGCGCCCCGACCATGGCGGAGGCCGCCATCGGCGGCGTCGGGCACCTCGCCAGACGCATCGCCACCTGCGGCGCCACCAGCGCGACGAACGGGACCGGGCCCGCCGCGCTCACCGCCACACCGGCGAGCAGCACGGCGCACAGCAGCAGCACCGCCCGCACCGCCGAGTACCGGACGCCGAGGCCCGCGGCGATCTCGTCGCCGAAGTGGAGGGGCTTGAACTGGAAGGAGACGCAGGTGACGACCACGAGCAGAGCCAGCGTGCCCCAGACAGCCACCCGGACCTCGTCCCACGACCGGTTGTCCAGGGAGCCGACCAACCAGGCCTGGGCCCGTGCCACGTCCCGGATGTCGGCCGTGACGAGCAGCCAGGTCGTGATCGCCTGCATCGCGGCGCTCACGGAGATGCCGATCAGGATCAGCCGGAAGCCGTCGACCCCCCGGCGCCATGCCAGGAAGTACACGAGCAGGCCGGTACCGAGGCCTCCCGCGAGGGCCGCCGCGGACAGGCCCACGGCGTCGGCGATCACCGCGGCGGTGCCGCCGGACACGGTCACCAGGAACACCGCGACCGCGCTCGCGCCGCTGGTGATGCCCAGGATGTCCGGGCTGGCCAGCGGGTTGCGCGCGATGGCCTGGGTGAGCGCCCCGGACACCCCGAGCGCGCTCCCCACGACGAGCCCGGCCAGGGCGCGGGGCATCCGGAGGTCCATGATCACGAACTCGTCCACCTGCTCGCCCCGGCCGAAGAGGGTCGCGACCACCCGGGGCACGCTGATGGGGAAGTCCCCGACGCCGATGGACAGGCAGAACACCAGGAAGGCCGCCGCCGCCAGCAGCAGGGTGACGCACGCGATCCAGGGCCGCCACACGAACGACACCCGGCCGAACCGCACACCCGGCGTCAGCGCCGGCCTCGGGTGCACCGCGTCCGCCTTCACGTCTGCCCCGCTCGGCTTCACTTCCGCCCCGTTCATGCGTTCTTGAACTTCCCGAGCCACACCAGGGCCGCGAAGAACGGCGCGCCGAGGAGCGCGACGAGCACACCCGCGTCCAGCTCCGACGGCCGTACCACCAGGCGCCCCACGATGTCGCAGACCAGCAGGATCACAGCGCCGAGCAGACCCGCGTACGGCACCAGCCAGCGGTAGTCCGGCCCGGTCAGGTACCGGGCCACGTGGGCCACCATGAGGCCGATGAACGCGATGGGGCCGCACGCCGCGGTGGCCGCGCCCGCGAGCAGGGTGATGGAGACGATGCCGACGGTCCGGATCAGGGCGACGTTCACCCCGAGGCCGCGCGCCACGTCGTCGCCCAGGTTGAGCAGGTTGACCGCGGGCAGGGTGGTGAGGGCGAGGACCAGTCCGGCCGCGATGAAGGCGGTCACCGGCCAGATGACGTCGAACCCGACGCCGGCCACCGAGCCCGCGTTCCAGAACCGGAGCGCGTTCAGCGAGGCCTTGTCCGTCAGCGCGACCGCCGTGGTCATCGCCGCGAGGAACACGGTCACGCCCTGCCCCGCCAGGGCCAGCGTCAGGGGGTTGCCGGCGCCGCGGCCGATACTCGCCAGGCCGAACACGACGACACCCGCGACCGCCGCGCCGGCGAAGGCCAGCCAGACGTACTGGAACGGGTCGGTGAGCCCGAACAGGGCGATCCCCGAGACCACGGCGAACGAGGCGCCGGAGTTGACCCCCAGCAAGCCCGTGTCGGCGATGGGGTTGCGCGTGTAGCCCTGGATGAGGGCCCCGCCGACTCCCAGGGCGACGCCCGCCACGACCGCGAGCACCGTGCGGGGTACCCGCACGGTGCGCACGATCAGCCTGATCTCGGTGAGCCGTTGATCGGCGTCGGGCGCGGCGAACAAGCCGTGCCACACCTCGGCGGGGGTCAGGGCGCGCGCGCCGACGGCCAGGGACGCGGCTCCCGCGACCACGAGCAGACACGCGAGCACGCCCAGCCCCACCACCCGCTTGCGGCGGGCCTTCGTCGTCCCCCCGGGCGTGGGGCGGGCAACCGCGGTCGTGGTCATGGCGACGTACACTAACGCGCCGTGCTGCCGGTTCCGTCGGCGACCGTGCGGACCTCGTCGGATGCGGCCTTGACGCCCCGGGCGAGGAGCGACTCCAGGATCTCACCGACCCTGATGGCGGTGTTGGACAGCAGCGACGACGTGATGCCGTGGGTGTGCTCCGTGCCGCCCTGCAGGTAGATGCCGCAGCGCAGGTCCGGATCGGTCGCGATGCGGTAGTCGCGCTCGACGCGGACCAGGCCCTCGTCGTCGCGGAGACAGCGGTCCGCGACCTCGCCGAGCAGGCCGAGCGGGTCGGCCGGGCTGTAGCCGGTGGCGAAGACCACGACGTCCGCGTCCAGGAGGGTCTCCTCGCCGGTGACGAGGGACTTCACGGTGGCACGGACCCGGTCCGGCGTCTCCTTGACGTCGGTGAGCCGGGACACGTTGAGGAAGCGCAGCCGCTCGGTCCCGAGGACCTTCTCCCGGTACATCTGCCGGTACAGGTCGTCGATCAGGTCGATGTCCACCACGGAGTAGTTGGTGTTGCCGTGGTAGTCCATCAGCCGGCGTTTGACGCTCCCGGGTGCGGCGAAGTACTCGTCGACCGCGGCGGGGTCGAAGATCCGGTTGGCGAAGCCGCTGTCGTCGGCGGGGCTGTAGCCGTAGCGGGTGAAGACCGCGCAGACCTCGGCGTGGGGGAAGCGGCGGTGCAGGTAGGCGACGTTCTCGGCGGCGCTCTGTCCGGCGCCGACGACCACGAACCGCGCGGGGGAGGTGCCCTCCAACCCGTCGACCTTCGCCAGCAGTTCGGAGTTGTGCCAGACGCGGTCGCCGCGCTCGACGCCCTCCGGCATCAGGGGGCGCAGCCCGGTGCCGAGGACGAGGTTGCGGGCCCGGTGGACCTCCAGACCCTCTCCCGAGCGAACCGTCACCTCCAGGTGCTCCACGGCTCCGTCGCGCACGACGGGTGCGACGCCGACCACCTCGTGACCGTAGGAGACCAGGTCGTCGACCTTGGCCGCGGCCCACTCGAGGTAGTCGTGGAACTCCACCCTGAGCGGGAAGAGGTTCTTGTGGTTGATGAAGTCGATCAGCCGCCCCTTGCTCTGCAGGTAGCAGAGGAAGCTGAACTCGCTGGCCGGGTTCCGGAGTGTCACCAGGTCCTTGAGGAAGGACACCTGCATGGTCGCGTCGTCGATGAGCATGCCGCGGTGCCAGCCGAAGCGCGGCTGCTGCTCGAAGAAGCGGGCGGTGACCGCCTCCTGCCCGCCGACGCCCGCGTTGTGCTCGCTGAGCGCGATGGCCATGGCCACGTTGGACGGACCGAAGCCGATGCCAATGAGGTCGTGGACCGGTGGTGCGTCATCAGGAAGAACCTGTGACATGTCACTCCCAT
The DNA here is from genome assembly GCF_001267885.1 of Streptomyces ambofaciens ATCC 23877. Taxonomy (NCBI): domain Bacteria; kingdom Bacillati; phylum Actinomycetota; class Actinomycetes; order Kitasatosporales; family Streptomycetaceae; genus Streptomyces; species Streptomyces ambofaciens. Next base: position 7,577,861 of record NZ_CP012382.1, on the reverse strand, counting down.
CGTGCGGGACAGTCGCCTGTCGGGCGTGGGGGATGGCCGGAACGGGACGTGCCGACGGAGTCCCCGCCGGAAACTTAGGTGAGCCTAAGCTAATGCTGTGAGGCTGTCGATAGGGCGAACCGACGTCGGTCCGCTCAACTGGGCGCGCTCGACGGGGTGTTGTGGGCTAAGGCAAGCCTTGCTTTACTTGCGGAGCCGTTCCCTGCCCTGAGGAGGAACCCCATGCGGGTCGTCATGTTCGGTTACCAGACCTGGGGCCACCGCACCCTCCAAGCCCTCCTGGACTCCGAGCACGACGTGGTGCTGGTCGTGACGCATCCCAAGAGCGAACACGCCTACGAGAAGATCTGGAGCGACTCCGTCGCCGACCTCGCCGAGGAGCACGGCGTCCCGGTGCTGATCCGCAACCGCCCGGACGACGAGGAGCTGTTCGAGCGACTCAAGGAGGCCGATCCGGACATCATCGTGGCCAACAACTGGCGGACGTGGATCCCCCCGCGCATCTTCGGTCTCCCCCGGCACGGCACGCTCAACGTGCACGACTCGCTGCTGCCGAAGTACGCCGGATTCTCGCCGCTGATCTGGGCCCTGATCAACGGCGAGAGGGAAGTGGGCGTCACCGCGCACATGATGAACGACGAACTGGACGCCGGCGACATCGTCCGGCAGGAGGCCGTACCGGTCGGACCGACGGACACCGCCACCGACCTCTTCCACAAGACCGTCGACCTCATCGCCCCGGTCACCGTCGGCGCCCTCGGCCTCATCGCCGCCGGGCAGACCGAGTTCACCAAGCAGGACCGGTCCCTGGCGAGCTTCTTCCACAAGCGCTCCGCCGAGGACATCCGCATCGACTGGACCTGGCCGGCCGAGGACCTGGAGCGCCTGGTCCGCGCCCAGTCCGAGCCGTACCCCAGCGCCTTCACGTTCCACCGGGGCAGGCGGCTGGAGGTGCTCGCCGCCGTGGTCTCCGAGGGCCGCTACGGCGGTACGCCCGGCCGCATCTTCTACCGCGAGGGCGACGGCGTGGTGATCGTGGCCGGGGCCGACGCCCGTACCGGCCGCAACCACGGCCTGGCCGTCACCCGCGTACGGACCGAGGACGGACGGGAGTTGTCCGCGGCGGAGTACTTCACTTCCATGGGCGGCTATCTGACCAGCCGCCCCTGACCGGACCGGACGGCTCGGCACCGGTACCGGGTGCCGCCGTGAACACGTCGGCCTCGTCGAGCCTCCTGGTCACCCGGGCCGGGACGGCGCGCCGCGGGTGAGGTCCGGCGGATCGGACGCGTCACGCCGACCGCCGGACGGACGTGCCGGACTCAGCCACCGCTCTTCCGTCGGAAGGACCGCTGGCTGGAAGCCGGACCGTGTGCGCCGCGGATCTTCGAGGAGTCCACGTTCGTGGCACGCCCCGCCTCCTCCGCCTGCTTGCGCTTGCGCGCCAGGGCCTCCCGGAACTTGCCCTTCAGGTCGTACTGACCCTCCTCGTCGGGCGCCAGGGCGGGGCTCTCGGCCTCGGCCGACTCCGAACCTGCTTGCGTTGAGTCGTCTGCAGCCATGGTGACCTCCTGGGTTCGGACAACAGGAGCACAGCTTGTCATGCCGACGACCGTCCGAGGAACGAATATCGGACGCCCGGCCGTCTCCCGCGCACGGCGGCGGGTGGACCGCCGGTGGCCGCACCGCCCGACGGCGCCTTCCGGCAGATCCCGCACCGACTCCGGCGACGGGCACCTCCCCGCCGGCCTCGGTGGCGCTCGGCGCAGGCCGCGCTGCCGCGACCGGGTCGTGCTCGGCGACCTGGCGCCGCCCGAACCGCCCAGCCGCCTCACGGTGTTCGCCGTCCGGAAGGTGACGGAGCCGTCCTCCGCCGTGACGTGCACGCCGAGCCCGTTCGCCGTGACGTCCGCTGCGGAGGCACCAGGATCTCGCCCTCGCCGTCCGCGCAGGCCCCGGCGTCTCCGCCGTCCGCGGCCCTGGGCAACGGCCCCGAGGAGGCGGACCCGGGCGCCGTCGGGGCTTCGGTGGGCTTCCGGTCCCCCGTCCGCCTCGCCGCCGCACCCGGCTACGGCCGGCCACTGCCCGGCGGCCACCACTACGGCGCCCTCCCTCCCCCCCTGCCTTGCCCCTTCTCCTGCGGCGGCCCCGTCCCTGCGCTTCCCGCGCCGGGCGCCCACCGCGGTCCGCGTGGAATCGCCCGCTTTCCGATGCCTGCCTAAGGTGGGGCAGGCCGACGGAACCGTGATTCTTGCGGATTGCAGGAAGGTGGCGCGAGATGGGGCGCAGTGTCGATTCGATCCGGCGGGCCGCCCTGGGCTCCCTGGGCGCCGTGCTCGTGGTGGTCGGCATCGCCCTGCTGGTGCTGCCCGGGCCGGGGTTGCTGCTGGTGTTCGCCGGGGTGGTGCTGCTGGCGCGCGCCGTCCCGGCCCTGGACCGGTTCGTCGCCCCCGTGCGCCGACAGGCGATGCGTGCGGCCGAGGAGAGCGTCTCCTCGCGCTGGCGTGTGACCGGCTCCGTGCTGGTGGGACTGTGCCTCGTCGGCGCGGGCCTGGCGTGGGGCCTCCTTCCCTGGTTGCCGTTCTCCGGATGGGGCACCGGCGCGAGTCTGATCATCTCCGGCTTCGTCCTGTTCGGCCTGCTCCTCTGGAGCCACCGCCGCGTCCAGGCGGCCCGCCAGGGCGCCCCGTCGCCGGCGGAGTGACGGAGGGGGGTCACAACGGAGCGGGGTCACAACGGAGCGGGAGTCACGGCGGAGCGGGAGTCACGGCGAGGGTGCCGACCGGCCGTGCGGGGCCGGGCGCCGGTCACCGTTGACTAAGCGGGACAGCGTTCCGTATATTAACCGGGACAGCGTTCCGGTTCTTTCGTGTCGGCCGGCGCGGTCCTTCCCGAGCACCCTTCCCCTTCGCCGTCGGCCATTTCGGACCGGCCGACGCGTCCATCGAACGGACGTACGCCATGAGTACATCGATCTCCGCGGCCGGCAACGGCGCCCCGCCCTCGCCCGTCCTCTCGGTCAGTCCGGTCGTGCTGCCCTCCCCCGGCCGGGCGGTGGACCTCGAGGTACGGGTCTCCGCACCCGTGACCGGCGGCGAGCTGCCGATCATCCTGCTCTCGCACGGCCAGGGCCCCTCGAACCACCTGTCCTCGCTGAACGGCTACGCCCCCCTCGCCCACTACTGGGCGGCACACGGCTTCGTCGTGATCCAGCCCACGCACCTGAGCTCCCGGACCCTGGATCTGCACCCCGGCACCCCCGGCGCGCCTCTCCACTGGCGCTCACGGGCCGAGGACATGACCCGCGTCCTCGACCGACTGGACGCGCTGGAGGCCGCCGTCCCCCAGCTCCGTGGGCGGCTGGACGGCAGCAGGGTCGCCGTGGCCGGTCACTCGATGGGCGGACACACCGCGAGCCTGCTGCTGGGTGCCCGCCTCACCGACCCGGACGACGGAACGGAGGCGGACCTGAGCGACCCCCGGATCACGGCGGGTGTCCTGCTCGCCGCTCCCGGCCGCGGCGGCGACGCCCTGAGCGAGTACGCCGCACAGAACCTGCCCTTCCTGCGCACCACCGACTTCTCCCGGATGACGACACCCACCCTCGTGGTCGCCGGCGACCAGGACGCCTCCGCGCACCTGACGGTCCGCGGACCGCAGTGGCACACCGATCCGTACATCCTCTCCCCCGGCCCCAAGACCCTGCTCACCCTCTTCGGCGCGGAGCACGGCCTGGGCGGGGTCGCCGGTTACGACGTCGCCGAGACCACCGACGAGAGCCCCGGCCGGGTGGCCGCCGTGCAGCGCCTCACCTGGGCCTATCTGCGCGGCGAGTTCCACCCCGGGGACCCCGCCTGGAAGGAGGCGTGCGACGAGCTGACGGCGGGAGCCGAACCGCTGGGACGGATCGAGTCCAAGTAGGCCACCGGCGGCCGGCGGTCCGCGCGGGCCGTCGGCCGCCGGGAGCCCGCTGGTAAACTGGGGCCCACGCTTTGAGGCGCCCGGGTCCGTACCGAGGGGTACGGACCCGGTCGCGTTCCGGGCGCCTGATCAGGAAGGTCGTCCCCCATGAACGCGAAGCCGTCCGCCCGAGAAGCCTCCCGGGGCGGCACGTCCCAGCGGGCGGCAGCCGCCCAGGACCGGCTCCAGCCGCCCGGGCCCGCCCCCGCGGACGCGCCGCCGGTCGCGTCGTTCGACTCCCTCGGACTGCCGCCGGCCCTGCTGAAGGCGATGACCGGCCTCGGAGTGACCCGCCCCTTCCCGATCCAGGCGGCCACCCTGCCCGACGCGCTCGCGGGCCGCGACGTCCTCGGCCGCGCGCGGACCGGCTCCGGCAAGACCCTGGCCTTCGGGCTCGCCCTGCTCGCCAGGACCGCGGGGCGGCGGGCCGACGCGAAGCGGCCCCTCGCCCTGGTCCTGGTGTCGACGCGGGAACTCGCCCAGCAGGTGAGCGAGGCGCTGGCGCCGTACGCGCGGACGATGGACCTGCGGCTCGCCACGGTGGTCGGTGGGCTCTCGATCAACCGCCAGGCGGAACAGCTGCGGAACGGCGCGGAAGTGGTCGTCGCGACACCGGGGCGCCTGGCCGACCTGGTGTCCCGCCGGGACTGCCACCTCGACCGCGTGCGCATCACCGTGCTGGACGAGGCGGACCAGATGTGTGACATGGGATTCCTGCCACAGGTCACGGGCATCCTGGACCAGGTACCGGGCGACGGGCAGCGGCTGCTGTTCTCGGCCACCCTCGACGGCGACGTCGACCAGCTGGTGCGCAGTCACCTGCACGACCCGGTCCTCGCGTCGGTCGACCCGGTCTCCGGCTCGGTCGCCACGATGGAGCACCACGTACTGACCGTTCATCCGGCCGACAAGCACGCCGTCGCGACCGAGATCGCCGCGCGCGACGGCCGGGTGCTGATGTTCCTGGACACCAAGGCCGGGGTCGACCGGTTCCTCCGTCACCTCCGGGCCGGCGGCGTGCGGGCCGCCGCCCTGCACAGCGGCAAGTCGCAGCCGCAACGCACCCACACGCTCGCCCAGTTCGTGGACGGCGGGGTCACCGTGCTGGTGGCGACCAACGTCGCGGCGCGGGGCATCCACGTCGACGCGCTCGACCTCGTCGTCAACGTGGACCCGCCGGCCGACGCCAAGGACTACCTGCACCGCGGCGGGCGCACCGCACGCGCCGGGCAGTCCGGACGCGTGGTCACCCTGGTCACTCCCGACCAGCGGCGCGACGTGAACCGGATGATGTCGGAGGCCGGAATCCGGCCGACGATCACCCCGGTGCGCTCCGGCGAACAGAGACTGACCGACATCACCGGCGCGAAGCGCCCGCCGACCGCACCGAAGTCCAGCGGCGGCAACGCTCCCTTCCGCGGCCTCGGCACCCGGCCGGGACGCCCGGCCAAGGAGTCGCGCAAGACCTCCGAGGCCCGCAAGGCCGCGGAGGCCCGGGCAGCGGCCCGGGTCCGCAAGGGCCGCTGACCGGCGAGCCGGACCCCGCCCCTCGCCACCCCCTCCCGGGGGTGGATGCCGGCGTGCCGGCGTGCCCGCAGGCGTGCGCGACGCCCGGGGGCGCCGAGAACTTTGAACACATCGATGACAAAGTATGGACATGTCAAGCAGAAGTCTCCTACCTTGGCGGCGGAACTGAAGCCACTCCGCTCGAGACCGGAGCGATGTCCGGCACGGTCCGGTCCCCACGCCACGGAGGACCAATGCCCCAACGCCTGTTCTCGCGTGCTCGAAGAAACCTCACCCTCCTGCTGACGTCGGCCGTCGCGACCGGCGGCGTCCTGGCCGCCCCGGCGTCCGCCGCTCCGGACGACATCCCGCCGCAGGAGCCCGGTGTCACGCTGCGCGTGTTCGACGTCCAGACGCCCCTGAACGAGCTGTGCACCCTCAAGGCGGGCCAGACCCCCAACCACGACGAACTGATGCCGACGGTCGACTGGTCCACCACCGAGGACTTCGGCGGCATCGCGGACAACTTCGTCTCGCAGGCCTCCGGTTACCTGGTCGCACCGCGCGACGGCACCTACGTGTTCCGTCTCACCAGCGACGACGGCTCACGGCTGACCCTCGACCAGGCCACGGTGATCGACCACGACGGACTGCACGGCGCGGAGCCGAAGGACGGCGCGGTCGACCTCACCGCAGGCACGCACCCGCTGCGCATCGACCACTTCGACCGCGGCGGAGGACAGCAACTCCAGCTGTCCTGGAAACCGCCGGGCGAGAGCGAGTTCAGCGTCGTACCCCGCGAGGCGCTGAGCACCGACGCCGGAGTCGTCCGGGTGACGGCGCCCGGCCGCAAGGAGTGCGAGGCCGGACGGGACACCCCGGGCGACGGGCTGCCGCTGACGTCGGTACGCCCGGACCTCACCCTCACCGACCTGCGCCCCGACGGGTTCGAGCCGCAGGTCAGCGGCATGGACTGGCTGCCCGACGGACGCCTCGCGATCAGCACGTGGGGCGGCACCGACAACGTTGCCGGAGAGGTGTACCTGCTCGACAACGTCACCGGAGCGACCAGCCGGGACAAGGTCACCGTCAAGAAGGTGGCGAGCGGGCTGCGCGAGCCCATGGGCATCAAGTACGTCGACGGTTCGCTGTACGTCTCGCAGAAGCACGAACTGACCCGGCTGGTGGACGGGAACGGCGACGACGTGGCCGACGAACTGCGCACGGTCGCCACCTGGCCCTACGGCGGCAACTTCCACGAGTTCGCGTTCGGCCTGCTCTACCGCGACGGCTACTTCTACGTGAACCTCTCCGTCGCCATCGACCTCGGCGGCGCCACCACCACTCCGCAGCCCGCGCCCGGCCGCGGGACGACGTACAAGATCAGCAAGAAGACCGGGAAGATCAGTCCGGTGGCGGGCGGACTGCGCACGCCCAACGGCATCGGCTGGGGTCCGGACGGCGACATCTTCGCCACCGACAACCAGGGCGGGTGGCTGCCCGCCTCCAAGCTCGTCCAGGTCGAGCAGGACCGCTTCTTCAACCACTACACCGAGCCCGCCGGCCCCTTCGAGGACTCCCCCGTCACGAAGCCGGTGCTGTGGCTGCCGCAGAACGAGATCGGCAACTCACCCTCCACGCCGCTCCTCGTGAAGAAGGGGACGTTCGCGGGTCAGATGCTCATCGGCGACGTCACCTACGGTGGCCTGCAACGCGCCTACCTGGAGAAGGTCAAGGGCCAGTACCAGGGCGCCGTCTTCCGCTACACCCAGGGCCTGGAGGCCGGCGTCAACCGGATCAGCGTCGGCCCCGACGGGGCGATCTACGCCGGCGGTCTGGGCGCCGACGGAAACTGGGGCCAGGAGGGCAAGCTCAAGTTCGGCCTGCAGAAGCTCACGCCCAACGGCGGCGACACCTTCGACATCCAGAGGATGCGGGCCGTACCGGGCGGTTTCGACCTGACGTACACCCAGCCGGTGTCCGCCGAGACCGCCGCGGAACTGGCCGCCCGCTACGAGGCCGAACAGTGGCGCTACACCCCGACCGCCGACTACGGCGGCCCGAAGATCGCCGAGGAGCAGTTGTCCGTGCGCTCCGCGACGCTCTCCCGGGACGCCCGGACCGTCCGGCTGCGGCTGGACGGCCTCAAGCCGGACCGCGTGGTGCACGTGCGCTCCCCGCGCCCCTTCTCCTCCGCGTCCGGTGAGTCCCTGTGGAGCACCGAGGCCTGGTACACGCTGAACGCGATGCCCGGCAAGCAGCCGCCCGCCGCCACCCTCTACGAGGCCGAGGAGGCAGGTCTGACGGGCACGGCCGGTATCGGCACCGACCACGTCGGCTACTCCGGCAGCGGCTTCGTCGACCAGTACGCCACCGAGGGCAAGGCCGCCACCACGTTCGACGTGACGGTCCCGAGGTCGGGCACCTACGACGTCAACCTGCGCTACTCCAACGGCCCGAACCCGTTCGAGGGCACCAAGTCCCTGTCCCTGTACGCCAACGGGAAGAAGGTGCGCCAGACACACCTCGCCTCCACCGGTGACTGGGACACCTGGTCCACGCGGACCGAGCGCCTGCGGCTGCGTGCCGGCCACAACACGGTCTCCTACCGGTACGACGCGGGCGACGCCGGCCACGTCAACCTCGACCTGATCACCGTGCACCCGCACGGCGCCCGCGTCGCCCTCTTCGACGGCACGGCCGCCTCGCAGGAGCAGTGGCAGCACACGGACGGGCGGCGCACCGCGTGGCCCCTGTCCGAGGAGCGGTCGATGGAGGTCTGCTGCGGCGACCTCCGCACCAAGGACGCCTACCGGGACTTCGCGCTCCACGTGGAGTTCCGCGTCCCGCTGCTGCCCCCGGACGTGACCGGGCAGGACCGCGGCAACAGCGGCATCTTCCTCCAGGACCGCTACGAGCTGCAGATCCTCGACTCCTACGGGGACACCTCACCGGCCACCAACGAGGCCGGCGCCTTCTACCAGAAGAAGGCACCCGACATCAACGCGGCCGCGGCCCCGGAGACGTGGCAGACGTACGACATCGTCTTCCGCGCGGCCCGCTACGACGAGGACGGCGCCAAGACCGCCGACGCCCGGGTGACGGTGGTCTGGAACGGCAAGAAGGTCCACGACGACATCGCCCTCGACGGCCCCACCGCGTCGGGCCGGGCCGAGACGCCGGCCGCCGGGGCGATCCGCCTGCAGGACCACGGGAACAAGGTCCGGTTCCGCAACATCCGGATCGAGCCGCTGGACTGACCGCCGCCGTGCGGGGTGGCTCCCGACCGCCACCCCGCACGCACCGCTCCTCATCACCGGCCGCCCCGTATCCTCCCGGCGCCTCTGGGTAGGGTGAGTGGGAAATCCCCCGTGAGTCGAACAAGGAGCGGAATTGAGCGAGCCGGCGTCCGTCGCCCTGCAACTGGAGATCGCCCGGGAACTGGAGGTCGCCGAGACCTTCGACGCCGAACGGGAGATCGAGCGCCGGGTGGCCTTCCTGACCGAGCGCCTGACCTCCACCGGTCTGCGCGCCCTCGTGCTCGGCATCAGCGGCGGGGTCGACTCGACCGTCGCGGGCCGTCTGTGCCAGCTGGCCGTCGAACGGGCCCGGGCCGAGGGACACGAGGCGCGCTTCTACGCGATGCGCCTGCCCAACGGCGTCCAGGCCGACGAGCACGACGCCCAGCTCGCGCTCTCCTTCATCAAGGCCGACCACGTGCTGACCGTGGACATCAAGCCCGCGAGCGACGCCACCCTCGAAGCCCTGCTCGCCGCCGACGTCGCCTTCCGCGACGCCCACCACCAGGACTTCGTGCACGGCAACGTCAAGGCCAGGCAGCGCATGATCGCCCAGTACGCCGTGGCCGGCGCGCACAACGGCCTCGTCGTCGGCACCGACCACGCCGCCGAGGCGGTCTCCGGCTTCTTCACCAAGTTCGGCGACGGCGCCGCCGACGTCGTACCGCTGACCGGCCTCACCAAGCGCCGCGTGCGCGCCGTCGGGGACGCGCTGGGCGCGCCCGCCGAACTGGTGCGGAAGGTCCCGACGGCCGACCTGGAGACCCTGGACCCCGGCAAGGCCGACGAGGACGCGCTCGGCGTCACCTACGACCAGATCGACGACTTCCTCGAGGGCAAGCCGGTCGACGAGCAGGCCTTCGAGAAGATCGTCAGCCGTTACCGGCTGACCGACCACAAGCGCAAGCTGCCCATCGGGCCGTGAGGCCCCGGCCCGGCGGGCCGAGGGCGTGACCAGCGGGGAGAACGGCGAACGACGCTTCGCCGTTCTCCCCGCTCGCATGTCCGGACGCCCCCGGCCGAGGGCGAGGACCGTACAGGCGGACGGTCGCGCAATTGGTGCGACATGTCGCTTATCGCCCTAATCTGTCGACTGGAAGGCTCGGACAGTCGACGGCCGGTTCAGCCGGCGGAAGGTGAGCTTCCATGGCTGAACGACTCAAGCGGTCCGGCTTGCTCGGTGAACTGTCGGCCGAATTCGCCGGCACGATGATCCTCATCCTGTTCGGCTGCGGCGTGGTGGCCCAAGTGGCCGCGGGCGGCGCCCTGACGGACCCGGAGGGCGGACTCGGCGACCACGACAGCATCGCCTGGGCCTGGGGTCTCGGTGTGACGCTCGGCGTCTACGTGGCCGCACGGCTCAGTGGAGCCCACCTCAATCCCGCGGTGACCGTCGCCCTCGCCACGTTCAAGGGCTTCCCCTGGCGCAAGGTGGCTCCGTACGCCCTGGCACAGACGGCCGGCGCCTTCGTGGCCGCTCTGCTCGTCCGCTGGAACTACACGGAGGCACTGGCGAAGGCCGACCCCGGCCACACCATCAAGACGCAGACCGTGTTCTCGACGCTCCCCTCCAACGGGAACACCGCGCTCCCGGTCCACGAATGGGGAGCCTTCCGCGACCAGGTCATCGGCACCGCCATCCTGCTGCTGCTGATCCTGGCCATCACCGACCTGCTCAACACACCCCCGGGCGCGAACCTGGCCCCCTTCGTCATCGGCCTGGTGGTGGTCGCCATCGGCATGGCCTGGGGCACCAACGCGGGCTACGCCATCAACCCGGCCCGCGACTTCGGCCCCCGGCTGGCCAGCTTCCTGACCGGATACGGGGGAGCCTGGCGGGACCAGTACGGGAACCTCTACTTCTGGGTGCCGATCGTCGGCCCGCTGATCGGCGGCGTACTCGGGGCGGGTCTGTACAAGGTCTTCGTCGGCCGGTTCCTGCCGACCGCGGAGCCGGAACCGACGGGGCGCGTACCGGCGCCCGAGGACTGACACCGGCCGGAGAGGCGACACACCATGGCGGACTTCATCGGCGCGGTGGACCAGGGGACCACCAGCACCCGATTCATGATCTTCGACCACGGCGGCAACGAGGTGGCGAAGCACCAGCTGGAGCATGCCCAGATCCTCCCCCGCTCCGGGTGGGTGGAGCACGACCCCGTGGAGATCTGGGAGCGCACCAACTCGGTGATGCAGAACGCGCTGCGCCACAGCGGGCTGTCGGGCACCGACCTGGCGGCCATCGGCATCACCAACCAGCGGGAGACCACCGTGGTCTGGGACCCCCGCACCGGCCGTCCCTACTACAACGCGATCGTGTGGCAGGACACCCGCACCGACGCCATCGCGGCGCACCTCGAACGCTCCGGGCGCGGAGACGTCATCCGCCGCAAGGCCGGACTGCCGCCGGCGACCTACTTCTCGGCCGGCAAGATCCAGTGGATCCTCGAGAACGTCGACGGCGTCCGCGAGGCGGCGGAGCGGGGCCACGCCGTCTTCGGCAACACGGACTCCTGGGTCCTGTGGAACCTGACCGGCGGTCCCGAAGGCGGCATCCACGCCACCGACGTGACCAACGCCAGCCGCACCATGCTGATGAACCTGGAGACGCTCGACTGGGACGACGAACTGCTCGGCTTCTTCGACATCCCCCGGGCCATGCTGCCCGCCATCCACCCGTCCTCGCACCGGGAGGCGTACGGCGTGGCCCGGACCTCCCGGCCGCTGCGCGCCGCCGTCCCCATCTGCGGCGTCCTCGGCGACCAGCACGCCGCCACCGTCGGACAGGTCTGCTTCGCGCCCGGCGAGGCCAAGAACACCTACGGCACCGGCAACTTCCTGCTGCTCAACACCGGCACGGAACTGGTCCGCTCCCAGCACGGCCTCCTCACCACCGTGGCCTACCAGTTCGGCGACAGCCCGGTGGTCTACGCGCTGGAGGGCTCGATCGCGGTGACCGGGTCCGCCGTGCAGTGGCTGCGCGACCAGATGAAGATCATCAAGACCGCGGCCGAGAGCGAGGAGCTCGCCCGGACCGTCGACGACAACGGCGGCATGTACTTCGTCCCCGCCTTCTCGGGCCTGTTCGCCCCCTACTGGCGCTCCGACGCCCGGGGAGCGATCGTCGGCCTCGCCCGCTACAACGACAACGCGCATCTGGCACGGGCGACGCTGGAGGCGATCTGCTACCAGAGCCGCGACGTCGTCGAGGCCATGGAGCAGGACTCCGGGGTCCACCTCGACGTGCTCCGGGTCGACGGGGGCGTGACCTCCAACGACCTGTGCATGCAGATCCAGGCCGATGTCCTCGGTGTCCCGGTCAGCCGACCCGTCGTCGCGGAGACCACCGCGCTCGGCGCGGCGTACGCCGCGGGGCTGGCCACGGGGTTCTGGCGGGACACGGAGGAGCTGCGCAGCCACTGGCACGAGTCCAGGCGCTGGGAGCCGCAGTGGACCGAGGACCGGCGCGCGGAGGGCTACGACGGGTGGAAGAGGGCGGTGCAGCGCACACTCGACTGGGTCCAGGTCCCGTGATGCCCGGCCCGGCGTCAACCGGACGCCGGGCGTCGTCTTCCCACTCCTCTCGCGCCCCCGGAGGTGCGATGATCTGAGCGTCGGCGCTCGCCCTTCGGAGCGCGCGACGAAGGCCGGGCGCGGAGGACCTCCTGTGGTTCGTTCCTCGGTGGACCGTCCTTCCGGCAGACGGTGAGGAGAGCCCAGTGTTCGGTCCGGACGAGAACGGTGGCGCCGGAGAACAGGCCGCGGGGAGGCCGCGGGAACTCGACAGGATGCTGAGCGCCCTGGGCGGTGGCGCCTACGTCGTGGACGAGCAGGGGCGCATCGTCGCGGTCAACGCCCCCGCCGAACGGTCACTGGGCCGTCCCGCCGGTGAACTCGTCGGCTGCGACGCGCACGACCTGCTGCACCGCAGCGCTCACGGTGAGCCGGTGCCCAGGGCTCAGTGCGGCATGCGGCAGGCGTTCCTCTCCGGACACACGGCTCAGGGCGAGCTGGACTGGTTCCTGCGGGGGGACGGCACCCTGATGCCCGTCGCGTGGCTGATCACCCCCTGCCGGATCGACGAGGCCCAGACCGGAACGCTCGTCGTCTTCCACACGCCGACCCTCCACGACGTCTCCGCCGCCGAACACGTCAAGGGCGCCGGGCAGCTGACGGAGCTGGACCGACTGGCCCTGCTGGCCGAGACGACCACCCAGCTGACCTCCACCCTCTCCGTCGACGAGGCCATGCGCCGACTCGTGGCCCTGGTGCTGCCCCGGCTGGCCGACTGGGCGGTGATCGACCAGATCACCGAACGCGACGAGGTGTGGCGCACCGCCGTGGTGCACGCGCAGGAGGGGACCCTGGTCCACCGGACGGACCTCGAAGGCCCCATGGCCCCGGTGCCCGAGGCGTCCACGATGCCGTTGTCCCGGGCTCTGCGGGGGGTCGCCTCGACGGTGACCGACCCTCGCACGTACGAGCGGTCCCCGGATTCCGGTATCGCCGTGGAACAGCGCCGCCTGTTCGAGTCCACGGGGATACAGTCCGCCGCCATCGCCCCGATCCGGGGCCTGCGCCAGGTGCTGGGCGCGCTGACCCTGGGCCGTGACGCGGGTTCGCGGGACTTCACGGCGGCCGATCTCACGCTGCTCGAGGACATCACGCGACGCGCGGGCCTGGCCCTCGACAACGCCCGCCTCTACGAGAGACAGCGCAAGGTGGCCGAGACCATGCAGCGCTACCTGCTGCCCCAACTGCCGCGCGTGCCGGGGTTGCAGATGACGGCCAGATACCTGCCCGCACCCGACGCCTCCCATGTCGGCGGCGACTGGTACGACGTCTTTCCGCTGAGTGACGGCGGCACCGCGCTGGCCGTCGGAGACGTCGTCGGACACGACCTCGAGGCCGCGGCCGGCATGGCCCAGATCCGCAACATCCTCCGTGCCTACGCCTGGGCCCACGAGGGGCCGCCCAGCGAGATCGTGCAACGCGTCGACCAGGCGATCCTGCGCATCACCGATGTGCCCATGGCGACCATGACGTTCGCGCGGATGACGGCCCGCGACGACGGTCAATGGGCACTGACCTGGTCGAACGCCGGACATCCGCCGCCCTTGCTGATCACCGCGGAGGGACTGGCCCGCTATCTGACAGGCGGTCACGGCCTGCTGCTCGGCACCGGGACCGAGCAGCCCCGCCCCGACGCGTCGGCACTGCTGCCCGCCGGGTCCACGCTCGTGCTGTACACGGACGGACTCGTCGAGTCCCCGGGGCACTCCATCGACCAGGGGCTGGAACAACTGCGGCGCCACGCGGCGGTTCTGGCCCGCCGGCCGATGGAGTCGTTCACCGACGAGCTGCTCCGGAGGGTGCGGCCCGCCGAGAACGACGACGACGTAGCCCTGCTGGCCTTGCGGCTGGGTGCCCCGGGCTGACCGCCGCGGGGCCCGGGGCGCTCCCGTCGGTTCACCCGCGGCGGAGGGCTGCGGCCGTCCCTCTAAGGTGATCCCCATGTCTGCCAGATTGAGTTCCGCGAGGACCCGTGCCGCGCTGCGCACGTCCGCGCGTGTCTCCACCGAGTTGCTGCTGATATTCGTCCTGCTCGCGGTGGCCCTGTGGCTCCTCGGCCGCATGTGGTCCGTCGTGTGGCCGGTGGCGATCGCACTGCTCCTGACCACGCTGACCTGGCCCTCGGCCCGCTTCCTCCGGCGGCACGGCTGGCCTCCCGCGCTGGCCGCTTCGGTGGTGACCGTGGCGTTCCTGCTGACCGCCGTCGGTGTCGTGGCCCTGATCGCGGTACCGATGTCCTCCCAGACCGACGAGCTGACCGACGGCGTGGTGGAAGGCATCGAGCGGCTGCGCGACTGGGCCGCGGGACCGCCGCTGAACATCGGCGACGCCCAGATCACCAGTGCGGTCGACACGGCGATGGCCCGCGTCCAGGACAGCGTCGGCAGCATGGTCAGCACCGTGGCGACGGGGGTGAGCGCCGTGGTCAACGGTCTGATCACCGCGATCCTGGCCGTCTTCCTGATGTTCTTCTTCCTCAAGGACGGGCCGCGGTTCCTGCCGTGGCTCACCCGGCAGCTGCCCGGCCGGCTCTCCACCGACGTACCGGCCGTGGCCGCGCGCGGTTGGGAGACCCTCGGCTCCTTCGTGCGTTCGCAGGCGCTGGTGGGTCTGCTCGACGCGGTCTTCATCGGCCTGGGACTCTGGATACTGGGCGTGCCGCTGGTGCTGCCCCTGGCGGTGCTGACCTTCGTGTCCGCGTTCGTGCCCATCGTGGGCGCCCTGTTCGCCGGATTCGTCGCGGTGCTCATCGCCCTGGTGTCGAACGGCCTGACGGACGCCCTGATCGTGCTGGCGATCATCGTCGTGGTGCAGCAGTTGGAGGGCAACGTGTTCCAGCCCATGATCCAGAGCCGCGGGCTGGGCCTGCACGCGGCGGTGATCCTGCTGGCGGTGACGCTGGGCGGCAGCCTGGCCGGAGTGGTGGGCACCCTGCTCGCCGTGCCGGTCGCCGCGCTGATCGCGGTCGTCTGGAACTACGTGCGCGACCAGCTCGGCGACCACGCGGAGGAACCCGCGGCGGCCGACGCCTGAGGTATCGGCGGTCTCGTCCGGTGACCCGTCGATGAGTCGCCCGGGAGGGTACCGACGACGGCGACCGCGAAGCCCGGTGAAAGCACTGCGCACCCTGCCGGCGGGAGAACCGCCGGCAGGGTGCCGTGTCGAGTGCCCGGTCGGACAGGGCCGGGACGCGGGTCCTACTGGAGGGTGGCCATCACTGTGCCGCCGTCGAAGTAGGTGCCCTTGTTGGTGCGCACGGAGACTTCGCCGTTGCGGAAGACGTGGACGTACAGGTCGGCCTTGCCGTCGCCGGTGACATCACCGAAGCGGAGGCGACCGAGGTCGGCGCCGGTCAGGAAGCGGCCCCAGCCGGCGCTCCAGTGGGTGCCACCGTCGAAGTAGGTACCCATGTTCTTACGGACCGCGACGTTGCCGTCCGCAGTATGAACGACCATGTCGTCCTTGCCGTCGCCCGTGATGTCGGCGAAGTACAGGCGACCGAGGTCGGTCCCGGTGACGAAGCGGCCCCAGCCGGCGCTCCAGTGGGTGCCACCGTCGAAGTAGGTACCCATGTTCTTACGGACCGCGACGTTGCCGTCCGCAGTATGAACGACCATGTCGTCCTTGCCGTCGCCCGTGATGTCGGCGAAGTACAGGCGACCGAGGTCGGTCCCGGTGACGAAGCGGCCCCAGCCGGCGCTCCAGTGGGTGCCACCGTCGAAGTAGGTACCCATGTTCTTACGGACCGCGACATTGCCGTCCGCAGTATGAACGACCATGTCGTCCTTGCCGTCACCCGTGATGTCGGCGAAGTACAGGCGACCGAGATCGGTCCCGGTGACGAAGCGACCCCAGCCCGAGGACATGACGGTTCCCGGTCCGAAGCTGGTGCCGAGATTGCGGTGGACGACCACGGAACCGTCGATGCGCTGCAGGACGAGGTCGTCCTTGCCGTCGCCGTCGATGTCGGCGGGGGTCACCTTCTCGCGGGACACGACCTCCTTCACCCAGCCGGCCAGATCGTCGACTCGGGTGTCGACGGCGCCGGTGCGGGTTTCCGCGGGGTCGATTCCGAGGCAGCCGCCCTGCCAGGAGCGAGAGCTGACGCTCACGAGCTGGGGACTGCCGTTCACGGAGCGCAGGGCGGGCCCTCCGGCGTCGCCCTGACACACCGTCGCCGTGTCGGAGCCGTCGAGGTTCACCGCCGTGTCCGTGGTGGAGGCCACGGTGAAGGTGCCGGTGTGCAGCTTGTTGGGCACCCACTCCGTCCTGGTCCGACCGAACCCGGCCTTCGTCAGTTCCTCACCGCTCGCGGCGGGGGCGGAGGCTATCGGCACGGGCGTGATCGCCGGGTCGGCGATCCTCTTGCTGAGCCGGACCAGGACGAGGTCGCGGTCGGCGTGTGGCACGAGGGCGAGTGCGGGCTGGACGCTGCCACCCGTCTGCGTCAGGTCGGTGCGACCGACCGTGACGGTGGTGGCCACGGCGGGCTTCCCGGCGGCGGGCTTGGCGTCCGAGGCGAAGCAGCTGGCGGCCGTGAGCACCCACTGGGGGTCCACCAGGGTCCCGGTGCACGCCCGTTGGTCACCGACGTTGATCTTTGCGACGAACGAGAGCGAGGCGTCGGCGGTCTCGGCGCCGTTGAGGGCGACGGCCGGCGGAGCGGAGAGGCCCGTCAGAGAGCAGGCCACGATGGAACCGGCCAGCAGGAGTGAGCGAGAAAGAGGGCGGGACATCGGATTCCTTCTTGAGAGTTCCGTGGGGAGTGCGCGTTCGTGCCCGGGCGGCTCGCGGCAGGGCACCGCGGGCTCCGGCGACGAGCTACTTGGAGGTTCTGATCTCCATGAGCATGAACTCGCGTCCCTGCTCATCCGCACTCTCACCCACGGAGGTCCAGGTGTTCTTCTCGATGTCGAAGGACTTCTCCTCGTCCCCGACGCTCATGTCCACCCGGGTGGTGTAGTCGTTGCCCCTGACCACGTAGACGGCGGGAATCTCCAAGGTGAGCCATCCGGACGTGCCGACCGTCCGGAAGCAGATGACGTCGTCCTCACGTCTCGCCATGACCTGGAGAAGGCCGGGTCCCGAGGCGCAGTCGGCGAGGGTGATGTGACCGTCACCGCGCTTGAGGACGATGCCCCGCTCCCGCAGGATCCGGTCGGCCTCCGGATAGGCGAAGTCCTCCACGGCGTAGCCGGGCGCCTCGTCGGCCACCGCCACCGCCCGGCCGCTGTCGCCTCCGCCCTGTGCTCCCGTCGGGAGCAGGCCCCACGCCAAGGCGCCGACGGCCGTGGCCAGGAGCAGGGTGCGCGCGATGAACTTCTTACGGTGCGGCTTGGCCGCAGTCACGACGTGTTCCTTCATCACTTTCCTTCGTCGATCCATAGGGGCTGCGTCGGGAACGCGTATCGGGCACCGGCCGGTTGAGCACGCTGCTCCTGCCCGACGCTCGGACGCTCAGCAGGAGACGGCCAGGTTCGCGGGGTGCCTTCCGTGGCCACTCGCACGGGCGCTCACGCGGCCGGCCGCGGGCTCGGCGACACGACCGGAGACGGGCGGGACTTCATCGACGGGTTCGTCCACGCCGGGACGGCGCCGAGGACACGACGCACGGCTCGTAGCCGTCTGCGTAAAACGAGCACCTGTACATTCCCCCGTACTTCGACAGCCCCGGCCCGGCGGCCATCGGTTCCCAGCACCCCCACGTCATTGGAGTCGTCTGGAATTCCGACCTCCGACGTCCCGGCTTCACCGAGCCCGTACATGTCATCGCCACAAGCTGATCTTGTCCACTGCCTCAAAGGTGACAAAGGAGGCAGAACTTGCAGATTCACGGTGAGGTTCGTCACCCGATGCGGGGGTTGCATGCCCCTACGTGGGGATTTCGTGCAGAGCCAACAGCTCGCGGCGGGGCCCGTCGTCCGATCGGACGATGCTCCCGTCAACCGTTCCGTCCGCCGAGAGCGACCACAACACCGACCGGCGGCACCGTTGCGCCGGGGGAGGCTCGAGGCACTTGGTCCTCCACACCGCGGAGTTGTCGCACCATGCATCGACGAACCTCCCGCCCGACCGCCTCGCCCGGCGGTCCGGTGCCGGCCTCACGTCCCGCACGGGTGACGGGGAGGCAACGGTGAAGCGGCGCCTCGCGGGTCTGCTCGCCGCGCTGACCGCCGTCACGGCGGCCCTGACCGCATGCACGACAGGCGACGGCACCGAAGCGGTGCCGCCGGTGTCCGCGCCGCCCGCGGCGACCGGCCCGCGGACGCCGGACACCGGCACAGGCCCGACCCGCACCCCCGAAGGCACCCTGCTGGTCACCGACTTCGGCGCGGACACCGTCACCTTCGTCGATCCGGCCCGGTCGGGCGCGGCGGCGGACCTGGGGTCGGTGCGGGTGGGGACCGCCCCGTACGGGGTCGCCCTGGACGACGACGGCACCGCGTGGGTGGCGACCGCGGAGGGGGTGGCGGCGGTGGACACCCGCACCCGCGAGCGCACCGCCCTGATCCCCTACGCGACGGACACGGGCCCCGTGACGACCGGCGAGTACCGGGGCGGCGGCATGGGCCTCGCCGTGTCCCCGGACGGCCGCCGGGTCTACGTCGGCGTGAACGTCCCCGGCGGCGACGGCACGTTGGAGGTGGTCGACACCGAGCGGCGGAAGGTGACGCGGGCCGTTCCGGTCGGCCGCCGTCCCTTCGACGTCGACGTGTCACGCGACGGCCGGCACGTCTACGCCACCAACCACGACTCCTTCGACGTCACCGTCGTCGACACCGGCGGCTGGACGGCGCGCCGCATCGAGGTCGCGCCGTACGGCACCGAGGGCGGCCTCGGCTCCTGGCTCAAGCCGCACTACACGGCCGTACGGCCCTCCGACGGCGCCCTGCTGCTGCCCTTCGAGGGCGAGCGTCTCGCCGTGGTCGACCCCCGCACCGGGTCCGTCCGGATCGAGGGCATGACCGCCGACACCCACCAGCACGGGGTGGCGGTCGGTGACGACGGCACGCTCTACGCCGTGGGCACCGGCCCGATCGACCCGTCCGAGGACGACGGCCCGTCCCTGACCGTGCGCGGGCCCGACGGGGCCGAGCGGGTCATCCCCCTGGACGGCCCGCACGAGTCCGTCGTCCCCTCGGCGGACGGCCGCACGGCCTACGTCACCGGCGGTTTCACCCGGGACGGCTACTGGGACGGCCTGAGCGTCGTCGACACCGGCACGGGCCGGGTGAAGCGCCTGCCGGTGGGCGAACGGCCACTGGGCATCGCAGTGCTGTGAGACGACGGGGCTTGCGCTGTGCCCCCCCTCGCGACCCGTGGCTCCGGCACGGCCCGCCTCCCGGGGCGCCGCTCAGTGGGACGGGCGCAGCGGGGCGCTGGCCGTGCCACGCTCCCGGCCGCTCAGCGCGGCGTCCAGGGTCTCCTGGGCGACGCGCATCGCCTGCGCGTATCGCGGCTGCGACAGACGCTGCCAGGCCAGGTCGGCGGCGACGTCCTCGACGTGGCTCACCACCCACCAGATGTTGCCGAACGGGTCCCGGACCCTGCCCCCTCGATCTCCCCACGCGCTGTCGACCACGTCGGTGACCACCTGCGCGCCGTGCGCGACGGCGGCGGCCATCGCGGCGTCGGCGTCCGGCACGTAGATCCTCAGCAGCGAGGGCATCACCGGCCAGTCGGGGCGTCGGTCGAAGGCCAGCACCACCGTGTCACCGACCCGGATCTCGCCGTGTCCGACGGTGCCGTCCTCGACGGTCACCCGGGCGAGCTCCTCACCGTCGAAGGCCGCGGTGACGAAGTCGAGCAGTGCGCCCGTGTCATCGGTGACCACCCACGGCGCGACGCTGGTGTAGCCCTCGGGTGCGGTGTGCTTCATGGAACACGTCCCTTCTCGCTGTGTGCAGCGGTGTGCCGCTGTGTGCCGTTGTGTGAGCGACCCTAGGCAGGAAGTAGGCCCGTTCCAGTCCTACTTGTGGTCCTCCTCGGGGGGTGCCCCACCGCTCGGTCACCGTTCGCTGGAGGAACGCGATCATTCGGCGCTACGTTGGCCCCGAGCCTGATCACTCGCGCCGAGAGGACACCATGCCCGCCGACGGCCCGTACGAGATTCTTGACGACCGCTTCCGCACCGGACGCTGCGCGAACGGGGACAACAGGCTGGAGGTCCTGCACGACGACTGCCGCTGGGCCGAGGGACCGCTGTACCTGCCCGCCTGGCGCCAGTTGATCTGGAGCGACATCCCCAACGACCGCATCCTGCGCTGGGACGAGGCCACCGGCACGGTCGGCGTCTTCCGCACGCCGGCCGGGCACAGCAACGGCAACACCCTCGACCGGCGGGGCCGCCTGGTCACCTGCGAACAGGGCAACCGCCGTGTCACCCGCACGGAGCCCGACGGGACGGTGACCGTGCTCGCCGACCGCTACGACGGCAAGCGGCTCAACAGCCCGAACGACTCCGTCGTCCGCTCCGACGGCACGATCTGGTTCTCCGACCCGGACTTCGGCATCACCAGCGACTACGAGGGCCATCGGGCCGAGTCCGAGATCGGGGCGTGCAACGTGTACCGGATCGACCCGGTGTCGGGGGACGTCCGGCTGGCCGCCGACGGTTTCGAAGGGCCCAACGGCGTGGTCCTGTCCCCCGACGAGAGGCGGCTGTACGTCTCGGACTCCCGGGCCGCGCGGATCCACGTCTTCGACATCGGCGAGGACGGCGCGCTGTCCGACGGGAAGGTCTTCGCCGAGGCCCGGGGCGACGTGCACTTCGACAACATCCGCTTCGACGACGAGGGCCGCCTGTGGGCCGCCGCACTGCACGACGGCGTCCACTGCTACGACCCCGACGGCACCCTCATCGGCCGGTTGCGCGTGCCGGAGCCCGTCTCCAACATCGCCTTCGGCGGGCCGAAGAACAACCGCCTGTTCATCACCGCCACCACGTCCCTGTACTCACTCGTGATGTCGGTGACCGGCGCGCCGCGCCTGTAGACCCTCGGCCACCCCCGTCGGCCGTGTCCCGGCCGCCCGCGGACACAGCCGGTCACCGCTGCCGTACGCGGTACAGGTCGCGCAGCAGGGCGATCTCCGCCCCGTGGTGGAGCACCTCCTGGCTGACCCACCAGACGATGTCGACGAACGGCTCCTCCGCGTCACTGCCGTGGGGGTACGTGCACCGGCCGACCTCGTCCAGCGCGGCCTCGTCGGTGCCCAGCAGCGCGTCGCGCCAGGCGGCGGCGCCCGTGGCGAAGGCCGCGACCGCTTCGGTCGCGCCGCCGGCGACCGCGTAGTCGTCGCGGGTGAGCGAGTGGGTGCCGGCCGTGTGGTCGGCCCGCAGGAAGAGCATCTCGGCCAGGTGGCTCAGCCGCCAGGCGAGGGTCGTCAGGGGCGGCGGCGACGGGTGCGGGTACGGCGCGGCGTCCCTGCCCCACTCACCGGTGCCGTCCAGCCGGGTCGCGCGGGGCCCCGGCCCCTCCGCCCGGCGTCTGACCGACCAGCAGGCGCCCGGCACGGGCTCCCAGAGGTACTCCTCGTCCGTCAGGGGGCTGACGGACGTCTCCGTCCCGTCCCCGCTGTCCATGACCGGTCCGGCCATGCGGTCGGTGAGGCGTCGGCAGGCGAAGTCGAACTGCTCCAGCAGCGGAACCAGAAGAGACGGCGTCATCAAACACTCCTGCGTCGCGACGAAGGGCTCACACCCCGGAGGAGGACGGCCCTGCCGAGCCGCCAGCCTGGCACAGGGGCCGCACGACCCGCGCCCCGTTGTCCGCCCGCCGGGAAGGGATGAACCGCTGTGCGGGCAGGGGCCGTTGCGGCGTAGGTTGTGACGACGTACCCACGCCTCGGCTGAAAGACGGACCGTACCCATGAGCGACCCCGTGACGACACCCGGCTCCGCGGCGCACCAGAGGATCGACACCTCGGTGCCGCATTCGGCCCGGATCTGGAACTACTGGCTGGGCGGAAAGGACAACTACCCGGTCGACGAGGCGGCAGGCGACGCGTACACCGCCGTCTTCCCCGGCATCGTCACCATCGCCCGCAGCAGCCGCGCCTTCCTGCGCCGCAACATCACGTACCTGGTCGCCGAGGCGGGTGTGCGGCAGTTCCTCGACGTCGGGACGGGGCTGCCGACCGCCGACAACACCCACGAGGTCGCCCAGCGCATCGCCCCCGAGACCCGGATCGTCTACGTGGACAACGATCCGATGGTCCTCTCGCACGCCCGCGCGCTGCTGTACTCCACGCCCGAGGGCGCGACCGCCTACATCGACGCCGACGTGCTCGACCCCGAACGTGTCCTCGAGGACGCCGCGAAGACGCTGGATTTCGCCCAGCCCGTGGCCCTCATCCTCAGCAACATCCTGGGGCACGTCGCCGACTACGACCAGGCGCGGTCCGTCGTCACCAGGTTGATGGACGCGCTGCCGTCCGGCAGCTACCTCTCCGTCAACGACGGTTCGCGGGGCACCGACCCGGAATTCGAGCAGGCGCAGGACGCCTACAACGAGAGCGGCGCCGCCCCGTACGTTCTGCGCACCGTCGAGCAGATCACGGCGTACTTCGACGGCCTGGAGCTCGTGGACCCCGGGGTCGTCCCGGTCACCCTGTGGCGTCCGGACGCCGGCTCCCCCGCCCCGGAGCCCATCGGCGAGCACGGCGGCCTCGCCCGCAAGGCGTGACGCCGCCCTGACGGAGTCCGTCCCCGGCGGGAGCGGTGTGCCGGGCGACGGGCCCCAGGGGCGTCACTCGGACGGCCCGGGCGCCGGCCGACCCGACGCTTCACGGCCCCGGCATGCGGGAAACGCTCCGATGGCCGTCCCGATGGCGTCGGCGGGCCCCGACCGCCCGTCCCGGCGCCTGAACCACAGGAGTGCGCGCATGTCCGACTGGCCGCTGCCCGAGACGTTCACCAGCAGTTCCGGCACCGTCCGCTGGAACCGGCTGGGCGAAGCCGGCCGGCCGGCGCTGGCCCTGCTGCACGGCACGCCGTTCTCCTCGTACGTCTGGCGCGCGGTGGCCCGCTCGCTGGCGCGCGACCATCAGGTCTTCGTCTGGGACATGCCGGGTTACGGGGCGTCCGAGAAGTCCGCGGGACAGGACGTGTCCCTCGCCGCCCAGGGCCGGGTCTTCACGGAGCTGCTGGCCCACTGGGGCCTGGAGCGGCCCCTCGTGGTCGCCCACGATGTCGGGGGTGCCGTCGCGCTGCGGGCCCATCTGCTGCACGGCGCCGGCTACCGGGCGCTGGCCCTGGTCGATCCGGTCGCGCTGGCTCCCTGGGGTTCGCCGTTCTTCCGGCTGGTCCGCGACCACGCCGAGGTCTTCGAGGCGCTGCCGCCGCCGCTCCACCGGGCCCTGGTCCGCGAGTACGTCGGTTCCGCCGGCGGCCCGGGTCTGCACCCGATGGTCCTGGAACGGCTCGTCCAGCCCTGGCTCGGCGAGGCGGGCCAGGCGGCGTTCTACCGGCAGATCGCCCAGGCCGACCAGCGCCACACCGACGAGATGCAGGGGCGGTACACCGGCATCACCGTCCCCACGCTGATCTGCTGGGGTGAGGACGACGCGTGGATTCCGGTGGCCAAGGGGCGTGAACTCGCCGCTGCCGTGCCCGGTGCACGGTGGGAGCCGATCGCCAGCGCCGGCCATCTCGTCCAGGAGGACGCGCCGGCCGAGCTCACGGCCGCGCTGCTCGGCTTCCTCAGGCACCTTCCGTGACGGCACCTGCCCGACGGCACCGTCTCCGACGGCCCCCCGCGGGGCTCGGGAGGCGGTGAGGGGCCCGGGTGTGCCGCGGGGCACGGTGCCCGGGAACCAGCGGTTCCCGGGCACCGTGCCCCGTTCGGCGGTCTCCCGGTCAGGCGGGGGTGATGTTCTCCGCCTGCGGGCCCTTCTGGCCCTGGGTGATGTCGAAGGTGACGGCCTGGCCTTCCTGCAGCTCGCGGTAGCCCTGGGCGTTGATGTTGGAGTAGTGCGCGAAGACGTCGGGACCGCCGCCGTCCTGCGCGATGAAGCCGAAGCCCTTTTCAGAGTTGAACCACTTGACAGTTCCGCTGGCCATGCCTTTTGCCTTTCAGCCGATATCGGATTCGCACCGCGCGAACCCGGAGGTGGTCGTCCTGGTCCTCCGGCATTGCACAGCAAACCGCCCGCACTCCGGGGCGGGCGGTCTGGGCGAACCACGACATCTGCTGCTGACGCTACACGGCATGTCCGAGCCTCACCAGTGAGTAAGGGGTGTGAGCGGCAACGATGTTGCGGAACCGAGGCCCGTGAAGGTGATCCGGGGCGGCCGCACAGCCCGGTCGCCGGCCGGGCACACCCCCGTCGTCGGCCGGGCACGGCCCGGGAGGCGCTCCTCGACCTGCTCCGCGGGCGTCACCGGAGAGGTCGCCGATGCAGGCGCCGTCCTCCACGCTCCCACCGGGCCCCGGGCGGGGAGCTCGGCGGGAGCGTGGAGGCGATACTCCCTGAGCCATACGGGGGAGACGGCGAGGCGGCCGCACACCCCGGTTCCGTTAGTGGTCAAGCAATGAGTAGTCCACACAACGGAGTCGGAGATCGATATGACCGTCAGGAAAGCGCTGGCCCTGGTGATCGGCGCTGTCGTCTGCACCGGCCTGCTGGGAACCGGCTGCTCCCGGCAGCAGCCGGAGGCGGCCCCGCGGGACGCACGGGAGCCCGGCAGATCCACGTCCCAGCCGACATCGCCCCGCCCCGCTCCCCCGCGCTCGTTCCCCAGCCCCCTTCCCGGACTCGGCCCGGCCATGCGGGCCCGCATCCCCGACGCCTCCCGGCAGGCCCTGGTGGTCACGGGCGCGACCCACACCTCGTCCCGGGCGCGGGTGGTGCTCTACGAGCAGCACCCCGCACAGGGCTGGCGCGCGGTCGCCGGTCCCTGGTCCGCCCACAACGGCCTGCGCGGCTGGACCGAGGAGCACGAGGCGGGCGACCTCCACTCGCCCATCGGCGTCTTCCGTCTGAGCGACGCCGGGGGGAGGCTCCCCAACCCCGGCACCCGGCTCCCCTACGACCAGGACCCGGAGTTCGCCGTGTCGGGGACCGGGCATCTCGGGGAGCCGCTGGAGGGGTCGTTCGACTACGTGATCGCCATCGACTACAACCGCGTGCCCGGCACCACCCCCCTGGACAAGACACGGCCGCTGGGCGAGGACAAGGGCGGCGGTGTCTGGATCCACGTCGACCACGAGGGACCGACGAACGCCTGTGTCTCCCTGAGCGAGGAGCACATGCGCGCGTTGCTGAACGCCCTGGACCCGGACAAGGAGCCGGTCGTCGTGATGGGCCCGGAGTCGGTCCTGGAGCGGTAGCGCACCGCTCGGCGTCCACGCGCCGTGGCCGCCGGGTGCGGATCACCGGCGGAGCACCGCGTGGCGTGGACCCGGGCCGGGCGTACCGGTTCGTCGCACGCGGTCTTGACGGGGCGGACGGCGCTGGGCCTACTGGAGTCGAGCCGGACGTGTTCGGGGGACCGGTCCGGTCTCCGGCCGGGTGTCGGTCCCCGCCGGGGCGGCAGGTCAGGGGTGCGACAGTGCGGTGTCGATGGGCAGCGGCGGCAGTTCTGCTGACCTGGGCGCTGCTGCATCTCCTCGCCGCGCAGCGAGCCGCGCTCCCGGAGCCCGCCCCGGGCTCGGCCGACGTGGTGGTGGTCGCGGCGGCGGTCGAGACGGCCGGGGAACCGTGCCCGGGCGAGGAGGACCCGTCACTCCGCCAGGTCGCCGTCCGCTCGCCGCGGACCGCGGGAAGGGTGGCCGACGGCGCCGCCGTCCCCGCCCCGGCGCCGACGCGCGCTGTCGGACGGGACGACGGTGACCTCCGTCGGCCGCCGGCTCACGGACGGGGCGCGGACGGGCCCGCGCGGAGCGCTGCCGACTTGCAGACCTTCCGCTGCTGAGCCGCGACGGTACCGACGAGGCCTGCGCCGCGCGGCCCGTGTACCGCCCGCCGCGACGCGGTGTCCAGCAGGCCTTCGTGTGTCCGGAGAGTTCCGACGACGCAGGAGGCGGACGAATGTCCGGAAAGCGCATAGACGTGATCGTGCCGGGAGAGCTCGGCGCGGACGACCGCAAGATCTGGCGGGAGATCAGAGCCGCCTCCGGAGCCCCGGCGAACCCCTTCATGGACCCCGCGTTCACCGTGGCGGTCGGACGGGTCAGACCGCGGGCACGGGTCGCGGTGCTGCGGGAGGAGGCGGGTCCGGTCGGGTACTTCCCGCACGAGCGGGCCTTCGCCGGCCGAGGACGGGCCATCGGGCTCGGGGTGTCGGACAGCCAGGGCGCGGTGCTGCGGCCCGGCATCCGTCCGGACGCCCGCGCCCTGCTGCGCGCCTGCGGCCTGTCGTCCTGGGAGTTCGACAACCTCGAAGCCGGCCAGGCCCTGTTCGTGCCCCACGCGGTCGAGGAACTGGCCTCGCCGGTCGTCGACCTCGGTGCCGGATTCGAACGGTATGCCGAGAGCCTGCGTCGCGCCTCGCCCGGCTTCCTCAGGCAGACCCTCGCCAAGGAGCGCAGACTCGCCCGTCAGGTCGGCGAGGTGCGCTTCGTGTACGACGAGCCGGATCCCGGGGCGTTACGGGCGCTCATGCGGTGGAAGTCCGCCCAGTACCGGCGTACCGGCCGACGGGACCGGTTCGCCCAGGCCTGGATCACCCGGCTGGTGGACATCCTCGCCCGGAGCGAGGACCCCGGGTGCCGCGGGGTGCTGTCCGTGCTCTATGCCGCCGGCCGGCCGGTGGCGGCCCACTTCGGGCTGCGGTCGCGCACGGTGCTGTCCTGGTGGTTCCCGGCGTACGACCCCGCCTACGGCAAGTACTCCCCCGGCCTGCTGCTGCACCTGCGGATGCTGGAGGCGGCGGCGGCCGACGGTATCGGCCTGGTCGACCTGGGCAGCGGGCCGGCGCGCTACAAGGAGTCGTTCAAGACCCGGGACCTGACGGTGCACGAGGGTGCGGTGGTGTGCGCGGGGGTGGGCGGCGCCGTCCACCGGCTGGGGCGGGAGCCGGTGCGTGCGGCACGGCGCTTCGTACGTGAGCGGCCGGGCCTGGCCCACGGTGCCGCCCGGACGCTGGAGGGGCTGGGCCGCCTGCGCGTCCGCTGACGGTGGCCGCGGCCGAAGCGCCGCGGTGTCGTCGACGGCGACCCCGGCGGGAGCGCCGCGGTGGGCGCCGGCACGGCACACGGCTGCTCGCCGTGTGCCGTGGCCCGGGCTCGTGCGCTCAGCCGACGGGCGGCATCTCGGTGGGCGTCGAGTCGAGGCCGGGCCGGCGCTCACGCCAGGCGCCCCGGGTGAAGTCGGGGATCTCCACCGGACGGCCGTCCCTGGCCAGCGACATGACGCTCAGGGGGACGGGCGAGCACCAGGCGGCCGAGTCGTAGACGTCGATGTCCGGTACCAGCCCCGCCCGCATCGACTGGACGGTGCGCCACTGCAGTACGTAGTCCATGCCGCCGTGCCCGCCGTTGTTCGCGGCGTCGTCACCGACCTTCTGCCACAGCCAGTGGTCGTACTCCTTGCGGTAGCCCTCGAAATCGCGCCAGGTGTGGCCGCTGTGGTCCGGTTCCACGTAGATGCGGGCGCCGGTCGGAGCGGGCCCGGCGTAGTCCTCGACGATCCCCCGGCTGCCGGCGAGGGTGTTGATCCGGCTGTAGGGGCGGGGCGAGCTCACGTCGTGCTCCGCGCGGATCGTCCTGCCCCGCGCCGTTTCGATCATGCAGGTGACCAGGTCCCCGTTGACGTAGGTCTCCTTCCAGGAGGGGTGGTCGCGGGGCACGAACCGTGCGCGGTAGTCGGCCAGCCCTCTCGGGGCGGTGGCGGTGGCGCGCAGGGTGGTCATGCGGTCGCCGCGGTTGACGTCCATGGCGGCCGCGATGGGGGCGAGCCCGTGCATGGCGTAGAAGGAGGCCGTGCTGCGCGTGTGCCAGAGCCGGCGCCACGAGTCGGTGTAGTAGGTGTCGGAGAAGAGGAGTTCGCGCAGGTCGTGGAGGTAGCCGCCGTGGCCGTTGGTGAGGTCTCCGAACAGGCCGTCGTGCGCCGCCCTGAGCATGGCCAGCTCGTTGCGGCCGTAGTTGCAGTTCTCGGAGAGGAACAGGTGCCTGCGGGTGCGCTCGGAGGTGTCGACGAGATCCCACAGCTGGCGCAGTTCCGTCGCGACGGGGAGCTCCACCATGGCGTGCTTGCCGCTGAGCAGCGCGGCCCTGCCCTGCTCGTAGTGGAACTCCCAGGGTGTGGCGATGTACACCAGGTCGATGTCGTCGCGCCGGAGCATCCGGGCATAGGAATCGGCGAAGCCGCCGTACACGGCGGGGCGCGGGTTGCCCTTGCTCTCCAGCCGGTCGGCGGCGCGCTCGGCGCGGTCGCCGCGGATGTCGCAGACGGCGGTCACGGTGCAGCCCGGCACGGCCGCCCAGCCGGTGATCATGCCGCCGCCCCGGTTGCCGAGGCCTATGACACCGACGCGGACGGTTCGGTGGGCCTCGAACGGCACGCCGATCATCGACTTCTGGCCGGGCCCGCGGCGGGGTGCCGGCTCGGCCGCCGCCGAAGCGGGCGACGCGGTCATCCCGGCCGCGAGGGCGCCGGTGGCGACGGCTCCGCCCAGGAGCAGTCGGCGTGAGACAGCGGGTGTTTCGGACATGACGGCAACACTCCTCGTGGGCGGTCGGCATCACGGGCGGGGCAGTGTCGGGCGCGGTCGAGCAGGTTCGGGGCATGACTCTGCGGTCTCTGCCCGTTCATGTCAATACGTGCTTGATACAAAGCAGTTCCGAGCACTTCCGCGCACCGACGGCGTCACATACCGTCCTGCACCACTCCACGCGTCGAGAGCGTCACGGGGTCCTTGTTGGTGAAGTCACCCGGCGGGATGCCCGGGTGATGGCCCTCGCGCGGAGGCGGGGCCTGGTCGCTCGGGCCCAGGGTGAGCCGGGAGACGATGCGGTAGCGGTCGCCGCGGTAGAGGGAGTGCACGTACTCCACGGGACGTCCGCGCGTGTCGGTGGTCAGGCGCTCGAAGAGCAGTGCCGGGGACAGCTCCGGCACGTCGAGCAGATCGCCCTCCGCACGGGTCACCACGGTGGGCTCGATCGACTGCACGGCCTCACTGACCCGGACGGCGTGCCGCTCGCTCAGGTGCTCGTACAGGTCGCCCTGCTCCAGTTCCTCACTGGTCAGGTCCGATACGAGGTCGGCCGGCACGTGCAGGTACTCGATGGCCATGGGCGAGCCGTCGACCAGCCGCAGGCGCGCCACGTAGTGGATCCGCGCGGCCGGTGACATGCGCAGCTTGCGGCCCACCCGGGCCCCCGCGGGCAGGGTGCGGACCTCCAGGAGCCTGCTGGTCCAGGCGCCGGCGGCCTGCGGAAGGCTGAAGGCCCGCCGGTCCGAGACCAGCTCCTGGGTGATCTTCTCGGCGGCGACGAACATGCCCCGGCCGTGCTCGCGCACCAGCAGGCCGGCGATCACCAGTTCGTCGACCGCGGCCCGCAACGTCGGCCGGGACACCCCCAGTTCGGCGCAGAGGGCGCGCTCGGAGGGGATCGCGTCACCCGGGCGCCTTTCCTCGATGAGCTCCAGGACGGCATCCCGGACACGCTCGCGCTTGAGCACCGCTCCGGAGGCGGCGGCGTCGATCTCCATGCGGTACTCCCGTAACTGGTCTGCTGGTCAGCAGAGCTTACCTGTCCAGGTCGGTGGCAAACCAGCCACGCAACGCGATCTTCTGCCCAAGTTCCGTGCATACGCGAGGGGTTGACGGCCTCATTGGTCCATGCCACCTTCATCCAACGCCGACTGGTAAGCCTCTGGGCCCCTACTGGTCAAGTGCGGGTGGGCCGTCCCTTCGGCTCGTCGCCCGCCGGCTCGTCGTCCCTTCCAGCTCTCCCAGAGGTGAACCGTGAAGTACCGCTCGCTCGCCCTGTTCTCCACGCTGGTGCTCAGCGCCGGGCTCGCCGGCTGCTCCTCGTCCGGTGACACCTCGGACGGCGCCGGCGACGGCCCGACCGCCCTGGACGTGTGGCTGATGCGCGACAGCGTCTCGGCCGACTTCCAGAAGGACTTCGAGGCGGGCTTCGAGAAGTCCCACCCCGACATCGACCTGAAGATCCAGATCCAGGAGTGGGAGGGCATCGGCGAGAAGGTCACCGCGGCGCTGGCCAGCAACGACGCCCCCGACGTGATCGAGGTCGGCAACACGCAGGTCGCCCAGTACGCCCAGAGCGGCGGCCTCACCGACTTCACGGACCGGGTGGACGAGCTCGGCGGGAGCAGCTGGCTCAAGGGCCTCGCGGAGCCCGGCTCGTACGAGGGCAGGCAGTACGGCATCCCGTACTACGCCGCCAACCGGGTCGTGATCCACCGCACCGACCTCTTCGAGCAGGCGGGCGTGGACGCCGCCGGGATCAAGACCCGGGAGCAGTGGATCGCCGCCACCGGCAAGCTGAACCGGGGCGGCACGCAGGGCATCTACCTGCCCGGGCAGAACTGGTACGTCCTCTCCGGCTTCGTCTGGGACGAGGGCGGTGACCTCGCCACCGAGTCGGGCGGCCGGTGGAAGGGCGGCCTCGACACTCCCGAGGCGCTGCGGGCCATGGACTTCTACCAGCGCCTCCAGGCCCTCGGCAAGGGCCCGAAGGACTCGGACGAGGCGCAGCCGCCGCAGGCGGAGGTCATGGCCAAGGGGCAGGTCGCCCAGATCATCGCCGTCCCGGGCGGTGCGAAGGTCATCGAGGAGACGAACCCCGAACTCAAGGGGAAGCTGGGCTTCTTCCCGATCCCCGGCAAGAGCGCCGAACGGCCGGGCGCCGTCTTCACCGGTGGTTCCGACCTCGTCGTCCCGGCCGTCGCCGCACACCAGGAGGAGGCCTTCACCTTCATCCGGGAACTGACGGGAGACGCCTGGCAGAAGAAGCTCGCGGTCGCGATGAGCTACGTGCCGAACAAGACCACTCTCGCGGATGCCGTGTCCGCCGACCCCGGTACCGCGGCCATGGCCGCCGGCGCCGCGGGCGGCCACGCCACCCCCAACACACCCCAGTGGGCGGCGGTCGAGGCCAAGAACCCGGTCAAGGAGTACATGACGGCCGTCCTCACCGGAGGTGACGCCGGGTCCGAGGCCGCGAAGGCGTCCCGCACGATCACCGACACGCTCAACAGCGGCTCCTGACCGCAGCCGACCCGACACTCCGAGGACCAGGAGGCACCGTGTCGACCGTCCGCGAGCGCGGCGTGCCGCGCGACGTCAGCCGCCGCCCACCACCGCGCGACGCCGGACGGGCGGGCGGGGCGGGCCGGGGATCCCTCTGGCCGTACCTGCTGATCGCGCCCGCCCTGCTCGGCATGCTCTATCTGCTGGTCTACCCGCTGGCCCGCGCCGTGCTCATCTCCTTCCAGGACTTCCGGCTGCGCCAGCTGATCCTCGGCGACGCCGACTTCGTGGGACTGCGCAACTACCGGACGCTGCTGAGCGATCCGCAGTTCTGGGAGGTGGTGCGCCGGACCTTCGTGTTCATGGCCGTCAACGTCGTCGCGATCATGGTCCTGTCGACGCTGGTCGCGCTGATGGCCGAGCGGCTGGGCAGGGTGGCCAGGACCGTGGTCCTCAGTTCACTCGTCCTGGTGTGGGCGGTGCCCGTGGTCGCCGCCACCACCGTCTTCCAATGGCTGTTCCACTCCGAGTTCGGCATCGTCAACGAGACCCTGACCGGCCTCGGGTTCGACTCGTACGAGGGACGGACCTGGTTCGCGCACGGCGGCAGCGCGTTCGCGATCGTCGTGCTCCTGATCGTCTGGCAGTCCGTGCCGTTCGCCGCGATCACCCTCTACTCGGCTCTGATCACCGTGCCGGCCGAACTCCACGAGTCGGCCCGGATGGACGGCGCGAGCGGCACGCGCGTCTTCCGCTCCGTGACGTTCCCGCTCATCCGGCCGATCTTCATGCTGGTCCTGTCGCTCGAAGTGATCTGGACGTTCAAGGCGTTCGTGCAGATGGGTGATGACCCGCGGCGGGCCGGGCGAGGCCACCACCATCCTGCCCGTGTACGCCGTCCAGACCGCACTGGCCGGCCAGCGCTACGACCTGGGTTCCGCGGCCTCGATGCTCACGGTCCTGCTGATGAGCGGCGTCCTCGTCGTCTACTTCCGCCAACTCTTCCGTCAGGAGGGTGAGCAGCTGTGAGCACCACGCGCCGCTCGGTGCGCCGGGCCGTCCGGCGCCTCCCCCTCAACGCCGCCGCCGCGCTCACCGTGGTCGTCTGCCTCTTCCCCGTGTACTGGATGGTCACGACCGCGTTCAAGCCGTCCCCGGACATCCAGTCGTACGACCCCCGGCTGCTTCCCCGCGCCTGGACCCTCGACCACTTCCGGCGAGCGGTCGGCGCCGACGGCTTCGCGCTGTTCTGGCGCAACAGCATCCTGGTCACCCTCAGCGCCGTACTGCTCGCCCTGCTCGTCGCCCTGGGTGCCGCCTACGCCGTGGCCCGCATGCGCTGGCGGGGGCGCCGGCAGTTCGTGCTCGCGGTGTTCATCGCGCAGATGGCGCCCTGGGAGTCACTGATCATCCCCATCTACATCATCTCCCGCGACACCGGCATGCTCGACCGGCTCCCGACGCTCACCCTGATCTACTTCATGATCACCCTGCCGTTCACGGTGGTCGTGCTGCGCGGCTTCATCGCCGGCATCCCTCCCGAACTGGAGGAGGCCGCGCAGGTCGACGGCTGCACGCGGGCCGGCGCCTTCCGCAAGGTCGCGTTCCCGCTGCTGGCACCCGGCCTGATGGCCACCTCGCTGTTCGGCTTCATCACCGCCTGGAACGAGTTCACCTACGCCAACTTCCTCATCATCAAGCAGCAGGACAGCCGTACCCTCCCGGTCTGGCTCTCCTCCTTCCAGTCGACCTTCGGCACCGACTGGGGGGCCACCATGGCGGCCTCCACGCTCTTCGCGCTGCCCGCGCTGGTCATCTTCCTCGCCCTCCAGCGCCATGTGACCGCCGGACTGGCCTCCGGAGGCGTCAAGGGCTGACCGCGCACTGCGTCCCCGTCCCACCGTGCACCGCCGAGCAACGGAGCCGTCCCGTGGACCTGCCACGCCCCGAACTGGCCCTCGTCCCCCGCCCCCGCCGCCTCTCCACCCGCTCCGGCCGCCTCCGGCTGGACGCCACGACCCGGCTGCGGGTCACCCCGGGAGCCGAACCCGCGGCGGCCCTGCTGCGCACCCTCCTCACCCCGGCCACCGGACTGCGCCTGGAGACGGCCGCCGACGGCGCCTTCGTGCTCGCCGTCGATCCCGCCCTGACCGGCCTCGGCGACGAGGGCTACGGACTGACCGTGAGCTCCCAGGGGGCCCTGCTGCGCGCTGCCCGCCCCGCCGGGCTCCTGCGCGGCGTGCAGACGGTACGGCAGCTCCTGCCCTACGCCGCCCTGTCCGGACGGCCGGTGCGCGGTGTGCCGTGGGAGCTTCCGGCCGTGGAGATCACCGACGTGCCCCGCCACGCCTGGCGCGGCTCCATGCTCGACGTGGCCCGGCACTTCCAGCCGGTGTCCTACCTGCGGCGCTACGTCGACCTGCTGGCGCTGCACAAGCTGAACGTCTTCCACCTGCATCTCACGGACGACCAGGGCTGGCGGATGCCCGTGGCCGCCCACCCCCGGCTCACCGAGGTCGGTGGGCGGCGGACGGAGTCGATGGTGGGCCCCGCCGGCAGTGACCGCTTCGACGGTGTGCCGCACGGCGGCGCGTACACCCGGGCGGAGCTGAGGGGCCTGGTCGCGTACGCCGCCGAGCGGGGGGTGACCGTCCTCCCGGAGACCGGTG
The DNA here is from genome assembly GCF_001267885.1 of Streptomyces ambofaciens ATCC 23877. Classification (NCBI taxonomy): domain Bacteria; kingdom Bacillati; phylum Actinomycetota; class Actinomycetes; order Kitasatosporales; family Streptomycetaceae; genus Streptomyces; species Streptomyces ambofaciens. The sequence goes on along the minus strand of NZ_CP012382.1, from coordinate 7,543,692 downwards.
TGCCCGGACATGTGCGCGCCGCCCTGGCCGCCCACCCCGAGCTGGGCACCGACCCCTCGCGCCGCCTGGACGTGTGGACGCACTGGGGCGTGTGCGAGAACGTCCTCGGGACCGACGACCACGTCCTCGACTTCTTCCGCACCGTCCTGGACGAGGTGATGGACGTCTTCCCCTCGCCGTACGTCCACCTCGGCGGCGACGAGTGCCCCACGACGGAGTGGGAGCGCAGCCCGGCGGCACGGGCCCGCGCCGCTCGCGAGGGGCTGCCGGGGCCCCGCGCGCTGCACCCGTGGTTCATCGCTCGCATGGCCGAGCACCTCGTGGGCGCCGGCCGCCGTCCGGTCGTGTGGGCCGAGAGCGGTGTCGCGCTTCCCCTGGAGTGCACGGTGATGAGCTGGCGGGAGCCGGGCCACGCCCGCGCCGCGGCCGAGCGCGGGCACCAGGTCGTCCGCGCCGACCACCGGGCCACCTACTTCGACTACGCGCGCACCCACGGCCCGCAGGAACCGCCCGCCCAGCCCGGCCCGGTCGTCGACCTGCGTGCCGTGTACGACGTCGGCATCGTCCCCCCGACCCCCGACCCCCGGGTGGCGGCACGGGTGCTCGGCGCCCAGGGGCAGTTGTGGACCGAGTTCGTCCGGACGCCCGAGCACATCGAGTACCTCACCTACCCGCGGTTGTGCGCCCTCGCCGAGCAGGTCTGGGACGGCGGCTCCGGCTGGCTCGACTTCACCGCCCGGCTGGCGGGCCACCGGGCCCGCCTGGACGCCCTGGACGTCCCGCACGCCGGCCCGCCGGCCGGTGTCCCGGCGCCCCCGAGCGTGGGCGGCCTCCGCTGACCGGCGGCGGCCCGCCGAACGCCCCGGCGGCCTCGACGTTCCCCCACTCACGCACCTCACCGATGCTTCCGCACCCGCGGGAGCCACACCGAAAGGATCCCGGATGAGAACCCGACCCACCGTCGGCCGCGCCCGTCTGGCGCTCGCCCTGGCGGCCCTCCTGGGCGGCGGCGCCCTGACCGCACTCCCCGCGGCCCAGGCGGCCCCCTCCGCCGCCGGTCTCACCGTCCAGTACCGCACCAGCGCGGGCGGAGCCACCGCCGACCAGACGGAGCCCTGGCTGAAGATCCGCAACACCGGCTCCTCGGCCGTCCAGCTCAGTCAGGTGAAGGTCCGCTACTACTTCAAGGCGGACTCACCGAACGCGTCGTACCGCTTCGCCTGTTCCTGGGCGGTACGGGGCTGCTCCGCCCTCACCGGCACGTTCGGCACCCTGGGCAAGCCCACCGCGACGGCCGACCGCTACCTGGAGATCGGCTTCACACCGGCGGCCGGGACACTGGCGCCGGGCGCGGACACCGGTGACATGCAGGTGCGCTTCCACCAGACCAGCTGGCAGACGGTCCGGCAGAGCGACGACTACTCCTTCAACGGCGCCCAGACCTCGTACGCGAACTGGGACAAGGTCACGGCCCAGTTCGCCGGCGCCACCGTGTGGGGCGCGGCGCCCGAGGGCAACGACCCCACGGAGCCGACGGATCCACCCGACCCGACGGACCCGCCCGGTGGCGGGCAGGCCCTGTTCGACGACTTCGCCTACAGCTCGCACACCGACCCCGCGATCTCCGCGCACGGCTGGAGCGTGCGGTCGAACTCCGGCGGACCCGGCGTCCCGGGCGCCACCTGGGACCCGTCGAAGGTCACCTTCGTCTCCGCCGGCGGCAACTCGGTGATGAACCTGGAGACCTCCACGGCGGGCACCGGTGCCTCCACCACGCACACGGAGGTACTCACCAAGGCCACGAAGTTCCGCAACGGCACCTACGCGGCACGGGTGAAGTTCTCCGACGCCCCGAAGCTCGGACCCGACGGGGACCACCTGGTCCAGACGTTCTTCACCATCAACGACCTCAAGGCCCCGATGGCCGACGACTACGCCGAGTACGACTTCGAGTACCTGCCGAACGGCGGGTGGGGCGAGCCGTCCAACATCCTGTACACGACCTCCTGGGAGACCTACAACCCCGATCCCTGGCAGGCCGTCAACCAGCACTCGGAGCAGCGCGTCAGCTACGCCGGCTGGCACGACCTCGTCGTCACCATCGACAACAGTGCCATCACGTACTACGTCGACGGGCAGCACTTCGGCACCCATGACGCCCAGTACCTGCCCGAGCGGCCGATGTCGATCAACTTCAACCAGTGGCTGATCGACCTGAACGGCCAGACGTCGACGACCCCGCGCGCCTACGACCAACAGGTCGACTACGTCCTGCACGTCAAGGACCAGGTGCTCACCCCGGCCCAGGTGGCCGCCGAGGTCGCCGCCTACCGGGGCGCCGGTACGGCGTTCGTCGACGAGGTCCCCTCGTCCTGATCCCCGGCGGGGACGGTCAGAACAGCCGCTCCTGCGCGGGGCGGGACTGTCCCCGCCGCTTGCGGCGGGGGGCGCTGGGGGCGGGCGCCGGATCCGAGTCCCCGAACAGCGGGGCCGTGCCGTACTCGTCGGGCTCGGCCGGAACGGGGGCGGGCCCGGTGCCCACGTTGAGGACCAGTGGCGCCTCCAGGTCGAAATCGCCCGGGGTCATCGCCACCCACTCACGGTCCTGCCGCTCACCCACGCACCGACACCTCTCTCGCGCCGCCCGCCGCGACCACGCGACGCTACCAGCACCGGCCCCGGAAGGTGATCACGCCTCCCGTCCGGCTCACCCCATCCTTCCCGGGCATCCCGCGGCCGACGCACCATGGCCGGTCGCGCGCCGGAAGCGGCGGATGCGCCGGACGCACCCTCGGACGCTGATCAGGTGCCCCGGGGGCGGGAGTTCAGACGGTGATCAGGTGCCCCCGGGGCGGGAGTCCATGAGCGCCGCCGCGTGCCGGGGCCCCGCAACGGGCCCGCCGTACCGGCGTGGTGGTCCCGACCGACGCCCGACGCGTGTGCCGGGCGGTGCTCATGACCGGACCGGGCGGTGCTCGTCGACCGTCCGGACGGTGCTCGTCGACGGCCCGGACGGTGCTCGTCGACGGACCGGTCGGGCGCCGGTGGCCGGCGCCGGGGACTGGTGCGGCCCCGCGTACGGGGGAGAACGCGGGGCCGCACGAGCAAGCTATCGGACCGGCCCACCGCCTGCCAGCCCCGGCCCGTCCCGAACCGCCGGGAACCGGTCACGCCCGCGGCCGCCCCGGACGGTCGGACACGGCGCCGGCCCTGCCCGTTCGGGCAGCTTCTTCTGCCTCGGGGTCTCCTGACGTCCCCGAAGCGGGGCGTTAGCGTCCCTTCGTGAGTACCAGGTCCCGGCGAGCGCCCAGGTGAACGACGAACGGCTGTCCGTGGCGGAAGCCGCCGACACCACGGACGGAGGGCCCCCGGAGCGACCGGAGCAGGTGCCGCAGCCGCCGGGGGCGGGGTCGGGGCCGGGCCGGGAAGAGCGGCCGGAGCGGGCCGGGAGGCGGAGGCGCCGCGGACCGCTCCTCCTCACCCTGCTGCTCCTCCCGGGGCTGCTCACCGTCACCGGCGTGGCCGCCTTCCTCGCGCTCACCGGCGGCCTGCCGTCGCCGTGGCCCGAGGAACCCGACGCGGACCGGGCGGCCTCGGTCGGCATCGACCCCTCCTACGTCCCGTGGCTGCGCCAGGCGGCCTCCACCTGCACGGTGCTCACGCCGTCCGTGCTGGCCGCCCAGATCGACCAGCTCTCGGGCTGGAGCGACGACACCGACGCCCTCTCCGGCCAGAAGGGCATCGCCGCCTTCACCGACGCCGAGTGGCGGACCTGGGGACGGGACGACGACGGCAGCGGTGAGGCGTCACCGCACGACCCGGCGGACGCCATCATGGCCCTCGGCCGACGGGACTGCTCCCTGGCGGACGACATCACCGAACTGCGCACCGAGGGCAAGGTCAACGGGGACCTGGTGGACCTCACCCTCGCCGCGTTCGCGACGGGGCGGGACGCCGTGGCCGGGGCGGGACGGGTGCCGCCGGCGGCCGAGACCTACCTCGCCGAGGTCCGGGCCCTGCTCCCGCGGTACGAGGCGCTCGACCGGGCCGACTCCGGCGGCGGTGCGGGCACGGCGACGGGGGTGCTGCCGGCCGCGCCGGTGAGCCCGCTGACCATCACCTCGCCCTACGGCTCGCGAGAGCACCCGCTGACCGGGGTGACCAAGCTGCACACGGGCGTGGACTTCGCGGCGCCCCAGGGAGCGCGGGTCGTCGCCGCCCGGCGGGGCCGCGTCGTGTTCGCCGCGTACACGAGCGCGTACGGCAACCGGGTCGTGGTCGACCACGGGACCATCGAGGGCAAGCGGCTGGAGACCACCTACAGCCACCTGTCGTCCCTGGACGCAGCCGTGGGCCGGGCGGTGGAGGCCGGAACGCCGATCGGCCGGGTCGGGTCCACCGGCCTGTCCACCGGCCCCCACCTGCACTTCGAGGTCGTGCTCGACGGTTTCTACACGGATCCGCGCCCCTGGCTCCCGAACGGCTGACAGAACGTCCCGTCCGGATCGCTCCGGTCGGCCGCGCGTGGGGGGTTTGATCCGGCGGATCGTGTCGACGCTCACCACATGAGCCAGTCGAAGCGCGAGACAGAGCGAAAGTACGAGCCGGCCGCCTCCGGCGCCGACGGGCTGCCGGACCTCACCGGTGTCGGCCCCGTCGCCTCGGTCACGGCGGCCGGGCCCGAGGAACTGGACGCGGTCTACTACGACACCGCGGATCTGCGGCTGGCCGGGGCGTCGGTGACGTTGCGCCGCCGGACGGGCGGAGCGGACGCCGGCTGGCACCTCAAGCTGCCGCTCGGCGGCGACAGCCGGGAGGAGGTCCGGGCACCGCTGTCGGACGACGTGCCCGAGGAGCTGAGCGACCTGGTCCTCTCCCGCACCCGGGGTGCCCGGCTGCTTCCGGTCGTGCGGATCCGGTCGACCCGCTCCCTGCGGCACCTGCGCGACACCGAGGGCGCGGTGCTCGCCGAGCTGAGCCTCGACGAGGTGCGCGCGGACTCCCTGTCGGCCGGCGGCGGCCACGCCGAGTGGAGCGAGCTGGAGGTCGAGCTCGCCGACGGCGCCAGCGCCACCCTGCTCGACCGGGTGGAGAAGAAGCTGCGCAAGAAGGGCGTCACGCGGGCCGACAGCCCTTCCAAGCTGGTGCGGGCGCTGCGGGAGACCGGTCTGGAGCCCGAGTCCGCGCCGCGCCCCTCGCCCGGGGCGGCCCCGGGCTCTTCGGGCTCCTATGTGCTCGCGTACCTGCGCGAACAGGTCGCCAGGCTGGTGGCACTGGACCCGGCGGTCCGCCGTGACCTGCCCGATGGTGTGCACCAGATGCGGGTCACGTGCCGTCGGCTGCGGAGCTGTCTGCGCTCGTACCGGTCCGTGCTCGACCGGCGGGCCACCGATCCGCTCCGCGCGGAACTGCGGTGGCTGGCGGGTGAGCTCGGGGTGGCGCGGGACCAGGAGGTGCTGCGCGAACGCATCGGCGCGGCCCTGGACGAGCTGCCCGGCGATCTGGTGCTCGGTCCGGTCGCCGCCCGGCTGCGGGTGTGGGACGTGTCCGGTGGCGACGAGACGCGGACGCGCACCCGCGAGGCCCTGGCCTCGTCGCGCTACGTGCGTCTGCTGGACGCGCTGGACGACCTGGTCCGGCGGCCGCCCCTGCGCGCGAAGGCCGGGGGCAAGCCGGGCCGGGTCACGGCCAAGGCCGTCCTCAAGGAGTACGACCGCTTCGCCGCGCGCATGGACCGGGCGCTGGAGCTGCCGCCCGGGCCGTCACGCGACGTGGCGCTGCACCAGGCACGCAAGGCGGCCAAGAAGGTCCGCTACGCGGCGGAGGTGGCGCGTCCGGCACTCGGCAAGCCCGTCGCCCGTCTGGGCAAGCGTGCCAAGGCGGTGCAGAAGGTGCTCGGTGACCACCAGGACGCCGTCGTCGCCCAGGACGCCCTGCGCGGGCTGGCGGTGGCGGCCCACGGGGCGGGAGAGTCCGCCTTCACCTGGGGGCTGCTGCACGGCCGGGAGGGGGCGCGGGCCGACGCACGGCAGGAGGAGGTCCCCTCGGCGTGGCGGGCGGCGTCGGATCCCGCGCTCCGGGCGCCGCTGAGGCACTGATCCGTACCGCGTCCCACCGGGCGCCCGCCGTACCGGGGCGGGCGCCCGGCGGGCGGTGCCCGGATCCGGTCCGGTGCAGGGCGGTCCGTCCGGTGCAGGGATTCGGCGCGGGCCCCGCCGGTGTCAGTCCGTGCGGTCCGGGTGGGTCCCGGGGCCGTCGCCGTGTCCGGCCAGGGGGGTCGGCGAGAGGTCGACCGGTTCCTCACCGGCTTCGAGCAGGGTGTCCGCGGCGCCCACGATCAGCGGGTCGGGCCGCCCCACCGCCTCCAGGTTCTTGGCCGGGTAGTCGCAGCGGTCCAGCAGGCTGCGCATGGCCTCCAGCCGGCCCCGGCGCTTGTCGTTGTTCTTGACCACCGTCCAGGGTGCGTGCGGTGTGTCGGTGGCACGGAACATGTCGACCTTGGCCGCGGTGTAGTCGTCCCAGCGGTCCAGCGAGGCGAGGTCGGTCGGCGACAGCTTCCAGCGGCGTACCGGGTCGACCTGGCGGATCGCGAAACGCGTCCGCTGCTCCGCCCGGGACACGGAGAACCAGAACTTCACCAGCAGCACGCCGTCGTCGGTCAGCAGACGCTCGAACAACGGCGTCTGCTCCAGGAACTGCCGGTACTCGGTCTCCGTGCAGAAGCCCATCACACGCTCGACGCCCGCCCGGTTGTACCAGGAGCGGTCGAAGAAGACGATCTCGCCGCGGGCCGGGAGGTGCGCCACGTAGCGCTGGAAGTACCACTGCCCCGCCTCCCTCTCGGTCGGCTTGTCCAACGCGACCACGCGCGCGCCGCGGGGGTTCAGGCGCTCGGTGAAGCGCTGGATGGTGCCGCCCTTGCCTGCCGCGTCGCGGCCCTCGCAGAGGACGACGACCCGCTGCCCGGTCTCCTTGACCCAGCGCTGCATCTTCAGCAGCTCGATCTGGAGGACCCGCTTCTGTCTCTCGTAGTCGGCCCTGCGGACCTTGCGGTCGTAGGGGTGGTTCTCCCGCCAGGTGTCGACGGGCGTACCCTCCGCGCTGAGCAGGATGGGCTTCTCCGGCCTTCGTTCGTCGACGCGCAGGCCCTCGAGGAGGTTCTCCTCGGCCGGGTCGCCACCGGCGTCGCGCGACCGCGGCGTCCCCGCTTCCTCACGTTCGGAATCCACTGCGCCTCTCCCCTCGTCTCGCCGCCCTCATGCCGCGTATGCCCCGTCCCGCACCGCGCGCACCGACCCGGCCGGGGTGCGGATCGCCTTGACCCGGTAGATGGTGCGGGCGGGGTCGGTCAGCGGCTCGCCCAGGGCTATCCGGCCCGCGGCGTGCAGCTTGTCGCACTCCGCGGTGGGCAGCGCCGCGTAGCAGCCGCCCCGGCCCGTGGCGGAGTCCAGTGGCCGCCAGTAGCTGTATCTGCGTCGTCCGCCCTCGCGCACGGTGACGAACACGGGGGTACGCGGATCGGCGACGATCCGCAGGACGTCGGCCTCGGCGGGGCTGAGCGGGCCCCCCGGGCGGGACCCGCGTCGACCGGTCGCACGGGTGGGGGCGGTCTGCGCGTGGACGACGGTAAGCGGCATCGGCTGTGGCCTTTCCGGAACAGGGACTCGAGACCGCCTACCCGCTCCGGCCGGTGTTGATCTCGCTTGGCCGCATTCTTGTGCACGGCACTGACAATGCCGCTCCCGCTCCGCCGGAGCACGCGTCAGCCCCTCGGTGCCGCCGCCTGCCGCAGGGGGTGGGGGTTGAGGCGGGCGAAGCCCTCCTGACGTTCGTAGGGGAAGTAGGGGTACGGGGCCGTGGTGGCGCTCGCCGCGTCGAGCCTGGCCACCTGGTCCTCGGTGAGGGACCACCCGACGGCCCCGAGGTTCTGCCGCAACTGCTCCTCGTTGCGGGCGCCGATGATCACCGAGGAGACGGACGGGCGCCGCAGCAGCCAGTTGATGGCGATCTGCGGGACGGTCCGGCCCGTCTCCTCGGCGACGGCGTCCAGGGCGTCGACCACGCGGTACAGGAGCTCGTCCGCGACGGGCGGGCCGTAGTCGGCCGTGGCGTGCAGCCGGCTGCCGGCCGGGAGCGGGCTGCCGCGGCGGATCCGGCCAGTGAGCCGGCCCCACCCCAGCGGGCTCCAGACGACGGCTCCGACGCCCTGGTCCAGGGCGAGCGGCATGAGCTCCCGCTCGTAGTCCCGGCCGACCAGGGAGTAGTAGACCTGGTGCGCCGCGTAGCGCTGGTGTCCCCGGGCGTCCGCGTCGGCCAGCGACTTCATCAGCTGCCACCCGCTGAAGTTGGAGACACCGGTGTAGCGCAGTTTTCCGGCCCGTACGAGGTCGTCGAGCGTGGAGAGGACCTCCTGGACGGGGGTCCCGGCGTCGAAGGCGTGCAGCTGGAAGAGGTCGATGTAGTCCGTGCCCAGCCGGCGCAGGGCCCGGTCGACGGTCGTGATCAGACGGGCCCGCGAGGTTCCCGCCTCGGTGGGCCCGTCGCCCGTCGGCAGGCCGGCCTTGGTCGAGATGATCACCTGGTCGCGCCGCCCCTTCACGGCGGCTCCGAGGACCTCCTCCGACGCGCCGCCGGAGTAGACGTCGGCGGTGTCGAACATGGTCACTCCCGCCTCCAGGCAGATGTCGACCAGTCGGCGCGCCTCCGCTGCGTCCGTGGTGCCCCAGGCGCCAAAGAGTTCCCCGCGTCCGCCGAAGGTGCCCGCGCCGAAGCTGAGTGCCGGGACCATGAGCCCGGACGCTCCCAGTCGCCTGTGTTCCATGACCGCATCCCCTCGTCCGGCCGTCCGCCGCGTCGCGATGGGTGCGAAGCGCGCGGGACGGCAACCATTAACGGGACTTGCGTTCCGTTAAGATGTCCACAGGCTAACAGCAAGCCTCTCGTTAATGGAACCGGAGTACCGTTATGACGTCCGAAGACATCGGGCCGGGCACCGCCCGCCCGGGCGGCCGGACCGCGCGCGTGCGGTCCGCCGTCCTGCGGGCCGCCGGCGACGCCCTGGCCGAGCACGGCCTGGCCGGCCTCGACCTCGCCGACGTGGCGCGGCGCGCCGAGGTCGGGAAGACCACGGTCTACCGGCGCTGGGGGACCCCGGCCACCCTCGTCGCGGACCTGCTCGCGGACATGGCCGAGCAGTCACTGCCCCGCACGGAGTCCGGCACCCTGCTCGGCGATCTGCGCGCGAACGCCCGGCTGGTCGCGCGCACCCTGGCCGACCCGCACCAAGGGGCGCTCTTCAAGGCCGTGATCGCCGCCGCGACCTGCGACACCCGCACGGCCGCCGCCCTCCACCGCTTCTACGACATCCGCGTCTCGGAGTGGGAGCCCTGCGCCCGCCAGGCCGTCGAGCGGGGCGAACTGCCCGCGGACACCGACACCCGCGAGGTGATCCGCGCGGTCTCCGCCCCCCTCTACTACCGCCTGCTGACCACCGGCGAGCCCCTGGACGAGGCCACGGCGGACCGGGCCGCCGAGGCAGCCGCCGCGGCGGCGCGGGCGGGAGCCTTCCGCACCGCCCGCCCCTGACGCGACCGCCGCCGCGCCGTGGGCGGCTGCACGGCGGCTGGACGCCCGCCCGCCGGCGGCGCGGTACCGCGCCGCCGCCCACGGGCGACCGGGCTCCCCTGACCTGCGGCCGGCGAGGCGGCGGCGCGGGCCGTGTGTGCGGCCCCGCCCGCCCGGGCTGCCGGCGGGCACCCGGAATCCGCCATTGCCGTCGGGGCACACGGCCGCGCGCGGCACCGGGGACGGCCGGGCGCCGCCCCGGGCCCACCCGGGCGTTGTCATGCGGGAACGCCGGCCACCACCCTTTGTAACGACGCCCTCACGCATCCTTCACCGTACGCACACTTCCGGCCGAGCCGTGTGCACGGCGTTCCGCACGGTGCAGACGGTGCGTCGTGGCCGTGCCTAGTCTCCCGGGCCATGCGATCCACACGAACGAGGCGCTTCGGCCTCGCCACGATCATCGCCCTCGCGCTCGCCCTGTTCGGCCTGGCGCCCTCCGCGAGCGCCGCCGACCCCGCCCCGGCGGAGCTGACGTTCACCACCGACGCGGCGACCACCCAGCCCGGCGGCACGGTGAACCTGTCGATGACGATCAAGAACAACCGGACGTACGACATCTGGTTCGTCTACCAGACGATCGACCCGACCTGGCTGACCACCCAGCGACCCGACCTCAAGTACAGCTTCACCGGCTGCACCCTGGCCTCGGAGGCCGGCGCCGTCCCGTGCACCGGCACCGGGCCCGCGAACCTCGGCACCAACTACGGCGCCACCATCCCGCCCGGCCAGAGCCGCACCGTCACCCTGACCCTGCAGGTCGGCGCCGACTCCGGCTGCAACGGGAACATCGGCTTCTACTCGTACTACTACGCCGAGTTCAGCGACAGCACGAGCGTGAACGGCGGCCCGGTCTACACGCCCGAGACCCGCGTCCTGTGCGCCTGACCGCACACCTCCCCGAGCGCTGAGCGCCGACGCCGTCCGGCCCACGACGGGCCGGGCGGCGTCGGCGCGACGCCGCGGGGGTTGACCTGATCTCGCTCCGGCACCGGTCAGCGCCCTGGTCGAGACCATTGACACCCGCGCGCCGCGGAGGCCGGAGTTCCGGTCCGCCTCCGGCCGGCTCGCAGCAGTACACAGGCCTGCCGGCGCGGTTCACCGGGGGGAACGCGGCACCCGCCGACGGCTCGGGGCGCCGTCCGTTCCGGGCAAATGGACACATGCGCTTTTCCGTCAAGTTCCGCAGCAGGCACACAAATGCTCCACACGCGCCTCACTATGTGACGCGACGGAAACGTCGACGACCGGCGTCTCAGGGGGGCGACGGCGTGGTCACGGGGTGGGGCGGGTTCCGCGAGGAGCCCGTCCGCCCCTGCCCGGGGGAGGGAATCTCACCGCATGAAGCGGACCATTCGCACTACGGCACTCGCAGTGGGCGCGCTGACGGCCTCGCTCGGCCTGTCGGCCGGTCCGGCCCACGCCGACGTCCCGGCCCCACGCGTCGATCTGCGCGTCCTGGTCGTGAGCGACGGAGGGCCGGCCACCGACGCCATCGCCGCCGAACTGGAGACCGCGGGCACGCCGTACACGGAGGTCGACCTCCAGGACGCCGGCCGCCCCGTGATCGACGCCGGGTTCCTGGCGGACACGGTGGACGGACGGCCCCGCGCCAAGTACCAGGCCATCGTCCTGCCCAACGACAACCCCTTCCCGGCGAACTCCGCCGAGATGACCGCGCTCGCCTCCTACGAGCGGACGTACGCGATCCCCCAGGTAGACGCCTACACCTATGCGCGCCCCGAGGTCGGGCTCCAGTACGCGGTGGGCGCGGGGTACGCCGGGAGCGTCGACGGGGTCAGCGCGGAGGTGACGCCGGCCGGGCTGGCCGGACCCTTCGGATACCTGGAGGGGGCCGTCCCGTTCGAGGACAACTCCCCCACCGTCGGTGAGTCCTACGCCTACCTGTCGACGCCCGCGCCGGGGGCCGACTTCGTGCCGTACGTCCAGGCGGCGATACCCGGGCGGGCGACCAAGGGCGCCCTGGTGGGCGAGTACCGGCACGACGGGCGCCGGGAACTCGTCGTCACCTTCGTCTACAACCAGCACCAGCAGCAGTTCCGCCTGCTCGCCCGGGGCATCGTGGAGTGGATGACCGGCGGGGTGCATCTCGGCGCCGACCGAAACTACTTCGCCGTGCACGTCGACGACGTCTTCGCCGCCGACGACCGCTGGGACACCCGGCTCAACTGCACCCCCGGCGACGTGGACTGCCCGCCGGGCGAGGGCACCCCCAACCCGATCCGCATGGTCCCGGCCGACGTCGACCACGCCACCGCCTGGCAGGACAGCCGGAACTTCACGCTCGACATGGCCTACAACGGCTCCGGAAGCGTCGACCACCGCCAGGACAACAACGGCGCCGACCCGCTCGCCGACAAGCTGATCGCCGACCGCGACGACTTCCGCTGGATCAACCACACCTACACGCACGCCTTCCTGGGCTGCCGGCAGGACGTCAGCGTGGTCCCGTGGAAGTGCGCGACCAACCCCGACGGCAGCACCCAGTGGGTGAGCCGGAACGAGATCTCCGACGAGATCGCCACCAACCGCGTCTGGGGCGAGAGCGCCGGACTTCCGCTGGACGACGACGAGTTGGTCACCGGCGAGCACTCCGGCCTGAAGGTCACCCCGCAACAGCCCGGGGACAACCCGAACCTGGGCCTTGCCCTCGCGGACAACGGCATCGCCTGGCTCGCCTCGGACAACTCCCGCGACCCCGTGCAGCGGCAGGTCGGCAGCGCCACCACCGTCTCCCGCTATCCGATGAACGTCTTCTACAACGCCGGCCGGGCCGCCGAGCAGGTCGACGAGTACAACTGGATCTACACCAGCCGCGCCCAGGGCGGCAGCGGCATCTGCGAGGACAACCCCGCCACCTCCACCTGCCTGCCCGCGCCGCTGGACACCGAAGCGGGCTACGCCGGGCACATCGTGCCGCTGGAGACGCGGATCGCGCTCGGACACGTGCTCTCCAACGATCCCAAGCCGCACTTCATCCACCAGTCGAACCTGGCCGAGGACCGCATCGCCTACCCGGTCCTCGACGGCGTCCTGGGCGGCTACGACGCCCTGTTCGACGAGAGCACGCCCGTGGTGAACCTCCGCATGGAGGACATCGGCGTCGAGATGCAGCGCCGTGCCACCTGGCGCGGCGCGGTCGACGCCGGCCAGGTCACCGCGTACCGCGTCGGTGACACCGTGACCGTCCAGGCCCCGGGCGGCGTGGCCGTGACGGCGACGATGCCCACGGGCACCCTGCGCGGCAACGCGGGCTTCGGCGACGCCTACGCCGGTGCGCTCTCCGGCTGGACCGCCACCGCCGGCGGTCCGCTCACCCTCACCCTCCCCTCCACGGTCACCGCGCCCGGCCCGGCCACCGAGCCCGGCGGCCCGGCCGCCGCGGCGTCCACCGCGCCCCGCACCCGGGTTCCGGCCGGTGTGAGCGATCCGGTGCCCTACGGCGCCGAGCGCTGAGCGCCGCCGCACCACCGCAGTCCGCTCAGCCCACACGAACAGCCCACACCTCGGCCGTGGAGCACATCCATGCACGTTCCCCACGGCGCGCGACGCTCCGGCGCGTCACGCGTCACCCTGCTCACCGAAGGCACCTACCCGCACAGTCACGGCGGGGTGAGCGTCTGGTGCGACCAGCTCGTCACCGGCATGCCCGACCTCGACTTCGACGTCACGGCCGTCACCGGCACGGGGCGCGAACCGCTCGTCTGGGACATCCCCGGGCACGTGTCCCGGGTCGTCTCCGTCCCCATGTGGGGTCCGGCCCCACCGGGGCGCCCGCCCCGCGGGCGTGAGGGCAACCGGCTCGCCGCCGCCTACGAGCGCTTCGTGACCGCGCTGCTCGACCCGCGCGCGGAGGACGGCTTCGCCCCCGCCCTGTACCGGCTGGCACGGGCCGCGTCCGACGGCCGGCTCAGCCCGTTCCTGCGCGGGGACCGGGCGATCGCCATCCTGACCGCGGTCTGGAACCGGCCGGGACTGCCCGTGCGCGAGGCCCGGCCCACCCTGCACGACGCGGTGACCGCGACCGCGCTGCTGGAGCACGCCCTGCGCCCGCTGGCCGCGCCGTACCCGGAACAGGGGGTGGCGCACGCGGTCAGCGGCGGCGTCGCGGTGCTGCCCGGACTCGCGGGGCTGGAGCGCAACGGCGTGCCGTTGCTGCTGACGGAGCACGGCGTCTACCTGCGCGAACGCTACCTCGGCTACCGCACCGCCCCCTACCGGTGGCCGGTGAAGGCGCTGTTGCTGGGCTTCTTCCGCCTGCTGGCCGAGGAGACCTACCGCCGGGCCGCACTGATCACCCCGGGCAACCGCTACAACCGCCTGTGGGAGGAGCAGGGCGGCGCCGCCCCGGAGTCCATACGCACGGTGTACAACGGCGTCGACCCGGCCGCGTTCCCGCCCGCCGGACCCGAACCGGCCGAACCCGTGCTCAGCTGGGCCGGGCGCGTCGACCCGATCAAGGACCTGGAGACCCTGATCCGCGCCTTCGCCCTGGTGCGGGCCGAACTGCCCGCCGCTCGCCTGCGGTTGTTCGGCGGCACCCCGCGCGGCGGCGAGGCCTACCGGGAACGCTGCGAGGCACTGGCGGCACAGCTCGGCCACGGTGACGCGGTGACCTTCGAGGGGCGGGTCGACGACATCAAGGACGCGTACGCCGCCGGGAACGTCGTGATGCTCTCCAGCATCAGCGAGGGTTTCCCCTTCACCCTGATCGAGGCCATGTCCTGCGGCCGGGCGACCGTCTCCACGGACGTCGGCGGGGTCCGGGAGGCCGTCGGCGACAGCGGCCTCGTCGTGCCGCCGCGCGATCCGGCCGCCATGGCCGCCGCGGCGCTGGAGCTGCTGCGCGACGCGGAGCGCCGCCGGGCCATGGGCGAGGCCGCCCGGCTCCGGGTGATCGAGCAGTTCACGCTCCGCCAGACCATCGACACCTTCCGGTCCATCTACCTGGAGCTCTCCGCGTTCGGCGGTACGGCCGCACCCGCGCCCGCCGTCGCGCGGGACACCCTCGCGTCGGCGGGCGGAGCACCGACGCCGGTGAGGAGTGCGACCGGATGAGCGGGCCCATGGCACTGGAACCCGGCGGCGCGGAGCAGGACACGCTGGCGCTGCGGCTCGCCGACGGACGCGCCCGCGCCGGGTCGCCGGCCGACCAGCACACGCTCGCCCTGGTACGCCCCGGGTACGGTGCCCGGAGCGACGCGGTCGACCGGCTGGCCGCCGAACTGGCCGACCGGATCGCACCCGCCGTCCACCCCTACGAGGTGGCCGCACTGCTGGAGTCCGAGGGGCTGACCGGCGAGGTGATCCGGGAACGGTACGGGCACCGCGACCTCTTCTCCCTGGCCACGGCCCTGTACGAGCGCATACCGCGCACGTTCCCGGACCCGCCGCGCCCGGCCGACCCCTGGCGGCCCGACCACGTGCGCTGCGCGCTGCGCGGAGCGTTGTTCGCGCTGCCGGGCCTCGCCTACGCACTGGCCGGCCGACTGCTGGACCAGCAGGGCGTGGTGCGGGCGCTGGTGGTGGCCGGGCTCCTCTCCTGGGCGTGGAACCAGGCCCTGGGACACCGCGCCTACCTGCGGCTGGCCACCGGACGCCGGGAGGCGGGCCGCACCCTCCTCAAGGGAGCGACCGCGGGCGCCCTCGTAGCGGCCGCGGCCGGGGTGTCACTCGCCGGGTCCGGCCCCGCCGCCCTGGCCGTGACCGCCCAGTCGGGATACCTCGCGGCGGCCGGTGTGCTCCTCGTGCTGGGCCGGGAGCGGCTGCTGCTGGCCGCCCTCGCGCCGATGATCGCGGGTGCGGCGACGCTGCCGTGGTGGGAGCCCGGCACCGTGCTGCGGGCCGGCCTGCCGCTGCTGTCGTTCCTCGGCACGCTCGCCGCGGCCGGCTGGGCACTGCGCGCCACCCGCACGGCCCCGCCCGTACCGGACGCCGCCCGCCCCCAGCTGCTCCGCTCGCTGCCGTACGGCCTGTTCGGGCTGGCCGCGGGGGCACTGGTCTTCCTGGCGGGCCGTGACCACCCGTGGGCGGTGATCGTGCTCACCGTGAGCATGGGCCCGGCGGAGTGGCTGCTGTACCGCTACCGGGGGCTGTCGGTGGCGGCGCTGCGGGCCACCGCCACCCCGGCCGGCTTCCGGTGGCGCTCGGCCGCCGTCCTCGCGGGCTGCCTGCTGGTGTACCTCGGCCCGCTGCTGCCCGCGGCGCTGCTGGTGGACGCCGACCCCGTCGCGCTGCTGCTGCTCGCGGCGGCGCTGTGGACCTCCCTGCTCCTCCAGGCCTTCGGCGTGGCCTGGCCACCGGCCGCCCTGTGTCTCGCGGCGGCCGCGGGCACCGGCGCGGTCGCCCTGGCCGGGCTGCCACCGGGCTCCGCGACCGCCCTGCCGCTGTGCTGCGGCGCGGCCGTCCTCTGTCTCACCGTGTGCGTGCTGCGGCTGCTGGGCCGGCCGGCGGCCCATGCCTGACGCCGCGCCGGTACCGGACCACCACCGAGCCCGGCCTGCCGCTCCCCGCGTCCGGCCGCGCACGGGCCCCTGAACACACCGTTCCACGCCCCACCGACCCACCACCCCACCGACCCACCGACCCACCGACCCACCGACCGGAAGGACCCCCGCGTGACCCCAACACCGCTCGCCGCCGTCACCGGAGCCGAGGGCTTCATCGGCTCCCACCTCACCGAGGCGCTCGTCGCCTCCGGGCACCGGGTGAGGGCCATGGCGCAGTACAACTCCTTCTCCTCCTATGGCTGGCTGGAGACCCTCTCCCCCGACGTCCTCGACCAGGTCGAGATCGTCCTCGGCGACGTCCGGGACCCCGGTTCGGTCCGCCACCTCGTCGAGGGCGCCGACTGCGTCTACCACCTGGCCGCCCTCATCGCCATCCCGTACTCCTACCAGGCACCGCACAGTTACGTGGACACCAACGTGACCGGCACCCTGAACGTCCTGGAGGCGGTCCGCGCCCAGGGCACGCCACGGCTGGTGCACACCTCCACCAGCGAGACCTACGGCACCGCGCAGACCGTGCCGATCACCGAGGACCACCCCATCAACACCCAGTCGCCGTACGCCGCTTCCAAGGCGGGCGGGGACCGGCTCGCGGACAGCTACCACGCCAGCTTCGGCACGCCGGTGGTGACGCTGCGGCCCTTCAACACCTACGGTCCCCGGCAGTCCATGCGGGCGGTGATACCCACCGTCATCGGCCAGGTCGCGGCCGGCGAACGCACCCTCACCCTCGGCGATCTGCGGCCCACCCGGGACTTCACCTTCGTCAAGGACACCGCGCAGGCGTTCCTCGCGGTCGGCACCGCGCCCGCCGAGCGGGTCGTGGGCCGGACGTTCAACGCCGGGACCGGCGGTGAGATCTCGGTGGGCGACCTGGTGGGACTCATCGGCAAGGTGATGGACACCCCCGTCGACGTACGGGAGGACGCACAGCGGCTGCGGCCGGCGAACTCCGAGGTGATGCGGCTGGTCGCCGACGCGACCCGGCTGCGGGAGGCGACCGGCTGGAGCCCCGCGCACGACCTGGAGCGGGGCCTCGGGCACACGGTGGACTTCTTCCGCGACCCGGCCAACCTCGCCCGCTACAAGACCGGCATCTACAACATCTGACCACCTGCGACATCTGACCTGGACCGGCACGTGAACCGAGGGGGGAACCTCATGCACGCAGTGATCCTGGCCGGAGGCAAAGGCGTCCGGCTGCGGCCCTACACCACCGCGCTGCCCAAACCGCTCGTGCCCATCGGCGACCAGCACGCCATCCTGGAGATCGTCCTGCGCCAGCTGGCCTCGGCCGGATTCACCGGCTGCACGATCGCCATAGGCCACCTGGGCGAGATCATCCGGGCCTACGTCGGCGACGGCTCGCAGTGGGGCCTGTCCGTCGACTACTCCACCGAGGAGAGCCCCCTGGGGACCATCGGCCCGCTGCTCACCATGCGCGAGCGCCTGCCCGAGCACTTCCTGGTGATGAACGGCGACATCCTCACCGACCTCGACTACGCCGACGTCCTGCGCCGGCACACCGCTTCCGGCGCCCCACTGACCATCGCCACCTACGCCCGCAAGGTGCACATCGACTTCGGCGTCCTGACCACCGAGGCGAGCCGGGTCGTCGCCTTCACCGAGAAGCCCAGCATGGACTACCGCGTCTCCATGGGCGTGTACGGGCTCTCCCGCTCCACCCTCGACGACTACACGGCGGGACTGCCCCTGGGCTTCGACGAGTTGGTGCTCGACCTGCTCAGATCCGGCGACTGCCCGCACGCCTACGACTTCGACGGCTACTGGCTCGACATCGGGCGTCCCGACGACTACGACCGTGCCAACGCGGAGTTCACCAGCCGCAAGTCCCTGCTGCTGAAGGGAGCCTGAGCACCACATGCGCATCCTCGTTGTGGGCCTCACCGGCTACCTGGGCGCCCACGTCGCCGAGCGGCTCCGTGCCCTGCCGGGCACGCGGGTCCTCGGCGGTGGCCGCTCGCCCGCCGCCGACGTGCCGGTCGACCTCGCCGGCGACCGCGTCGACCGGCTCGCCGAGGCCCTGGCCTCGGCGGCCCCCGACGCCGTGGTCAACTGCGCGGGCGCCACCGGCGGTGACCCGGTGAGACTCGCCGAGGTCAACGCCCGTGGCCCCGCCCTCCTGTGCGCGGCGCTGCGGCTGGCCCGCCCCGGCGCCCGCCTGGTCCACCTCGGTTCGGCCGCCGAGTACGGGCCGGGCACGATGCACGTCAAGGTGCCGGAATCGGCGGCGACCCGCCCGCTGGCCGCCTACGGAGCGACCAAACTCGCCGGCACCGTCACGGTCGCCACCTCGGACCTGGACACGGTGGTCCTGCGGGTCGGCAACCCGGTGGGGCCCGGCGCCCCGCCCTCCGGGCTGCCCGGCCGGGTCACCGGACTGCTGCGCGCGGCGGGCGCGGACCCGGACGCGGTGCTCCGGCTGGGCGATCTGTCGGCCTACCGGGACTTCGTGGACGTACGCGACGTGGCACGGGCCGTCGAACGCGCGGTCACCGCGGCCGGCCCGCTGCCGCGCGTGCTCAACATCGGCGGCGGTGACGCCGCGCCGGTGCGCCACCTGGTGCGGACGCTCGCGGACATCGCCGGTTTCCGCGGCCGGATCGAGGAGGACGCCGCCGGTTCGGCCCGCTCTGGCGAGGTCTCCTGGCAGTGCTCCGACATCGCCGCCGCCCGGGCCGCTCTCGACTGGCGGCCGTCGTACTCGCTCGACGCGTCACTGGCCGCGCTCTGGTCGGAGGGCGTCCGCCCCCCTGCCCTCACCGCGAAAGGCGGCGGACCGTCGTGAGCCTGCTGATCCCGCTGTACGTCCATCCGGCCGAGGACCCGGGCTCCTGGCACCGGCTCATCACCGCGGCCGACCGCACCTACGGCGTCGTCATCAACCCCGCGAACGGGCCGGGAGGTGCGCCCGACCCCGCCTTCGTGGCGGCGGCCGGCGCGCTGCGGACGGCGGGCGCCCGCCTGCTCGGCTACGTCGACACCGACTACGGCACGCGCTCCCCGGCCGAGGTCGCCGAGGACGCGCTGCTCCACCGGGAGTGGTACGGGACCGACGGGAGCTTCCTGGACCGGGTGAGTTCGGCGGCGACCGAACTTCCCGCCTACCGGACGCTGGTGCGGGACCTGCGTCGGCGGGGGTCACGTTCCGTCGTGCTGAACCCGGGGGTCCACCCGGCGCCGGGATACGCCCGCCTCGCCGACCTCGTCGTCACCTTCGAGGGGTCCTGGTCCACCTACGTGTCCGCGTTCAGCCGGCCGGACTGGACGCTGCGGCACCCGCCGGAGCGGATCTGCCACCTGGTGTACGGGGTGCCCGAGGCGCTCGCACCGCTCGCCGTGCGGACCGCCCACGAGCGCGGCGCCGCCGTCTCCGGACCCGTCACGGGCGAACCGCCCAACCCGTGGGCCCGTCTGACGCCCCTGCTGACCGGAGCGGAGCGGTGAGACGCCGGGGACGCGTGTGCGCCGCGCTGCTGGTCGTCCTGTCCTTCTCGGTGGCGGCGGGGTGCTCGGGTGCGGATCACGGGCCCGCACCGGACCCGTCCGCCACCGCGGTGTGGCGGCCCGAGCCCGGACTGGCCTGGCAGTGGCAGCTCGACGGCAGGGTCGACCCGTCGGCCGACGTGCCCGTGTACGACATCGACGCGTTCGAGAACGACAGGGCGGACGTGGCCCGGCTGCACCGCGCCGGCCGCAAGGTGATCTGCTACGTCAACGTGGGCGCCTGGGAGGACTACCGGCCCGACGCGGACGCCTTTCCCCGCGCGGTGCTGGGCGAGCCCAACGGCTGGCACGGGGAGCGCTGGCTGGACATCCGCGAGATCTCCGTGCTGCGGCCGATCATGGAGCGGCGCTTCGACATGTGCCGCGACAAGGGCTTCGACGCGGTGGAACCCGACCTGGTGGAGGGGTACGGCAACGAGACCGGCTTTCCGCTCACCGCGCGGGACCAGCTCGCCTACAACCGGATGATCGCCTCCATCGCCCGCGAACGGGGCCTGGCGGTGGGTCTCAAGAACGACCTGGCGCAGATTCCGCAGCTGGTCGACGACTTCGACTTCGCCGTCAACGAGCAGTGCGCCGAGTACGGCGAGTGCGCGCGGCTCACGCCGTTCGTCGAGGCCGGCAAGGCCGTCTTCCACGTGGAGTACAGCGAGCCGGCCCGTGCGTTCTGTCCCGAGTCACGCCGGCTGGGCCTGTCCTCGATGCGCAAGCGCCCGGAGCTCGGGGTCTGGCGCGACCCCTGCTGAGCACGGCATGCGGCAGGATGGGGACATGAGCGTAGTCAAGATCAACGTACTGACCGTCCCTGCCGAGCAGCGGGAGACGCTGGAGAAGCGCTTCGCCTCGCGGGCCCACGCCGTGGAGAGTTCCGACGGGTTCGAGTGGTTCGAGCTGCTGCGGCCGGTGGAGGGCACCGACGACTACCTCGTCTACACGCGGTGGCGTGACGAGGAGTCCTTCCAGGCCTGGATGGAGGGACCGATGAAGGCGGCGCACCAGGGCGGCGGCGCGGAGGGCAGCGAGCGTCCGAAGCCCGCCGCGAGCGGGTCCACGGTGTGGTCCTTCGAGGTGGTGCAGCAGGCGGCTCCCAAGGAGGCGTGAGGCGACGGAGACGGCCGCGGCCCGGACCCTTGGTGGTCCGGGCCGCGGCCGTCTCGGTGCTCAGCCGAGCTGCACGAGGAGGTCGCCGCCCTCGACCTGCTGGATGCGGTTGATGGCGAGCCTGGTCACCGTGCCGGACTTCTGGGCGGTGATCGTGGCCTCCATCTTCATCGCCTCGATGGTGGCCACGGTGGCGCCGGCCTCGACCTCGTCGCCCTCGGCGACCGCGAGGGTGACCACGCCGGCGAAGGGCGCCGCGACATGTCCGGGGTCCGAACGGTCGGCCTTCTCGGTGACCGGGACGTCGGAGGCCGCCGAGCGGTCGCGGACCTGGATCGGCCGGAGCTGGCCGTTGAGCGAGGACATCACGGTGCGCATGCCGCGCTCGTCCGCGTCGCCGACCGCCTGGAGTTCGATGAGGAGGCGGACGCCGGGGTCGAGGTCGACCGTGTACTCCTTGCCGGGGCGCAGCCCGTAGAAGAAGTCCTTGCTGTCCAGGACGCTGGTGTCGCCGAAGCTGCCGCGGTGGGTCTCGAACTCGCGGGCCGGTCCGGGGAACAGCAGCCGGTTGAGGGTGGCCCGGCGCTCCTTGGCGAGCCCCGTGCGGTCGTCGGCGGTCAGCTCCGGCACGGGCTTGGCCTCGGCGCGGCCCCGCAACGCCTTGGTGCGGAACGGCTCGGGCCAGCCGCCGGGCGGGGTGCCCAGCTCACCGCGGAGGAAGCCGATGACGGAGTCGGGGATGTCGAACCGGTCCGGGTCCGCCTCGAAGTCCGCCGGGGAGACCCCGGCGCCCACCAGGTGGAGGGCCAGGTCGCCGACCACCTTCGAGGAGGGTGTGACCTTCACCAGGCGGCCCAGCATCCGGTCGGCGGCGGCGTACATCGCCTCGATGTCCTCGAAGCGGTCGCCCAGGCCGAGGGCGATGGCCTGGGTGCGCAGGTTGGAGAGCTGCCCGCCGGGGATCTCGTGGTGGTAGACGCGGCCGGTCGGTGCGGCGAGGCCCGCCTCGAAGGGGGCGTAGACCTTGCGGACGCTCTCCCAGTACGGCTCCAGGTCACCGACGGCCTGGAGGTCGAGGCCGGTGGGGCGCTCGGTGTGGTCAGTGGCGGCGACGATCGCCGAGAGGGAGGGCTGCGAGGTGGTGCCCGCCATGGACGCCACCGCTCCGTCGACGGCGTCCGCGCCGGCCTGGATCGCGGCGAGGTAGGTGGCGAGCTGGCCGCCGGTCGTGTCATGGGTGTGCAGGTGCACCGGCAGGTCGAACTCCCGGCGCAGCGCGGAGACCAGGGTGGCCGCGGCCGGTGCCCGCAGCAGGCCGGCCATGTCCTTGACGGCCAGGACGTGTGCGCCGGCGGCGACGATCTTCTCGGCGAGCCGGAGGTAGTAGTCGAGCGTGTACAACCGCTCGGACGGGTCGGACAGGTCGGCGGTGTAGCACAGGGCCACCTCGGCGACGGACGTGCCGGTCTGCCGTACGGCGTCGATGGCGGGGCGCATCTGCTCGACGTCGTTGAGGGCGTCGAAGATGCGGAAGACGTCGATGCCGGTGGCCGCCGCCTCCTGGACGAAGGCGTCGGTCACCTCGGTCGGGTACGGGGTGTAGCCGACGGTGTTGCGGCCGCGCAGCAGCATCTGGAGGCAGATGTTGGGGACGGCTTCCCGCAGGGCGGCCAGGCGTTCCCAGGGGTCCTCGGCGAGGAAGCGCAGCGCGACGTCATAGGTGGCGCCGCCCCAGCACTCCAGGGACAGCAGCTGGGGCAGGGTGTGGGCGACCTGCGGGGCGACGGCGAGCAGGTCCTTGGTGCGGACCCGGGTGGCGAGCAGCGACTGGTGGGCGTCGCGGAACGTGGTGTCGGTGACGCCGATGGTGGGCGATGCGCGCAGTCGGCGGGCGAAGCCCTCGGGGCCCAGTTCGGCGAGGAGCTGCCGGGAGCCCGCCGGGGGTTCGCCCGCGGGCAGGGGCGGCAGCTTGGTCAGCGGGTCGGCCAGTTCGGGGCGCTCGCCGTGCGGCTTGTTCACGGTGATGTCGGCGAGGTAGGTGAGCAGCTTCGTGCCGCGGTCGGCGGAGTGCCGGGCGGTCAGCAGGTGCGGTCGCTGCTCGATGAACGAGGTGGTGACCCGGCCGGCCTGGAAGTCCGGGTCGTCCAGCACCGCCTGGAGGAAGGGGATGTTGGTGGCGACGCCGCGGATGCGGAACTCGGCCACCGCTCGCCGGGCGCGGTTGACGGCGGTGGTGAAGTCCCGTCCGCGGCAGGAGAGTTTGACCAGCATCGAGTCGAAGTGGGCGCTGATCTCCGTACCGGCGTGGGTGGTGCCGCCGTCCAGGCGGATGCCGGAGCCGCCGGGTGAGCGGTAGGCGCTGATCTGCCCGGTGTCGGGGCGGAAGCCGTTGGCCGGGTCCTCGGTGGTGATGCGGCACTGGAGGGCCGCGCCGCGCAGGGTGATGTTCTCCTGGGCGAGGCCGAGGTCCGCCAGCGTCTCGCCGGCGGCGATGCGCAGCTGGGACTGGACGAGGTCGACGTCGGTGACCTCCTCGGTGACCGTGTGCTCGACCTGGATGCGCGGGTTCATCTCGATGAAGACGTGGTTGCCCTCGCGGTCGACGAGGAACTCGACGGTGCCGGCGTTGCGGTAGCCGATCTGCCGGGCGAAGTTCACGGCGTCGGCGCAGATGCGCTCGCGCAGCCGCGGGTCGAGGTTGGGGGCGGGCGCCAGCTCGATGACCTTCTGGTGGCGGCGCTGCACCGAGCAGTCGCGTTCGAAGAGGTGGATGACGTTCCCCTCGCCGTCGGCGAGGATCTGCACCTCGATGTGGCGGGGTTCCACGACGGCCTTCTCCAGGAAGACCGTGGAGTCGCCGAAGGCGGAGGCCGCCTCCCGGGACGCCGCCTCGATGGCCTCCCGCAGCTGGGCGGGTTCCTCGACGCGGCGCATGCCGCGGCCGCCGCCGCCCGCGACCGCCTTGACGAACACGGGGAAACCGACGTCCTCGGCCGCGCGGACGAGTTCGTCCACGTCGGTGGAGGGCGCGGAGGAGCCGAGCACCGGGACGCCCGCCTCGCGGGCGGCGGCCACGGCACGGGCCTTGTTGCCGGTCAGTTCGAGGATGTGGGCGCTCGGACCGACGAAGGTGATGCCGGCCTCTTCGCAGGCGCGGGCCAGTTCGGGGTTCTCGGACAGGAAGCCGTAGCCCGGGTAGACGGCGTCCGCTCCGGCCCGCCGGGCCGCCCGCACGATCTCCTCCACGGAGAGGTACGCGCGCACCGGGTGCCCCGGCTCCCCGATCTCGTAGGCCTCGTCGGCCTTGAGCCGGTGCAGCGAGTTGCGGTCCTCGTGCGGGAAGACGGCGACGGTGCGCGCGCCGAGCTCGTAACCCGCGCGGAACGCGCGGATCGCGATCTCACCGCGGTTGGCGACCAGCACCTTGCGGAACATTGTTGATCCCTTCAGCCTGCCGGGTGACGAGACCATGGTGTCGGCGCCACCCCCGGTACGCCATGTGAGCCGGGCCACTCATGGCTCGGCCGGGGGCGGTCCGCCGTCGGTCCGGGCGCGGTCAGACGTCGGAGTCGATGCCGGTGACCACCGACGGGCCGAGGGGTGCGCTGCTCTTGTCCAGGCCGACCGCGCGCAGGGCGGAGTCCGCGACCTCGTGGGCGCGGTCCTCCGCCTGGGCGGTGGTGTCCGCTTCCACGGTGAGGCGGATGGTGAAGGTGCCGTCGTCGTTGACCGAGAGGGCGTCCAGGTCCTCCTCGTCCCCCAGGTGGGTGCGGTGCGGGTCGGCCGGGCGCAGCGCCCGGGCCAGCTCGTCCTTCGTGCCGTCCTGGACGGTGCCGGTGAACGTCCCGGGCACCGAGATGACGTACGTCGTCATGGCTGTCCTCCTTCGGGTCCCCTCCGCCTACCCCGATCCGGCCGCGGGACCCCGGCCGTGCGGGCGGCCGTCACCGTGGGCGGTGGTGAGGCGGTGGCGGATGCGGTCGACGTCGGCGGGTGTGCGGGAGGGGGCGGCGGTGGTGCAGCCCGGCAGTGCGGTCCTGGCCAGGGTGGACAGCAGGGCCCGGGGTCCGCTGTCCAGGTACGTGGTGCAGCCGGCGCTGCGCATGGCGTGCAGGGTGCGGTGGAAGGCCATCGGCTCGGTGAGGTGGGCGGCCGCCGCCGCGCGCAGCTCGGCGGCGGTGCGCGCGGGCCGGACCGCGGTGGTGGTGTAGACGGCGAGCGTGGGCGGTGCGACGGGCTGCGCCCGCAGGACGCGGCGGAAGGCACGGTGGACCTCGTGGAGCAGGGGGTGGTGGAAGGCGGTGCGGCTGGTCAGCGGGGTGGCCCGGTGTCCGAGGGCCCTGGTGGTGCGGCGGACGGCGGCCAGCTGGTCGGCGGGGCCGGCCAGGACGGTCTGGGCGGGGGCGTTGCGGGCGGCGATCCGTACCTGGGGCGGGCCGTGCACGCGCAGGACGTCCGCCGCCAGGTCGGCGGGCATGTCGGTGGCCAGCAGGCCGGCCGCCGGCAGCCGGGCGTCCCGCAGCAGCCGGTCCCGTACGTGGAGCAGCCGGACCCCCTGTTCCAGGGTGACGGCACCGGCGACGGTGAGTGCCGCGAGGTCGCCCACGCTGTGGCCGAGCACGGCGTCGACGGGTGGGATCGCCAGGTCGAGCAGGACGGTCGCACAGGCGACGACCGCGGCGTAGGTGGCGAGGTCGAAGGCGAGGGGATCGGTGCGCAGGAGCCGGTCGGGGTCGGGTGCCCCGACGTCGGTGAGGAGGGGCCCGACGGGTGTGCCGGTGCCGCCGGCGGCGGCGCTGTGGGCGTCCACCCCGCGCAGGACGCCGGCGACGGCCGGGACGTCGCGCAGGTGACGCAGCGCGCCCGGGAGGTAGGCCCCCTGGCCGGGGCACATCAGCACGGTGCGCGGTGTGCCGTCGGCGGGAGCCGGGGCGCGGGGTCTCATGAGGCGCCGGCGAACGCGAGCGCGACGTTGTGGCCGCCGAACCCCATGCTGGTGGAGACGGCCGCGAGGGCCCCGGAGGGCAGGGGCGCGGGGGTGCGGCCGACGACGTTCAGGGCGATGTCGGGGTCCACCCGTTCGAGACTGCACGCCGGCGGTGCGGTCCGCTCCCGGACGGCGAGCACGGTGAGGACGGCCTCGATCGCTCCGGCGGCGCCCAGCGTGTGGCCGAGAGCGGCCTTGGTGGCGCTGACCGTGACGTCGGCCAGCGCCTCGGCGAAGACCCTGTGCAGCGCCTGTGCCTCGCCGAGGTCGCCGAGCGGTGTCGAGGTGGCGTGGGCGTTGACGTGCCGGACCTGCTCCGGAAGGAGTCCGGCGTCGCTGAGGGCGGCGTCGACGGCGGCGGCGCAGCCCGTACCGCCGGGTGCGGGCTGGGCGACGTGGTGGCTGTCGTTGGTGATGCCCGCGCCGGTCAGGCGGCCGTGGACGCGGGCGCCGCGGGCGGCGGCGTGCGCCGCGCTCTCGACGACGAGCATGCCGGCCCCCTCACCCATCACGAAGCCGTCCCGGTCGGCGTCGAAGGGCCTGGAGGCGCCCTTGGGGTCGTCCAGGCGCAGGGAGAGCGCCTGGAGCCGCGCGAAGCCGGCCAGGGCGAGCGGGTGCAGCGCGGCCTCGGTGCCGCCGGCGACGACGAGGTCGGCGCGGCCGTCCCGGATCATGCCCAGGGCCTGGACGACCGCCTCGGCACCGGAGGCGCAGGCACTGACCGGGGCGTGGACGCCGGCCTTGGCGCCGACCATGAGCCCCACCTCCGCGGCCGGGTGGTTGGGCA
Organism: Streptomyces ambofaciens ATCC 23877; assembly: GCF_001267885.1. Classification (NCBI taxonomy): domain Bacteria; kingdom Bacillati; phylum Actinomycetota; class Actinomycetes; order Kitasatosporales; family Streptomycetaceae; genus Streptomyces; species Streptomyces ambofaciens. The sequence goes on along the minus strand of NZ_CP012382.1, from coordinate 7,517,135 downwards.
GCATGACGGGGATGGTGCGGGGGCTCACCCGCCCGGCGCCCCGGGTCTGAAGGCGGTGGTTCTGCTCCAGGATGCTGGTGAGCCCGCCCAGCCCGACGCCGACGATCACGGCCACCCGCGAGCCGTCCGCGGCGAGCGACGACGGGTCCGCGAATCCGGCGTCGCGCACGGCTTCCCGGGCCGCGACGAGGGCGAACTGCGCGGAGCGGTCGCAGTGCGCCGCCTTGGCGGACGGCAGGACCGTGCGGGGGTCCACCGCCGCCCGGGCCGCGAGATAGGTCTGCGCGGGGCCGTCCGGCTCCCCGAAGTCGACGCACTCCACGCCGCACGCACCGTCCAGCAGGGCCTGCCAGGTGGAGGCTACGTCGCCGCCCAGCGCGGTCGTCAGTCCCAGCCCGGTGATGACGGCGTCCCGCTCCCGCGGAGCGGGGCCGAAGGCGTGTCGTGGGCTCACGCGGTCCCGCCCGCCGGGGTGGTGACGGCTTCGGCGAGGTGGGCGGCGATCTGTCGCACCGTCGTCAGCCGCTCCGCCTGCTCCTGCGGCACCTCGATCTGCCAGCGGTCCTCGATGGCGGCGATGAGTTCCAGCATGGCCAGCGAGTCGACGCCGAGGTCGTCCTTCAGGGAGGAGTCGGGTCGGATCTCCTCCGTGGAGAGGTCCTCCACGGTCGCGGCCAGCAGTTCGCGCAGTTCGTCGAGGAGCTGTCGTTCATCAGCGGTGGACGGCATGTGCGGTTCCTCCTTGTCCGTGCGCGGCGCACCCGGAGGTGGTGGGCGGGAGGTCCCTGCCTCCTCGGGTGCGCCGACGGTGCACCGGCGACCTGCCGGGTGCACGCCGACAGACTGTCCCGCGCCACGGCCCGGTAAGCGGTTCGTGCGGGGTGACGGCGGAGCATCCGAGGCGTCCGAGGGGCGCCCCGCGGACGCCCAGTCCTCTCTTCACGCTGAAGCGCCCCGCGCCGGCCTTGAGGGTGGTGGGCGGCGAGCCCGTAACGGGCGGAGACCGGCCGGTTCGTCGCCGTCATGCTTCCTCAGCGGACTTTGGCGGCTCTTTTAAGGCTTTCTGAAGATGACCTTCGGACGGCCCTTTCCACGCCGGCCGCGTCCTAGGCTCTCGACCACCCCCCACAGTCCCGGTGGGCGCGGTCGCGTCCACCGGGTACGGGGGTCCGATCAGCCGACAGACAAGCCGAGGTGTCCTGCGCATGGGTTCCCGCCGAGCCGCCCGTCCGTCCCGCTCCCACGCCCGGCCCCGCGGCGGCCTCAGGGCCCGCGGTGCCGCGCTGGCGCTCGGCGCCGTCACGGTGACGGCGGGCGTCGGGATCACCCTGGCCGTCGCCGGGGGCGAGGACGAGGGGGCCGCCGACCGGGTCGCCACCAGCGCCGCCGGTGAGGCGTCGCACGCCGGGGACGCGTCGGGCGGCGCGGCTCCGCTCGCCTCCGCGTCCGCCCGCCCGAGTGCCACGGCGAGCGGTTCACCGAGCGCGAGTGCCGGTCCGAAGGACGACAAGGACAGGGCCAAGACCAAGACCAAGGACGGTGGCGCGCCGGAGAGGACGACGAGCCCGGCCGCCCGGCCGACGACGGCGGCCGCGGCACCCGCGCGGACGACGGCGAAGAGCGGCGGCGACCGGTCGTCCGGCGGTGGCGGTGACACCGGGTCGGGCAGCACCGGCGCGGGCTCGGGATCCGGTTCGGGCTCCGGCGGGTCCGGGGGGCCCGAGGCACAGGTGCTCGCTCTCGTGAACGAGGAGCGGGCCGCGGCGGGCTGCTCGCCGGTCACGGCGAACGACCGGCTGACCCGGGCCGCCGACGACTACAGCGACGTCATGGCGAGCAGCGGTGTGATGTCCCACACGGGTCCCGACGGCTCCACCATGGCGAGCCGGGTCGAGGCCGCGGGTTACCAGTGGTCCGCGCTCGGCGAGAACATAGCCAGGGGGCAGGCGGACGCCGCTTCGGTGATGGAGTCCTGGATGAACAGCTCCGGCCACCGCGCGAACATACTGAACTGCTCGTTCAAGGAACTGGGCGTCGGCGTGCACTTCGGCGACGGCGGCCCCTGGTGGACCCAGGACTTCGGTACCGGCCGCTGACGCCCGTCACCGACCGGACCCGTCCGAAGCCGTCACCGGCCGGACCCGCCCGATTCAGTCTGATCCGGTCCGGTCCGGTCCAGCCCGTCACCGTCCGCCGTGCACACCGGCGAGGCCGAACGACACCCGCACCCGCGCGCCTCCCAGCGGCGCGCGGGTGATCGTCAGTTCGCCGTCCGCCGCCCCCGCCGCCCGGGCCACGATGTCCAGACCGAGACCGGTGGAGCCGCCGACACTCACGCCCCGGGTCAGCGCGGCCTCGGGGTCCGCCACACCCGGCCCGGCGTCGTCGACCGTGAGGAAGACGTGCCGGTCCGCCCGCTCCACGCGGACGGCGAAGGCGGTGCCCTGCGGGGTGTGCCGGAAGACGTTGCCGATCAGGGCGTCGACGACGGCCGCCAGGTCGTCCTCGGGGAAGGCGACGGGTGCCGGGCGCGGTGTGAGGGAGCGCTCGTAGGGCCGGCCCTGCTGGGTGGCGAGCACGGACCAGAAGTCGAGCCGCATGGCGACCACCTCGGCGACGTCGCACGGTTTCGCCGTGGCCGCCCCCGCACCGCCGAGCTGTGCGGCGGCCAGGGGCGTGCGCGCCGCGGCGATGATCGAGTCGAGCTCGCTCTCCAGTTGCCCGGCCGCCTCCGTCACCCGCCGGGCGCTCGGTGTGGCGCCCATCCGGTCGGCCTCCAGGTAGAGGGCGGTCAGGGGGGTGCGCAGCCGGTGGGAGAGGTCGGCGACGAGCTCGCGTTCCACGGCGAGGAGGTCGACGACCCGGTCGGCCATGGTGTTGAACGCGACGCCGGCCTCCTGGAGCTCGGGCGGGCCGTCCGGTTCGACCCGTACGTCGAGGTCGCCGGAGCCGAGGGCCAGCGAGGCGCGCTTGAGACCGCGGGAGGAGCGGACGACGCGGGCACCGAGCCGGTCGGCGACCAGCACGGAGCCGCCGACGAGGCCCAGCGCGAGCAGCGCCATCACGCCCCAGGACGCGGCCACGCCCCGGGTGAGGTCGGCGGCGGGCACGTAGGCCTCCACGACCGCGACCCGGTCGCCGCGCAGGACGACGGGCTGGAGGTAGACCCAGCCGTCCGCGGTGTCCACGGCGAGCGTCTCGCGCCCCCGCACGGCACGGTCGAGCGCGTCCTTCGGCGCGTGCGGGTCGCCGACGAAGCCGCCGTCGGGCAGCCGCACCACGAGCTGGTCGGACGAGCCGAGCTCGGCGACGGCCTGTTGCACGTCGGCGCGCCGGGTGGTGAGGGCGAGCACCGGGGAGAGGGCCGAGGCGCGCTGCTCGGCGACGGTGGTGACCCGGTCGCGGGCCTGTTCGCGGACGAGGAGGGCGAGCGGGATGAGGAACGACAGGGCGACCATCGAGGTGACGGCCAGGGCGATCCCGGCGAGGGCACGTCTCATGGCGAGCTGACCAGCTTGATTCCGATGCCGCGCACGGTGTGGAGATAGCGGGGCTTTCGTGCCTTCTCGCCCAGTTTGCGGCGGAGTGCGGAGAGATGGACGTCCACCGTCTGGTCCTCGAGATACGGCTGCTGCCAGACCTCGGTGAGTATGCGCTGCCGGGAGATGACCTGGTCGGCGTTGGCGGCCAGGTAGGCGAGCAGGTCGAACTCGCGGCGGGTGAGGGACAGCTCCCGGCCGGCCAGGTGCGCGGTGCGCGCGGTGGGGTCGACGCGCAGGTCGGCGACCTGGAGGACGGATCGCCGCGCCGCCCGGACGTCGGCGGGCTCGGACCGGCGCAGGACGGCGGCGAGGCGGGCCGCGAGCTGCCCGCCGGAGAAGGGCTTGACCATGTAGTCGTCGGCCCCCGCGTTGAGCAGCCGGATGATCTCCGTCTCGTCGTCACGCGCGGTGGCGACCAGCACCGGGACGCGGGAGATGCCGCGGATCATCCGCAGCACGTCCAGTCCGTCGAGGTCGGGCAGCCCGAGGTCGAGCACCACGATGTCCGGGGGGCTCTGCGTGATGTCGCGCAACGCCTCGAAACCCTGGTGAGCGGTCTTCACCGCGTAGCCGTGCCCGGTCAGGACCTCGATCAGCGCGGCCCGGATCACAGGGTCGTCCTCGACGACAAGTACGGAGGCCATGGGCAGGCACGTTAGCCGGTCCGTCACTATGGTGTCGTGTCCCGCCTCCTGCGCTACCTGATCATCTGGCTGTCGTGCACGGCCGCCAGTGTCACGGCCGTCATCATCACGATCCACTTCGTGGTGGGCTCGACGCGGCCTACGGCGCCGGTCGCGCAGTCGGCGCCGCAGGAGCTCGCCGCGCCGTCGGCGGCCCCGCGGCCCTCCCCGTCCAGGTCCCGGACGCCCTCCCCCAGCCCGTCGGCCACCAGCCGGAAGCCCAGTCCGACGCCGTCCCGGACCAGCGAGAAGCCGGCCGACCCGGGTCCGACACCGACGCCCACCGCCCGCACCACACCCCCGCGGGTCCCCGCGGGCGGGGGCGACCTCGGGTGCGAGGACGGCGGGGCCGGTGTGTACACCGTGCCGTCGGAGGGCGGCAAGGTCACCGTGCGGTTCGGCGGCAGCGGCGTGTGCCTGATCTCCGCCGTGCCGAACCAGGGCTACACCGTGGGCACGAGCCAGAGCGATCCGCGGACGCTGACGGTGACGTTCTCGGCGAGCCGCCACCGGTCGGAGGTGACGGCGACGACGGAGCCGCGGAGCCAGGCCAGTGTCCGCGAGGTGTCCTTCTGAGGCCGCCCGCCCGTCGGGGACCGGTGCCGGCCGGCGCGGACACCCGCGGGGCCGCCGCCGGCCGGCGAGACGCTCCGGTCACGTCGTCGCGCAGGCCGCCCCGTTGAGGCCGAACGCGGTCGGGGCGGTGTTGGAGGCGCCCTTCCCGGCGGTGAACCCGAGGGTCACCGTGCCGCCGGCCGGGACGGTGGCGGTGTAGGAGGCCGGGGTGACCCTCACGGTGCCCCCGTTCTGGGCCGGGGTCCCTCCCCACATGTTCGTGATCCTCTGTCCGTCGGCGAACGCGAAGGTCAGCGTCCACGGGCCGATGGGTGCGGTGCCCGTGTTGCGGACGGCGATCTCGCCCTGGAAGCCGCCGGGCCACTCGCCCACGACGCGGTAGCCCACCGAGCACGCGGCGCCGGGGGTGCCGCCGCCCTCGTCGGTGGTGACGTCCACGGTGGCGGAGCGGGCCGAGCGGTTGCCGGCCGCGTCACGGGCGTAGACGGCGAAGGTGTACGCGGTGTCCGGGGTGAGGCCCGTCACGGTGGCGGTGCTGGTGGTGGAGGCGACGGCCGGGGTCTCGCCGCCGGCGGCGACCCGGACCACGTCGTAGCCGGTGACGCCCACGTCGTCGGTGGCCGCGGTCCAGCCGAGGGTGACGGAGGTGTCCGTGACGGCGGTGGCGGCCGGGGTGCCGGGAGCCGTCGGGGCCCGGGTGTCGCCGGGGCCGCCGCCGAAGACCGTCGCCTCCCGCGAGGTCCGGGCGATACCGTTCGCGCCGTTGAAGATGCGCTCGCCCCAGGAGCTGAGCCGGCTGGGGTCGAAGTCGATCGCGAGGTCGAGGACCGGGTCGGTGTTGCCGCTCCAGGACCAGGCCAGGTAGCCGAGGTCGAGCCGCTCGGCGGCGGCCATCATGGTGTCCTCGTCCGGGTCCCCCCACTGGTCGGCGGGGCCGCCGAACTCTCCGATGACAAGCGGCAGTCCGGCGTCCACGAAGGCGTTCAGGTAGTCGGTGATCTCCTGCGCGGTGTCGTAGACGCTGTACATGTGGATGGAGAAGATCAGGTTGCCGGTGGTGTCGGCGTCGTAGACGGTCCGGGCGTTGGCCTTCATCACGCCCTGCCAGTCCTGACCCCAGTTGGGGGCGTCCACCATGATGGTGTGCTGGAAGCCGGCCGCGCGGAGCTTCTCGACCGCCGCGACGGTCGGTGCGGTCCAGCCGGCCGGGTCGGTGTTGCCCCAGGGCTCGTTGCCGATGTTGACGATGACGTAGTCCTCCTCACCGGCGAGCACGTCCTTGAGGCCGATCCAGTAGTCGGCGGCGTGGTCGAGCGTGCCCGCCGCGGCGTCCTCCCCGTAGCCCGTGGTGTCGTGCACCTCCAGCACGCAGATCAGCCGGTTGGCCTTGCAGTCCGCGACGACGGCGGCCACGTCGGCCGGGCTGTTCTCGGACCAGCGGTGACCGTCGGAGAGGACGACCCGGACGGTGTTGGCGCCCTTCGCCTTGATGTCGGCGAGCGACTGCGTCTCACCCGGGTACCAGGTGTGGGCGTGGTTGACCCCGCGCATGACGAAGTCGTTGCCGTTGCCTTCCAGCAGCCTGCCGTCGCTGATGTGCAGGCCGACGGCCTGGGCGGCGGGCGCCTGGGCCAGGGCGACGGACGGGCAGAGGGCGCCGACGACGACCAGCCCGATCAGGGTGGCCAGTCCGGCGAGCAGACGGGCGAGGCTCTTGCTCTTCGCTAAGGGCTGTTGTGCGGTACGCACGGCGACTCCAGGGGGCGAGTAGTGCGGACACGGTGGACACGGAGCTGTGGGAGCGCTCCCATAGAACTCAGGCGTCACGTACACGTCAAGCCCTCGGGCAGAAAACGCTTGCCGGCCGCCCGGTTCCCGGGCGGCCGGCAGCCGACTCACCTGACGGCACGCGTCAGGGCAGGGTCCACTTCTGGTTCGGTCCGGTGTGGCAGGACCACAGGTGCACGGCCGTGCCGTCGTTCCACGTGCCGCCCGACGCGTCCAGGCACTTGCCCGACTGCGGGTTGCGCACGGTGCCGTCCGACTGCGCCGCCCACCGCTGCGCACCCGAACCGTTGCACGTCCACAACTGGACGCGCGTACCGTCCGCGCTCCCTCCGCCCGACACGTCCAGGCACTTGCCCAGCGCCTTCAGCGCACCGTCACCGGCGACCGTCCAGCTCTGCGCCGCACTTCCGTTGCACGTCCACACCTGCACCTTCGTGCCGTCCGCAGTGCCGGCGTTGTCCACGTCCAGGCACTTGCCGTTCACCCCCTTCACCGCGCCGGAGCGCGGTCCGGTGGGCGGCGTCCCCGCGCGCTTGACGCGGATGTCGCGGAAGGCCACCTCGTCACCGTCCCCGTGGTTCTGGAGTCCGATGTGCCCCTGCCGCAGGCTCCGCGCCGGGTCGGTGTTGGTGAAATCGTTGATCTTCGAGCCGTTGAGGAAGATCTCCAGCCGCTCTCCGGTGACGCGGAGTTCGTAGGTGTTCCACTCCCCCGGCGGATTCAGCGCGGCGTCCCGTGCGGGGAGGTCCGCCGACCTGAAGCCGTAGACGGCGCCCGTGGTCCGGTCGGCCGCGTCCGTGGCGTCGATCTGGATCTCGTAGCCGTTGTTCACCGCCGACCAGGGGTCGCCGGAGGCCGGGAAGCCGACGAAGACTCCGGAGTTGTCGTCCCCGGCCGCCTTCCAGTCCAGCTTGAGGGAGTAGTCGCCGGTGAACTCCTCGGCGGCGTACCAGAGCATCCCCAGCCCGCCGTGGGAGGTGAGGGTGCCGTCGGCGAGGGTGAACCCGCCGGGGCCCGCCTGCTGCCAGCCGGTGGTGCCGGAGCCGTCGAACAGGGAGGTGTAGCCGCTCTCCGGACGGCAGTCGGCGTCGGTCATCCCCGCCGCCCAGCGGATGCCGCCCAGCAGGTGCCGGCGGAAGGCGGCATCGGTGTACGACTCGTCGGTGTGGCCGCCGCCGGTGTAGAAGGCCCGGCCGCCCTCGTAGTCCTTGCACCAGGCGATCGGGTGGTCGCCGTTCATGTTCCCTCCCGAGTAGCTGGACTCGTCGAGCGAGGCCAGCACCCGGGCGGTGGTCCGCGGGTTGGTGCGGTAGTTGTACCACTCGTCGGTCCGCTGCCAGGTGGTGCCGAGGTGTGCGGTGGCGTCGTGCGCCCGGTCCTCGATCTCGACGGTCGCGGACTGGATGGCGGGGTGCGAGTGGAAGAGGGCACCCGCCAGTCCCTCGTAGAAGGGCCAGTCGTACTCGGTGTCGGCGGCGGCGTGGATGCCGACGTAGCCCCCGCCGCCGTTGAGGTACCGCTCGAACGCCGTCTGCTGGGCGTCACCCAGCACGTCGCCGGTCGTCGAGAGGAAGACGACCGCCTTGTACTGGGCGAGGTTGCCGGCGGTGAAGGCCCCCGGGTCCTCGGTGGCGTCCACCGTGAAGTTGTTCGCGGTGCCGAGGCTTCGCAGGGCGGTGATGCCGTCGTCGATCGAGGAGTGCCGGAAGCCCGCCGTCCGGGAGAAGACGAGGACCTTGTACGCGGGGTCGGCCGCGGCCTGTGCCGCGGTGTCCGGGCCCGCCTGAACGGTGGTGCGGGCGGTCTCGCCGGACGTGGTTCCGGGGAGCGCGACGGCCTGCGGGGTGAGGCACAGCAGGGCGCCGGCGAACAGTCCGAGGGCCGCTTTCAGGTGATTGCGCATGTACGGTCGCCTCCTTTCTACGGCAGGGTCCACTTCTGGTTGGGTCCGGTGTGGCAGCTCCACAGGTGCACGGCCGTGCCGTCGTTCCAGGTGCCGCCCGAGGCGTCCAGGCACTTGCCCGACTGCGGGTTGCGCACGGTGCCGTCCGACTGCGCCGCCCACTGCTGCGCACCCGAGCCGTTGCACGTCCACAGCTGCACCTTCGTGCCGTCCGCCGTGCCGCCACCGGACACGTCCAGGCACTTGCCCAGCGCCTTCAGCGCACCGTCACCGGCGACCGTCCAGCTCTGCGCCGCACTTCCGTTGCACGTCCACACCTGCACCTTCGTGCCGTCCGCGGTGCCGGCGTTGTCCACGTCCAGGCACTTGCCGTTCACCCCCTTCACCGCACCCGTGCGGGAACTCCCGCCGGACGTGGAGAAGGAGAACTCGTCCACGTCGAAGAGCGAGCCGCTGCCGCCCTTGAAGACCAGGTGGAGGGTGGTGGAGCCGGTGGGCTGGTTGCTCAGTGCGGCCGTCACGTCCTGGAACGTCTCCCACCCGCCGGTGACCGGTACCGTCGCCGTGCCGAGCAGCGTGCCGGTCGGGGAGCCCGCGCGCACCTCGATGGTGCCGCCGGTTCCCGCGGAGGAGACCCGGGCGGTGAAGGTGGTGGTGTTGCCGAGGGCGTACGGCTGGAAGGAGATCCAGTCACCGTTCTCGATGTGACCGACGGTCCTGCCGCCGTGCGCCGGAGTGTGGGTGACGACCTGGACGCCCGAGGAGTTCCCGTAGTGCTCGGCCTGCCGGTGGCTGGGCTGGGTGATGTGCTGGTCGTGGGTGGTGAGCGCGGGCTGGCCGTTCGCGCCCTTGTCGGTGTACTCGGCGTCGATGACGCCGAAGATGTTGGCGTTGGGGTCGTGTTCGCCGTCCGCCAGGGTCCGCAGGGTGCCGGTGCAGCCGGTGGCCGAGGTTTGCGGGTGCCCGTGGCTGTCGTGTCCCACGATGAAGGTGACCTTCACCTTGGCGCAGTCGATGGTGCCGTCCTCGGGGTCGGTCACCGTCACCTTGAACGGGATGGCGGCGCCGAAGTCGTAGACGCTCCCGTCGGCCGGCAGGTCGAGCCGCACCGTGGGAGCGGTGTTGCCGACCGTGATCCGCACGGAGGCCGTGGCGGACTTGCCCGTCGTGTCCGTGACCTTCAGCGTGGCCGTGTACTGGCCGTTGGTGGCGTAGGTGTGAGACGGGTTGGCCTGGGTGGAGGTGGCGCCGTCGCCGAAGTCCCAGGAGTGGGTGAGGGCGTCGCCGTCGGCGTCGGAGCTGCCCGCGGAGGAGAAGGTCACCGCGAGCGGCGCCTTGCCGGAGGTGGTGTTCGCCCCGGCCTGGGCCACCGGGGCGTGGCCGCCGGTGACGTGCTCGATACGGTACAGGGCGGAGTTGGCGTCACCGTTGAAGTAGCCGGTGCCGTAGTCGAGGACGTACAGGGCGCCGTCCGGGCCGAAGGCCATGTCCATCACCTGGGTGCCGCTCCAGGGGAAGGAGTTGATGGACTGCACGGTTCCGTCGCCGCCCGCCTCGACGCGCTTGATCCAGCGGCGGCCGAACTCGCCGGCGAAGAAGTCGCCGTCGTACTCCTCGGGGAACTTCACCTCGGAGGTGGAGTTCGCGTCGTAGCGGTAGACGGGGCCGCCCATCGGTGACTCGGAGCCGTTGCCGAACTCGGGTACGGAACCACCGTCGTAGGGGATCCAGGCGGGCTGGACCGGAGGCAGGTCGGTCAGACCGGTGTTGCGCGGGGAGGTGTTCTTCGGCGCGGCGCAGTTGAAGGCGGCACCCGACGCGCCGGAGGCGAAGTCGTGGTCGACGTAGGCGTCGTTGTCGCCGGTGCAGTAGGGCCAGCCGAAGTTGCCCGCCTTGGTGACGCGGTTGAACTCGACCTGTCCGGCCGGTCCCCGGGAGGCGCTCGCGGTGCCCGCGTCCGGGCCGTAGTCACCGACGTAGACGGTCCCGGTGGCCTTGTCGACGCTCATCCGGAAGGGGTTGCGGAAGCCCATGGCGTAGATCTCGGGCCGGGTCCTGGCGGTGCCCGGGGCGAAGAGGTTGCCGGACGGGATGCCGTAGGACCCGTCGGCGTTCACCTTGATGCGCAGGATCTTGCCGCGCAGGTCGTTGGTGTTGCCGGAGGAACGCTGGGCGTCGTACGCGGGGTTGCGCGAGGCCCGCTCGTCGATGGGGGTGTAGCCGTCGGAGGCGAAGGGGTTGGTGTCGTCGCCCGTCGACAGGTAGAGGTTGCCGGCCGCGTCGAAGTCGATGTCGCCGCCGACGTGGCAGCACAGGCCGCGGGAGGCGGGCACGTCGAGGATCTTCTTCTCGCTGCCGGTGTCCAGGGTGCCGTCGGTCCGCAGGACGAACCGGGAGAGCCGGTTGACCCCGTCGAACGGGGCGAAGTCGGCGGCCGTTCCGTCGGCCGGCGCGTCACCGGCGGGGGTGCTCAGCTTCGGGGCGTAGTACAGGTAGACGAAGCGGTTGGTCCGGAAGCCGGGGTCCGCTGCGACGCCCTGCAGCCCTTCCTCGTCGTGGCTGTAGACGTCCAGTTTGCCCGCCACGGCGGTGTTGCCCGCCGGGTCGGTCAGCCGGAGCGTGCCGTCGCGCGAGGTGTGCAGCACCGAGCGGTCCGGCAGGACGGCCAGCGTCATGGGCTCGCCGGTCTCGGCCACACCCTTGGCGAGGGTGACCTGTTGGAACTCCTCGGCCGCCGCGGCCTCGGCCGCGCCGCCCGGTTCCGCCGGGGCCGCGGTGGCCGGGCTCATCGGCAGCGCCAGGCCGATGGCACACGCCAGGGCCGGCAGCAGGGAGCGGACACGTCTGTGTCCGCGCGGTCTCGTGCGCACAGAGTTCTCCCGGGGAGTGAGGGGTGGCGGCAGCCGTGCGAGGTCTGCCGTGAGGGAGTACGGGCGCGCGCCGTCGCGCCGTCGAGCACCGGTCGGGAGAGGTCTATGACCGGTTCATTTCAAGGAAGTTAGCGGCCTTGGTCCGAACCTGTAACCCCCTTCTCCGCAAGATCTCGAATCTTTTTCCGTCGAGGGGACAAAGTGCCTGGACGGCCTCGGCCGGGGCGGGGGGACCGGGTCGGTCAGGGGGTGTCCCGCCGGGCGGCGACACGGTCCAGAACCGACCGCATCGCGCGCTGGACGGCCTTCCGGGACTCGTCGGTGCGGTCGACGGTCTCGAAGGAGTGGTGTCCGTGCGGTACGTCGATCACCTCCACGTCGGCCCCGCGGTCCCCGGCCGCTGCCAGGAACTCCTCGACGGTGGCGGCGATCTCGGGCATCTCCAGTCCGACGCGGGTCAGTACGACGGGCAGGGCTCCGGCATCCGCCACCGCTCGCGCCGGGTGGAACCGGGTGCCGGACAGGCCCCAGTTGGGCAGCGGTACGAGGACGGGGTAGGTGACCGCCAGACAGCGCAGCCACGCCGGGGGCGCGGCGAGCCAGTCGGCCGCGATCAGACCCCCGCCCGAGAAGAACCAGAGCGCGATCCGGTCCCCGTCCACCCTCGGGTCGGCCCGGACCGACTCCACCGCGGCGGCCACGTCCGCGGCGGCCCGCTCGAAGTCGGCCAGGTCGTGGAGACGGTGGTCGACGACCGCGCCCACCGCGCCGCCCGCCGCCGCGCAGCGCGCGTAGCCCGTCAGGGTCGGCCAGTCCCTCGGCGTGGGCCGGGCGTCGGCGGGGACGGGCCCGCCGTGCACGAACAGCACCGCGGGCCTCGGCTCGTCGGCGTCGGGCAGGTGGAGGTCGACCCTCCCGTGCCGCTCCCGGGGCGCTTCGGGCACGTCGAGCAGGAACGGCCGCAGGTGTGCCGGTGGAGCCGCCGCGTCGGCGGGGACCAGCCGGTGCCCCTCGCCGGCCGCGGCCCGCAGCAGGACGTCCGCCAGCTCCGCGGGGCGGGAGAGCATCGGCCAGTGCCCGGTGGGGAGTTCGAAGAAGGTGACCCGCGGGTCGGTGAGGGCTTGCAGCGCGGGGTCGCCGAAGCCCACCAGCATCTGCACCGTCTCGATGCTCGCGCCGTTCTCCGTGCACAGCACGCCGGTGGTGGGCACCGCGTGCACGGCGCCGGTCAGGCGCAGCGGCTGGAGCAGGGTGCCGAGCGGCTGCGGCGCGGCTAGTGCGGTGAGCCGGTCGAGCGCCGTGCCGGAGACGCCCTCGGTGCTGCCCCACAGCCGCCACTCGTCGTGCCCGGTGGGGGGCGGCAGCATCTCGCCGGCCCCCTGGTGCCCGCCCGCCCCGGCCAGCCGTGCGCGCAGGGACTGGTCGGGCACCGCGGCCAGGGCCGGGGCGCCGTCCCTGGGCATGCCGGAGTCCAGGTACACGATCCGGTCGACCCGCTGTGCCCTCCGGTCGGCGGCGCCGAGCGCGGGATGGATGCCGTAGTCGTGGCCGACCAGCACGATCTTCCGGTCCGTCGCCGTGCCGACCGAGTCGATCACCGCGAGGACGTCCGCGATGTGGGTCTCCAGGTCGATGCCGCTCGTCGGCGCGGTGCGCGGCCCCTCCGTCCCGGTGAGGGCGACCGGGTGCACCTCGGCGCCCGCGGCGGTCAGTCGTGCGGCGGTCTCCTGCCAGACGTGGGTACCGGTGAACATGCCCGACACCAGGACGAACGCGGTCATGGTCGCTCCTTCGCGCCTCTGCGGGCCGGCCCGATCACCGGCCCGCGCTCGCCGGTACGGTAGGAACTCCCCCTGAGGGAGGTTCAAGTGATCACGCCGGACGACGGTCGGTGCGGCATCGGTGAACTCGCCGAACAGGCGGGTGTCACCGTCAAGACGGTCCGTTTCTACTCCGATCGCGGACTGCTGCCGGAGGCCTCCCGCAGCGCCGGCGGACACCGGCGGTACGGCCACGAGGCGCTCGACCGGCTGCGGCTGATCCGGTCCCTGCGCGCTCTCGGTCTGTCGGTTCCCGAGGTGGGCCGGATCCTCGACGAGGAGGACGACCCGTGCGGCGCGGACGCGGTGGGCGGCGCGCTGGAGGCCGCCGTCGCCGGGCGGCTGCGCGAACTCGGCTCCGAACTCAGGGCGTTGCGCTGGCGGGAGGCGGCGCTGCGGCTGGTGCAGGAGTGCGCGCCCGGGGAGCGGCCGGACCGGCTGCGGCTGATCGGCGCCGCGAGCGTCCCGCCCAGCACGGCCCCGCTGGTCCGGTTCTGGCGCGGCTGGCTGCCCCCGCGGATGCCGGCCCGGTCCACCGGTGCCTTCCTGGAGGTGGCGGTGCCGAGGCCGCCCGACGATCCGGCCCCGGCCCAGGTCCTCGCCTTCGCGCGCCTCAACGCCCTCGTCCTCGCCCCCTGTCCGGGTACCGCGCGGCCCCAGCCCGAGGCGCACCGGGTGGCCGGCGCCCGGGGCGCCGCCGTGCTGTACGAAGGGCTGGCGGAGGCGTACGAGCTGGCGGGCGTCCACATGCGCCGGGACCGGCCCCCGGGTCCCGGCGAGGCGCTGGACGGCTTCGTCGCCGCGTACACGAGCGCGTACGGCGTCCGGGACACTCCGGACTTCCGCCGCCGGCTGGCCCGGCAGCTCCCGGCAGACCCGCGGATCGACCGCTACTGGGAGCTGGTCGCCGAGGTGACCACCCCGCCGGGGCGTCGGCCCGAGCCGAGCCCCGGCTCCGCGCACGACTGGCTGCTCGCGGCCCTGCTCGGGGAGACGGGGGCGCCGCCGGCGACGGGAGGTCAGGGCACGTCGCCCCGCCAGTCGAACCGCAGGCGGTCGTCCGGCCGCGGACCATACGCGGAGCGTCCGCCCGGGCCGTAGCGGCCTATCTCCGTGGCCAGTACCACTCCCCTGCCCCGCTCGCGCTCCGTGAGGTCCGTGACGTCCAGGAGCAGACCGTCCAGCGGGCCGCCGACCAACTGGACGTAGACGCGACCGGCCCGCGGCCCGGGGCTGTCGTGGTCGGCGCCGTAGACCCTGCCGCGCATGAACTCCACCTCATCCATGACACGCAGCCTCGCATCCGCCACTGACAACGCCTGCCGGGCGGCGTCCTCACCACGGCGGGTCGTCGAGCAGTTCCAGCAGGCAGCGGGCGCCCTCCCCGGCGACCTGCGCCGCCGCGGCACCGGACGTGCCGGGGAACAGCCTGCCGTAGGCTCCGGCCCGGCTCAGGGCGCTCAGCCGCCAGGCGAGGACCACCGCACGCCGTAGCTCCGCCGTGCTGCGCCCGGCGCCCGTCCACGGCTCCAGGTAGGCGTCCCGCAGGCGCGGCAGCACCCGCGGCCCGTACCGCTCGAGGGCCCGGCGGGCGGGGACCGTCAGGCTGCAGAAGGGGTGGGAGACGACCGCGTCCCCCCAGTCGAAGAAGGTGAACCCGCCCGGCGCGGGGTGGAAGAGCTGGCCGTCGTGCAGGTCGACGTGGTCGAGGGAGTCGGGGACGCCCACGGCCGCGAGTTCCTCGCACCACTCCTTGACGCGGGGGCGCACTCCCCCGAGTCCCGCGCGCTCCTCGGGCCGCAGCGGGGTGTCGTCGAGCCGGTCGAGGACGTCGGGCAGCGTGGTGACCGGCAGGTACGGGACTCCCAGCCGTTCGATCTCCGGCACGCGCGAGGTCAGGGCGTGCTGCATGGCGGCGTACTGGCGCAGCAGCTCCTCCCAGAGGGCGGGGCCGGTCGTCTCCCGGTCGAGTACGTCCCGCAGCAGCCGCCCTCCGTCGGGCAGCAGCGACCAGCCCCGGTCGGCGTCCACCGCCAGGGGCTCCAGCACGTGCTGCGGCACCCAGCGGGACAGCGCGGCGGTCAGCGCGCCCTCGAAGGCACCGGCCGGCGGGTTCGCCTTGAACCACACCGCGCCGCGTCCCGGGACGGGCAGCCTCACCAGGACGGACCAGGGACGCAGCCGCACCCGCCACTCCCCCGCCGGCCGCAGCCCCCGGGCGGTGAGCTCGCCCTCCACCCAGCCGACGGCGGCGGCCCGCCAGGCCTCGTCCTCCCAGGGGGTCACGGCGTCCTGGAACCGTCCCCGGTCCACCACCACCGACGTCTCCTCGCGCATCAGCTCATCTCAGCACCTGGTTCCGGGCGCGGCCAGCGCTTTTCGCCCGCGTCGGGGCACGCTCACGCCGGGCGTACGGCGGACGGTGAGCGCGAGGAGGGCCGCGGCGGCGCACGCCGCGCCGAGGACGGTCCACACCGGGTCGTAGCCGGCGAACGCGTCACGGGCGACGCCGCCCAGGAAGGCGGCCAGGGCGGCACCGACCTGGTGCGCGGCGTTGGTCCAGCCGAAGACGATGGCGCTGTCGTCA
The DNA here is from genome assembly GCF_001267885.1 of Streptomyces ambofaciens ATCC 23877. Lineage (NCBI taxonomy): Bacteria > Bacillati > Actinomycetota > Actinomycetes > Kitasatosporales > Streptomycetaceae > Streptomyces > Streptomyces ambofaciens. The sequence continues at coordinate 7,501,366 of NZ_CP012382.1, read as the reverse complement.
CCCCAGAACGTGCGGCACAGGGCGATGACGGGAGGCACCGTGGCGAGGTCGAGGAGCCCGAAGAGGACGACGAAGGCCATCATGGGCGGCGTCACGGTCGCGCTCATGAGGGCGGGCAGCGCGACGAGGAGCAGACCGCGTGCGGTGAGGACGACGGCCAGCAGCCTGCGCGGGTCCAGCCGGTCGGTGAGCCATCCGGCGGCGACGGTGCCGGCGACGTTGAAGACGCCTATCAGGGCCAGCAGGGTCGAGGCGGTGGTGACTGGCATGCCGTGGTCGTGGGCGGCGGGGGCGAAGTGCGTCCACATCACGCCATTGGTCGAGGCACCGCAGACGGCGAACGCGGTGGCGAGCAGCCAGAAGGGGGCGGTGTGCGCGGCGTCGCGCAGAACGGCGAGGGCGCGCCGCGCCGCGCCGGGGACGGGGGCCGGCTTGGGGACGAAGGCGGGGCTGCCGTAGGGGTGGTGTCCGCTGTCGGCGGGGTGGTCGCCGAGGGTGCACCGGACCAGGAGCAGGGTGACCAGTGCGGCGACGGCGAGCGTGACCAGCGACGGGCGCCAGCCGTGGTGGTCGATGGTCCAGGACAGGGCGGGCAGGAAGACCATCTGCCCGAGGACGCCGGCCGAGGAGAGGATGCCGGTGACCAGGCCGCGGCGGGTGGTGAACCAGCGGTTCGCGACGGTGGTGGCGAGGGTCATGGACAGCGCTCCGGTGCCGAGGCCCACCAGGAGGCCCCAGCAGAGGGTGAACTGCCAGGCGGCGTCCATGACGGTGGTGAGCAGTGCTCCTGCGGTGACGACGCCGAGGGCGGTGACGACGATCCGCCGGACGCCGAAGCGGTCCATCAGGGAGGCGGCGAACGGGGCGGTGAGGCCGTACAGGACCATGTTCACCGACGCGGCGAGGCCGAGGGAACCGCGGGACCAGTGGAACTCGCCGTGCAGCGGGCCCTGGAGGATGCCGGGCATGGTGGAGAAGGCACCGGCGACGACGATCGTGGCCGCGGTGACGGCTGCCGTCCACCAGGCGCGGTGCCCGGGGAGGACGCGGGGGTGTCGGGTCGTGGGGCGCATGCGCCCCACCCTTCGCCGGACGCGGACCACAGACCACTGGCCAGATGGACAGTGAGTGAAAGAATCTGGTCATGAGTGATGAGCGAGGACGGGCGCCGCACCGGGTGGTGGTGTTCGTGCGTCCCGGGTTGCTGCCGATGGAACTGGGGATCGTGCACCGCCTCTTCGGGACGGCCGCCGACGAGGACGGACGGCCGTTGTACTCGGTCCTCACGTGCGCGACCGCGCCGGGCGAGGTCGCCACCGACACGGACTTCAGCGTGCACGTCCCGCACGGGCCGAAGGTCCTGGAGAGCGCCGACACGGTGGTGGTACCGGCGGCCGTGGAGGACTACGGGCCGCAGCGGCGGGGGCGGCTGGCCGCTCCGGTGCGGGCGGCCCTGGAGCGGGTTCCGGCCTCGGCCCGGCTGGCGTCCATCTGCACCGGCTCCTTCGTGCTGGCCGCGACCGGCGCGCTGGAGGGGCGTCGGGCCACGACGCACTGGAAGTCGTGCGCCGAACTGGCCTCGCTGTATCCGGAGGTGGACGTCGATCCGGACGTGCTCTACACGGACGACCGCGGCGTGCTCACCTCGGCCGGCGTCGCCGCCGGGATCGATCTGTGCCTGCACATGATCCGCGAGGACCACGGTGTGGAGGTCGCGAACCGGGTGGCGCGCGGGACCGTGGTGCCACCGCACCGCGAGGGGGGCCAGGCGCAGTACGTCGACCGGCCGGCCCCGCAGGCCGACGGCGCCTCCACGGCCGCCGCCCGCACCTACGCGCTCCAGCGGCTGGGCGAGCCGCTCACCCTGGAGGACCTCGCACGGCAGGCGGCGATGAGCGTGCGGACCCTCAACCGGCGCTTCCGGCAGGAGACCGGGGTGACGCCCATGCAGTGGCTCGGCCGGCAGCGACTCGACTACGCACGGCGGCTGCTGGAGCGCAGCGACGAGCCGGTCGACCGCATCGCCGCCCGCGCCGGGTTCGGCACCGGGACGGCGATGCGCCAGCATTTCCGCGAGGCGCTGGGTGTGTCGCCGCGGGCGTACCGCAACACCTTCCGCGGGACGGCGTAGTCCGAGGGTGTCCGGGCCGGCGAGCTGCGGGCCGGCCCGGACACCGACGGATCAGACCAGGTCGAAGCGGTCGAGGTTCATGACCTTGACCCAGGCGTCGACGAAGTCGTGCACGAACTTCTCCTTGGCGTCGTCGCTCGCGTAGACCTCGGCGAGCGCCCGCAGTTCGGAGTTGGAGCCGAAGACCAGGTCGGCGCGGCTGCCGGCCCACTTGACCTCGCCGGTGGCGGCGTCACGGCCCTCGAACGTGGTCTGGTCCTCGGACGTCGACTTCCAGGTGACGCCCAGGTCGAGCAGGTTCACGAAGAAGTCGTTGGTCAGCGAGCCCGGCGTCCGGGTGAAGGCACCGAGCGGGGACTTCTGGTAGTTGGCGCCCAGGACCCGCAGGCCACCGACGAGGACGGTCATCTCGGGCGCGCTCAGGGTGAGCAGGTTCGCCCGGTCGAGCAGCAGGTACTCGGCCGGCAGGCGGTTGCCCTTGCCGAGGTAGTTGCGGAACCCGTCGGCGACCGGCTCCAGCGCCTCGAACGACTCGGCGTCGGTGTGCTCCTCCGTGGCGTCCACCCGGCCCGCGGTGAAGGGGACCTGCACCTGGAAGCCGGCCTCCTTGGCGGCCTTCTCCACGGCGGCGGTGCCACCGAGGACGATCAGGTCGGCCAGGGAGACCTTCTTCGTGCCGGAGTTGAACTCCTGCTGGATGCCCTCCAGGACCCGCAGGACCTGCGCCAGCTCGTCGGGCTCGTTGACCTCCCAGCCGCGCTGCGGCTCCAGGCGGATGCGGGCGCCGTTGGCACCGCCGCGCTTGTCGCTGCCGCGGAAGGTGGACGCCGAGGCCCACGCGGTGGACACCAGCTGCGAGACGGACAGGCCGGACTCGAGGAGCTTGGTCTTCAGGGTGGCGACGTCCTCGGCGTCGACGGGCTCGCCGTCGGCCTCCGGCAGCGGGTCCTGCCAGAGCAGGGTCTCCTCGGGCACCTCCGGGCCGAGGTAGAGGGACTTCGGGCCCATGTCACGGTGGGTCAGCTTGTACCAGGCGCGGGCGAAGGCGTCCGCGAACTCCTCGGGGTTCTCGTAGAACCGGCGGGAGATCGGCTCGTAGATCGGGTCGTAGCGCAGCGAGAGGTCGGTGGTGAGCATCTTCGGACGGTGCTTCTTCGACGGGTCGTGCGCGTCGGGGACGATCTCCGGGGCGTCCTTGGCCACCCACTGGTTCGCACCGGCCGGGCTCTGCTCGAGCTCGTACTCGAACTCGAAGAGGTTCTTGAAGAACCCGTTGCTCCACCGGGTCGGGGTGGACGTCCAGGTGACCTCCAGGCCGGAGGTGATGGCGTCCCCGCCCTTGCCCGTGCCGAAGCTGTTCCGCCAGCCCAGGCCCTGCTCCTCCATGGAGGCGGCCTCGGGGTCGTCGCCGACGTGGTCGGCCGGGCCGGCGCCGTGGGTCTTGCCGAAGGTGTGGCCGCCGGCGATCAGCGCGACGGTCTCCTCGTCGTTCATCGCCATGCGGCCGAACGTCTCGCGGATGTCGCGGGCGGCGGCGATCGGGTCCGGGTTGCCGTTGGGGCCCTCGGGGTTGACGTAGATCAGGCCCATCTGGACCGCGCCGAGCGGGTTCTCCAGCTCGCGGTCGCCGCTGTAGCGCCGGTCGTCGAGCCAGGTGGTCTCGGGACCCCAGTAGACGTCCTCCTCGGCCTCCCACACGTCGGCGCGGCCGCCGGCGAAGCCGAAGGTCTCGAAGCCCATCTGCTCCAGGGCGACGTTGCCGGTGAGGATCAGCAGGTCGGCCCAGGACAGGCTCTGGCCGTACTTCTTCTTGACCGGCCACAGCAGGCGGCGGGCCTTGTCGAGGTTGCCGTTGTCGGGCCAGCTGTTGAGCGGGGCGAAGCGCTGCTGTCCGGCGCCGGCGCCGCCGCGGCCGTCGCTGATGCGGTAGGTGCCCGCGCTGTGCCAGGCCATGCGGATCATCAGCGGGCCGTAGTGGCCGAAGTCGGCGGGCCACCAGTCCTGCGAGGTGGTGAGCACCTCGGCGATGTCGCGCTTCACGGCCGGCAGGTCGAGCGAACCGAACGCCTCGGCGTAGTCGAACCCGTCACCCAGCGGGTTGGCCACCGCGGGGTTCTTGGCGAGGATCTTCAGGTTGAGCCGCTCCGGCCACCACTGGCGGTTTCCGCCCCCCTGGGTGGGGTGCGGGGCGCGTCCGTGGGCGACCGGGCAACCACCGGCCTCCTCGGTTTTCGCGTCGGTCACGATGGCGTCGTGGTTCTCGGACATGGACATCCTTCCGGAGGGGCGGATCAAGGTGCTGGGGTACTGCCGGGGGTGGAGCAGTCGGGGCACAGGCCCCGGTAGATGACCTCGGCCTCGTCTATCGCGAAGCCGTGGTCGTCGGAGGCGGTCAGACAAGGCGCCTCGCCGACGGCGCAGTCGACGTCGGCGAGGGCGCCGCAGGACCGGCACAGGACGTGGTGGTGGTTGTCCCCCACCCGCCCCTCGAACCGCGCCGGGCCGCCGGGCGGCTGGATGCGGCGCACGAGTCCCGCCGCGGTGAGCGCGTGCAACGCCTCGTACACGGCTTGCAGGGAGACGTGGCCCACGCGCCGGCGTACACCGGCGGCGATCGCCTCGGCGTCGAGGTGACCGCCCCGCCGGACGGTCTCGAGCAACGCGACGCGGGCTGCGGTCACGCGTAGACCGGCCCCGCGCAGCTCGGAGGCGACGGCCGTATCCGGGGATGCGGTCATGGCGGGAACCTACTCCGCCAAACACGAAAGCCTCAAGGAAACGAAGCGATCCATTTTGGTGACGGTCCGGTGCCGCGGGCGGCGCCGAGCCGGGCGTGCCCCGGTGACGGTGATCGATCGTGGTAGACAACGTGGGTGCGGGGCACTGGCAGGGAACGCCGGATCCGGCGCAGCGCGACAACAGGAGTGAGTGAGTAGCCCGTGCTTGTGAAGACGTTCCGTTGGGCCTTCGCCGTCACCGCCCTGGGCCTGGCCGCGGGAGTGCTGTACGAGGGGTGGACCGCCTTCGGCCTCGTCGCGATCCTCGCCGTGCTGGAGGTCTCCCTGTCCTTCGACAACGCGGTGATCAATGCCGGAATCCTGAAGAAGATGAGTGCCTTCTGGCAGAAGATCTTCCTCACCGTCGGCATCGTGATCGCCGTCTTCGGCATGCGCCTGGTCTTCCCCGTCGTCATCGTGGCGGTCAGTGCCCGGCTGAGCCCGTGGTCCGCGGTGCACCTGGCGCTCACGGACAAGGAGCGCTACCAGGAGCTGGTGACGGACGCCCATCCGTCGATCGCCGCCTTCGGTGGCATGTTCCTCCTGATGATCTTCCTCGACTTCGTCCTGGAGGACCGGGAGATCAAGTGGCTCGGTCCGCTGGAGCGCGCGCTGGCCAAGCTCGGCAAGGTGGACATGCTGTCGGTCTGCGTCGCACTGATCGTGCTGCTGGTCTCCGCGATCACCTTCGGTGCCCACGCCCACCAGCACGGCGGCATCCACGCCGACAAGGCGGAGACGGTGCTCCTCGCCGGTATCGGCGGTCTGATCACGTACATGGTCGTCGGCGGTCTCTCCGGCTTCTTCGAGGACAGGCTCGAACGGGAGGAGGAGCGTGAGCGTGACGCCGAGACAGCGGCGGCGCGTTCCGGCGGGAACCGTTCGGCCGTCGCCCTCACCGGCAAGGCCGCGTTCTTCATGTTCCTCTACCTGGAGGTCCTGGACGCGTCGTTCTCCTTCGACGGCGTCATCGGCGCCTTCGCCATCACCAACGACATCGTCCTGATGGCCCTCGGCCTCGGCATCGGCGCCATGTACGTCCGGTCGCTCACCGTCTACCTGGTCCGCCAGGGCACCCTCGACGACTACGTGTACCTGGAGCACGGCGCCCACTACGCCATCGGCGCCCTCGCCGTCATCCTCCTGGTCACCATCGAGTACGAGATCAACGAGGTCGTCACCGGCCTCATCGGCGTCGTCCTGATCGGCGCCTCCTTCTGGTCCTCCGTCCGCCGCAACCGCGCCCTCGCGGCCGGCTCCTGACGTCGGGTCCCGGCCGGACCGCGGGATCGCCGACCGCAGGGCCATGGGGTCGAACGGGTGCGCTACATTTTGCAGCGCCTCGACCACGATCACCCCCGATCCCTCACGCTACGGAGCCGGCACCCCCATGAGCGACATCGTCAACGGACTCGGCCGTGCCGCCGCCTACGGCGGCCTCGGCCTGGTCCTCCTGGTCCTCGGCATCGTCCTCGTGGACGTGCTGACGCCCGGGAAGCTCGGCCGGCAGATCTGGGAACAGCGCAACCGCAACGCGGCGATGGTGCTCAGTTCCGCGCTGCTCGGCATCGGCGGCATCGTGTTCACGTCCATCTGGACGACGTACGAGGACTTCGGCAAGGGGCTGGTGTCCACCGCGGCGTTCGGACTGCTGGGGCTCGTGATGATGGCCCTGGCATTCCTCGTGGTCGACCTCATCACCCCGGGGCGGCTGGGCGCGACGCTGGTCGAGCCGGAGCCCCACCCCGCGGTGTGGGTCACGGCGTCCTGCAACCTCGCCGTCTCCGCGGTCATATCGGCCTCCATCGCCTGACGCCCGCCGGTCCCGTCCGGCCCGCGACGGCCGGCCGCGGCTCAGGAGACGGTGGCGGGCGGCGGCGTCCAGCGCCGGGTGCGGGCCGCGGCGCCCGAGAGTCCGTAATCCTTCCTCAGTTGTTCGGGAACGGCGTAGTGCATGACGCGTCCGCGGGTGAGGGAGGACAGTTCGAGGACCGTGGTGAGGTGGCCGATCCGGTCCAGCGCCCACGCGCCCAGCGGTGAGCGGTCCTCGATCGTCTCCAGGACGCCCAGCAGGTGCGGAGTGGCCTTCACCAGCGTGTCCCAGGTGGTGCGGGGAACTTCCAGCCAGTCGGCGCACGTGTCCCCGACGAGGTAGCGGATCAGGGCGGAGACCACCGGGTCGAAGAGGGTGCCCGGGACGACTTCCTCGTACAGGTCGATCAACTGCCGCGTCAGATGGGCGCCCTCCTCGGAGGGGCCCATGTGGCGCAGCATGTACAGGTCAAGGAACTGGCGCGCCTCGTCGAGCGTGCCGGGGACGGCCGTCTGGTCGACACCGAGCATGGCACCGACCACGCGCCAGGCGTAGAAGTACGCGTCCGCCCCTTCGGCCGACATGTGGATACCGAGACGGTGCAGGCTGTCCAGGACCAGCAGGGAGAAGAACATCTGCCCGCCGATCATGTCCTCCTGGCAGATCGGTACGCCCAGGGCATCGGTGTCCCAGCGGTCCTCCCGCTTCAGGTGGTGGCGGATGGCGGCGTGCAGCAGACGCACCTTCTGGGCGGCCGGGATGAAGCGGCCCCCGGCCTCGAAGGCGTCCGGTTGCATCAGGTAGACGGTGAACTGGCCGGTCTCCGCCATGCGTTTGGAGGGGTAGCTCAGTCCGTGGGTGGCCGACAGCAGCCGGGCCACGTGCGGGACGACGTAGCAGGCGGGCATGGAGGCGAAGGACAACGCGGTGGAGATGTGCACGTTGTTGTCGATGAAGAAGAGGCGGGCCCTCTCCATCTCGCTCCAGTCCACCCAGTCGGGCGGGGCGCCGGTCACTCGCAGGTACTCCCTGGCCACCCCGGGCAGGCCGTCCGGCAGGGCCTGGCCGGCGGTGGAGACGTAGCGCATCAGGGAGTTGAACTTGCCGACCTCGCCGCGCTCGAACAGGGTGGCCACGACGGCGTCGGCCAGGTCGTCGCCGCTGCGGCGCAGGGCGTCCATCGAGGTCTCGGTGTAGGTCATCGCGGTCTCCTCGTCAGTGGATGCGGTCGGTGGCCTGCTGGGCGAGGGCGTACAGCACCCGGCGCGCGTGCGGTGGCGTGTCGGCGGAGTCCAGGGCGCGGGTGGCCCGTTCCACGCGGGCGCCGATCATCCGCTCGACGCGTTGCGGGGCCTTCAGCTCCCGCATGAGGGCGCGCACCTCGCGCAGGTGCGTCTCGTCCAGGTCGCTGCGGCCCAGCACGCCGCGCAACCGCTCCCGCTGGGAGGCGTCGGCGGCCTCCCAGGTCTCGGCCAGCAGGGCGGTGGGCCGGTGGGTCCGCAGGTCGTCCAGGCCCGCCTTGCCGGTGCGCTCCGGGTCCCCGAACAGACCGAGCAGGTCGTCGCGGAGCTGGAACGCCTCGCCGAGCGGCAGGCCGTAGGCGGAGTAGGCCTCCCGCAGTCCGGGGCCGGCGCCGGCGAGCAGGCCGCCGATGAGCAGGGGGTGTTCGACGGTGTACTTGGCGGTCTTGTACCGGACCACCTTGAGCGAGGTCCCGGTGTCCGGTCGTCCGCCGGTGTGCAGGATCTCCAGGCACTCACCGGCGACGAGTTCCCGGGCGAGCTCGGCCCACAGACCCCGGGCACGGGCGAGGTAGGCGGCGGGAAGGCCGCTGCCGGCGAACAGCTGCCCCGCGAGGGCCATCAGGTGATCGCCCACCAGCATGGCCAGGGACCGGGCGGCGGCGCGGGGCCGACGGCGGCCGTCCCGGGCCAGTACGGCTTCCAGGGCGACGTGGGCGGTGGGCAGACCGTGCCGCAGCGGGCTGTCGTCGATGAGGTCGTCGTGGACGATCGCCGCGGCGTGCACCAGTTCCATGGCGGCCGCCGCTCGCACCAGCGCGTCGTCGTCGGGCTGTCCGGCCGCTCGCCAGCCCCAGTAGCAGAAGGCGGCTCGCAGTCGCTTGCCGTGCCCGGCGGCGCCGCGCAGCTGCTCGGCCACGGGGGCGAGGGCGTCGTCGACGGCCACCAGGTGACCGGCCTCCTCGTCCACGTAGCTCCGCAGTACGCCGTCGACACGGACCTTGAAGGCGGCCGGGTCCCAGCGGTCAGTCATCGACGCCGTCGGCCGCCCGTCGCACGCGTACGTGCTGGGCGAGTACCTCCAGGTGGGCGGGCGGCACGTTGGTGCACCGCTCCAGGGCCAGCCTGCCCCGGGCCTGGAGATCCTGTTCCGCCTCCCTCACCAGGTCGGCGGTGTCCGAGCGGCGCAGGAGCCCGCGGACCGCGCCCACCGCCGAACCGAGCGTGCTCACCGCCAGGTCGGCGAGTCCGGCGACCACCAGCACGGCCTGGTCGTCCCGGCCTCTGCCCCGTCGCGTCGCGTGCGCCATGCTTCTCCCCAGAGATCGCGCCGTCACCGATGCGCCTGGTCAGCGGCGCATCCGGTCAGATCATGACCGGATGGAACGGGCAGAAGATCCCGAATACCCCTTTGAGCGACGCGGGGAACTGGTGAGCGGTCCGGGGAACTGGCGTCGGACGGGCTGCTCAGTCGTCCGCAGCGCTTCTCCCGCCCGCGCTTCTGCCGGAGCCCTTCGCACCGCGCACCAGCTCACCCGCCGCAAGGGTCACGGCGGACACCGCTCGCACCCAGCGCGGCCCTCCCCGCGCCGCCCACACGACGCAGGCACACCCCGCGAGGACGAGGACGAGGATGCCGGACAGAAACAGCACAGCCATGTTCGTTCCCTTGCTTTCCCTTGGACCGCGACGGCTCTCCCTCGTCCGCGACGGCCTTCCTGAAGACCGCGGCCACTGTCCTCGGACCGCGACCTGCCTCCGAACCGCGACCGTCCCCCTCGTACCGCGGCGAGACGGCGGTTCACCCGGCCCGCTCGACGCTCCACATCGGCAGCCGCTCGAAGAAGCCGACCGCGTCCTCGCGCCACCGCGGACGCCAGCCCGCGGCCACCTGGCCGGCCTGCTCGGCGTAGCGTCGCATGTCCGCCCGCATGCGGGAAGCCACGCCGCGACGCTCCCCGATCTCCCGTACGGCGGCGACGGTCTCCGGTGTGCAGGCCCGGTCCCCGAGGGCCCCTTCCACGAGGACGCGCTCGGCGCCGCTCACCGCGGACAACAGGCGGGCGACGGTGTAACTGCGCCTGCCCTCGCGGAGGTCGGTGCCCGTCGGCTTGCCCATGGCGGCCGCGTCGCCGAACAGGTCCAGGTAGTCGTCGCGCATCTGGCCGCAGATGCCGACCAGGCGCGCGTAGCGACGCAACTCCTCCTCGAAGGCGGCCGGCTGTTCGCCCGCGGCCAGGAGCCCGAGGTACAGCGGGGCGAGGACCGAGTAGCGGGCGGACTTGTGGTCGGCCACGTCGTGCAGGACGTCGTCGTCCGGGACCGCGGGGGCGAAGTCGCGCTCCAGGTCGGCGATCTGCCCCACGAAGGTGTCGGTCGCGGCGCGTGTCTGGACCTCCACCATGGCCTGCCGCACCTCGACCGGGAGCTCGGCGTCCAGCAGCACGCGCAGGGAGAGGGCGAGCGCGAGGTCTCCCGCGAGGACGGTGAGCCCGAGCGCGGCCTGCGGGTGCCGGGGGAACCGCTCCCGGTAGGCGTGGTAGGTGGTCGGTCCGCCCCGGCGGGTGGCGCTGTCGTCGATGAGGTCGTCGTGCACCAGGCCGTGGGTCTGCAGCAGCTCGATGCTCAGCGCGGCGGCGTCCAGTCCGTCGACGGGCTCGTCCCGCACCAGGCGCGCGGCCTCGTGCAGCAGCACGACCCGCATCCGCTTGCCGCCCCGCAGGGACAGGTCGCGCAGCAGTTCCAGGCACTCCGGGGTGAACCGGCTGAACGACGGCGCCTCCAGCGTCGCGCTCAGCGTCTCGAAGTACTCCGCGAAGAGCACGTCGAACCGGCGCGCGCACCGGGCGGCACGGTCCAGCGGCTGCTCGGACATGGCGGGGTCCTCCTGGGGCGGGGCGGGTGTCGCCCCGCAGTGTGTCAGGTGGCGCGCCCGGGGACGGCGGGGGCTCGGGGCCTCCCGTCGGAGGTCGCCGCTCTCCCGCATGCGGGCGGGCTCACGGCGGCGCGGTCGCGGGACGGCGCGATCACGGACATGACGGGGCCCGGCTCCGCCGTCGCGGGGCCGGGCCTCGGCGGTACGCGCGGTTCAGCCCTGGCGGGCCTTGAAGCGCGGATCCCGCCTGTTGATCACATAGGTCACGCCGCGGCGACGCACCACCTGTGCGCCGGGCCTGGCCTTCAACGCGCGCAAGGACTTACGCACCTTCATGATCGCCTCCTGGCTCCCTGGCTCCGTCGCGCCGTTCAGCGTTCCTCGCGGAACGGAACGTGCTCCCCCGCCACCGGGTCGTACTTGCGCAGGACGAGCCGGTCGGGGTCGTTCAGCCGATTCTTGCGCGTCACGTAGGTGACGCCGGTGCCCGCCGTCGACCTCAGCTTGACGACCGGGCGTGCGGTGCTGCGTGCCATGGTGCTCCTTCCGACCACGGCGCGGGCTGCGGATCTATCTGTCCCGCGCATGTCAGTCACCGCAGTCAACAGCGCCGGCCGGTGGTCCATTCCCGGGGCCCGCCCGGTCACCGTCGCGATGCCGGGCGCCGGCCTGGGCTGTCGGTGCCGTCGCTTCGTGAATAGCCTGACGCGGTACGGCCGTTGTCGACCCAGGAGCCTCATGTCCGCCGCCCAGCAGGTCCCCGACATCCTCTCCGCCGAGTTCGCGGCGAACCCCTATCCGGCCTACCGCGCGATGCGGGAGGGTGCGCCGCTCTTCTGGCACGAGGCCACGCGGAGCTGGATCGTCTCGCGCTACGAGGACGTGGAACGCGTCTTCAAGGACCGGGACGGGCAGTTCACGACCGAGAACTACGACTGGCAGATCGAGCCCGTGCACGGCAGGACGATCCTGCAGCTCAGCGGTCGTGAGCACGCGGTCCGGCGGGCGCTGGTCGCCCCCGCCTTCCGCGGCACCGATCTCCAGGAGCGCTTCCTGCCCGTGATCGAGCGCAACTCCCGGGAGCTCATCGACGCGTTCCGGTACACCGGCCGGGCCGATCTGGTGAGCGACTACGCGACCCGCTTCCCCGTCAACGTCATCGCGGACATGCTGGGGCTGGACAAGGCCGACCACGACCGCTTCCACGGCTGGTACACGTCCGTCATCGCCTTCCTCGGCAACCTCGCGGGCGACCCCGAGATCGCGGCGGCCGGTGCGCGTACCCGGGTGGAGTTCGCCGAGTACATGTTCCCGGTCATCCAGGAGCGTCGTGAGAACCCGGGCGACGACCTGCTGTCCACCCTGTGTGCCGCCGAGGTCGACGGGGTCAGGATGAGCGACGAGGACATCAAGGCCTTCTGCAGCCTGCTGCTCGCGGCCGGCGGCGAGACGACGGACAAGGCGATCGCGAGCATCTTCGCCAACCTGCTGGCCCACCCGGACCAGTTGGCGGCCGTGCGCGAGGACCGGACCCTGATCGCCCGGGCCTTCGCCGAGACGCTCCGCCACACCCCGCCCGTCCACATGATCATGCGCCAGTCGGCGACCGAGGTCGAGCTCAGCGGCGGCACCGTCCCGGCGGGCGCCACCGTCACCTGCCTCATCGGCTCGGCCAACCGCGACGAGAGCCGCTACCACGACCCGGACCGCTTCGACATCCTGCGCGACGACCTGACCACGACGACCGCCTTCTCGGCCGCCGCCGACCACGTCGCCTTCGCCCTCGGCCGTCACTTCTGCGTCGGGGCGCTGCTGGCGAAGGCAGAGGTGGAGATCGGAGTGGGCCAGCTTCTGGACGCCATGCCCGATCTGACGCCCGCCGACGGGTTCGACGCGGTGGAGCGGGGCGTGTTCACCCGGGGCCCGCAGTCGCTGCCGGTCCGGTTCACACCCCGAGCGGACTGAGCGAACGCCCTCCCGGGCGGAGGACACGGACACGCCCCGCCGCCCGGGGCCACCGGCAGGCGCCACGGGCCACGAGGCGACCCTTTCGCGCCCGTCTGCTCACCGGGACCCGCGCACCCGCCCCACGAGGTCCTCGGCCGCTTCCGGCCAGTCGGGGTGGTCGAAGGTGAACCCCGCCTCGAGCAGTCGGCCGGGGACGACACGCCGGCTCTTGAGGAGCAGTTCGGTGTCGGAGCGCAGGACCAGGGCGCCGAGTTCGGCCATCCACCGCGTGGCGGGCAGGCCGACCGGTACGCCCCGCGCCTGCCGCAGGGCGCGCATGAAGGCACGTTGCGGAAGGGGAGACGGAGCGGCGAGATTGACCGGACCGGTGAGGTCTTCGCGGCCGGCCAGGAACTCGACCGCGCGGACGAAGTCGCGCTCGTGGATCCAGGACACGTACTGCGCTCCGCCCGCGACGGGGCCGCCGAGCCCCAGTCGCGCCAGCCGCAGCAGGACGTCCAGGACTCCGCCCCGGTCGGGGCTCATCACCATGGCGGAACGCAGGGCCACCTTGCGGGTGTGCGGGGTGTCGGCACGCTCCAGTTCCCGCTCCCAGGCCTTGGCGATCTCGACGCTGTACGACCAGTAGGCCGGCACATCGGCTTCGCGGCCGCCGACCACACCGGTGGCCTCGTCGTGGGGTGCGTCGAAGCGGTGGGCGTAGACGGTGGCGGTGCTCATCTGCAGCCAGACCCGGGGCGGCTCGGCGACCGCCGCGATCGCCTCGCCCACGACGCGCGCGGAGTGCACGCGCGAGTCCATCATGGCCCGCAGGTTGGTGGGCGTGTAACGGCAGTTCACACTGCGGCCGGCCAGATTGACGACCATGTCGCTGCCGTCGATCTCCTTGAACCAGTCCCCCGGCGTCCTGCCGTCCCACGGGACCTCGCCCCGCTGCTCCGGCCGGCGGCTGAGCACCACGACCTCGTGTCCTGCGGCGGTCCAGGCACGTCCCAGAACCGTTCCGACCTGCCCGGTTCCCCCAGGGATCACGATCTTCATGGGCTGCTCCCCCCTCGTCGTACGGCGACCATATCCCAGATTTGAACACGTTCAAACCGGCGGATCGGCCGGGTGTCGCCCCGCACCGGGCCCACCCCCCCCCCCACACCGTCTGGACGAGCGTGGGGTGCGGTCCGGCGCGACAGCGGATCGGATGGGTGCCATGCGCAGACCCATAGCCGTGGCGCCCAGCCACTCACGTCGCCTGCTCACGTCAGGCGTCCTCCTCGCCGTCCCGTCGCTTCTCCTGACCCTGCCCGCGGCCCCCGCGTCGGCCGACGGGACGGGCGCGACACCTGTCCGCGGGTCCGCCCACATGGGCATGGGGGTCCTGGCCCACGAAGGGGTCCAGGGACAGCCCGCGGACACCCGGGTCACCCAGACCGAAGGGGTGGACGTCTCCAGCCATCAGGGCAACGTCGCCTGGCCGACCCTCTGGAGCAGCGGGGTCAAGTGGGCCTATGTGAAGGCCACCGAGGGCACCTCCTACCGGAACCCCTACTACGCACAGCAGTACGGCGGTTCGTACGACGTCGGCATGATCCGCGGCGCGTACCACTTCGCGACGCCGGACGGCGCCGGCGGTGCCGCCCAGGCGGACTACTTCGTGGACCACGGCGGCGGCTGGTCCAAGGACGGCAGAACGCTGCCGGGCGTGCTCGACATCGAGTACAACCCGTACGGGGACACCTGCTACGGCAGGACGGCGAGTCAGATGGTCGCGTGGATCGGCGACTTCCTGGACCGCTACAAGGCGCGCACCGGCCGCGACGCCGCGATCTACACCTCCACCAACTGGTGGAAGCAGTGCACCGGGGACTACAGCGGCTTCGGCTCCACCAACCCGTTGTGGATCGCCCGGTACGCCTCGACCGTGGGCCCCCTCCCGGCCGGCTGGGACTTCCACACGATGTGGCAGTACACCTCCACCGGGCCGACCGTCGGGGACCACGACAAGTTCAACGGCGCGCTGGACCAGGTCAAGGCGCTGGCCAACGGCTGAGGCCCGCCCGTCCGTGCCGCCGCGTCAGCGCTCGGTGAGGGAATCCAGGATGTCGGCGACCTGCTCACGCACCACGTCCCGGGCCCCGGGGGGCAGGGCGCCGACATCCGAACGCCGCAGCAGGTCGAAGGCCCCGTCGGCACCCGCGTCGCACGACACGGTCCCGCTGAGCACCTCGTAGCCGTCGCGGACGGCGACCCTCAGCTGCCGCGGGCCCCCGTCCACGGCGTGCACGGCGGTGGCGACGACCAGCGGCGGCGGTCCGCCGGCCTCGGCGGGCTCCTTGCGGTATCCGCTGGCCAACGGGGTGCGCCAGCGCAGGCCCAGCAGGAGGTGGCGCTTGGCGACCACCTCGGGCAGATCGGTCTCGTAGGCCCGGTCGGGTCCCAGCACCGTGGCCCGGGCGTCCAGCACCAGGGCCGCGGGCAGCAGGCAACGCAGGCTGCTGCCGACCAGGTTGCCCCCGACCGTGGCCGTCCGGCGTACGGCTCCGGTGCCCACGGTGCCGGCCGCCCTGCGCAGTACCTCCGGCACCCGGGCGTCTATCCGGTGCAGCACCACGGCCGCCCCCAGCGCCTCGGGTTCGACCACGGACGCCTCCGGCAGGTCGCGCAGCGACATGGCCAGTTCGGGAAAGCCGTCCCGTTGCCAGGTGGCCCACACGAGCGTGGCCCCGCCGATGGGCACCGCTCCCTGCGCCATGCACTCCTGCGCTTCGGACACGGACGTGGGCAGACGCACCAGCATGACGATGACCTGCTTTCCCCGGAGGGCGGCGGTCGGACGGCACCGCCGCGTGATCACGGTCACTGCGCATTCTCCGTACCCCCGCGGGGGCGCGTACAGGGCTCACTCATTCGCCGTGTGCGCCGTTCACGCGCCGGCGCCAGCGTGGCAGGTGCGCTCCGACGCCCCCCGCGGAGGCATCCTGTGGGCACCTGCGATCGCGAGTGCGGCCGACGAGAAGGAGTCATGCGCGTGTCGTCCCAGGGCATTACGGTCGTGGCTCTCCTGGCGGATCCGGACGCGCCGACGGAGATCGCGCAGCGCATGGCCCGGGCACTTCCCGATCGGCTCGCCGAGAGGTCGGGCCAGGGGCGACGGTTCCACGTCGAGGTGGTGAGTGAGCCCTTCACCGCGGGGACCGAGGACCCGCCCACCTTGATGCGCCGGATCTCGGACCGCGCGGGTGCGGAGACCTGGGACGTCGTCGTAGCGCTCACCGACCTGCCGCTGCACTCCCACGGGCGCGAGCTCGTGGTGGAGCTGAGTCACGCACACGGTTCGGCGCTGCTGTCCCTTCCTCCCCTGGGAGGCTTGCGGCTGCAGAGAAGAGCCCGGCGGGCAGTGGAGGAAGCCGTGCTCAGCTTGGTGGGTCCGCGGGCCACCGGGAACGGGGGAACTCCACGGGACCAGCCGCCGGCGGGGTCCTTCGTCGGCCGCCTCGCGCCCGTCCGTCCAGGTCCCGTCGGTGAGGAAGAGTCCGTCGATCTGCGCTATGTCGCCGGCGGGCCGCGCGGTCACCTGAGGGTGCTTCTCGGGATGGTCCGCGCCAACCGGCCGTGGCGGCTGTTGTCGGGTCTGTCGAAAGCCCTGGCGGCCGCACTCGCCACGGGTGCCATCGCCACCGTGAACTCCACCATCTGGAGCCTGGCCTCGTCCCTGAGCGTTCCACGCCTGGTGATCGCCATGGTCGGGTCCGTCGCGCTCATGCTCGGCTGGCTGATCGTGGACGCGCACCTGTGGCATCGGTCAGCGGAAGGAACGCCGGAGGCGAGGAGGAGGGCTGCCCTCTACAACGCGTCCACGGTCGTGACCGTGGGTATCGGGGTGCTGGTCTGCTACGTCGGTCTGATGGTCATCAACTTGGTGTGGGCGTTGTTCATCCTCAACGACCAAGTCTTCGCCTCCATGACACGAACCCCGCTGCAAGCGACGGAGTACTGGACGTTGTCCTGGTTCGTGGCTTCGGTCGCCACGGTGGGCGGCGCACTGGGGTCGAGCCTGGAGAGCGACGAGGCGATCCGGGCGGCGGCCTACTCCAAGCGCGAACAGGAGCGTCGCCACATGCTCCAGGACGACCACGCCGACCAGCTCCCGAAGTGAACGTCGGAGGTACTGGTTGACGGTGCGTGGTCGTCGTGCACCGAGACCCAGGGACCAGGCTTCGCGAAGGTGTGATCTGTGATGTGGAAAGCCCCGAGCCCGCCCTCGCCGCCTCGGATCTGCACGTGGTGATGTGCTGTGCAATGTGCACTGTCACCTGTACGCGATGCTGAGCTGCACTGTCATCGGGGAGTCGAACCCCCGCGTTGCTCTTCACGCGCCAGGAGTGGGCCGGAGAACCGCCGGCCCTCGGTGTGTGCACGCCTCCGAAACCGCTACCTGCTCCACATCGTTCCGGCTTGCCGGACTGCTCAGTCCAGCAGATCGACCTCCCAGTTCGCACGCTGGATGCGCACATCGATCTCGCGGATCTCCCGGGCCAGCGCATCCGCCTGACCGCGCAGTTCCGCGACCGGGAGCGCGGAGAGCATCAGCAGCTCGGAGCGGAGCTGCCGGCCGTATCCCCGCTCACCCTTGCCCGCTGCCGCGTCCGCCGCCGCGGTGACGACGGAGTGACGCAACCGAAGGACGTCCCGGCGCGCGAGGGCATCGGTGAGCGTGCCGTCCGGGCCCACCTCCACGGCGGCATTGGTCCGATTGATCCGCCGGATCAACGTTTCCAGGGTGTCCAGTACCTCGCCGGCCTCGGCCAACAGCTGAGCCGCGTCCTCGGCGGGGGTCTCCCCCTCCTGGTACCGCGCACTGTCGACAACGCGTGCTCGCAGCTGATCCACGCGGCGCGTCGCCTCCGCACGTTCTGCCAATGCCTCGGCAAGCTTCACTGTCTCCACCTCCCCCTCCATGAACCCGCACGAGTATAGGAGTGCGGACCGGCTCATTCGCACCTGATTTTGATCGAGAACGATGCGGAGACCCGGCAGCAGTCCCTGTGACCGCCCAGCCCCCTCGCCCAAGAATTGACGTTCCCCGTGACAGTTCCCAAGCTGTTAGTGGGGGCGCTGAAAGGGGCCGTTGCCGTGAGCAGTGGGCCGATCGAACTTCCCCGGCTGCTGACGGCAGCGGAGACAGCCGCGCCGGTCGACGCCGTCGACGTGGTCGCCGAGCACCTGCGACGACGTTTCGAGGCCAGAGAGATCTCCTTCCTCATCGTCGACCTGACGGGGAAGGCGGTGGCGCGACTGCCCACCTCGGACGTGCCGGGCGGGCGGGAGGCCCAGCGGATTCCCCTGTTCGGGAGCGTCTACGAGCAGGTGATCCGCACCCAGCGCCTGTACCAGGAGGCGACCGACCAGGGGCAGCGGATGATCGTTCCGGTCACCAACCGGGGGGACGCGATCGGGCTGCTGGAACTGATGCTGCCTGCCGTCCCCGACGAAGGCGTCCTGGAAGCGGTAGGGGAAGCCGCCCACGTCCTGGGCTACCTCGTGATCGCCAACGGGCGTTTCACCGATCTCTACAACTGGGGCAAACGCTCCAGGCCCCCGACGCTGGCAGCAGAGATCCAGTATCAGCTGCTGCCCCCGTCGCTGTCGTGCGAGGCCGCCCAGTTCGCCCTGTGCGGGAACCTGGAGCCTTCCGGAAACCTCAGCGGCGACACCTTCGACTACGCCGTGGACCGTGACACCCTCCACGTGTCGGTGACCGACCCCATGGGACACGACATCGCCGCCGCCCTGGCCGCCACCGTCCTGGTGAGCGCCCTGCGGGGCGCCCGCCGCGCCGGAGCGAGCCTGACCGACCAGGCGCACCGCGCCGACCGGGCACTGGCCGACCACGACCACGGCCACGCCACCGGCCAACTGCTCCGCGTCGACCTGCACACCGGCGTGGCCCAGCTCGTCAACGCGGGCCACCCCTGGCCCCTGCGGATGCGGGACGGCACCGTGGACGTGATCGCCTGCGCCGTGGACCCACCCTTCGGTCTGTCCGTCATCGAGCCCCACTCCTACCGGGCCCAGAACATCGACCTGCGCCCCGGTGACCGTCTGCTCATGCTCACCGACGGCATGCTCGAACGCCATGGAGAGGACATCGACCTCCCCGCCCTGCTGCGGCGCACCCGGAGTCTCCATCCGCGGGAAACCACGCTGATGCTGACCTCCGCGATCCGGGACGCCGCCGGCGGCCGGCTCGAGGACGATGCCACCGTGATGTGCCTGGACTGGCACGGCACCCAGGAAACCCAGCGACACGTCAGCTCCGGCGCCGACACCCGGCAAGCCTCCGCCGGCCGCCCGAAGCAGGAGCGGTGACAGTCGATCAACGCAGTGGACGGCGCTGATGTCCGCGTCCCTCGATCGCCCAGCAGGCGATGGCGTCCGAGCGCGTGCGGAGCCGCCGGTGCGCTCGTAGGCTGATCCCGCTCGGGGCCGCCTTGGAGGTTCGTCATGCCCCGCACCATCTGGTCCGGCGCCATCAGCTTCGGCCTGGTCACCGTCCCCATCGACGTGGTCAGTGCCACCGAGGACCACAGCATCCACTTTCACCGGGTACACCTGGACGACATGGCCCGGGTGCGGACCCGGAAGGTGTGCGAGCTGGAGGACCGCGAAGTCTCCTCCTCGGAGATCGGCAAGGGCTACGAGCTGTCCAGGACGCAGGTCATCCCGATCAGCGACGAGGAGCTGCGGGACCTGCCGCTGCCGACGGCGAAGGCGATCGAGATCGTCGCGTTCATGCCGTGGGAGTCCGTCGACCCGCTCCGGATCGCCGAGGGCTACTACCTGGCCCCGGACGGGCAGGTCGCGGCGAAACCGTACAAGCTGCTCCGCCAGGCCCTGGAGCGCTCGAGCCGCGTGGCCGTCGCCAGGTACGCCTGGTCCGGCCGGGAACGTCTCGGCCTCCTGCGGGTGCGCGAGGAGGCGATCGTCCTGCACGCCATGCGCTGGCCCGACGAGATCCGCGACCCGTCCTCGCTGACCCCGCCGCCGGTGGAGCTCACCGACGAGGAGATCGACGGGGCCCTCGCCCTCATGGACACGATGACCCGCGACGGGCTCGAAGGCGAGGAGTTCCGGGACACGTACACGGAGGCGGTCGCCGAGCTGATCGAGGCGAAGCGGGAACACCGTGAACCACCGGCCGCGAAGGAGGAGCCGGCGGCCGAGTCGGGGCAGCTGGTCGACCTGATGGCCGCGCTGCAGGAGTCGGTGTCGAAGGCGAAGGCCACCCGCGGCGAGGACACCGGCGGGCACGCGGACGTGCACGAGATGCCGAAGAAGCGGACGGCGAAGAAGGGACCGGCCAAGAAGACCGCGGCGAAGAAGACGGCCCGGAAACCGAGGAGGAGCGCCTAGCCCCAAGCACCCCGGCCCACTGCCCGGCCGGCCACCGCGCCCCCGGGCGGGCCCGGGGCGCGGTCGCCGGCGACGTGCCGGTTCAGCCGAGGGGTGCGGTGGTGTCGCGCAGGGTGGCCAGGGGCTGGGCGTACATGCGGGCCTTGATGGTGCCGAGGGTGTCACCGGCCTTGTTCACCTGTGCCTGGGCGATCTCGATGGCGGTGGAGCGCACGGCGTCCTCGGTGACCGCGCGGTCGACGACGCCGGCGGCCGCGGCGTCGGTGCCGCCGTAGCGGCGGGCGGTGAGCATGGCCTCGTGGGCGGTCCGGGGCGCCAGCCGGGACTGGATGAGGGCGGCCATGCCGGGGGTGAAGGGGATGTTGATGTCCGCTTCGGGCAGGCACCAGTAACCGCGGTCGGCGCGCATGACCCGGAAGTCGTGGGCGAGGGAGAACATCGCACCGGCGGCGAAGGTGTGCCCCTGCAGTGCGGCGACCGTGACGACCGGCAGGGAGAGCATCCGCGCGAACAGTGCGTGGACGGAGACGACGTAGTCCTGGTGCTGGTCGGCGTGGGCGAACAGCCAGTCCAGGTCGAGCCCGTTGGAGTAGAACTTGCCGGTGGCGGCGGTGACCAGGGCGCGGGGGCCTTCCGCCTTCTCCACCTCGTCGAGCGCGGCGCCGACAGCGGAGAGCCAGTCGGGGTGGAAGCGGTTCTCACCGTCTCCGAGGTCGAGGACGAAGACGTTGTCCTGACGGTCGAGCGAGGGCATGGCTACTCCTTCGGATCGAGCTGACGTGGTCGAGGGGGGACCGGCCGTGGGCTACGCCCCGGGCCGGGGTCCTGCCTCCGGGCGGTCCCGCAGGGCGTGCAGGAGCAGGTCGTGGATCTCCGCGGCGGCGGCCTCGAGCGGAGCGGTGCTCTGCTCGGCCCGGCACATGATGACCGCGCCTTCGACCGCGGCGATGACGAAGGCGGCGAGCCGGCGGCCGCGTTCCTCGGCCAGGCCGTGCCGCAGGAAGAGGGCCGCGAGAGCTTCCTGCCAGCGGGCGAAGACGGCGGCGGCGGAGCGGGCGAGCTGGGGCGCGTCGTCGTTGGTCTCGACGGCCACCGCCACGATCGGGCAGCCGGCCCGAAAGCCGCTCTCGACCAGCCGGTCGCGCCACAGGACGAAGAACGCGTCGACGGCCTCCACCGGATCGTCCGCCTGCACGGCGGCATCGATCAGGCCCGCGATGAAGTCCCCCGCCAGCGCCACCGCCTCGTCGATGAGCTGCGCCCGCCCGCCCGGGAAGTGGTGGTACACCGAGCCCCGAGGGGCTCCGCTGTGGGCGAGGACCCGGTCGATGCTGGTCGCGCTCGCCCCGTACTCGCGCAGCAGAGCGGCGGCGCTGAGGATCATCCGGTCACGGCTCTCACTCCTGCGCGGACTCACCCGCCCCTCCCCTCTCCCCGTGTCCGGGGCACCCCCGACGTTGCTACCCGCCAGTAACTTATGGGATATGGCATAGGACATGCAAGAGGCCGCGGTTCGATCCCTCCCGGCTCCTCGGTTCCCGGTGCTCCCCGTCCGGCCGAAGCACCGGAGGCGGACGCGGGAGCACCGGCGCACGGCGGCGGCCCGCCGTGCCTCGACGCCCGGCGGAGGCACGCGTCCCCGGCCGCGCCGCCGGGTATCTCCCAGGCACGCCCTCACGACCGCCGGTGCGGACACGGGCGCGGCCACCCCGTCTCCCACGGAAGGCGCACGGAATGACCGACTCTCACAGCCTGGAGCCCGTCGCGACGTTCTGCGGCAACTGCGACTGCGGCTGCCCCCAGTTGTTCGTCGACCCCTCCGCTCCGACGGAGCGGCGGATCGTCCTGACCGACGACTTCGGGCAGCGCGTACAGATGAGCGCCGACCAGTTCTCGTCGCTGGTCGACGAGGCGAAGCAGGGCAGACTCGACGGCATCGCCCTGCCCTGAACGGACACCGTCGGGCCGTCGCCCGTCCACCCGTCCCGGCCGCGCCGTCCGTCGCGCGTCCGGGCGGGTGAACGGTCACGCGATCGGACGATCGAGAGCCCCGCCGCGGGGAAGAGGGGGAGGCATGCGCGCACTCGTCATCAACTGCACCCTCAAACCCTCCCCGCAGCCGTCGAACACCGAGGCCCTCGCCTCCACGGTCATCGCGGCGCTGAAAGGCCACGGCGTGGAGGTGGACGTCGTCCGGGCCGTCGACCTGAACCTGAAACCCGGGGTCGAGACCGACATGGGCGACGGCGACGACTGGCCGGGCGTGCACGAGAAGCTGCTGGCGTCGCAGATCCTGATCATCGCTTCGCCCACCTGGCTCGGTCGCCCGTCCTCCGTCGCCCAGCGCGTCCTGGAACGCATGGACGCCATGCTCAGCGAGACCGACGACGAGGAGCGCCCCGTCGCCTACAACCGCGTCGCCGGGGTCCTGGTCACCGGGAACGAGGACGGCGCCCACCACGTGATCAGTGAGATCAGCGGCGGACTCACGGACATCGGTTACACCATCCCCGGCCAGGCCTGGACCTACTGGCACCTCGGCCCCGGACCCGGCCCCGACTACCTCGACGACGACCGCGGCCACGACTGGTCGACCTCGACCGGCCGGGCCATGGCGTCCAACCTCGTGCACGCGGCGCGCGCGCTCAGCGCGATGCCGCTGCCGGCTCCGCCGTCCTGACGTCCTCCCCTGCTCCCGGGTGGCGCACCTGGGGTGAGGGCACGGCCGCCTCCGCGGCCGGCACGGTCAGGGCCGCACTTCCCGCGAAGAGCAGGTGCGGCACCGCCCGGCACGCCGGCACCGGGGAGCCGTCACGACCAGGCACTCCGGAGCGCCGCGGACAGGCGGGGCGAGGAGGGCGGTGGCGTGCGGACGATTGGCCCACCTCGTCGGGGAGACCCGTTTCACCGGGAGGGAACAACGACCGTGCATGTCTGCCGTCGCGGATGCGGGGCAGTCGTTCACGTGCGACAACGTACGAAAACGGATGAGGAGCTGAGGTCCGACATGACGCATGATCTGACCCCGAAGTACACGGTCCCCGGTATCGAGCGCGAGGCCGCCGGACGACTGATCGGCGTGCTGCGGCTGCGTCTGCACGCCCTCAACGACCTGCACCTGACCCTCAAGCACGTGCACTGGAACGTCGTGGGACCGCACTTCATCGCCGTGCACGAGATGATCGATCCGCAGGTCGACCAGGTGCGCGAGATGGCCGACGACGTCGCCGAGCGCATCGCCGCCCTCGGCGGGGTGGCGCAGGGGACGCCCGGGGCCCTGGTCTCCGAGCGCAAGTGGGACGACTACTCCATCGGACGTGCCGACGCCATCGCCCATCTCGGCGCGCTGGACGTCGTCTACACCGGTGTCCTCGAGGGCATGCGCGCGGCGGTCGAGGAGGCAGGCAAGATCGACCCCGCCACGGAGGATCTCCTGATCGGTCAGCTCAGGGACCTGGAGCAGTTCCAGTGGTTCGTCCGGGCCCACCTGGAGAGCTCCGGTGGCACCCTGGCGACGGGCAGCGCGACGTCCGAGGCGGAGGCCGCGAAGCGCGGCGCGGAACTCGCCTAGGGGCCGTCCCGAGCACCGGCACGGGCGTCGGGCCCCCGCCGGTGCTCGGCCCCCCGGCCCCCGGCCCCCGGCCCCCGGGCCCGGGGCCCGCGCGGCCGGAGCGCCTCAGCGCGCGGGACGCCCCCGGCGCCGTCCGATGAGCACCCCGACCAGGATCAGGTCGAGGACCAGGAGCACGGCACCGACCACGAACAGGTAGAACAGTCCTTCGGCGGCCACCCCGATCACACCCAGGACCAGCGCCACCAGCAGCAGCAGGAGGAAGAGGCTCACGGTCGTCTCCCCTCGGAGAGTGTCGTAGGAGGGTTCAGCGACGGCCCAGCCGGCGTTCGCCGCGGGTGCCCTGCTCGTACGGCAGGCCGTAGTGGGCGAAGACCGCACCCTCGTCCTCGGCCGCGAGCTCACCGTCCGGATCGATGCCGGGTGCGTCCTTGACCAGGCCCTTGTCGTAGGTCACCTTCAGATAGCCCGGTCCGACGACGGCCTTGTCGACCGGGACGAACACCAGACGCCGACGGGTCGGCAGACCGATCGTGACCGCGACGAACGCGGGCAGGTCGGTGGCGGTGTCGACGTAGACGGATTCCAGGGTCCCGATTTTGCGGCCACCGCTGTCGACGACATCATGACCCCGCCAGTCCCGAATGTTCTCAGCTTCAAACATGCCCGGTCTTCCCTTCCTAGGACGCGCTCACTGTCTTGTTCCCCGCATCGCCCCCACGTCGCACGCAGTGTTCCCACTCGGGCGTACGACACCCGGTCGCGGTAGGCTGCCTGGCCGGAAGAGATACCCGGGAGACGCACGGCAACCCGGCGGGATTCCGAAGGAGATCGAGTGTGGATGCCGCAGGCGACGGCTCGCCGCAGGTGCGGAGCGGCCCGGTGCTGGACGTGGGCCCCCTGCCCGGCCGGCCGGGTATCCGGGCCAGTGGAGAGATCAGCGTGACCACGCGCCAGTCGTGGGAGAACGCTCTCACCGAGATGTCCCGACGGCACGCCGAGGTGTCCTACGTCGAACTGTCCGGCGTGCGCTTCGTCGACGTCGCCGGCGTGACGGCACTCGCCGTCACCGCCATGAACCTGCCCGGCGGGCGGGTGGTGGTGGAGCAGCCCCCGCCGCAGTTGCCCCGGGTGCTGGAACTGTTCTGGCCGTCCCTGAACCGGATCGAGGTGGCCCCGCGATGAGCACGGTGACCACCGAGGAGTCCTTCTCGCATCCGGCGCTGTTCTACCGCTCGGCAGGCGAGTACACCGACCGGACCGTGACGTTCGTGCGGGAGGGACTGGCCGCCGGCGAACCGGTCGCGGTGGCCGTACCCGCCCCCAACCTGGAGCTGATCCGCGGGGGGCTGGGACCGGACGCGCGCGGCGTCACCTTCCTGGACATGACCGAGGCCGGCCGCAACCCGGGGCGGATCATCCCCGGCGTCCTCCGGGCCTTCGCGGACACGCACGCCCGGGAACGGGTGCGCATCATCGGCGAGCCGATCTGGGCCGGGCGCAGCGCGGCGGAGTACCCGGCGTGCGCCCAGCACGAGGCGCTGATCAACGCGGCCTTCACGGGCCGTGCCGCCACGATCCTGTGCCCGTACGACGAGACCCGGCTGGCCCCGGACGTCCTGGCCGACGCCCTGGTCACCCACCCGACGGTCATCACCGCGGGACGTGCGCGGGTCAGCGAGACCTACGACTGGCCCGCGGTCGTCGCCCGCTACAACGAGCCGCTGGAGACCACCGCCGGCGCCGGCGTCATCTCCTTCGGCGCCGGGGAGCTGCCCGAGGCACGCCGCTTCGCCGTGGACCGGGCATCCGCCCTGGGCCTCAGCGGGCGTCGGCTCCAGGACGCCGAGCTGGCGGTCTCGGAGCTGACCACCAACAGCGTCATCCACGGTGGTGGCAGCGGCACGCTGGCGATCTGGGCCGAGGCGGGACAGGTGGTGTGCGAGGTCCGGGACAAGGGCCGGCTCACGGACCCGCTCGCCGGCCGCCGGCCCGCCGAGCGGGGACAGATCGGAGGGCGCGGACTGCTGCTCGTCCACTACGTCGCGGATCTGGTGCGGGTGCACACGACGGACGACGGCACCCTCGTCCGCTTCTACCTCGACCTGTGACGGTGTGCGGATGCCCGCCCCGGCGAGACAGACCGAGAAAAGCATGCATGAGGGTCTTGAGCCGGGGTAAGCGCAGTCTCGTCGGCCGATGAGGCCGACCGTGACGGGGGCCGATCGACTGGGAGGGAACATCATGGCGACGATGACCGCACGGATCACCGAGCACACCACCACGGGCATGCCGGAGGTGGCGGACCCGTCCAAGGTGGCGCCCAAGGACGCGCGGGAGTTGTCGAAGCTCTTCTTCCAGCAGCTGTCGGTCCTCGAAGAGGGCACACCCGAATACCAGTACGCGCGCAACACGCTGATCGAGATGAACATGTCCCTGGTCCGCTTCGCGGCCGGCCGCTTCCGCAGCCGCGGACCGGAGGAGATGGAGGACATCGTCCAGGTCGGCATGATCGGCCTGATCAAGGCCATCGACCGGTTCGAGCTGACCCGCGAGGTCGAGTTCACCTCCTTCGCCGTGCCC